>CAZWRJ010000037.1:0-1556 GCA_964636215.1 uncultured Candidatus Saccharibacteria bacterium | reverse complement strand
ACCCTAGATCGTGGTTCGATTCCACGTGCCCCTGCCATAATAACCATATTTACTTTGATTGATGATACAGAGGTGTTAGTATCGTAAATAATGCCTAAGACTACCTTAAATAAACCGGTTTTGTTCAGCATGTACGGTTACCCTGGTGCCGGAAAGACTTACCTGGCCCGAAACCTCGAACATGATTTATTTGTCGCACGAATAAGTGCCGACCACATAAGACATGAACTTTTTAGCAAGCCACGCTACGACGCCCAAGAAAATAACGTCGTTACTCATTTGATGAACTATATAACTGGGGAGTTTCTCAATACCGGTGTAAGCGTAATTTATGACATCAATGCCATGCGCCCTGGCCAAAGACGCCAACTTAGAGAACTCGCAAGGAGCCACAAAGCCGAATATATGTTTATTTGGCTGCAGATAGACCCAGAAAACGCCTTTTTACGAACACAAAGGCGAGACCGACGCACTCTCGATGACAAGTATTCTGAAGACCAGAGTAAAAACTCATTCGAGCGACAGATGGCTTTAATGCAAAACCCGGAAAACGAGGACTACGTCGTCATTAGTGGCAAACACACCTATTCCAGCCAAAAAAACGCCATTTTAAACAAGCTTTTTCAGTCGGGGTTAGTGTCTGCCGGCACCGTCCAAGGCCATGTAGCCAAACCTGGGCTGGTCAATCTGGTGCCTAACCTACACGCCGGCAGGGTAGATATGAATAGGCGTAACATTTCCATTGACTAATGGCTCAGCGCCTAGTGCATATATCCGGAATTGGTGAAGTTACCCTAGCCAAACGCCAAGGAGCCTCTAACCTACGCTTGAGCGTTAACTCCAGCGGCCAAGTTAGGGTCAGTATGCCATACTGGACGCCCTACGAAGCCGGGATACTGTTCGTGAAGTCAAAACGGAGTTGGATACAGCAACATCTACAAGAACAGGGGAGATCGATACTAAAACACGGCGATAGAATCGGTAAGATTCATAATCTAGTAATCCATAAAGCCAACCCCAGGAATGGAGTGGCGGATATTCGGATTGGCCCCGACACTATAGTCGCTAAATCAGATCTCTCTATTGACGATTCACGCGTCCAGTCGCGGCTAATTAAAGCCAGCGAGAGAGCTCTAAAAAAACAATCTGAGCAGCTTTTGCCATCACGAGTAGAGCATATAAGCCAGAAGTACGGACTTCCATATAACGGATTAAGGATAAGAAAACTGACCTCCAGATGGGGTAGTTGCTCAACAAAGAAGAATATAAACCTTAGTTTTTTCCTTATACAACTTCCTTGGGACTTGATTGACTATGTAATACTTCACGAGCTTGCGCATACCAGGTATTTGAATCATGGACCGGAATATTGGGGCTACATGACAAAGCAAATTCCAAACGTAAAAGAGCTGCGGCAGAAACTCAAATCTTATAAACCACGAATCGAGCCGGCGAGCTAACTAAAATCAATCTTGCCATAAGTGTTAGCTTCTGCTAGACTTGACAGCAGTGGCCTACTCTTCAGAGTAGGTTTTTAAATTGGGAGCAACAGACCA
>CAZWRJ010000036.1:0-1584 GCA_964636215.1 uncultured Candidatus Saccharibacteria bacterium | reverse complement strand
CCAGCTACAACTACTGAAGCTATCAACGAAAAGATAATCCTAAAAGGTGCAGTACGCCGTGATCTGCCAAAGGTTCGCAACGCCAAAACCTTTTCATTTACGGTAGGTGGTCTACATGGCTACTTTACGGTTGGTGAGTTTGAAGATGGTACTCCAGGCGAACTATTCATCAGTATAGCCAAAATTGGCTCCACTATGTCTGGGTTAATGGATTCCTTTGGCCGGGCTATAAGTTATGGCTTACAGTACGGCGTACCACTCAAGACCTATGTGAAGGGTATGGCTCACATGTCATTTGCACCGTCAGGCATTACTGATGACGCAGAAATTAAAACAGCCTCATCACTGCTAGACTACATGTTCCGCCGTTTAGCTATGACCTATCTATCGTTTGATGATCGGCTTGAACTAGGCCTGGCTTCAATTGACGACATGCCACTAGAACAAGAAAAATTACCAATTGAAACAGCAGAAGTAGCTGTGCCACAAAATATTCAAGTGGAAGAAAATGTTGCTAAAAACTCAACACCTAAAAAAGTAGCCGAAGCCAAAGTTACATCTCTAAATACATCTAAAAATGTAGTCTCTAGTAAGGATGATACAGCTCCAATTTGCTATAACTGCGGCAACCAAACTCAGCGCGCTGGCAGCTGCTATGTCTGCACCGCTTGCGGCTCAACCACCGGCTGCAGTTAAACTAGCCGAGTAAAGACCTGCATAAAATTTAGCTAATTTCTGAGCATAAATGTTTATGCTAAACTTACAATTGTGAAGGTTATTATTCTTTACCGGCCTAAATCAGAGCATTCCCGTAAAGTAGAGGAATACGTACATGATTTTATTCATGAACAGCCTACTCGAAAGGTCGAAGTGCTTGATGTAGATAGTCGTGAGGGCACCTCTAAAGCCGAACTATACGATGTTATGCAGTACCCAGCGGTATTGGCACTAAACAATGACGGCCAACTGCAAAAAAGTTGGGTAGGCGAGTTCCCACTTATGAATGAGCTAGCCTACTATTCCGGCCAGGATTAGTTGCATCTGTTAGCTTAATCAGTTATAGTCAAATCAATCCGTTAGAGCGGCTATCAACCGCAATGGAGTGGGAAGAAATCCAGCAACTACTGGGGATATTAGACCTCACCGGGAAAGCCCGTTACAGCTTAAAATGAGTGCTTTTGAGATCATCTCGAAGGAAACCGGATGGTACCTCCCAATTTGGGATCCGGTAGCCCAGAGATGATTTATTATTTTAAGAGGTAAGAATGAAATTCAAGGCTAACACCAGGCGCAAAGCTATAGACTACGAGAAAGACCTAGTCAATTATTGGCGCGATAATAAAATTTTTGAGAAGTCTGTGGAGCAACGCCCAGAGGCGGATAGCTACGTTTTTTATGACGGACCACCCTTTATCACTGGCGCACCACACTTTGGCACTCTATTAAGCAGCATAATTAAAGATGCTATGCCTCGATATTGGACTATGAAGGGTAAGCGGGTAGAGCGTGTTTGGGGCTGGGACTGCCATGGCTTACCAGCCGAAGTATATACCGAGAAGAAACTGGGTCTTCAGGACAAGCGTG
>CAZWRJ010000035.1:0-1750 GCA_964636215.1 uncultured Candidatus Saccharibacteria bacterium | reverse complement strand
ATGAAGCTGCAAGAGCTGAAGGCAGCGTATACATTGCAGACCTTATGGCTGATCATGTCCTTATAGCACTTAAACAAAACTGCGCGCCCCAAGGCCTTGGGTTTATAGATGCTCAACCTATCTCGGCTGAATATGTAGATGAGCTACACGAGGCAATGACGGAAGCGCTTAGCGCTGACGCAGACCTACTAAGACGTGGCTTCAACATCGGCCAGATGATTGTTGAAACCGAATATGACGCACCTGATGAGGTTGTATTTAGATTCGACTACTGGGACGGTCGCCCTATGAAACTAGCAATTACGAGCAGCATAAACACAGATGTGAATCTTCTGACTGGTTTCAAGCCGTTTTATCCTGGTGGATTCGATCATGGCCAAGGTGCCGGCGCTGCCCAGAAATCCGTTGATGCCTTGCGCGCAACTGATGACCCAATGTCATTTGAAGTCCAAGCACTCGAAGGTGGGCGTACTTTTGAAAATGCTAAAAGGGCCCAAGACGTAGCGATTGGCTTTATGGATCAAGCATTGGGCGGTGAAACGGGAAACCGGGAATTAGGCATACTCTTGTCTGAAGCTCTAGATAAAATTCATCAACAAACTGAGGGCTCATAAAAGTTAACAAGCTTTAATTACATACTTGCAATTATTGACATAATGTGATACTATATGGCTATGTTAACGCATGAATCGCCTGAACCTGATCCATCAAGCTACCGTCAGCTACCAGCATCGGAACTGATAAGAGACGGTGTCAAATATATTTATGAAACTGACGTTGAGACACTCAGATTGCCTAGAGGTTTGATATCTGAAGCCGAGGGCGGTGATTACGTGGCAACTAAGCACGATTGGGAAGCCAAGAACAAGGTTGAAATATATAGCGCTTTTGAGGCTATGGGTTTTGGAATATTTGACCCTATACCAAGCGATGGTTTGACGCGTCAATATAATTTTTATAGACATCCCGGCGTGAAGCAAATTAAGCTGCAAATGTTAGAGAAAATGACTCGCAGGCTTTGTGAAGTTTTGGCTCACGAAATTTGGCTAGCGCAAAAATGGAAAGAAGAACAAAGAATATGCTAAGAAAATATGTTGATCTTAGGCTAGTATTTGATGCAATGAAAGCTCCTGTCAAACCGCTCAATATGAGTCCGACACTATTTACTAACTGTAAGCGCCCCAGAAAGTATTCGTACAGTTTAGTCTCTTGCACCTCTTCGCTCAAGGTATCGTAAATGATTGAATCGTACAGACCAAAGTAGCAAGCCGCAGCCGCTGCCCACAGAACCGCAGCAATCAAGTACACCCCTACCCCGTGGCTTAGACCTCCTATTAATGAACTGAGGGCTAGCACCATGCTCGCGAGCATCAACACACCTTTACGGCTCCACTTGTCGGCTAAAATGCCTGAAGGCGCGTCAACCACCAGCATTACTACTGAGCAAAGTGCAACCATGAAACCAATAGCTGCGTTATTAAAACCAATAGTTGTTAAGAATAATTTTTCAATGGCATACCAAAGTACAAAACTTTGAAAAAACGCGGCAATGTAAAGCGGTGATAGTCTCTTGGCAATGTGCTTTTTAATCAGTCTTGTTTCAACCATTGCTAAAAGTATAGCCCAAACAGGTAAAGAGTAACGCGCATTGCCAGGTTGTAGGGTCTGGTGCTAGGATACGTCTTAAGTAGTTTTAATGAGGTTAGAAATGTCTGAAACTCTTTCGGGTGGGGAGTTAGAATCCATATGG
>CAZWRJ010000034.1:0-1837 GCA_964636215.1 uncultured Candidatus Saccharibacteria bacterium | reverse complement strand
GCTACAGAGGCCGATTTGTTACGTCACTTACTTGAAAACAGCCCAGAACAATAGCCCTAACCTCCATCACTACAGGGAGCTATGATTGACTAAACTCCACTTTTGTGGTACTTTAATCTTACATGACTGAGTTTGATGGTTTCGTTTTTGATATTGATAAAACTGCGGTACCCAATGGAGCCCAAAGTGTTGAATCCCAAACCTTGCGAGATGCATTCGCTGCTTTGCCTAAAGAAGTTATAGGGATTGCAGCCACCGGTCGCACGCTTGAAGCCGCTTTACCTATTACCCGTGCATTGGATTTGCGACATGAAAGTGTTATAGCAAACGGTGCCTTGATTGTTGATTCACAAACTGGAGAATCCTGGTGGGAACGTTTGTTATCTGAAGACCAAATGACAGACATTATTAATATTGGGAGGACTTATCCTTATCAGCTCTACATTGCAGGAGATGGGCTAGATAGTTTCCGCACGGCTAGAGAACAAGAAGCTCGTGCTACATCAGCAGCTTTCTTAAAAGACATACCCTTAGACGTTGCTGAAGTCTTAAAGGCTCAGTTACTCAACATTAACGGCGTTAGTGCCTACCTTTCGCCGGCTTGGGGTGGTGGCGAAGGTGAGTTTGATATCAATATTGGTAATATAGAAGCCCGCAAACACTTTGCTTTAGAAGCGTTGTTTGGTAAATACGCCATTGATGCATCAAAAATGATTGGTGTTGGTGATGGAGTTAACGATATGGAGCTGTTTGAGGCCGTTGGATATCGGGTTGCAGTTGCCAACGCCCACCCTCAACTTATTGAAATGGCTGATGAGGTCGTAGCCTCCCAGGAGGAAGACGGCTTGGCTGAAGTAGTACGCCGCTTTTACCGAAACTAAAAGTGATCAGAGATTGACGGAATGTCACTTTTGTGGTATTTTTAGTTTTATGACTGAGCTTGGAGAGACACCCCAACAGCAAGCACACCCTGAAATTTTATCGTCATTAGATATTGACGACATCGTAAGACTTGAAGAAATATTTTCATCTGCTTTCAGTTCAATACAACCCGAAGATGTAGCAAAACATATACCCTTAGCAATTGCGGCCGATAGTGCTGATGTCTTGGTTTCTAGAAATGACGAAGGCATCATACAGAGTGCGATGCTAGTAAATGTAGATTATGGTGCCGGTAAGCTGCGTGGCCGTGTTGATGATGTGGCCACCCACGTTGACTCCTTTCGGCAAGGTCATGCAGGCGCCGTACTGGATCTTGCCATAGACTGGTTCCGGGCCCTTGGCGTTAAGCGAGTTGCATTAAATTCCAATGACGATAGACAGGCCGCGCACAGGCTCTACCAAACACGAGGTTTCGTTATGATAGACACCAATCAGTTCCAACTAGACTTGATTTAGTTGGAAGCAGTAGGGCATATAACACCGATTGCGTTGTATAGAATTAGAAAAAATGATATAAGTATATGGCTTGCATTGTGAGCAATGAAGGAGATTGAATGATAGTTCGTAAACTTTTAATCGGTGGTCTTGCAACGCTTTTAATGGCTGGTGCTCCGGCAGTGGCGCAGGCCAAAACACATAATCCAAACCACAAACCGCATACTTTTGTAGCAAAGCCTCATGTCGAGCGGCACAAACCTCATCAACCTCGTGGCCACAAAGAGCATGCGTTTGTGCCAAAGCCTCATACCTTTGTACCAAAACCGCACGAACACAACCACCACAAGAATTCTTAGACGCCAACTAATCATCTAAAATTCGGCTTGAGCAATGTTACAATAATGCTTAAGTTATGTCCGACTCCAGACTGTCCCAAATAGGCAATTTGATTTCACCG
>CAZWRJ010000033.1:0-1872 GCA_964636215.1 uncultured Candidatus Saccharibacteria bacterium | reverse complement strand
ATCGCCTACAGCTGTGCCTTCAGTAGCATCACGACCGAATCTTAGACCACCCAGCGCCTGAGCTATGTTTGTAACCAGATCTTGCCGAGGACTTCTTGAACTATCAGGATATAAGAAGTTGCCGCCGTGGGTAATATACCAATCTCCTCGACGTTTGACAGCAAGCTTAGACATGCCTTCGTCAGGAAATACATTCGGATTATATGAATCACCGGCATTTCTGGTAATTCTTTCATAATCGCGTAGTAGCTCAGCCGTGCCAGCTTGACCACAATACTTGGTAAGAAGCATATCGGCTAAACCATCTTGGAAATAGTATGAGATGCCGTCCTTGCCAAGCACCAAACGGTTACCCTCAATCTTATAGGTCTTGACGTCATCAGCCACTACTAACTCCCGCAAGCCAGCTGCTTCAACTATTTTTATAGGTGTTATTGCCAAGGCTCGGTATGTTGTTTCAACTTGCTCACTTGGATCATCATGATAATAATATGGTCTGGGTGGAATTTTATTTACGACCTTAATACCTTTTTCGGCAAATAACTCAGGAAAGTTAAAGACATTGTGTGTTTGATACTCATAGGGACTAGTTAAGTATTTAATCTTAAGTACTCCGGCAGAAGATTTTTCCCAATTTGGATGCGTTTCGAGAAAAGCATGACCATTTGCTGCGTCTTTGCATTGTTCAATACCAACAGGAGGAGAAGCATGCGTTTCAGGGCTATTAGAAACTGCCAGACTACCAGCAGCTAGACCAATTGTAAGTAAAGTGGCTGCAACGAAACCTCTTTGTTCCGGGCCCTTCTCTCTCATGGGTTCATAGTATCACAGAGTATTAGGCAGTAACGACTAGGCTGCTTCGGATAGTTTCGGCATCAGTGTTTTTAATTATCAAGGCGTTGTTTATTGAAAATTCGCCGACTTGGGTGCGGCGGAGGTTGTTCATATAAGCACCTGTGCCTAGTTTCTTCCCAATGTCTTCTACGAGAGTGCGAATATACGTGCCGGATGAGACTTTGGCAATAAATTTAACTTCTGGATAGTTATATTTCACATCTGTCATTTCGTTGATTTTGACTTTGCGCGGCTCTAGTTTTACTTCCTTGCCAGCGCGGGCCAGCTTATAGGCTCTTTGGCCACTGACTTTTATGGCCGAAAAAGCGGGCGGAATTTGGTCTATTTCACCAATAAATTGTTCAACCATATGCTTAACTTCTAATTCCGATGGCTGTTGAGCACTTATTTTAGTCTTTTCGCCCTCCGCGTCGCCAGTTGAACTGGTTTCACCCAATTTCATGGTGACTTCATAAGTTTTATCGAGCTTAGAGAACTCACCTGCTCTTTTGGTGTAACTACCCACAACCAGCACCAACAACCCCGTGGCAAGTGGATCTAGAGTTCCTGTATGCCCGATTTTGGGTTTGACAATTCCTGACTGTTTCAAGATGCCGCGGACTTTGGCCACCACATCAAAACTCGTCCACCCCTTCGGCTTATCCACCAACAAAATCCCATCCATAGATAGCTAATCTTACCGAACGCCTAATGTATCTTCTTCAAATACCATGCCTTTAGGCTCAACAATTACTCTTTTTGGGCCCTTTTCTACATCACCGGCCTTAAATGCTTCATATCCTACATCCCGAGTAATGCTAACCGTCTCTTTAACTTCGTCCTTTGCAACATACAAGGCAAATCCAGCACCCATATTGTAGTTGCCAAACATTTCTGTATCATCGACACCTAAATGTTTTTGTAGAAACTCAAAGATTGGCATTGATGGTGGAAGTTCATGCATTCTGTAGGTAAATTCTTCTCTGGCACGCATCAACTTACGCCAACCATGACCGGTAATGTTTTCCATGCGGTTTT
>CAZWRJ010000032.1:0-2461 GCA_964636215.1 uncultured Candidatus Saccharibacteria bacterium | reverse complement strand
ATTTTTGGCGCAATCTGAAGCTGCGCCGAATAATTTTAGTCCATCTATCATAAAATCAACTTTCCAGGTATTAAAAAGTTTAGGATAGCGACCATAAAAATAAATAACAATAGGCCGATGATGGCATTGGCCATTCGTTTTTTGGCCGCCTGCAGTGCCTGGGGATTAGCAGACGACGTGGTGTATTGTATACCACTAATAATCAGCATCAACACCACGACTACACCAACCCCAGCACTCAAGAATTGGATAATGCTGCGCAAGTATATAAATATTGGGTTATCTGCAAGGGGTTCGCTTGCAACACTTTCCTTGATACAATCATCTCCGTTTTGAAGAGGTATTGACAACAACTGATAGTGATACGTTGTTCCATTAAGAACAACTTCGTCTTCGCAGACTTTGATTTTTTTTGAAGGGTCGTTCGGATCAGGCACCTCGACACTATGTTTTGAGTTTGGCGGAGTACTTGCAGCAGTGACAGTATCAATCTTTGTGACTGAGACGGTAACTAAAAAAATAAGTATAGGAATTAGTGACAGATTTTTGATTTTAGATTGTATCACGTGTTTAGTACGCTTAAGCTATATCGATTGTACTAGGGGGTAACAGGTATTACAATAAGGGTATAAAAGCAAACATCTTATTGACAAAATTGATTAATTCGGGTATAACTAGGGTATAATGAGTTCAGCTGCTCACAATCTTGAACCAAGAACCATCCAAGCCAGTTTAGAGGTTGTCCAAAGACCGAAAGTTCCATTATATAAAACAAGGCTGATGAAATTCGCTGCCGGAATTACAGCTTTAGCGGCCGCTGGCGGTGCTGGCGCTGTAGTTGCAGGACGGCACAACCCAACCGAAGCCCTAAGGTCTCCAGGCGCACCCGTAATCATTGGTAAAACCCCTGGTATTGGACCAAACTCTAGCCCTATAACAGCAGGGGGCAATGTCGTTCCGAGCGGTTATACGGTCGGGAAGATAGGCTTGGACTACCCTAGAAATAGAAACGGCGCTAATGCTTATATTACGGTTGAGGGCGATACGACAGCACCGGTTTTGCAGACTGAGACAAACGAGCCTCAAGTTTTGCTTGATCAGACTTTGACCAATCGTGAAAATCTATTTAACAGCGACTCTAGACAACAGGCACAAATCTATCTTGACTACTACGTATGGGGAAATGGCAACTATTCCGACGCTCTACTTAACGAAGCAGATCAATACGGAAAAACTTTTCACATAGACCTAGCGGGGCAGGTGATTCCAGAAGAAAGTAATATGAATGGCGATGCACAAAAGACTATCACCTTTTTATGGCAAGCTTACTCAAACGGCAAGCTATACCAGGAAGAAAAGCGCCAATTCGTTTATCTGCCCAGAAACGATAACGGCACAACCGAATGGGTAGTTTCTCAAGATAACGTTCTTGAAACGTACTTATCTATAAATACCGGCGCATAGCAGCAGCTATTTTTTAATTCGGCTACTTAAAATACAATAAGCTTATGTTAAAAGCCATAGGCGGGTTACTGATTATTGTTACCGCCCTCTTATCGCCACTCATACTGGGACCAAAAGTACTGGCTGCTGGCACAAATCACTGGGTTGACTCGTCGGTGATCCAGATTGATGATCCCAAGAGCATTGGCTATAAGCACGTTACCCAGCCTTTCTCATTTAACTACGTGACTTCGTGGATCGACAACGGCAGTCTTACCGGGGGCTCCGGCGGGGTATTTATGGTTTACTCTGCCAAGACCGACAATTGCACCAGCTATGCCTTGGTCTTTGGTTATCAAAACGGCCCAGACTTTGACGCCTCAGATAGCCCTAGTCTTGATGGCTATTCGCTTTTTGCAGCATCAAGTGAAGGTTATTATACCTATACTGATCCGTTGATATTACCCCAAAAGCCGCTGCGGGGAGCGATTAGGTTTGAGGTCAACGAACGCAACGCCGGAAACTGCAACTTCCAAGCAGCTGGAAACTACGATCTATTAAACGATAACCAGTACGAAAAATGGGGTGATGTACACACTGTTCAAAACACCGAAAATTCAGTTATTGACTACTATAAGCTAGGCAATAGCCTAATACCTAGCACCAGTGATGGAGGCACCGTTTTTACTTTTGATAACTCTTCTAAGCTTTACGTGCGCCAAACCGATCCTGACGGTTGCGCAGATAATATCAATATTTCTGGTAGCTCGGGCAGTTATCAAGAGGTCAACAAAGCCGGTAACAGTTGCAGTAACGTCACCTCCAACGTTTTCCCGCTAAAAGTTAATCTTGGCGATATAAGCAACAGACCAGACCTGCAGAAGAACCCGCCGGGAGCCAGTGGAGGCAACACGGCTCAACCAACTTGTGACGCCGGTAACCTATCGTGGTTAGTGTGCTCCGTAGTCGATCAAGTAAACAACGTAAATAAGTTTGTCTTAAACACAGTATTGATACC
>CAZWRJ010000031.1:0-2994 GCA_964636215.1 uncultured Candidatus Saccharibacteria bacterium | reverse complement strand
GACTTCACTGTTGAAGTTGAAAGGTCATTGCGTGTATTAGATGGTGCCTGTGTAGTCTTTGACGGCAAAATGGGCGTGGAGAGCCAATCTGAAACCGTTTGGCGCCAGGCTACTAAATACGGTGTGCCACGCATCTGTTTTATAAACAAGATCAATCAGACAGGCGGAGATTTTTATAAATCACTCGAGTCTATTCATCATCGCCTGAGTAAAAATGCTTTCCCAATTCACTTGCCTATAGGCTTTGAGCAGGCCATTAATGGTGTTGTTGACCTAGTAGCTATGAAAGCCTACACCTATAAAGAGTTCACCGATCACGAACTAGTTGAGAGCGAAATCCCAGCTGACATGGCTGATCAAGTCAAAAAATATCGCAGTCTGTTAATTGAAAACGCCGTCGCCGAAGACGAAAAAATGTTGGAGAAGTATTTTGAAGTTGGCGAAGATGGTTTGAGTATTGAAGAAATCAAACAGGCTATTCGAACCGCTACCTTATCTGGCAACTTTTTCCCGGTAACTGGCGGCGATGGACGAGGAGTTATCGTTGAGAAAGTACTTGATATGGTGGTTGACCTTTTGCCAAGCCCACTGGACCGTGGCAGCACCTGGGGCACTAATCCAAAGTCAGGTGACGAGATTGAGCGAAAGCCTGAAGATGCTCAGCCGTTCGCCGCCTTAGCTTTCAAGATTGCCACCGACCCCTTTGTCGGTAAATTAGCTTACTTCAGGGTTTATTCTGGTAAATTAACTGCCGGTAGCTACATCATGAATAGCTCAACCGGCGAAAAAGAACGTGTCGGAAGGGTGGTTAGAATGCAGGCCGACAAGCGTGAAGATGTCACAGAAGTCGGTGCCGGCGATATTGCAGCAATAGTTGGGCTAAAAGGGACTACAACAGGCAACACGCTTTGTGATCCAAATAATACGATAGTACTTGAAAGTATTACCTTCCCCGAGCCGCCAGTATCTATTGCTATTGAGCCTAAAACTAAAAGTGACCAGGAAAAAATGAGTTTGGCTATGCAACGCTTGGCTGAAGAAGACCCGACTTTTCGTATCAAGGTTGATGATGAAACTGGGCAAACTATCATCAGCGGCATGGGTGAACTACATCTAGAGATCATTGTCGATCGCATGAAGCGGGAATTCAGCGTTGAAGCTAATGTTGGTCAACCTCAAGTTGCTTACCGCGAAACAATTCGTAAAGACGCTGTAGAAGCCGAGGGCAAGTTTGTCAGACAGACTGGTGGGCGCGGTCAGTATGGGCACGTCTGGTTACGGCTTTCGCAAAACGAAGCTGGTAAAGGCTTTGAATTTATCGACAAAATTAGGGGTGGCGTAGTACCGAGTGAATACATACCTGCAGTGCGTAAGGGTATTGAAGAGGCTATGTCTAACGGAGTCCTAGCCGGTTATCCAGTAGTTGATATAACGGCTGAACTCTACGACGGTAGTTATCACGATGTGGACAGTAGTGAATTAGCCTTTAGTATCGCTGGCTCCATGGCTTTCCAGGATGGATTTAAAAAAGCTAGCCCGGTGTTACTTGAACCAATCATGAAGGTCGTCGTAGTAACCCCTGAAAGCTTCATGGGCGACGTAATCGGCGATCTAAATAGTAAACGTGGCCGAATTGAGTCAATGGAAGATTTAAGCGCCGGTATTAAAGAAATTACTGCTTTTGTCCCTCTTGGCGAGATGTTTGGCTATACTACGAACCTACGAAGTATGACCCAGGGCCGGGCCAGCTCTAGTATGGAACTCGATCACTACGCCGATGTGCCGAGAAATGTAGCCGAAGCGATCATTGCCAAAAACGCTAAGTAGTTGTAGGGTTAATCATTATGACAAATCAACTGACTTATCATTTAGGTAAAGAATGCCCAGTGAAGAAATCACAGAGTAGATCTATGGTCGACCTCTCAGTCGAAACAGCTCTTGCTTTTACACTTGATGAACGTTGTCCAGATCAATGCCCATGTGCCATAAGAGAGCCTTTAGAAATTCTCGGGCATCGAGTCCCAGTTATTGGCGATGCGCTGGGTTCTTGGGTCTGTCAAGAAGCGCAAGTCCAAATTACTTCACACAACCCTTTACAAACTTCTTAAGATCAGTTAATATACACCGGTAAATTGTGTGGGTTTTGTTAATCTCGCGCAAAAATTATTAGATAACTAAGGAGCACAAACTAAATGGCAGATTTTGACCGAAGTAAGCCGCACGTCAATGTCGGTACTATGGGCCACGTTGACCACGGTAAAACTACTCTAACCGCCGCTATTACAGCGGTACTTGCTAAGAAACTTCCTAGCGACACCAACAAACCAGTTAAATATGATGAGATCGATAACGCGCCTGAAGAAAAAGCGCGTGGTATAACCATTGCTACTTCTCACCAGGAGTATGAGTCCGAAAAGCGTCACTACGCACACGTTGATATGCCTGGACACGCTGACTATGTTAAAAACATGATCACTGGTGCTGCTCAGGTAGACGGTGCTATCTTGGTTGTATCGGCTGCTGATGGTCCTATGCCTCAGACCCGTGAGCACGTTCTGCTAGCTAAGCAGGTTGGTGTTCCAAGTGTCCTAGTTTTCATGAACAAAATGGACCTAGCTGACCCAGAACTAGTTGAACTAGTTGAGATGGATATCCGCGAGCTGCTTAAGAAATACGATTTCGACGAAAACGCTCCGATCATTAAAGGTTCAGCTACAAAAGCCCTAGAAGGCGATTCTGCTAACGAAGACGCTATAATGGAACTGGTTAAGGCTATGGATGACTATATTCCAGAGCCAAAACGCGATCTGGACAAGCCATTCTTGATGCCTATCGAGGATGTGTTTAGTATTAAAGGCCGAGGCACAGTAGCAACCGGCCGTGTTGAGACTGGCGTTGTTAAAGTCAATGAAGAGATTGAAATTGTCGGTATTCGTCCGACCAAAAAGAGTGTTGTTACAGGTGTAGAGATGTTCAAAAAGAACTTAGACCAAG
>CAZWRJ010000030.1:0-3000 GCA_964636215.1 uncultured Candidatus Saccharibacteria bacterium | reverse complement strand
GCTCGCGTGGCTCATAACCACGAGGTCGCAGGTGCAAATCCTGCCCCCGCTACCACGAAAAGAGTCCCACACAAGGTGGGGCTTTTTTCGTGGAGGGGCAGTCTGCACCTCATCGACAGTGGCTGGTGGATGTCACGTTTTCAGACTGTTAGTGCTAGTCAACAAATGTCATGCCTGAGTGAACTCAAAAGCCCACTGGGCTTTCTCGGGTGCAAATCCTGCCCCCGCTACCACGTCACAACAAACTAAAGAGCTCTGGCCAACCAAAAGTAGCCATGGCTCTTTTTGATTGGCTAATGAGCTCACCGTTGTTGCTCCTCTTCCGTTTTACGCAGCTCCGCGTAAAACGGGGTGTCTGAATGCGCCGAATAACGCAAATCCTGGCCGCGCTATTTAGATTCGAGTCCTGCCTTGTTCTTTGCATCTAGACTATAATAGTAAGTGCTAAGCAAGGAGGTTTTATTGAAGAACATCATACTTGTGGTTCTTATTGCGGTAGTGCTTGGTTTGGGCGGTTGGTTGGTGCATGACAAGACAAAGCCAAACGGCACTTCTTCTTCCAGTAGCTCAAATACGTCACAAACAAACAATACAAATACTCTAGATTTAAGTAACCAAAGCCTTACAGTGGTTAGCCCGGATGTTTATAACAAGACCAATGTAACAATGCTCATTCTTTCAGGCAACAATCTGAAAACCTTACCGTCAGAAATGGGGCGGATGACAAATTTGCAAATACTTAAGCTAGACCATAATCAGCTTGAAGGTTCATTAATAGCTGAAATACGCAAAATGCCGCTCAGAGAGCTAGATGTCAGTTATAACAATATGACGGGTATGCCAGCAGAGGTTGGGCAGCTAAACAAATTAGTGACGTTGAATTACAGCAATAACAACATCACCGGTCTGCCAAACGAGCTTGCAAACCTAAAAAATAATTTAAAAACCTTTAATTTAACGGGTAATCCATTGAGCCAAAGTACAGTCAATAAACTCAAAGCTGAACTACCCAACACAAATATAGTATTTTAGATTCGGCTTCTACCACCTTAAGCCTAACTCGGCTCTCTTCGTGGAGGGGCCGTTTGAGTCTAGCTCCCTAACGCCGCGTTGTATATGTGATAGGTTGTATTGAACTCGACACACTGCTCTACAATGCCGCTGCCAGTTTCAAGATAGTAAAGGGCAACTATACTTCCGTCGTTTACGTTTGGTTCGGACCACGTACTAACTGTCGGTACTCCGTTTACACAATGTAGCCAGTTATATATGTAGAGTTGATCAATATTAGTGGGGACAGGTACACACCCAGTAAGGCAGCCTCGCGGCCCGGTTGTCATTATCCAGTAGACATTAACTGAGCTGGAATCAAATTGACTGAGTCTATAGCCATTGACCCAACAGGTAGCTTGGTTGCCGGTGCAGCTCGAGATGGTGCTGTTTTTAGGAGTATCGGACCTTTTTTGGTCTAAACCGATTAATAACCTCTTTACATCAGAGGTACGCCCGGAATTCCGATAGCTGCGCTGAAGATGGGGGACTGCGAAAAAGACAACTATTAGGATCAAGGCAGCAATCGCTAATACGATAATAATCTCAACAATCGTAAAGCCTCGTGAGGCGCGCTTCATATCTGGGAGTATAGCAGAAGCATGATGAATGCGATTCTAGCGATGTAATACATAAAGAAAATACCCGACATTTATGCCGGGTATTTTCAAACGACCTCTAAAAATTAGCGGTCTTCTTTAGGACGGGCCATATCAACTGATATGGTACGGCCGCCCATGTCGCTGCCGTTTAACGCGGTCTGAGCAGCTTTGCCTTCGTCGTCGCTTTCGAACTCGACAAAACCGAAGCCTTTGCTACGACCGCTGTCTCGGTCACGAACGACTGTAGCTGAAGCAACTGCGCCATGAGCGGCAAACAGTTCTTTCAACTCGTCGTCGGTGGTTGCGAAAGGCAGCCCGCCTACGAATAGCTTGTACATCTATTTCTCCTAGTTATTGTTATGAGCAGGAACGACCTCTTAACTTCTTGGCTGAGCGAACACCGAACCGATTCAAGGGTCGTTTCTTCTCACAAGAACAGATAAGGTCCTGTCCGCGCTAGTAAAGCATGTTCGTCTTCGAAAAACAAGCCGATAATTACGAAAAGCTTGACCGTTTTGAAAAAGTGTGTATAATATGACTTAAGACTGACAAATAAAAAGGTCTAAACAAAAAACAAAAAAGGAGCGAACTAATGGGCGAACTAGCCTACGAGGTTGTAACTACTGCCGACCCAGAGTTGCTGGCAGTTGACGAAATTCTTATCGACCTAGGGTAATCAATCATACGAAGCTCAACACTGCGCCAGTGAGGCGGCGCTTGATTGTTATTTGGTCAAGATATAACTGGTAGCAGGGGCGAGATTTGAACTCGCGACCCCAGGCTTATGAGTCCTGTGCTCTAACCAACTGAGCTACCCTGCCGGCGTCGCAACTTACGCACCTGCCTCGTTTTACTCAAGTAGGTAAAAGCTTCGGCTTCGTGCTATGTTGCTCCTCTCAAAAACACGACTCGACCAGATGTCGTATTTTTGTAAAACATCGATAAGAACAGGGGTGATTATAGCATAACAGAGGTAAATTGGTAAGATTAGGAGCATGAAGGTAGATGTTCCCGCAGGTACGTATATAGTTGCCGTCTCGGGCGGCGTAGATTCGATGGCCTTGCTAGATTTGCTCGCTAAGAAGAGCGGTCTTGAGCTTGTAGTGGCTCATTTTAATCACGGAATCCGGGCTGACTCAGGCCTAGACGAACAGCTGATAAAGAAAGCCGTCGTAGCATATGGGTTGAAAACAGAATTTGGCAGAGCCAAATTGGGGGCTAACGCTAGCGAAGAGCAAGCCCGTGACGCTCGCTACGGCTTTTTAAAGAGAGTTCAAGCCAAACACAAGGCGGAGGCCATAATCACGGCCCATCATCAAGACGACATGCTGGAAACGGCCCTACTTAA
>CAZWRJ010000029.1:0-3113 GCA_964636215.1 uncultured Candidatus Saccharibacteria bacterium | reverse complement strand
TTTTCGTTCAGCAGCCATAATACCGACCAAAGCAGCTACAAGGCCAACACCAAAGTTGGTATCATGATAGACAATCTGAGCCATAGCCACTAAACAGCTGGCAACGAAAATCATTGGGAAAATGAGACCACCCCTATAGCCAAGAGCCTTGGACCAAGCAATTGCCATAAGTTTAACGATAGTTATCCAAAGTAAACCAAGCATGCCAAGCCCAGAGGCTTGTTGTAGCAAAGGTTCTATAGATTGGTTACCAGTAAACTCTACCAGTGTTCCGCCAATTAGATAAAGAACGCTTAGTACCAAACCAGCAACTACAGCTTGTTGCCACCAAACAGCCAACTTAAGCTTTACTGAAAAGAGCATAAATAGCCTGTGGGCATACTTTAAGCCAAAAGTGGCTATGTAGCCGCCAGCAATTAGGAAAACAGCTAGGAATAGGTCAATTAGAGTCGTTTCCCAACTGAAGTCTGGAAAATGAAAATATTGATTAGTTGAATCGATCCATCTTAGAGTAAGAAATGAACTAGCTGAGGCCAAAAGCGCTACCACAACCAACCCGGAAGAAAGTTTAACCTTAGCTTGCTTGGTTACTAGGAAAAGTGACAAGAAACCTACAATAAAGGAGTGGAAGAAAGCTGCAAATAAGGCTATAAATGCTGCCGCGGCTAAAGTCTTAGTGCTTTGTTTATCACTGTTAAATAGTTTTACGCCGAAAAGAAGTCCAACCACCATACTAGCTGGCACCAACACCGCCTCGGGACCCAGCGAGGCCCCGGCAATCAACGAGAAATATCCAAGACATAGGATAATCAGTAAGTTGCGGAAGGTCGGGTCAATACCGTCGCCACCAAGACCATGACTCTCATGATTCCGGGACTTAGGGTCTAGCCAGTTCTGAAGACCAAAAAATACAATAGTTAGCCCTATACATAGCGGTACTACAAGCAACCTTGCTGTAGCAGTATCAAAGACCGTTCCCCAGATGTAATCAATAGAGTGGCGGACGGCAGCCTCGAAAAGATAGTAGACCAAAGCCACCGAGGCACCCACCAACACGCAAGTAATCATTAGCTTTAGTCTATTCATACGGCCTATTGTACGCTCTAACCTTTTAATGAAACCGGTTTTGGGTGACACAATGGATACACATATCTATAAAAGGATAAGCAGGTCATAGTATTATAATAGGAAGTAACCTGTGAAAAAGCGTCGAATACGGAGAAAGACCAATAAGCAAATGCTGAAGAGAAATAACACACGTATCATGGTGTTATTTGTGGCTATCTTTGCTGTCATAGGCTTCACTGTTCTCCGTAGCACACATGCTGCTACTGGTGACGTAAATTCCGACGGCAAAGTCGATGTTTTAGACCTAAGTGTTCTAGCTACAAATTATGGAAAAAGTGGCAAAACGTTTTCTCAAGGAGATCTAAATGGTGATGGGTCTGTCACTGTTCTGGATTTATCAATTTTAGCTGGAAGTTGGGGATCAGTTAGCTCAGGCACAAGCATTTTCAAAACCGGCACGGTACTTACAAACACGAGCTTGGATCCCTACGGAGACTCCACAGCTGTCTCTGCTGGTAAAACCTTGCTCTACAACTCTACTTACACTGTTTCACAACCTTGGATGGGTTTTGGGGTGAACTCACCTAGTCCCACAGTTTGTAACGCAGATTACAGTTCATGTACGCCAGCTAATGATGTATGCGGCTCGTCATCTACCACTCCTCCAGGTAGTTTATACGACTGGTATTGTCTCGATAAGCGCATTAATAACGGTGGTGTTGTTAACACTTCTACCGAAGAGGTAGTGTTGAACATCAACGCCGTGCCGGGGTGGATGCGCAATGAACCGGATTTTCATACCGTGCCTGATAACGGTGTTAACTACATTGGCCACGTGCCCACACCAGACCATTATGACGATTTAGCAAATATGGTAGCTGCAGCCGTACAGCATAATTCCAATATCAAATATATTACCGTGTGGAGCGAGATGCGTGGTTTCTTCAACTTAAGCACCAATGATTGGAATACAGCTGATTACATAGCGATGTATAACAAAATTTGGGATAAAATTAAAAATCCAGTGTCGGCTGGGGGCATAAATCGGCCGGACATAAAAATTGGTGGTCCATACCCTTCGGTCACAAGCAGTACAAAGGGTGGTGTCCTTGGCGACTGCAGAAATGGTAGCCCAGGAAGAAGCTATGACTCAACGGAGACATACGCCTACGGAGCATGGGGGTGGTCAGACAAACGAGACTTACAGGTCATCAAAGACTGGCTAAGGCTTAAACACGGGGCTGACTTTATAATTTTTGATGAGAGAAACCATCATGACTATGCCGACGAAAGCCCAACTTTGTATCCTGAGTGCGTGGACCGCTTTGCTCAGAATGATAAATTTGAATCGACCGCTAGATGGATACGCAACCTGGACAATACTACATACCCCGGCGCAACCACATTACCAATTTGGATGGTGGAGTGGTACTCCAGATGGAACACGCCGGACGATACAATTGCAATAGCACAACAGACTAATCAAGGTACAGAAGCTGAACGCGCTGCCGTAATGACAGATGGACTAATGAAAATAGTTAAGAGCGGATTATACCAACGGGCATTCCTCTGGGGTCCACAAGGTGAGGCCAATACTAATGGCTGGATGCATCCTCTAGGCTTATTCACTGATACTCGTGTTAGTGGTGGAGGCCAGCAAACACCATTTTATCCTGCACAGAAGGCAATCAACGATTACTTTTCGTCCGGAACGCCACTGTATGACGTAAGCAATACTAATACTGCAATTGGAGTCTTGGCGTCGAATCAAAAGCTATTGCTCGTAAACCGTTCTGCAAGCTCACAAACCACAGTAGTTGATGGTAAGTCGTTAAGTTTTACTGCTTACGAAATAAAACTAATCGACAGGTAGGCCTACTTCTTAGGTTCCCCAGTTTATGGCCAAGATTGATAGGTCTAGAATATTGACTGTACCATCGCTATTTAGGTCACCGGTTGACAGACTTTGACCGGTTTGCGTAAAGTGTGCAGCCAGAATTGAAAGGTCAAGGACTTAATCTTTTGTATATGTGTTGTAAATACTG
>CAZWRJ010000028.1:0-3302 GCA_964636215.1 uncultured Candidatus Saccharibacteria bacterium | reverse complement strand
GCGCCAGCAAAACTTCTACAGAATTGCCCTTCCGCCTATAAACCAAAATTCCCGCGCTTTGTTTCATAAATCTCAAGCTGCGACTGGTATTATCTGTGCAGAAGATTCGTCAAATTCATATAAGGCGTGGTAAGCAATATTCATATCAGCTAACCGCGTCGCCACCATACCACGACTGCGATCCACCATGTTTAAAGCACCAACAACATTACCACCGTCTTTCTTAATCATACCTATTAATATACTTAGTGAATCACCTGTGCTGCCCGTATCATCCACTACCAGCACCTCACTATCACTACTAATTTTAGTTCCGTGAAGACCGTAACCATATCGTTGACCCGGGCTATCATCATCGTTTGCTTCGCATAAATAAAGTTTCTCTCCCGCCTCCGACCCAACTGCAGTAACAGCTATTGCTAGAGCTTTACCACCAATCCCCATGCCAGCTACAACATTAAACTTCCAGTCTCCTTCGTGAGCTTTAGCAAGCATCAATTTGCCAGCTGTTCTTAGATCTCTTCCATAAGAAATAGCATGGCGAACATCGACATACCAATGAGATAATCCGCCGGCGCGTAACTCAAAGGGTTCTTCCTGATATTCAACTCCTTTTTCCTGGAGTACACCACCAAAAGCTTCAAGTTCTTGTTGAGTGAGTGGTGTAACACTTGCTCTAATTTCATTAGGTGGTTGTTTTGGCATAACTACTGGCTCTAACCAAAAAGTTGATGTGAAGTGGACGTTGTTACCGTTGACCAAGTAGGACTGATATCTTCAGGTTTGGTAATAGTTCCATCTCGGAATCCTTCAATTATCATATAGGCCTCATCAACCATTACACCTTCAGCACGTGAAATTTCTAGGAGCTCAGTAGTTGTTAGCCCTGCGTGAACTTCAAGGCCCGCCTCTCGTGCTTTTTCTATGGCATCGCCTCCGCGATCTAGCATAATTACTACGTCATTTGCCAATAAACCAGGTTCACCTGTTGGTTCTCCAGTTTCATCACGTGGGCGTGAAATATCCTCTACAAGTTGCTTTTCCTCAACTTTTGCAGCAGAGCTGGTGATCACGTCGTCTACTAGAACAGTTACATCACCTGGTTGATAAATTCCAAGGATACCATCAGCTCCCCAACCGTGACCTTTTGACTTTACACGTCTTTTCAATATTGAGTCGTTATGTGCATAGCCAATGGCTCCAACCAAATGATCTAAAGCTTCTGGTATTGATTGAATATGCTCGTATGGAGAAGCTTGATCCAACAGCTGGCAATACATATCAACAACATTATTTCTGAATTTGAGTTGGTCGGTTCGGCTCATATTTGTACGGTCAGGGTTCACAGAAACTGATGGAATTGTTCTCAAGTCCATATAATATGGCGCCCAAGTACCATTACGTAGAGTAAAATTACCAAATAATAGTGTACCGTTTCTAAAGGCTCCTACGGCCACATCTGTCTTGGTTGTGGGGTCTATTTCTGCCATATCTACTCTTATAGTGCTCTTTCAACTGCCATTATTCGTTCCCGCCCCTCAATGCATCGCCAATTTCAGACGCAATTGCTTGAGCGGCCTCTGCTTTCGTCATGCCGTAATCTGCGGCTTTATTTATCCCACGACCAACCACAATAAGATCCGCGCCTCTGTTGATCGCGTCAGTAGGCGTACCAGTTGCCTTTTGGTCGCCGGCTTTTTTCGCAAATGGTGGAGTTATCCCGGGCACGATAGCTAACAACTCATCTAAGTTGCTATTAGATCTGATGGCATCAACTTCTTCCGCTGAGCATACTATTCCATCCAGACCAGCATCGAGTGCCATGTTCGCAAATTGAATTACTTTTTTCTTCTTGGCGTCAACATCTTTTTTGTTGATCCCAAAGATAGAAACACAGTCATCAAAATCAAGCGAGGTAAGTACAGTTATTCCCAAGATCCCGCCAATTCTATCCAAGGAGGAATGTATAGATGGGTTTACGATTAATTCTTTGCCTTGGTCTCTTCCTCTCACGGCAGCTTGAAGCATAGGCACATTACCTGCAGCGTGAACAGTTACTAATGCTGCACCGGACTGCGTAACTTCTCTTAAGCTACCTTCTACTGTTTCTGGAATGTCATGAAATTTTTCATCAACAAAATCTAATAAACCATGATCAGCAAGTGTATTAACAGCGTGGTCCGTACCTTTTCTTAGGTGTAGAGCATTTGTTTTAGCATATCCAATGTGAGGACCAATCTCTTGCGCTTGGGCTTCAGCCTCGGCCCAAGACATGTTATCAAACGCCGAGATAACCCGGTCGCCAGGCACTACCAGCTGTGCTCTATAAATATTTTCTGCCATAAAACCCTCGCTTCCCCCGCCCAATTTTTATCGTGCTAGAAATATGGTATCAAATAAAACTCAGCCTTCGTAAAGTAGAACTTACAACAAGACCGCTTCGCCCAAGATCTTCGTGTAACCACCCTTGTAGTCGGGGTTTTTATGCATGAATCGCCTACCTTGTCCAACATCCTCCACAATGGGTACACCATCTAGGCACAGTCCGCACTGATCTTCTTCAATGCTATCAAGACTAATGTCAGTTAAAGTTTCTAGGTGAGCGACGCCTAGGTCTTCTGCAGTTACACCACCACGATTCCAAATAACACCAGCTGCTACTACGTCTGCTCCATAATTTTGAGCTGCTTCCCTCAAACTTATAACTGATCCACCTGAGGTAAGTACGTCTTCTGCAATCATTGTTCGTTTTCCACTTAGCTCATCGCCTGATGCAGACTCTACCCCTAGGGCTTTTGCGCAAAATCTAGCGAGCAAACTACAGCGTTTATCGTCGCACGCAGTAACCTTTTCTATCCCATCTTCTGCAAACGCCGACGCGAGCTCAGCGCACATTGCTTCCAATAAGTCAGGGACAGACAAAATAGCATCTAGTCTTATAAACTCACTACCATGATCACCGCCGGTGTAAACAAAATGCTGATCACTAATAAGAGCACCGGCCCTCTTGAGTTCTGCAGGTACATTCATATTCTAACTCCTGTTGTCACTTTTATATCATCTGTCAGCCAGAATGTAAAGCTAACTGTCTTAGTAAAGTAGAACTTATAACGATCTTATGTTTTGATGTGTTTTCCAAGAATGTACGCTAAGTTATGCTTGGTGGTACTTTGGTGCAATAACCGTAATTGGCTTGTCTGGGTTAAACTGGGCTGTCTGTTCATGGCCATCCAGTCCAAATGTAGCTCGAGCATCTAAGCATGCCTCCGAGCCAACTTCGTAACTTCTGCACGATTCGGGAC
>CAZWRJ010000027.1:0-3320 GCA_964636215.1 uncultured Candidatus Saccharibacteria bacterium | reverse complement strand
CGTCATTATCAGTGACGCGCTCTAACCAGCTGAGCTATAGCCCCACGCCTAAGACTTGCGTATTGTACCTAAAACTCCCCTGTTAAACAACCGTTGTCTTGTATACTAAAAGGTAATGATACTTTCCAAGGAAGCTATAAAGTCCGCCATTGTACAAGGTAAGCTTAAGATTTATCCGTTTTCGGAGAGCCAGATCGATAAGGCGCACATCGACCTGCATTTAGGTGATGAGTCAGTAACCTTGGCACCAAAAGATTTCGTTGTTGCTAAGACTAGGGAGAAAATTACATTATCTGAGGATTTATGTGGCTTCATGGAAGGCCGATCTAGCTTAGCCAAGGTTGGGGTTTCGGTTGAGCAATCCTCTACCTTTGTTGAACCTGGATCAGATAGCCGCATGACTCTTGAGATTTTCAACGCCAGCGACAAAGAAGTAACTATCAAATCCGGACAGCCAATCGCCAAAATGTTCCTAATAAAGGTTATAGATACCCTATAAGAGTCGCTTCTCACTAGTCATCATTGGCTTAGCCCCCAATGCGATGACAGTAAGCTTAGATCAAGGATGTTAACAATTGTGTCGCCGTTAATGTCTCCTTGAGAGTGAGCCTTGCTACTTTGATCATAGTTAGATGACAGGATACTCAAATCAATGATGTTAACAATATGATCGCTGTTTAAGTCAGCACTGGTGCCGATGAGGCTGTTATTGACTGTAACCGTGACGGTGCCTGAACTACCTACATTACCAGCTGAGTCGTAAGCTTTAGCTGTCAGATTGTGGCTTCCATTACTAGAGGTAAGTGTGTCCCAACTATAGCTATAGGGGTTACTGGTGTCCATTGCTTTAACTACGCCATCAATTAAAAACTCAACTCTAGTAACCATGACGTTGTCTGAGGAATTTGCTGTAATAGCCACTGTACCGCTTTGAGTTGACCCACTATTAGGAGCAGTTACAGAGACCACCGGCAGCGTTGTGTCTGTAGGCGGCGGATAGCTGTAAGCAGGCGTAACGTACATAGGAAACACAAATTTTTGGCTAGTCCCGGTATCGCTTAAGACGACTTTATCGGCGTTATAGAAGTTAAACGTGCCGGCTGAGGATTGGTCATTTACGAAGTAATCCCATCTAGCTAATTCGCCTGTAGGTGTACCATCCCTAAGTGAGCCGGGCATAAACAAAGACATGTAAGAGTCTTTGCTGGTATATAAAGCTCCCTCAGATACCGTATGAATTTGGCCAAGGTTATCAGCTGTGCCACCAATAAGTTCGGTTTTACCGCCATTAGTTGTCGAGGTATGCGTCATGTCAGATTCAATATTGCTGGATAGGACCCAAAACGTGCCGCTACTGTTAACCCAATCGGCATTGGTTCTATCAATAGACCTGGCCCAGACACTAATTGGCTTAGTTATATTGAAATTAGTATGGGCGCCGGTGTTTTCGACAAATAGATCACCGGTAGCATTACTGCCGGTATCAAAATCCCCACCATTAATATCGCGTGCCACTACTGCGTCTGAGCTATTTTGCTCTATATGTATACCGGTGTCGAGATTTTCTAGTATTACTGAGTTACCATTGACGCCATCTACAATAAAGTCAGCTTTATCTCCGTCAATGCGGGAATGCATGAAGTCAATCCTCTTGACGTTAGCATGGATGTGGACTGGACTTCTGACGGTATAGTAACCGTAAGGAAAGTAGACAGTTTGAGCACCTGAATCAATAGCCGCCTGGATAGCTGGGCCATCATCATCGTCATTAGCTGGGTCAGTAGGACTGGTACCAGCGGTAGCCGCCGGTGTCTGCTTTTGAACATTTGCCCAAGTGGAAAAATCGTTACTATAATATTCTGGAGCTTTTTTGATTGGTAGGTGCAGGCCTACGTAAGCATTATTTTCAGTCCAAGTTTTTAGAGTCCCGCCAACTCGATACTTTTCAGAACTCCATTCAGTTAAGGACATTCTGCCGACAAAACTATTATTACTTCCAATGGTAACGATGTTGGAATAACCGCTAGAGGTGACGTCGCGCAAGTATAAGAAGCCTTTAACGGGCATGTTAATGGCTGGACCGGAGCCCCTGCCGTCCAGAATGCTGTCGATCATCATGACTGCGGCGGCAGTAGTTTCAGTCTTTATAGTCACTGGATTATCAACGCTAACTAGATTTTCCAGGACTATGTTTTTAGCAACATCGTAGATACCCGCCGATATCTGATTCTCTAGTCTTAGGTCCTCGAAAGTCAAAACATTATTAGTGGTACCGTCAAGATACACGCCGTAGTCAAATCCCGTAATGATCACGTCCTGTATTAGACCTGGACCGGCACTGGTGATAAAACCGATACCGTATTTACCAACCCTACTAGGGTCGCTGGACTTGATATCAACGTGTTGCATCGCGCCGTGATTAGCAACGTAATAACGAACTCCGCTGGCGCTAGGGTTACCGCTACCGATATCAATCGTCAGGTTCTCGATATAATTACCAAATCCACTGTTTGCCAAATCAGTCGTTAGAAAATCGGCTGTACCTGTTTCCAGCACATACTTGGGGCTCGAAGCGCTGCCGAAAGCCGGAGTATTATCCATGAGTTTGATGATGGTTTTACCTCGTCCGGCGCCAGTGATTCGTAAACTGCTACCCTCTATGGCCAGAGTTTTAGAGACAAGATATGTACCAGCTGGCAGATAAACAGTCCTGGGTGCACCCCGATCAACAGCCAAATTAGGATCAGAACCATCGGTTATGTAGTCATTATCTAAGAAAGCCTGCAAGAGCTCATCGGAATCATCGCTCACTCCATCGCCCTTGGCATTATATGGAGCCTTGGTAACGTCGACTATATTTGCATCGCTGGGAAATAAAATATCACTGGTGCTAAGGGCTGGTGTACGAGTCAATAACAGCACGCCTAGAACACCAAAAAGCACTGCCACAGCGCCGGCAACAAGGATACGATGCCATTTCCAAAATGAAAGACTAAAAAAAGCCGGGCTGTTAAATTTAGTTTTGGAGAGCGAATGTCTCATTGGTTTCTTGTGTATAGGTTTATTTTTATTCTTTTTGCCATTACCCACCTTAACACTTTAATACTTCTTGAGTGATTTGGGAATGGCCTCTAGGGAGCAATGGGTAAACAAAAAGGACGTTCTCGCAAAGACGTCCTTTTTCGGCTTCTCGGCTCAAAGAATTGAGCATTTCCCCCGCTAAAAACTTGTGTAGTGCAAATCAACTCAGCCCGTGTTTTGAAACTTTTCCTTAGCGAATAGCCCCAGTTTCAATGAGCTATCCAAGGACCGACCAGCTT
>CAZWRJ010000026.1:0-3790 GCA_964636215.1 uncultured Candidatus Saccharibacteria bacterium | reverse complement strand
CAGAGCGCTTGGAGCTAACGATGCCCTGGCTATCAACAGCAATTATCTCTGGTTTTGCGTAAAGATGTAACAGTTTGATAACAGCCGTACCGGCGGCGCCGGAACCAATCACCACAATTTTGCAGTCGGATAATTTCTTGTGTACAACCTTTGTGGCGTTGATCAGTCCGGCCAGCACTACCACGGCCGTACCATGTTGATCATCATGCATAACGGGTATGTCCAGAGCAGCTTTAACGCGGTCCTCTACCTCAAAGCAAAGCGGTGCCGCGATATCTTCCAGATTAATGCCCCCAAAACTTGGCGCAATAGCTGTCACAGCGGCGACGATTTCATCGGCCGTGTGTACATTCAAAACAATCGGTACGGCATCTATGCCCCCGAAATGTTTGAACAACATGGCTTTGCCCTCCATGACTGGCAGGGCACCAAGTGGGCCAATGTTACCAAGTCCAAGTACGGCAGAACCGTCACTCACAATCGCGACGCTGTTATTGAGCCAAGTGTAATCGCGGGCTTCAGTCGGATGTTCAGCAACATAACTGGCTACAGCGCCCATCCCAGGCGTGTAGAAAATACTAACTTTTTCTTGGGTATCAAGATCGGTTTTGAGCTTTATCTCAATTTTGCCCCTAAGGCGTTTGTGCTCACTAAGAGATTTTTCTCCAAGATCCATACCAACATTGTACGATAGTCTTGTCTGAATGAGGAAAATAGTGTAAAGTTTATGGGTTATGTCATCTGTAATTGACGTTATAAACAAGAAATATATGAAGAAGCAGGTCGTTGATGTACGGCCGGGCGACAGCGTTAAAGTTCACCAGAAAATTCGCGAAGGCAGCAAAGAGCGTGTCCAGATCTTTGAAGGCCTCGTAATTCGCGTCACCAAAAAAGGCAGTCATACCTCAACTTTGACAGTGCGCCGGATTGCCAGCGGTGTGGGCGTTGAAAAAACTTACATGATTCATTCACCACTGGTTCTTAAAATTGAAGTTGTTAAACGTAGCAAGGTCCGCCGAAATTATCTAACATACATGCGCCAGCGTACCGGCAAGTCCGCACGTTTGAGCGGCATAGAATTTGACCGTGATAAAGTTAATGCTATTCATGACGAACAAGCTGAAGCCGAAGAAGAGAAACTGAAAGAGGAAACTGCCAAAAAGGCCGAAGCCGACGCTGCCAAAAAAGCTGAAGCAGATGCTAAGCTTGAAGCCAAAGCCGAAGCAGCTCTAGCTGCACACGATAAAACCTCTGAAGAAAAGTCGGAATAGTCGCTCGCTTGATTCAATATAAAAATGCACTAGTTTGATTTTGGTATGATGAAGCCATGAGTTTTTTCTATATAACCGGGATTGCAGGAGCTGGTAAGTCTGCTGTAGGCCGAGAGTTGAAAAGGCGAGGTTATGAAATCCATGAAG
Organism: uncultured Candidatus Saccharibacteria bacterium; assembly: GCA_964636215.1. Taxonomy (GTDB): domain Bacteria; phylum Patescibacteriota; class Saccharimonadia; order Saccharimonadales; family CAZJQT01; genus CAZWRJ01. The sequence goes on along the minus strand of CAZWRJ010000026.1, from coordinate 2,372 downwards.
GCGATGATGGACTAAGCGCTTTTTATGACAATTCTACCGGTGAATTGGTGGCTAGACCTGTTGATGTAGCTGAGCGTACCACAGAATGGCGTTCACGAAATACTTGGAAAATGTCCAGGGATAAGCTACAGAAGCTTAAAGATAAGGCGGCCGATAAACCTGTTTTTATATGTGGTGTTGCTTCTAACGAAGACGAATATATAGATTTGTTTGACAAGGTTTTTGCTCTCATGGTTGACACTGAAACTTTGAAACAACGGATCAACGACCGAGACGATAACAGTTTCGGTAAACTATCACATGAGATGGACACGATATTGGAATGGCAGGAAGGCATTGAAGATCATTATCGTAGGATTGGTGCACTTATGATTGATGCCAATAAGCCTTTGGTGGAAGTCGTTGATAATATATTAACTTCCATTTAGCTAGTAGTGCGAGAGCATTATGTAGGTTCATAAATACTTGGTTTTGCTATGATATAGGCATGCAATTTGTAGTGATTGGTTTAGATGACACGGACAAAAAAGCTCAAGAAAGACGATCAAAGGTACGTCAGGCACATATTGATATGGGTGAGAAGCTACGCCTGTCTGGGAATATGTGGTATGGAGCAGCTTTACTCAACGACGATGGCAGTATGAAGGGCTCCATGATACTAGTAGACTTTCCTTCTGAAAAAGAGCTTCACGAATGGCTAGATAAAGAACCTTATGTTGTTGGTGAAGTTTGGAAAGATATTACTATCCATAAATCCAACACCAGAGATCCTTGGCAGTATAACCGCCCGCAAGAGTGGTTTGAGAAGAGAAGTAAAACATGAACACCTCAAAGACAATTGGCATAATTGGCGGACAGGGCCCTATCTCCACAGCCGACTTCTATATGCGAATAGTTCAATACTATCAAGACAAATTTGGAGCTAAGCTACTTCAAGACTATCCACCTATGGTTATTTTCAGTGTTCCTGCGCCAGACTTAATCAGTGGGGTGGAAAATGAAGAGATAACTTACAACATGATGGCTGACGCCACCAAGAAACTAGAAAGAGACGGCTGTGATTTTATTGTTATAGCTTGTAACTCAACCCAGTTCTTGAATGATAGACTACAAGCTTTGGTAAAAATACCTATAGTTGGTATAGCAGATGTAGTGGCAAAGCATGTAAAAGAAAAGGGATATAAGATCGTTGGTGTGCTTGGTACGTACACAACCGTTAACAAAAACATCTATGGAGGTGTTTTGGGAAAAGACGGGGCAAAGACTATTGCACCTAGTGCCGATGACCAAAAGATTGTTGAGCAAGTCATACTGAATGAAAACGCTGGCAGTATTAGTCAAGAAGATAAAATGAAACTGATGGGTGTTATGAAAAATTTGCAGTCTCAAGGAGCTGAAGCGATGCTACTAGCCTGTACAGAGCTACCCCTTCTTATCAAGCAAATAGATACTGACATAGCTTTGGTGGATTGCAATGAACTATATGCAGTTGAGACTGCTCAACTTTCGAAGCAGGCTGGTTCAACTCCTGCCACCTAAGTATTTGCTATGATGTATACATGAAGAAACTCTTCCTAGCGTCCAGTGGTTTGGAGTATGTTAAGACCTTCGTAAATAAAGACCCTGCCCAGCTTAAAATGCTATTCATAACTACTGCTGGCAATCTTGATGAAGACGTCTGGTGGATAGACAAAGACCGAGATGTACTGGCTAAAATGGGTTTTCAGATCACCGAACTAGACATTGCGAAGAAGTCCAAGGCTAAGCTTGAGGCTGCATTACAAAATATAGATATTGTGTACATAGCTGGTGGCAATACCTTCTACTTGCTAAAACAACTGCGAGAGACGGGGTTTGACGAAATATTAACGCATTACATTGAAAGCGGTGGTATGTATGCTGGAGCGAGTGCTGGCTCGCTTATAGCTGGGCTAGACATTGAGCCTGTTTCAACAATTGATGAACCAGAAAAAGTTCAGGGCTTAAAATCAACTAAAGGTCTAGGTTGGGTGAGTATCGTACCTATACCTCATTACGATATGAGCGCTAGGACAAAGGCCATTGATGACATTAAAAGTAGATATTCCAAAAGGTTTGAGATAGTGCTCTTGACAGATGATGAGGCTATTGTAGTTGAAGGCAACGACTGGAAAGTTGTAAGTTCAAAAAGAAGTGCCCTAGAGCACGAGTGGTTCAACAAAAATCACGGTAAGATGTAGCTATGATTATTGTTGGGGTTGATGAGGTTGGCAGAGGTTCGTGGGCTGGACCTTTGCTGGTGGTTGCGGCTTACTCTATAGCTAAATTGCCGGAAGGTTTGAAGGACTCCAAACTTCTTACAAAAGTGCGCCGTGAGGAGCTGATTGAAGATA
>CAZWRJ010000025.1:0-4275 GCA_964636215.1 uncultured Candidatus Saccharibacteria bacterium | reverse complement strand
TTCGAACAAGAAGGGTAGCATCTGGCTTAGGCCGTTCAAGCTTGGCAAAAACGCCCAGCGCTCTTTCGTTGGCGGTAATATCCACCTCTGACCAGGCTGATGGGTGATCAACCGCAACCGAAGGGTAAGTTTTAGTTGACCCAGTTGCAGATGATGGCTTAGGATGGTGCTCAACTTTGACAGCAACGAAGCCTGCAACCACGATTAGAATAGCCACGATTAGTATAACGAGCTTACGATTAAGTTTCATCAGTCGATCGCGAACAGCACTAAAAAACGTCATTACTTAAGCCTAATGGAAGAAAAGAAGGTTGTGAAGTCGTTGTAGTATTTAGAACTATCGACACTAGTGCTTTGGCAGTAAGCGACTACTTCAGTAGTTTGACCTAAAGCAATTATTTCTACCCTTTTAATTTTTACGCCACTATCGGTGTAGGTTGCTTGCAAAATCACGCCTTGAGCGTCCCCAAACTTTGCTGGACTCCAACTATCCAACTTTACGTCGGTATGAATGCTTTTAATGGTTCCAAGTATGCCATCGCGCAATGCACTTGGGGTAACGGTTCCGGACGCTATTAGTTTAGTTTTAGATACAATGCAAACTGCGTTAGGATCGCTGACAGGCCTAAACCCGTATGTAAAGTCTGGGTTCATCACCTTTAGCTCACTGTCTGAAATCGGCGTAAAGTCTTTGCTCACATTGAATGTAAGCCCAGCGGACGCATCGGAAATAGTATAGATGTCACTAACGTTAGTTTGGGTTTGCGCTTGTGGTTTTTTATGAAAGATAATGAAGCTTACAAACACTACTAAAGCTAAGGCTAGAGTCGTAGCTGATATTAGCACTATCCGTTTCTTATTAAGCACCATGGTTTGCCGATACTATAAGGTTAGCCAGAGGTAAATACAAACAACCTCCCTTTGGACTGGGAGGTTGTTTGTATCCTGCCTTAACTAGACTTGAACTAACTTTGCGAGCCAGTTACCACCCAAGTATTAGTGGCTGAGCAGGTATACAGCTTGCCGTCACTGGTGTTCAGGTTTATTGAACCCTTAACGCAAGTTCCAGGATTACTTGAACCCGAAGAAATCGTTGCACCGGATGCAAGCCGAATGTCAGCTGTGCCGTAGGTAACAGCCGGATACGGAGCTGAAGCCGCGTGGAAGAGGTCTAATCCGTAGCTGAACTTAGCACTCGAAGTGGCGTTGAGATATTGCACTCCATAAGCAGCGTCCGCTGTAATTACCGCGCCCGGGTCGCCACCATCAAGTACTGCCATTACAGCAGCACTGGCCGCAGTACTTGCATCTCCGTCGACTCCAATCGTACCAATTACTCCAGCCTTCGGACCAGTTATGGCGTCACTTGTAGCAACTGAGTATGCACCTATTACACCAGCATGATAGGGATAGTTGTTTGTATTGGTCAGTGTATCGCCATGGAAATGACCCATTACGGCAGCGTGAAATGAGCTAGTGGCGCCAGCGGCGCCTTGGTAGGTCAAATCAGCGGCTACATTTTGGAAAGAACCGGTAGCGCTTGTGACTCGTGTTACGTCACTAGCAATCGCGATGTCAGGAGCCAAATCTACACCATTAATGGATCCGTCCTGGATAACGCGTCCTGCAACTGAATCAGTTGCCAGGTTAGAACCCATTACACTCCTCCATTCAATTACGCGTGACGCTACCGAACCGGTTGCCAGATCAGCACCCAGAATTGTTAAATGCGCTATCTGGGCCGTAGTAACGGCCCCGTCAGCAATATCGGCGGTATTAACCAGCGCGTGGGCTGGTGCAACGCCTACCAACAAACTGGCAGCCATAATGGCAGAACCAAAGGCCGCTCTTTTTAGATACTTCGTCATCTTCGTCCCTCCTCTTAGAGATTCACTTATTTATTAAGTAATACCTTTATGTTAGCTGAATGCTTAATCTCGGTCAACACGCTTATGGCTTAGAAAAATCAGATCAGCCCGCCCTTCAATATTCGGCTTAGGCCAGTCATAGAAAAAACACGGATTATTAAAAAGCTAGCCTAGATTAAGCGGGCCACCAACGATCCAAGGGCCGCTATCAAACCAATGCCAGCCGCTCCAGCCACCAAGCCGCCTATGAAAAAGTATATATCCTCAAAAATTAGCGCCAGGGCAATCAATACCACACCAAAGGCGGGTAGCGTATCCAGACCCGAAAACGGCGGTGCCAGGAATGCCGTCAAGGCAAATGCGGCCACGAACACGCCAGCAACCCTGGCAAAGTTCGGCCGTTCCACCCAGTGGCTCAATCTGGGGCGAGAAAAGTGTTCAAACCAGCGTACACGCCGAATTAGAAACGGCATTGATTTGGCTTGGGTTAGTTTACCCAACTTGAGTCTATGCCATCTTTTTGGTAACCATATATTTTGACGGCCGGCTATTAATTCAATTGCCAAGAAAATGGTGATTATTTCAAAAACATGGGCAATTCCTCCTGTTGGTAGCGGTAGAGCCGGGATCAGCATTAATAGCAGAAACACGACCGCAAAGCTTCGTCTGCCAAAAACGCTATCTAAGGCCAAGATAGTTTTAGAGCCTGGCTGCTTAAGCCAAGCCTCAAGTTCCTCGCTAAATGTCATCTACCAATCATGACACATAATGGCGCTAGCCAACTTAACTAGTACGCTTTTCTTGGCGCTCGGTGGTAAAGGAGGTTAGATCCGTGTTTAGTAATTAGGATATAGAATGTTAGTACCATGAGAGTCCGTCGTAAGCTAGTGTTTACAATCAGTAGTTTGATTACTATTTCAGTATTAGTATTTGGAGGTTGGATATTAATACACAGGTCCGAACAAATCGATTCAGGAATCACCCGAACAGGTGATACAACTCAGTCAAGCTCAGTGGCTTTAGATTCTGCCGCTACTAGTTTGGCGAAGTTATCACTTGAAGAACAAGTTGGACAACTTTTAATAACCGGGTTTGGCGGCAAAGTCCCGGATTCCTATATCAGTTCAGCTCTCAAGCTTAATGACTTTGGGGGCGTGATTCTTTACGGCTATAACATTCAAGACTCAAATCAAGTTAAAGCATTAACTAAAACTTTGAGAGAGCTTGCAATGACAACTCCACTGATAGCGGTCGATCAAGAAGGCGGGCCTGTTGTACGAGTTAGCTGGGATCCAACTGCCAGTATTGGGCAAAAAGATATTCACGATCCACAGACAGCCCTTAAGGTTGCCCGAAGACGAGGCGTTTTTCTTAAAAACTTGGGCATTAACCTTAACCTAGCACCGGTTGTAGATACTGTCACTGATCCCCTTGCGGCTCTTTATCCACGTTCCTTTACAAAAGATTGGGGGAGTCTTGGAGGGGCTATGGTAACGGGCTACCAAGAGTCTGGCGTTCTAGCTACCGTTAAACATTTTCCCTCCTTCGGAAATTTTATCGGCAATGCGGAGACTGAAATTCCTACCAAAGAACTATCGGCCGTCGAGAAAAATAATTTTATAGAAGCCCTCAGGTCAGCTTCGATATTTATGGTGTCACCTGTTATTGTAAAAAATATTGACCCGATTAACCCGGCTCCAATTTCCAAAAAAGTTATCGACTATATCAGAAATGTAATCGGTTTTAAGGGAGTAATTATGACCGATGATATTGAAATGAAGTCAGTTGTAAAAAACTATGACCCGGTCGACTTTGCCCTTAAGGCATATGAAGCTGGAGTCGATTTATTGCTTTTTTCTGGTAATCCCCAAACCACCACAGATGTCTATAAAGATATATTAGCTAAAGTTAAAAACAATCAGGCCGAGATCAAGCGACTTCAAAAGTCGGTTATCAAAATACTGGAATTGAAAATGGCAGTCGATTAGCTTTTACCAGTCTGACTTTTTCGTTCATCAATAATTCTTAGCTAAAACTCCTAAGACTAGCCCTTCCAGGGTGTCGCTAATTGAAAGTAGTTACCATCTGGATCTGCAAAAGTAGCCAGCCACATAGCATCGTCTTCTTTACTTGGTTGATACGGCTTGGCTATAACTTTGGCACCCAATTCTTTAATACGCTTAAACTCAGTTTGCACATCATCGGTTGCAAACATCATCATTATCCGGCCCGGTGATTGATTTTTGCCTTTAACCTCACTATGCGGGCCAATGGTTATAAATCCATCACCAACCTTATAGCCGAACAAGTCCTTATCATCATGCCATGATGGTTCACCAAACACTTTGGTGTAAAAATCAGCCAACGCCTTTGCATTTTCGGTTCCGAGCATAATACCAGTAAGCTT
>CAZWRJ010000024.1:0-4873 GCA_964636215.1 uncultured Candidatus Saccharibacteria bacterium | reverse complement strand
TTGACGCTGGTAAAGGGCGGTCTGAGCTGGTGGGAGGCCATACTGATGAAGTCATCCTTAGTTTCATCCAGTTCCCGGAGTTTGGTATTTGTCTCCCTGAGCTGCTTGAGAACTCGTTGATTTTCCTCAAACAGAAGCTTGTTATCTAGTGCTACCCCTATACTCTCACTGAGGCGATCCAACAGCTTAGAATCTGCTTGGTTGAGTTCAGCTAAGGAGTTGGGGAACCCGACCACTAACAAACCTACCAGACGTCGTCTGGCTAAAAGTTTTGTCACACATAACGACTTGAGTGGTAGGTGTTGTTTTAGTCTATCCAGATCTTCTTGAGTCAGAGCCAGGAAGCTCATTAAATCACTATCTGTTAGCTCAGAGAGCGATATCAGCTTCGTGCTAACGTGTTCAGAGAACCAGGGGTGGTCTAGTTTAATGTGAAGGGGTCGGCTAATTCCCAGGGGCATGTCTTTACCCAGCCAAGCGCTGCCATTCCAGCCGTCAAGGGTCAGTTCTCTGGCGTGCAAGGAGCGGGTAAACAGGCCAACGAAATCATAATCTGCCACTTGGATAATGGCCTCTGTTATATGCTCGCAAACGGCCTTGAGGGAAGTGTGCGACTCTAGCACCAGAGCATCAATAGTGCTTAACAGGGATAGAGTCTTGTTAGTATCGGCCAGCTCCTTATTGCGGAGATACATCTCTTGCGTGACATGCTCCAGATCACGTTCAAGCTGTTTATTTTTTTGAAATGGTAAGATAGGCGATTTTTTATTTGGTGATATGACATTGTTGTCACGCCCTGCCATAGCTCACTTCACTTTAAAAGATTAGGCAAGCTGTTGGCTGGTAACTGACTAGCCAATGAACCCACCGCTTCTTTTGATACTTCTACAGAGATTTGCCAAAAGAGTTGTTTATACTTTTCCACCAAATTGTCTACTACCTGGGCTTCGTTACCGTCAATTGAGATAACTTTCTTGTCCCAATCAACTTGTAGGTGTGGCACTGACTGAGCCTGCTCAATGGCAATCGGGCCAATAATAGCTTCCTGGCTCTTTATGATTCTCTCAACTATCCTTGCATAGACATCCATAACTAATCCCTGTTGTCAGCTTCCGGCCTACTTTTGATGGTGGGCTTAGTAGCAAAGGCCAATATGCCAAATGTCATCAAGTACAGACCAAGAGCCAACAGTAAATCTCCCCAATCGGCGTTATAGTATGTTCCTTTAGTCGTAGTATATGAGAAGACTGAATCGGCACAGTACATAACAACCAGGCCAGCAAGTAAACATACGATCGCTTTTCTATAAATACCACCAAAGTAACGATAAGAAAGGATAAATATTATGGAGGCAAATGTCAAAGCCAAGAAGTCGCCAAAAGGATAGGCGATATCAAGAACAGTTTTCAAAGCTGTTTCATCCGGTGGAATCAAGGTTCCACTCCGTGCCAAAGTTACCTGAATATAGTAGGAAGGTAGGAGCAGTATAAGTGGTACCAGCACCGCAAATACTTTGGCCCAATGCGTTTTCTTGAGAGAGAACAGCGCTCCAGTAGCTACTGCCAGGAAAGCTGTGCCAAGTATCCAGAAAAAGATACTTGGTGCAAAACCAATATCCGCTATAGAAGGATATGGCGCCGGTACATGGCGGAAGAAATTGTAATAAGACCAGATACTCTCGCCTAAGCCCCAAAGAAAGAGACCAAGGGATATCAAGAAAATGGCTTTGCCTAGAGAACTTTTCAAGCCGCCCCAGAGGCGAGCCTTAAGCATGCCGACTAAACCACCGAGCAACGGAATCAACCCAAAGAGAAAAGAATACCAATAGTTTAGAGTACCGGATTTATGGCCAGACAGTAGTAAAAAGTCCCAAAGTATAACAGTTAAAATGAAGAAAACGGTGACTAATTTTTGATATATATTATTATTTTTACCCATACACAGCCTTGTCTATCTTGATTTAACCGTATGCTTTTTTAAGCCTCTTGTCAACCGAAGTAGAGGTCAGGCTTCGGAAAGCCATTGAAGGCGCTCGACATAGCGATTGTATAGGCGCCAGTGTTTTCGAATATCAGCCTGTCCCCCTCCATTATTTTTGCTGGTAAGTGGGCGTCACGGGTAATAACATCAAGGCTGTCGCCAGTTGGGCCAGTCAATGTACATTTCATAAGTTCATTAGCCTGCTCTGGAATAGTTGCTGGATGAACTTTGTACTGAGTAGCACCTTGATGAATCATAGCTTCATAAAAGGCATTGTAGACACCGGCGTCAAGACATAGCCAGGTTTGATTGTGTCTGGTTGTTCGGGATATTACCTGGGCTACTGTCACGGTGCTACTAGCCACCATGGCTCGGCCTGGTTCCATGATAATCTTAGGAATATATGGAAGCTTATGAAGCTCTCTATGGACACCAATTACTATTTCCTTGAGATGGGGCGAATAAGCATGGTTTTTATAAATAACCGGGAAGCCGCCGCCAATATTAAGAGCCTCGAGCTTAATTCCTTCCTTTAGTAGTTGCTCTATGGTTGGACGGACAGTTTCAATAGCTTTGGCCCATTTTTTAGCTTCAGTCGCTTGAGATCCAACGTAGAAGCTGATTCCGTAGGGAATAAGATCCAATCGTTTAGTCAGCAAAAGCAGTTCTTTTACGTTATTAACCGGGCTGCCAAAGCGCTCTGACATGGTAAAGACACTACCGCTATCATCAACAATTGCTCGAATAAACACCCTTGAACCAGGCGCGATGGCCGCGATTTTTTCGATTTCCTCTTTGGAGTCAGCCGCAAAGCGGTCAACGCCAATCCTTGTTGCATAGCGAATATGTTCAATTGGTTTAATCGAAGTGCCGTAGATGATTTTGTGAGGATTGATACCTAGTTTCTCTAGTATCTCTATCTCGAAGGCTGAAGCGGCTTCAAAGCCGCAGCCGGCTTGATCAAGACATGTCAATACCTCTCTCTCGGAGTTTGCTTTCAAAGCATAATAAATCTCTACATTATCGAAGAGTTCTGTAAAGATCCTGTAGTTATGCTCTAAGATTGCTTTGCTAGTCAGAAAAAATGGCGTTGGATAGTCCAGCTGTTTAGCCTGCTCAACGAGTTTGAGTTCATTGGGTATCATATAACTGAATGTAATTTGTTTGTTTTGAGTTACTGTTCTAAGCCTAGCAGAAAAAACAGCTTGCTCAAAGCAATTACAATGTCACGCTTCAGATGTTTATTGTTACCAAAATAATCCCGAGCAAAATAAGCGAAATGGCAAACGCCTGGTAGAGCCTAATTTTCTCCTTAAGAAAGAGCGCAGCGAGGATAATCGTCGGCACTGAAAAAGTAGCACTCAAGACTGCAATAACACTGGTATGAGTGCTGTTGCTAAATCCATAGCTGACAAAAGAGAAAGCCGCTACATCAAAGATGCCTATACAAATTAAAAATTTCCACAAACCTCTATTAGTTACGCTTAGATTTACATGGCTCACTAATGCATACATCAAGAGAGTTGCAACAGCCACAACTCGGATAATTAACAGGGGGAATACCCAGCTTTTATCTTGAAGGAATTTATCAAGGAAAAATAACCAAAAAGAGTAGACCAGCATAGCAAACAATACCTCGGACATGCCGTTAAGATGAAAGGTCTTGCTCTTGAGATGACTGCGCAGCTCCATGGGATTACTGCTAATAATCAAAATGCCAGCAAAAACAATTAAGATTGCTACTAACTGATGCGAGGAAATTGTTTCATTCAAAAAGAGGGCTGAGAGAATTACTAAAATCACTGAGTATGAAGCAAAAATAGGACTCAGCAGGCTCACCTCACCCTTGCCAAAGCCTCGGTATAAAGGCAGGTATGATAGCGCGCTAACTATGCCAAGCAAAACCAGAAATAACGGGTCAAACTGATGGAGCTGAGGCACATTCGGGTGTGACAGAAAGATACAGATTAACGGCACTATGCCTATGAGCTGTGCCCAGAATAAGGTTTTGAGATCGCCAATTATATCAATAGTCTTTTTGGCAAAGAAGTCAGCACTGCCCCAACCAACCATACTGCCCAAGCCAGCTACAATAGCGATCAATAGAGAATTACTCATAACAATATTTGTTGCTATTATAGTAGCAGAGCGAGTGGAGGGACCACAGTAATATGCCAAGCATTGCGATTATCGAAGATGACCAGGCTATCAGCCAGATGTACCGATTCAAGTTTGAGGCGGAGGATTTCACTGTCCAGACCGCCGAAAACGGTAAGCTCGGCCTAGAACTGATCCAAAAAATGAAGCCGAATATTATCCTGCTAGACCTGATGATGCCGGAGATGACCGGTGATGAAGTCTTGGCCAAGATGCGAGCTAGTGATTGGGGCAAAGATATCAAAGTTATCATCTTGACCAATATGGGCGAACAGGAAATCCCGGAAAATGTAAAAAAACTTGGCGTCAGCGGCATTATCCTGAAAGCTAACATGACACCGCGCCAGGTCGCTGACCTGGTTAAGAAAAACCTGGGCAGCTAGTCCTTGCCTCATGCCTGGTTGTAGCTGATACTTATAGTTATGAAAATCGCGATTCTTGGCTTCGGTCTGCAGGGGCGTTCGGCTTATGGCTATTGGCGTGAGGGCAATGAAATCACTATTCGTGATGAGAATGAAAAGTTATCTGTGCCAGATGATGCCCAAAGCCAACTTGGAACTTCTTATTTAGCTGGTTTGGATCAATTTGACCTTATAGTCCGCAGTCCCAGTGTGCATCCGAATGACGTAGCGGCCGCTAATTCACCGGCAGTTTTAGAAAAAGTCACAACCGTCACAAACGAGTTTTTCAAAGTCTGCCCGACCAAAAACATCATTGGCGTTACCGGCACCAAGGG
>CAZWRJ010000023.1:0-5011 GCA_964636215.1 uncultured Candidatus Saccharibacteria bacterium | reverse complement strand
GTTTACTCGACAGCATTATTTGGGGTTGTTGCTCTAGCTATTACTACCTTGATACTTTACATAGCGATTAACCGCTATTTCTTGGCACCAGTTCGAAGCCTAAGTCAAACGGCGCTAGCCATTAGTGCTGGTCAATTAGACCTTGAAGTCCGATTGGCTAGGAAGGATGAAATTGCTGATCTGGCGCAATCAGTTAATACTATGGCTAATTCACTTAAAGCCGACATTAAAAAATTAAAGGAAGTTGATGCCCTAAAATCAGAGTTCATGATGATAGCCTCCCATAATTTAAGGACACCTCTGACCGTTATAAGCGGTTATCTAGAGCAAATGAATCGTATGTCACTATCCGCCGATATAACTAAACTGGTTCGAGGTATGTCGGCTAACGCAGGTCGTTTATCAACATTGGCCGAAGATATGTTGACTATTTCTCAGATGGAATCCGGTGGTCAGTTGAGTATGGACTTTAGTCCAGTGGAGGTGAAGCCATTACTGGAATCAGTAGCCACAGACTTTAGATCTTTGGCCGAAGAAAAAGACCTTACATTTGAAGAAAAACTTGATCTAGGAGATGCCAAAGTCAATGGCAATACTTCCTATCTGCGTCATGTATTCTGGAATCTTATGGACAATGCCGTTAAATTTACCAAGGAAGGCGGCAATATTTCGGTGTTAGCTAAAGCTATTTCTGGTCAATTAGTGGTAAGTGTTAAAGATAATGGTATTGGCATCAGTGCAGAGGAATTACCCAAGTTATTTACTAAATTCCATCGCGGCACGGGCACTCTACAGTATAACTATGAAGGCGCCGGTATTGGCTTGTATGTTAGTAATTTGATAGTCAAACAACACGGTGGAGATATCCGGGTTGAGAGCACTCCAAACCAAGGTAGCACCTTTACAGTATCACTGCCCCTAGCAGAACAAAAACAAGTTAGCTAAATCTTATTCTGCTGACGGAGGAGCAGCCGGAGCGCTTGGCGTTGCGTTTCGATTAGGGATTACGTAAGCCATTATCAGCGCTAATGGGAAGAAGAAAAGGCTAAAGACAAAGTATCCTAAGAAACTGTGTCCCTTGCGTCCAGCAACTCTGGCTGGCCAAAAGGCAATTGCTATCCAAACTACTACCAGCATCAAAAACCAAATGGCGCTGAGTGTTACCCCTAATATTGTTGTGGCGAACATATTCCCTCCTACCTAAGTACTAATAATATCCAGTCAGCATTATGAGACTGATCGAGCAAATTAACAATAGATGACAAGAATCGGTTTATACAAAAGAGCCAGTTTTAACTTTTCCAGCTCTTTTATAATTGGCGAAAATTACACCACTTGGTGAAGTTGTGGACTCTATCAACTCGAACGCCGCTGGAATGGTGCCCTCTGCAAATAACTTTTTTCCTTTACCGAGTGTGATGGGAAACGTCTTAAGCCATAGTTCATCTACAAGGTCGTTCTTGAGAAGTGTCTGAACCATATTACCGCTGCCATGAACCTGCAGCATTGGCCCGTTTTGTTGTTTCAGCTCTTTTAACCTAGCAGCTACGTCCCCCTCAATGAGCACAGATTTTTCCCAGGTCAATTTTGGCGACGAGGTAGAAACGACGTATTTTGTCGCTTTATTAAACGGCACCGTTGGCATGTTCGAAGGATCTTGCTTCGGCCAATAAGCCGCAAATATATCATAGGTTTTTCGGCCAAGCAGTAGGTCAAATGGCATACCCATTTGTTCGCCCATTATCTTGCCCGAAAAATCATCAAAATACGGGAACGTCCAGCCTCCATATTTAAATCCACCGGAGGTATCTTCATCTCGGCCACCCGGAGCTTGCATCACACCGTCAAGACTGATAAAAGTCAGTACGACTATTTTTCTCATACTAAGAGCTTATCTCTTTTGGACTCAAAATTAAACAGTATAACAACGCAAAATGTGATTAAGGTAGCACTCACTCACACAACTCTCAGTTTGTACGGTACTCGCAGACTTTTGTTTCCCAAAGCATTATTAGTTATTGACTTACTATTACAGTTATGTTAGAATAGGATTATGGATATGGAATTTTTGTCTAATCCCAGCACCCTTTCGCATATGGAAGTTGTAATTAATGTCGCGGATGTAACTCAAGATACGACAGTAGCCACTATTACTCCTGAGGATGGATGTGGAGCGTTGCAAATCGTGAAAGATGCTAGCGGTAACGTAATCTCCTCTTGTGGCGTCGTCACAACAACCCCAACAGGTCCTGAACTAGCAGTTACAGGTCAAGCAGAAGCACCCTTGGCAGTTACTGGGGTTGGCCTAATAGGCCTGGGGGCTGTTCTTTTAATTGCTGCGCAACGTCGACTCCGTAATCGTTAAAACGCTTAAGAGTTTATCAATAACACCTACTATTAGTTATTATTGCGTAAATAAAACGTTGAGTTAGATGGGCGATAGACGCCAATAGTGTTCTTTAAGTCACCATTATAATCTCCAGACACGGGTATGTCTGTGGTGTTGCCATATGCAATGGTTATATTTGCGGCGCCGCTAGTATTACTATTACGAAGATAAAATAGAGCGTTAGATGGACGGAACACTCCCACGGTAGGCTTGGGGAGGCTAAACGCACCTTCATAATCCCAATCACCCATCAACGGCTTATCATTTGTGTCGCCATAAGGTACAGTTAGTTCGGCTACGCCTGGTGAATTACTGTTGTGCAGATAAAACCGCGCTGTAGAGGGGCGGAATACTCCAATGGTATCTGTATTATTGCCATCCCAATCACCAACAACTGGGGTATCACCTGCGGCACCATATTGAACAGTAGTATCAGCCTTCCCTGTAGTATTGCTATTACGCAGATAAAAAGTAGCGTTAGATGGACGATAGACGCCAATTGTTTCTGACCCGTCACCATTCCAGTCTCCGCACACAGGTATATCGCCTGTGGCACCATAAGGTATGGTGAGATCGGCGCCACCCGTTGCATTGCTATTACGCAGATAAAAAGTAGCGTTAGATGGACGATAGACGCCTATGGTATCCGTTCCATTTCGATCCCAATCACAAATGATAGGCAAATCACCGGTGTTACCAAACGCGGCACTCATCTCAATGGGCACATTCCATCGATCGCCACAGTTGCTACAACCTGCAAATAGATGTGTGATAAAAAGCCGTCCATCTGTCGCAAAAGCAGCCCCGACTCCAATCCGGGTAGCACGAGTATCGACCATGTTAGCATGATGGTCTGGACTAGCATTGAAAGCATCAAATAGACCTTTGGAATCATAACCAACTCCAACGTTTTCACCGATAAATGACCAGTTTGTTCCACAATTGTTATTAACCTGATTAACTAAGTCACCTGTATGGAAAATATATCCTGTATTGATCATATCCTGTGTGTGCTGCTCTGCAATGCTATTCAAACACGCTATATGCGATAAACTCGGTGTGCCAAGACTATTACGAAGAGCGTTTATACGGTTGACCTGATCTGTTTCAAGAGAAGGATAAAAAGCTGACAGGGTTGCGGCTAGGCTAAAAATGAGCAGCCAAATACCAACAATAGCAAACAATAAGCTGAAATTAAGCGCTTTCAACGGCGAAAGCCAGTTACGTGGTGAAAATTTTTTAACTTTTTTGCGTGCAGTCATTATTGTTGTTTCGTTACTGGGTTGATTAGCTGCGTAGTTTTTTTATTAGCTTTGATATACAAGATAACTAAGCTAACGAGCAGGACGACAGTCAAGAGCACTACTGTTATGAGCTCAATATTTGGTTTCTTATTTTTATTGCTTCGTTTTGGCATGTACATTAGCCTAAGCGATTATGGTTTAATCACTTTAATAGTAACAAGATTAAGAAATCAATCAAGTGTTGAGGTGATGGTATTAACTAAACGCTTGGTGCGGGTAAAGGGACTCTAACCCTTGGCCTCGTCCTTGGCAAGGACGCGCTCTAAACAACTGAGCTACACCCGCATATTTTTAACCACAAAATTGTAACAAAAACTCCTTGATAAACAAAGTGCGCGGTATATCCGCGCACTTTAATTTTCTTCTTATTTTATTTACCAACCGTTGCCTTGATTTTTGCCACCAGTTGCTACAAAGCTGACGCAATCACCTTGATTCTTGAATGACTTGCCGCTACTGTCCTGCAAATTCTTCCAACCATCTTTTTTACAAGCGTCTTTTGACACAGGAGTATTTGGTCCACTGATCACCTGGTCATTGACACTTACATTATCTATATAGGTTGAACCTTGCTCATCGAACACTATTTCTATGCTATTGATAGTTGCACCGGGCGTCAGGACCGGGAAAGCTTGACTGGCGTTAGATGGATCAATCACTACGTGCGTCCAGCCATTGCCCAGGTCAGTTTGGGTCGTATTAGCGCAGCCACCCAAAAAGTGGGAGCCGTCACTCGCATCCACATTAAACCGAGGTGCACCGGCGCCACAATAGGTTCCGGTTTTATAATCGAAATTGAGCTCTGTAAGTGTTATTCCGGCAACGCCATTGATAGTGGCTCCAGCCGACGAACAGTCAGTTGTCGGAGCAGACTTTTGTAAATATAACGATGGCGAAGGATTACCCTGGGTATAGTCCCATTGTGATACGACGTTACCGGGCGTTCCGGCAGGATAAGGTGAGCCACATTCATCCACCCCGCCCACATAGGTCCAAGGTGTAAGTGTATACGGTGTAGCTGCTGAGGCTCCAAAAGGTATTGCGAGACCCAAAAAGGTGCTACCTACAATTAACGCTATTGCGGAAAATGCGATTGCTATCTTGGTTCTTACCTTTATAACCCCTTGTCGGATTAAATATTTATTGTGACTTAACTTCATATATTCCCCTCCATTAGTCCTTATATTATAACCCATACTGCAATAGCATAAGCATTATCAGGGTTTGCTAAAAGCTGTTTTTTCTCTTAAAATAACCAGGTCTGCGGCGCTTTAGCTCAGTTGGTAGAGCAGAGGCCTGAAGAGCCTTGTGTCCCCAG
>CAZWRJ010000022.1:0-5201 GCA_964636215.1 uncultured Candidatus Saccharibacteria bacterium | reverse complement strand
CCCCCCGTTTTCAAGGGCTACAAGCCAACTTTTTACTTCCACACAACGGACGTAACTGGTGAGGTTGAATTACCGGCTGACAAAGAAATGGTCATGCCTGGTGACACTGTAACTTTCAAAGTTAAACTACTTGCACCAATCGCTATGGAACAAGGTCTACGCTTCGCCATTCGTGAAGGTGGTCGCACTGTTGGTGCCGGAGTAGTTACCAAGATTAACAAATAAGTTAATCCGAGAAGCCGTAAAAGAGCCCTCAACATTAGGGCTCTTTTCTTTTTTACAGTTATATTGTAATGTTTGATTAATGAGTCAAGCTGCAGGTGAAGAGTGGTTGCATAGCCCAGAAAAAAGACTGTATGACATAACCTTTGCGGCTACCGTCATGCCTGTAGTTGCCCCATTGAGTGCCGTAGCTTTATCTTCAGTTGCATTACTAGACAGAGTTAACCCTCTATTCTTGCAAGAACGTGTTGGCCAGGAGCTTGAAACAATAACAGTTCCAAAAGTACGAACACTGCCTGGTGTAAATGAACGAGGCTCTGGGCACATTGGGCATGACGACCCACGTGCTAGCCGGATTGGTCGAATCTTACGAAGGACACACCTTGATGAATTGCCTCAAGGGTTTTTGGTGCTTAAAGGAGACATGTCCCTAGTTGGGCCGCGACCAATAAGCTGGGCTGACTACGAAGAGACAATGGACGAACTATCGTCGACCGAACAAATAGACTGGAAGTATGCGCGGACAGTCTGCAAGCCAGGCGCCACGATGAACTACAACGTCTGGCAGCACACTGGTGAGAGTATACTCACGCCCCACAATCGTGCTGCAGCTGACATTGACTATGCGTTCACAGCCTCACGCAGAAAAGATTTTAAAATAATTCTTGATAATTTTGTCGCCACAGGTGCAGATTTCCTTGGCTTAGACATCGAAGCCCAACCTGGCCATCCGCAGACAATCCAAGGCCTTAAGCATATTGCTACTCATTTTGGCGTCATAGTCAACGAATCTGATGAAGCCTACTGGCGGGCTATGCTAAATCTAGCCCGGGCAGTTGATATCCATTTAGACGAAGAAGGCAACCAAGATGTACCTGACTTGTTTGCTACGTTGCTAGCAGGTGAGCCGATTGAACACATGACGGCGGAAGAATGCGAAGAATTTAAAAAGGTGTACTATGCCCAGACGCCAGAAAAGCAAGCTCAAATTCTCAAGGGCACTAGCATTGTGGCATTCGCGCTTGAGCTAAAAACGGCTATACGATTGAGCGATATTGTTGCTGCTAGAGTAGCCGAGGCTGAAGTATTCGGGCGCATTATATCCTTGCCTGAACATGGCGCATTTCCGGACAATAGCGCTCGCAAAAGGTTCAACAGTTGGTTGGTACAGTTTTCAAGAGCCGGCTACCTCATTGACTCATTGATCGATTATAGCGACGATTTTCAGAATGGTGAACTCAGCTTAGAACCTTCTCTCTTATCACGACTAACGCTTGGCCGTGAGGTTTGCCGTGAACTTATGGTTTGCTACCGCGACTTGCCAAAAAAAGCCCTGCCAAGCATGTTTATGGACGGTGTCAATAAAGCAATTCGAGGTAAAACCAAAAGACTAGACAGCTACGCTGATCTGTTGTAAAGTAACCTCTGTTAACTAATCGTGGTGACTAAAAGTCGTCTGGCTTGTTCTCTAAATAGCAGCTCGAAGATGTTACATCACAGGGAGTATCAAATGGCGGAAGTCAAAAAACCAGCTGTTAAAAGTGCAGTTGATACAAAAGCAAAAAAACCAACAGTTAAAACAGTTGCTACGGCTTCAACAAATCAACGTATTCGTATTCGTCTTAAGGCCTATGACCACAAGGTTATTGACCAATCGGCGAAGCAGATCGTAGATACTGCTCTTAGGACTGGTGCTACTATCGCGGGCCCAATACCACTACCGACTAAGAAAACAACCTACACCGTTATCAAAAGCCCTCACGTCTATAAAAAAGGTCGTGAACAGTTTGAAATGCGGGTTCATAAGCGCCTAATTGATGTGCTTGATCCCACTCCAAAGACTATAGATTCACTTATGAATCTATCTTTGCCTGCCGGCTGCGACGCCGAAATCAAGATGTAAAGGAGATCCAAAATGTTTACCGCTAGTATAAAAACTGAGTGGGTCGAAAATTTATCAGACTTCGATATATTCACACACAACCGCTATTCAGCAGAAGATGTTTACAGGGAAATTGAGCTAAAAAGACTAGGTGGTTTGATCGTGGCGACAGATTACTAGCTAATCCCGTTAAGTATAGATTACAGAACAATGAATCTTCTATTGACCTTTCTGCCGGTAGCCCCGCTGTGTTGACAGTTACAAGCAACATATTAACAGCCTCTCTCAGGCAACTAGGTGAGATTGATCCACTTACTCAGCAACTGCGAGAACGAATGCGACAAACACACGAACATCGTACAGATGAAAATTGGTTTCTGCCCGTGAACGGTGTAGAAATTTCTGATACCTTATATGCACATAGTCCGATACCAGTAACAGCAAGAGTTGATTGAATCAAACTTAAGGTCGTGTTTTAATACGCTTATGGCAAAAAAGACAAAGAAAACAGCAAGAAACAAAGAATCAGACGGAGCCTACCTTCTTAAACTGGTTCTTTATATAATCGTTGGTTCGCAGTGGG
Source organism: uncultured Candidatus Saccharibacteria bacterium (assembly GCA_964636215.1). Taxonomy (GTDB): domain Bacteria; phylum Patescibacteriota; class Saccharimonadia; order Saccharimonadales; family CAZJQT01; genus CAZWRJ01. Next base: position 2,514 of record CAZWRJ010000022.1, on the reverse strand, counting down.
TAAGGATTGTAACATCCAGCGGCCGAGAAATCCCTATACCGTTTGGTTTGATAGTTGGCTCGGCTTTTGCACTGCATGAACACTTTCAGATAGACCGTAAAATCGAATATGCTGTTCTTGCTGTTGCTTGTTTGGTCGGATTTTGGACACAAATGGGCTTCGTGATCAACTTAGTAAATTAAGCTGTAGAATATACAACACATTGACAGAAGTAGTGTTCTTCTGCTAATCTGTCATGGTATATAAAAACATTCTGACTTGGTGTGCATGTAGGTCTGCCAAATAACAGAGGTAGAAACCACAGCTGCCAAGCGTTTTTATGTCTACGCCTAAACAACAGGAGCAAGAAAAACTTGTGAAAGCCTTAATTACCCGTAAAATCGGTATGACTAGCACTATCGGTGAAGATGGGGCTCTGACAGCTGTTACTTTGCTTTTGGCTCAACCCAATGTTGTTACTCAGCTAAAGAATGATGAAACAGATGGCTACCAAGCCATGCAAATAGGTGTTAGTGGCAAGGCTAAACCAGGCAAGACCATGGCCGGTCACCTCAAGAAAGCCAAGGCTAGCGTCAATATTATTCGTGAATTTCGCCTTGATGAACTGCCAGAAGAACTAAACGTCGGCTCCCAAATAACAGCCGACGTTTTTAGTGTTGGCGACGTTGTACAGGTCACTGGCATAAGTAAAGGTAAGGGCTGGGCAGGTACTATCAAGCGTCACAATTTTCACCGAGGTCGTAAAACCCATGGTGGAGGCAGTTATAGACGTCCTGGTTCGATCGGTTCAATGTATCCTCAAAAAATTTTTAAAGGCAAAAAAATGGCCGGACAGATGGGCCACGAACGGGTCACAGTCAGAAATCTTAAGATAGCCTTGGTTAATCTTGAAAAGAACGTCATTGGTGTGGCTGGAGCTGTACCTGGACCACGACGCGGAGTAGTTCTAGTGAAAGAGGCCAAATAATGGCTGTTCAAACTTTTACAAAAACTGGCACAAAATCGACAGTTGCAGCCAAGGTTGACAAAACCATTTTTGGTTTAGAAGTTGCCAATCATGAATTATTAAAACAGGCCTACTTGGCTTATTTAGCTAATGCTCGTGGAGCAGATGCTGTTACTAAAACCCGTGGTTTAGTCCGTGGTGGTGGTCGCAAGCCATGGCGTCAAAAGGGTACGGGTCGCGCCCGATTTGGTTCTTCTAGAAACCCGATCTGGCGAGGCGGAGGAATCACCTTCGGACCTACTGGCGAGCAAAATTATACTCAGAAACTACCTACCGCTATGAAGCGTCAAGCTCTCAGACAAGCTCTCAGTCTAACGGCTAAAGAAGGTCGCCTCAGTGTTATTGAAAACTTTGATTTTAAAGATGGCAGAGTAAAGAGCGCAGTCAAAATTATAGACAAAATTAACCCTAAAGGTCAGGTTCTCTTGGTAGCCAAAGACAAAGATCCGATGGTTGAACGAGCTACTCGTAACCTACCTAACGTTAAAACCGCCCAAGCCTCTTACTTAACTGTATTTGATCTACTAAACGCCGATAGCGTGGTTATTAGTCAACCAGCCCTTGAGGTCGTGACTAGCTGGCTGAAGCCGGCCAAGGGAGCAAAGAATGTCTAAAACTATGCTACTGAAGCCGAGAATTAGCGAAAAAGCTTACGAACTTAGCCAATCTAGCCGAGTTTATGTATTTGATGTACCAACGATTGCCAACAAACTAACGGTTGGACAAGCTGTATCTGATCAATTTGAAGTTACGGTTACCAAGGTCAACATTAGTAATCGACCTGGCAAAGCTAAAAGAGCTTACCGTAAGCGTGGCCGACAAACAATTGGTAGACAAGCCGATAGCAAACGAGCTTACGTAACACTTAAAGAAGGTGATAGTATAGCTCTCTTCCCCAAGGAAGAAGACGATAAGAAAGCCAAAAAGGCTGTTAGGGAGAAGAAATAATGGCCATTACCGCTAAAAAGCCAACAACTCCAGGTCAGCGTGGTATGACCACGCAGGATTTAAGTACGGTTACTACCAAAAAGCCGTTGAAATCATTAACTGTCGTTAATAAGAAGCATTCTGGCCGTAATAATCAAGGTCGGATTACAACTCGTCACCAAGGTGGTGGAACCAGACGTTTCTACCGTTTAGTTAACTTTAATCTGCCTGACGGTATTGAAGCTGTGGTTGAAGCTATTGAATACGATCCTAACCGTAGTGCTCGCTTGGCCCGCATCAAAGACGATAAGAATTCTCACCACTACATATTAGCCAGCCAAGGTTTGAAAGTTGGCAGTAAGCTAAAGTCTGGTGAAGATATAAGTATTGATAACGCCAATCGCATGCCGCTTAAGCAAATCCCTGTCGGTAGTGTTATTCATGCTGTGGAGATGCAACCTGGTAAAGGAGCTCAAATGGTTCGCTCAGCCGGAGCTAGCGCTCAATTAGTAGCCCGTGAGGGTGACTATGCACAAGTGAAATTACCTAGCGGCGAAGTTAGGCTGGTTAGTGTAGAATGT
>CAZWRJ010000021.1:0-5574 GCA_964636215.1 uncultured Candidatus Saccharibacteria bacterium | reverse complement strand
TTGTAATGGGTGGTGAATAATATGGCACCTAAGAAAGCAGTTCCGGCTAAGAAAGCCGTGAAGAAGGCTATTCCAGCTAAATAGGGCACAGCGATGAAACCAGCTAAAGCAGCTAGTATGCCAATGAAAGGCCAGATGTCTGGCGGCAACTGTTAAAATGACACGCTAAGGAGAACAAGATGCGCGTCGTATCTCTCCTATTACTAGTTATTGGCACAGTTTTTCTATTTTTCTTTGGGTTCAAAATTAACCTAGAAGGTTGGAACACTTTAGGTCTAGGATTATTCTTCTGGATTCTATCGGCGCTGATTGCGGCGTTGGCCGGGGAACCGTACTTTAATAGAAATAACCCATCCTAATCTTAACATTTTCCATCCTAATCCTAATCGCACATGCCTTCCAGACAAATCACCTCGTTGCCTGTGGGCAGCATATATGCCAAAGACCGGCATCGAAGGTGGTGAATACATTGGATGACAAAAATTCCTTCGATGGCAAAGTAGTATCTAAGGAAAAATACTTCCAACTCATTAAGTATGAACCACATCCTGGTCAGTGGTTATTTCATAGAAGTACAGCAAGATTTAAAATACCCGTTTGCGGTCGCCGTTATGGCAAAAGTCAAATGTCCGCCAAGGAAGCCCAACCGTTATTGATGGTTCCTGGTAAGCGGATTTGGATTGTCGGACCTACCTATGATTTGGGCGAGAAAGAGTTCCGAGTTATTTGGGATGATATGATTCTTGGATTAAAACTAGGAAAAGAACGTACTATTAAAAAGGCTTACAATAAAAGAAATGGGGATATGTTTATTGAATTCCCCTGGAGAACTAGAATTGAAGTGCGTAGTGCTGATCGGCCGGAGACACTTGTTGGTGACGGGTTAGATTACGTCATTATGTCTGAGGCTGCCAAGCATAGTAAGGAAACTTGGGAAAGATTCATTATGCCTGCACTGGCGGATAAGCGTGGGCATGCTATTTTTCCCACAACACCACAGGGACAAAATTGGGTTTATGACATGTGGCAATTGGGACAAAACCCATCTAGCATTTTTCAAGATTATGAAAGCTGGCGGTTCCCAAGCTGGGACAACCCACATGTATATCCACAGGGGATAAACGACCCTGAGATTCAATTACAAAAGCAAATAATGTCTGAAGATTATTTCAAACAAGAAATAGGTGCAGACTTTACTTCATTCTATGGAAAGATCTATTCAGAGTTTGATGAAATAACTCATGTTAAGAAATGCACTTATAACCCAGCTTGGCCAAACTACATTGCCTTTGACTGGGGTTACAATGCACCCATGGCTGCAATTGAATTTCAGGTGGACCCATGGGGTACTGTGCATGTGTGGCGAGAAAAGTACCAACCACAAACCAGACTAGAAACCTTCTTGGAAGAAATGAAGCTACGGCCACAGCCACCGGGATACAAGATTAATTTATGTTTTGGCGATGCGGCTGATCCTGAAGCTACCGCGACAGTTTGTGTAAAATTTGCCCCTTGCGTCTCCAGGCCAGAAAGTAAGACTAACTGGCGTGAAGGTATTGAACTGGTTAAGGGCTTTTTGAAGTTGCAGCAAATAGGCGAACTAGACGAATACGGTACGCCAGATGAGGCGCCACAACTCTACATTGACCACTCATGCAAGAACATCATTCGGGAATTTAACAATTACCGAGCAGATGAACCAACTGGCCGCAAAGAGAAAAACCCCCGGGAAGCCGCGCAAGCCTGGGATGACCACGCATTGGATGCACTTCGTTATGGCCTCATGCACATTTTCAAGCTTGGCGTAACGATGAAACTGTCTGATACGGTTGATCGCACTACCATGACTCAAACACCAGATCGAGGATACTTCACTACTGATAAGGCATTCGCATGACAGACTCAGAATTAACTGCATTTTTAGAAGAAAAGTTAACTGAATTCTTTAGACAGTATATTGATGGTGTTGTGGTTGATTGGGTCTTGCTTGCTAATTACGTGCCAAATAGTACTGATGGGGACCAAACTGGTTTCTCCATTTTGTATAAAGGTGGCATGATGCCATTCGTGAGTATTCTTGGTATGTGTGAAGCGTGGCGGCTGAAGGTACATTCTGAGTACACCCAAAAGTGGAATGAAGGCTAGTAGGGAGGTGAAGTATGACTACCACAGAAGAAACTATTGCTGAGCTAGAAGCTCATATTGAGTCGAAGAACATAAGTCTAGCTGAGGCAGTAACTAAGTACGATGTAGTATCTGCGAACTATGACCCAGTTAATGGCTCGTATGTTATTCTAGCTGACCGACGTGATCCTGGTATTAGCCGAGATGTTGGCATTGCCGAACTTGGTTATACTTCATTATCTCCGTGGACCGCTTGGACCAGAGACGAACGAGTACCAGAATTACGCGATAAAATCGGACTAAGAACTTTCTATGACATGAAGCGTGCCGACGGTACTGTGCGCGGCGCGCTGCGGTTGATTAAAACATCTGTCTTGGCTGGTCGGTGGTTTGTTGAGCCCGCCAGCGAATCTGCAATAGATAAGAACATTGCCGATTTTGTTGAAGATAATTTGTTCAATAAAATGAACTTACCGTGGAGTCGTGTTCTTGAAGACGCGCTCCTCATGTGTGAATATGGCTACTTCCCACTGGAGAAAGTCTATAACCCAATAGACCCAGATGGAAGAATGAGATTACAAAAGCTTGCACCACGGCATCCATTGGACATTCGTGAGTGGATCTACGATCCCAACGGTGGGCCGAACGCTATTGTGATGGAACCAGTATTATCTAGCGGCTATAACACAATCGAAATTCCAATTGAAAAACTTGTCGTCTTTGTCTTGGAACAAGAGGGCGGCGACATGCGGGGCATTTCTTTGCTTCGCTCTGCCTACCAACATTACTACTACAAGTCTACTCTATACAAAATTGATGCAATTCAAAAGGAACGGCATGGCATCGGCGTGCCGTATGTTAAGCTTCCGCTTGGTTTCAGTGCTGATGACAAGCGAGTTGCTGAAGACCTAGCCCGGAACTTGCGGACAAATGAACGGGCACACATTGTCGCACCGGAAAACTGGGATATTGGCTTTGCTGAACTAAGAGGCCAGCCAGTTGACTGTATGACAAGTATTAACCATCACAACGACCAAATTATGATTAACATTCTGGCGCCATTCTACCGCGACGCTGGTGCCAAAGAAGATTCGATGAGCATGTTCTTCAAATCCACCAGATACATTGCCAAAACTATTACCGATGCCTTCAACCACTTTGTCATCCCCCAACTGGTAGACTTCAATTTCATTCGTGGTGGTTACCCAAAGTTGTGTGCCCGACGTATTGGTGAAATTGAGGACCTACGTACGCTATCGTTTGCGGTGCGTAACTTTGTTGGTGCGGGTATTGTCACACCAGATGAAGAACTAGAAACCTTTATTCGAAACGAAGCAGATTTGCCACCAGCAGATAAGAAGACTCGTCGAGTTATTAATGCTCCTGCTGGTTCTGGACAAGAACAACCAAAACCAAACGTTGCACATTATGAACCGCCAGGAACGCCTGGTGCACCACAACCATCACCAGCACAATTGCCAAGACAAGCACCTTCGCCCCCTGTGGGAGTTGGTAAACCAAACACCGGCCGCGATACGTCTGGTGGAAATTAAGTACTAAAGAACTACTGAACGAACTAAATTAAGTACTACTTAGGAAAAATCAATACTTTCATTTGATGACACGGAGGTAGGTGGTAGGCCGTGGGTGGCCAAGGGATTACCTCAGCACGTCAGGCACGCCAGAGCGCCGCCAGGGACCGCTCACTTCCCACCGTGCGCGAAGCAGCCGTAGTGCTCAGTGATCGCCAAGCTAAAGGCTTTGCTAAAGTTGCGGCAAGAATTGCAAAGCAACAAAATATTCCATTAGAGCGTGCACAGGCAATTCTTGCTGCTAAAACTAGATCTGCATCTCCGGCAGCTAAGGCGAAAAACCCAGCCCTTAAAAGGGTGTTGCCCAAGAAGGCGGGTAAGAAGTGACCGATTATGATGTGTCGTACCTAATTGACGTTAGTACGTTGAATTTTGCCGACACCAGCGCTGACGCCGGATGGGTGCATGCTTTGCCGGTTGGTAGTTATAAGCACCCACTTTATGGCTCTATTGACATATCGATGGATCGTGTAAAGCGATTTGTTGATAGTGTGAAAAACAAGGTTCGTGGTACTGTTGACCCAAGCATTAACTTTGACCACAAGGACGGCGAAGCGGCGGGTTGGGTTAAAGACGCGCAGGTTCGTACTGATGGGTTATGGTTATTTATTGACTGGGTTAAGGATGTAGCGGACAAAATTCGAGAGAAGAAGTACCGTTACTTCTCTTCAGAGTTTCTAAGTAAGTGGACCGACCCACAGGGCAAGGAACACACTGATGTAGTTGTTGGTGGAGCCCTAACAAATCGGCCCTGGATGAAAAACCTGGTTCCGATTAATTTGTCGGAGGCTACCTGGGACCAGGCTTTTGACCTGGTTGCCTTAGCTACAGGCAAAGAACTTGACACCCTGAAGGGGGGTAATGAACCCATGCCAATTACTGAAGATGACCGTAAGGCAATTGTGGCCGATCTGACCACTAATCTTAAGGAACTTTTTGCGGCTAAGCCAACTGAGACTCCAGCGGCCCCAGAGACTAAGCTGTCAGATATTCCTGAGCTTGTTGCACTAGCAGCAGAAAACCCAATGGTTAAGGTTCTCATTGACACTGTAGAGCGGCAGAATACCCATCTTGCCGAGTCTGCTAAGGCCATGAAGGACCGCGACATTGCGATGAAGCTGTCTGAGTTTGACCGGTCTAAGATTGTACTTACGCCGGTAGCCCGTCAGCAGGTTATTAACCTACTGGATGCAATGCCAACCACACTTCACGAGCAGTTCTGGATGCTACTTACCGAAATGCGTAAGGGTACCTCCATGATGGTGGAGTTAGGCGAGCGGGCCGGCGCCACCGTTAACTACGGCACGGTAAAGTCTGCGGTTGTTGAATTCAATGAGGCAGCAACCAAGTTGGCAACTGAGCGTAAGATTAGCCCAGCCGATGCCTACAGCATAGTATCTCAAGAGCAGCCCGCGCTGTGGGAGCGCTACCGCAAAGAAACGGTAGGTGCGTAAAAAATGGCTAATTTCCAGTATTTGGACAAGGGTTACCTAGCTCTTGCTACTTACAACTCATCTGCTGCGGCTGGGGTTGTAGCTTACCGTTGTGTTAAGACAAGTCTTTCCAGTGCTGTCACCTACATCGATCTACAGACTACTGCCTCGGCTGGTGCATTAAGCATTGGTGTGGTTCAGGACAATGTTGATGCAGTAGATGTTGCTACTGGTAAGGCTGCCGTAAACGTACGGCTGGCTGGTATTACCAAGGTAGTTGTTAATGGTACCCCTGGTACTATTCTGGTTGGGTCCAAGGTTATGTGTGGGTCCACCGGTTGGGTAATTCTAGCGGCCACTTCTGGTAGTTCAGTGCTTGGTATTGTTACCGCGATTAACGTATCGGGTTCTAAAACATTTTTTGG
>CAZWRJ010000020.1:0-7072 GCA_964636215.1 uncultured Candidatus Saccharibacteria bacterium | reverse complement strand
AGAGACTCTATGGTATAATCACCCCTGTTGCGGGATTCGTATAACGGCTAATATGCAAGTTTTCCAAACTTGAGATGGGGTTTCGACTACCCCATCCCGCACCATAATGGTATGCCCCGGTAGCTCAATGGATAGAGCAAATGGGTTCTAACCATAAGGTTGGGGGTTCGAATCCCTCCCGGGGTACCAATAAAGATTATGGATTATGAAGTATTAGGTCCTGTTGACGCAAATAAAACAGGCGTATACTTAAAATGACTAATCAGGGAGCAGTCGTAATGGAAGCGCAAAATTCGAAAACACCGCAAAAATCCACAAAAGGTTATGGTAAGCGTCCTGTGTGGCAGTGGGTAGTAATTTACCTTGTTATCGCTGTGGTGGTATATGGTCTGATTTATTTACTATTCATTCGCAGTAGCGGCGGTGGTTACTAGCGCAGCACCGGCTTCGGCAAGAACATTGCCTTCGTTTGGTTTTTTAACTCTTTGAAGGTATAATCACCCCCGTTACGGCGGACGTAGCTCAGTAGGTAGAGCGCCAGGTTGTGGTCCTGGATGTCGTGGGTTCGAACCCCATCGTTCGCCCCAAGTAAACTTCATGAAACTGGTTGTAAATTACTTAACATGTTAAGAAAAATTTTTCATTTTATGCGTCGCTACACGCAGTTATGTTTAGTGATACTTAGCATAATTATTGGCGGTGTTTTGGACTTCATTGGCCATGACGCAGCTGCTCATTTAGTTCTTGGCGTTAGCGCTATTGGCAATGTAATTCCACTACTATTCGGAATGGTGGAGGATTTACGTAGCGGCAAATACGGTGTAGATATTTTAGCTGCTACAGCCATCATCGCTTCCGTATTACTCCATGAGTATTGGGCCGGCATGGTAATTGTATTAATGCTTACTGGTGGTGAGACTCTAGAAGACTATGCCGAGCGCCGGGCCAAACGAGAACTAAGTGATTTGCTTGAGCGAAAACCTAAAAAAGCCCATTTGCTTCGCGGCAATCAGACTATTGATGTCGACATCAAAGACGTCAAGGTCGGAGACAAATTAATGATATTGCCTGGTGAGGTTATACCGGTCGATGCAACCGTTATCGAAGGCGTTTCGAGCATTGATGAATCTAGCTTAACCGGAGAGAGTTTGCCGGTACCCAAACAGGTTAACGATCAACTAATGAGTGGGGCCGTTAATCTAGAAGGAGCACTGACGGTCAAAGCTCTACACAGTGCAGCTGACAGTCAGTACGAGCAGATTATTAAATTAGTGCGGACGGCGTCAGCTAGTCAATCACCATTTGTTCGCTTGGCGGATCGTTACAGTATCCCCTTTACTATTTTTGCTTTTGTTATTGCCGGTGCAGCGTGGTTTGTATCAGCTGATGCCCTGCGCTTCTTGGAAGTTATAGTGGTGGCTACGCCTTGTCCACTACTGCTGGCGGCACCGATTGCTTTAATCTCAGGCATGAGTAGATCGGCTAAGAACGGCATTATTGTCAAAACTGGATCGGCTCTAGAACGACTAGCCGAGGTAAAAACCATGGCTTTTGATAAGACTGGTACCTTAACTCGTGGCGTGCCAGTAGTCGAAAGTATTGTGGTTTATAACAAACATTCAAAGGATAGTGTGCTGGAGGCAGCAGCCGCTCTGGAGCAGAATTCTAATCACGTTCTAGCTCAAGCAATTGTCACTAAAGCCGCTAAACAAAAACTCAATGTCAGGCCAGCCAAACAAGTAAAGGAAACAGCCGGACGGGGCCTTAGCGGACGGGTTCATAGTAAAACAGTCTGTATTGGCCGGTTAGTATTCTTACAGGAACAAGACATTAGCCTACCCAAGAAAATGATCGACGCAAAGCAGACTAGCACATATGTAGCTATAGATAATGAGCTGGCTGGAGTTATCACTTTTACTGACGAACTTAGAAGCGATGCCAAATCAACCATCCAAGCTCTTAAACAACAAGGTGTAACTGATAATCTGATAGTCACCGGCGACAACCACCAAACAGCTCAGGTTATAGCTAAAACCCTCGGTATCGAAAAAGTGGTCGCTGATTGTTTGCCGGGTGACAAGATAAGGGCTATTGAAGCTGTCAGTGAAAGGCCAGTTGCCTTTGTTGGTGATGGGGTTAATGACGCTCCGGTACTTACGGCTTCTGATGTTGGTATCGCCTTGGGGGCGCGAGGCTCAACGGCGGCCAGTGAATCAGCCGATGTAGTAATACTTCATGATGATATCGGAAAAGTGGTAGTTAGTGTTGCCATAGCCAAGCGTACTTTCTCAATCGCCCGTCAGAGTATTTTAATAGGTATTTTCATCAGTATGGGACTGATGGTGATATTTGCCAGTGGGCGTTTCAAGCCAGTATATGGTGCAGCCCTTCAGGAAGTAGTTGATATCACAGTTATCTTCAATGCCCTGCGAGCTCATACTGCCGGTGGAGGACGACGGGCAGAAGCCTAAGCTAGGTTTAGTAGGTATATTAGCCAAACTACGGTTAACGGAACGGTCAGGTTATCAAGCCCATAGACTGATAGGTTTTCGGCAAAGGTAGTTACAACGGGAATAATAATTAGGGCTGCTGTAATTTGGGCTGGGCTGAAACCAGTAGTCAAGAATTGGAGGGTTAGTAAAATAATTACAACCGAGCACATGGCAAACACCAAACTGCCAACAACCGATTTTCGCTGCCCCAGAATGGTATAGTTTCGACTCTTAACCCGTTGGCCTACTAACGCTGCCATAGTGTCAGCTAACCCGACGTGAAGTAGTGCGATAGCAAATACCCAAGCTGGTGGTTCAATTAAACACATGAGTATTACACCGGCAGGTAGGAAAAGTTCCCCCCAGGATTTCCGGCCCACCAGCCAAAGTGGTCTGAAAAATTTAACACGTTGTACGGCCAGGACAATACCAACGAATACTAACTCGGCGAGTATGATCCAGCGGTATCCTACGAAAAATGGCCAGCCAGCCACCACTAAAGTATGTGAAATATGAATTATTTTGCGAGAGGCTTCGTTAGTAATAAGCTTTTTGTGTCTAAGCCATTCTCCTATAACTACCACAAGTCCTCCAAGTAGAGTACTAGTGATTACGGCTGTAGGCATAAGGAATATTGTAACAAATGGTCGGGGTGATCCGACTTGAACGGACGACCTCAGCGTCCCGAACGCTGCGCGCTACCAACTGCGCCACACCCCGATAAGACTACATGATACAAAAAAGGGTGACTTTTTCCACTATAATAGTTTTCCCTGACGGAGAGTTTCGGCCGGTGCTTCCAATACATGTAACAACTGGTTTGCATCATCGGGGGTCAATTGTACCTGCATGCTTGGCATTAGATGAAGTCGTACAAAATCGTCATGAGTGATAAGTTGGTCATCGTCTGTGAATAAGGGGGCATGTCCAACATTACGCTCAGGGGCATAATTCTTCTCTTGATCCAGATAAGCCGAGCTTTGCACATAAAATGCCTGATATGGTGGCTCCAAATCTAGGTGAACGTGAAAAAGTGGTATCCTGAAGCCGTCAATGATAGGCGTTGGCTCACAATTCAATGTGACTCCAGCATATGGATAAGCGCTCACATAACCCATATCAACAAGGATTTTTTGAATCGGTGTATCTGCGAAACTTAATTGGACATCTGACAGTTTGACAACCCCAATATTGGCTTGTTTATCTCTCATAGTATTATAAATATCTATAAATTCGTTCGCAGCCAACATTAAACAAAGCAAGGAGTCGTAATCAATTTGAAGTGAGGAAGGACATTTTTCAGACATATCTAGTAATAAAGTTATGGTCGGGGATAGAGGACTCGAACCTCCGACCTCCGCGTCCCAAACGCGGCGCGCTAGCCAACTGCGCCAATCCCCGGTGTTTTACCTGGCGAATTATAACTAATTAACCTGTTCTTGGCCAGTTAAAAATAGCTAGCTAGGTGATTTTATGATATAATAGCCTGATGCGATACGCTTCGATCTTTTTTACTATTTTGTTTATTTGGATCGCAGTTATTTTGATGGCGGTGACTAGACATAGCGCCAGTGAAATCTTTGGACTTTATTTGACTGTCATGTTTTGCACGGTGGTGCTGTTCCTGATAGGTTTCGGGAAAAAATAGCTTATGACAAGCCGTAGCATAGCTGCTATAAAACGTCACCGTACGGCGCAGCTGGCTCGCCTTGCTACGCATTCTTACTACCTGCATAGACGTAGTAAAAACGATGAGATGTCTCATGAAATTTATCAGACTTTTGTCGATCTAGGTGGCGTTTATATTAAGTTTTTACAGGGAGTTATGCTTCGCACTGAGTCGATGAGACGGTGGCATAACCCGGAGCGCTTCAAAGTTTTCGAAAATTTGGACACCGAACCGCTAGACATTGTAGGCATATTGCAGCATGAACTAGGCGGAACTAAGATTAAACAAATTACCGGGGTTCAGCCTCAACCATTTGCCGCTGGTAGTTTCGGGCAGGTTTATTACGGTCAACACATTGATGGCACACCGATTATCATTAAGGCCCTTCGGCCAATGGCTCGAGAACTATTGCCCTATGATCTCAAGTTACTTGGTCTTTTCACTAAACGAACCCTAAAACGTTTCACGAAGAACATGGATTATAGCCTGGATCAGGTGGTAAAGGATTTTGTCAAAGCTACTCTTCGTGAAACCGATTACGTGGCCGAGGTCGCGTTCGCCAATGAACTTTATGAATATTACAAAAATCATCCTAAGCTAGTAATTCCTAGGACTTACGTTGAACTTTCCACCCCAAATATTATTGTTCAGGAATACATGGGCGGCATTTCTACCGCGCAACTGATTAAGCTCCAGCAGCAGGGAGTTAATCCTAAGACATACGTAAAAGAACAGATTGGCTCAGACTTAGATGAACAGCTGGAGTTACTTGGCATAGAATCACTTTACGGAATCTTCCAATTGCCGCGGATTCAGGGGGATCCACATCCTGGTAACATCAGGTTGTTACCGGATAATAAGGTCGGTATGATCGACTTTGGAATTTCAGCAACTACCCCATCTAATAAGGCTGCTCTGTTTGGACTGCTTAGTGAGTGGAACCGGCTGTATAGCGATAAGACTCGAATCGGCAATCTCTTTGAGCAGTTTATTAGATTTTTTGTCAGTGACTTGTATAGGGCTCTCAAAAAATTAAGTACTATGCGGTCACAAATCAAGCAAGAGGATTTTACTCGTCAAGTTGGCAAACTGGCTCAGGAAACTTTCACCGAGAGTTTGGGTGAGCATGATATTTTGCCGTTACTTCAAGATGGGCGTGTTCTGCAGCTCATAAATCAAATTGTTAACAAAGATAATCGATTTGGACTAGTGATGCATCTTGAGGCTTCGGAAATACTCAGGGCTGCTCAGACCTACATGACACTGGTTGAAACTCTAGGAAGGCGTAATGTGGTCTTGCCTGAGGTATTTAAGCATGTGGTGGCTAAAGTGGAAAAAGAATATCCAGGTTTATCTCATCAGTCCGATGCAGCTATGAGTGTAGATACTGCCCTAGAGATTGTGACTAATTGGTTAGAAAGAGTAGCCGAACGTGATCCAGCATTATTCCAACAATTACTGAGGAAAATTAACCCTAAAGCGCGTAAAATAGAAGATGTAAAGGAGCCTAATCATGCTTAAGGAATTTTTACTGTTTATTAAATACCCCTACACTGCTGGTGTTATTGCTACCATTTGGCTGGGCAGCGCCGCCCTACTAGCAATGAGCGACGGGTTATCAATGACAAAGATTGTAATTATCAATATGCTGGCCAGCATTTTCATTGCCTTCTTTGGGTTTACCGGCAATAAAGAACTTTAATTAGCCAAGTCGACCAGCTAGTCGGAATGCTTCGAAGGCAGTTACTGCCGTGAGTTTGGCGTCATTTAGTGGGTTATGTAATTGGTAAGAAGCGGCGTTCGGAATATTTTTTAGAAGATCTGCTTTGCTCAGTTGCGACTTATAGCCAACTTGAATAAGTAGTGATGACAGATCCAGTATTGGAAAAGGGTGCTGCCAATAGCGATTTTCGAGGTCGACTTTTTGACAATCGAGTAAAAATCGATATTCAACTGGGTAGCCATTTTTGACCACTACGTAGTCTGACTCTGGCTCTGCCTTTAGATACCAGGTCCAAAAGGCTTCGCACATTTCCTGATAATTTTTGTGAGTTATGGGCATGTCGACAATGGCTGGTAGGACGTTGTCCTTCACCCACGGATCTACTTTGCTGGTAAGTCGCGTTCGAGCTGTAAATTGATCATGGATTTTTGCATCCATATCCATAACAACTGCTCCGATAGCAAAGGCTTCGCCGTGTAGGCCATTGGTTTCAAGGTCAAAACAAAGTAGTTTAGTACTTGTAGATAGAGTAGGTGTTTTTGGTGATTTCGCCGGAAGTGGTGAGATCGTAGTCATTTGGAAGGAATTGGAGTAACTTTACTACCAAGCCCAAATACTGCGCCTAGCAGGGCAATTACTCCACCGGCTATGGCGCTAAAAATGAAGAACACAATTACGCCAAGAATAATGAGTACAATGGCCACGATTAGAAACTGTTTACGAAATTTTGCTGGGGTTGGGTTTTCTATGACGTTGTCTTTTGTCTTCTCGGGCATAGGTTTATTGTACTACTTGGCGAATTCGATGGCGCGGGTTTCGCGGATGACGTTAACCTTGATGGTACCGGGATATTGCATGCTGGATTCAATCTTGGTGGCAATGTCACGGGCTAGTTTTATAGCACTAAGGTCATCGATTTGTTGAGGCCTCACAAACACCCGGACTTCGCGACCGGCACTGATGGCATAAGCTTTCTCGATACCCTGAAAGCCGGTGGCCACGTTTTCTAGATCTTTCATGCGCTCAACAAAATTCTCGGCACTAATATTACGAGCACCAGGACGTGAGGCACTGATAGCATCGACAACACGGACTATCAAAGCCTCGGTAGTTGTGGCTTCCATATCATCGTGGTGAGCTTCAGCGGCGTGGGCGACTTCTTCAGGTGCACCGTACTTGCGTAGCATC
>CAZWRJ010000019.1:0-9417 GCA_964636215.1 uncultured Candidatus Saccharibacteria bacterium | reverse complement strand
CCTCAATGGTTTGTGGCTTAACACCGTCATCGGCTGCTACTACAATTATCACCAGATCAGTTAACGTGGCACCGTGTTCGCGCAAGGCAGCAAAAGCTTCGTGTCCGGGAGTATCTAAGAAAGTTATTAACCGATCGCCTCGTTTAACTTGGTAAGCTGAGATGTGCTGAGTAATGCCGCCGGCTTCGTCCTTGACTATTTTAGAACCACGAATAGCATCCAGCAGACTAGTTTTACCGTGGTCAACATGCCCCATGACAGCTACCACTGGTGGTCTGGTTTGGGCGGACTTACTAGCTACTGGCTTGATGTGGGTGGTTTTTGTGTCTTCCTCAGCATGTTTTTTGAGTTCAACATCCAACTCCAGGTCGCTAACTATAATCTGAGCGGTGTCAAAATCAATCTGCTCATTAACCGTCGCCATGATGCCGTTTTTCATCAGCTCGGTAATCAGCCTAGAAACTGGGATTGTTAGTTGTTCGGCCAACTTGCCCACGGTGACCATGTTTTCGATTTCGATTGTGTTAGCCATGATCAAATCCTTTCTGGCAGTTGCCGATTACTTCACATAGACGTTATTTGGCGTCTTTAAGGCTAAGGGCAATTTTGCGTCCCTCAGCGTCGATGTCTAGGACTTTAAATTTCTTCTTCTCGTTAAGCTGGAAAATTTTCTCTGGATCAATACCCTCCTCGGCACTCATTTCTGAAACATGTACCAAGGCTTCAACACTTGGAGACAACTGAACAAAAGCGCCAAACGGTGTAATGCGGGTAACTTTGCCTTCGACGATGTCGTCTTTTTTAAAGGCCTTAACTTCTTGCAACCAAGGGTCTTCGCTCATTTGCTTTAGGCTTAAGGAGAGTCGATCTTTGTCGATAGCGATGATCTTGGCCTTAATAGTTTGACCAGTCTTGACGTAATCACGTGGGTCTTCGACCCGTTCCCAAGAAATTTCCGATATATGGATCAAGCCTTCTATGCCATCAACATTGACGAAAGCACCGAAGTCAATAACGCCAGTTACCACGCCTTCGACATCGTCACCGATCTTGAGCTTAGAGAAACGTTCTTGCATATCGTCTTTGACGGCTTCTTTTTCAGAGAAAATAAGCTTGTTATCTTTACGGCTAACATCTAGTAGACGAACTTTCAGGTTCTTACCGATTAATTGATTAAGCTTCTGTAGAATTTCGTCTTTATCGGCACCGGAGACTCTTGGATAATGACCAGCGGCTAGTTGAGACACTGGCAGGAAGCCGCGGATGCCTTCAAGTTCGACTAGTAGTCCACCGCGGTTGGCGTCGTAAGGGCTGATTTCAATAATTTCTTGTGATTCAAACAGTTGCTGGAGGTCATCCCAACCACGGTCTTTAACTGCTCGGCGCATGCTAAGTAGAGCTGAACCATCATCCATGTCAGTGTCCACCACGCTGGTGACCACTTTTTCACCTTCCTTCAGCTCTTGTCCGTGGCCGATTTCCCGACGCATAACTACACCTATGCCGTTAGCCCCTAAATCAACCCAGATTTCGTGTTTGCGAACAGAAGTGATGACGCCTTCAATAACGTCGCCCACCTTTAGTGGATCAGTTTCAACGGACGTCAGTAGATCGTCCATAGTGACGGCGCTTTTTGATACCAAAACAAGCCTCCCTTATAGATGTATTCCGCTTTAATACCGATGATTGGTGCAACCAATCGATTAAAGATATTAATGTGGTTAAGCAGTATTATATCTGTTCTCTCTTCTTAAGTAAAGTCCCTTGTAGCCTGAGCCAGCAAGGCCGTGATAGACTAAGTTATATGTTTGGTGCGGTTGATATTGGAGGGTCTAAAACACTGGTCGCAGTCCTAAATGGTGACGGCCAGATTCTTGAAGAAATTCGATTTGTAACGCCCAAAAAATACGAATCTTTCATCGGTGAGTTGGCTGATGCTGTTGCAAAATTATCTACGGCTGATTTTGGACGAGTGGTAGTAGCTGTGCCTGGTAGACTTGACCGTAAACATGGAGTTGGCCTGGCGTTTGGTAATCTGGATTGGGTTAAGGTGCCGATTGAGGCTGATCTTGAGAAAGTCTTTGATTCACCAGTCGTTATAGAAAACGATAGTAAGCTGGCCGCCTTGGCTGAAGCTCAACCACTCAGAGACCAGTACCGTAAAGTGCTTTATGTTACCGTCAGCACCGGTATTAGTGCTGGCATTGTCATAGACGGCGAACTAGACCGCGATTTCGAAGATATTGAACCAGGACATATGCTGCTAGAACACCAAGGCCACCTCATGGACTGGGAAGATTTTGCCTCCGGACGGGCCTTTCAAAAGAAATTTGGTAAAAAAGTTGGTGATGTCGCAGCTGATGAAGACCAAGCTTGGAGTTGGCTGGCGCGTAACTTAGCCGTTGGCCTGCTTGATTTAGCTGCCACCCTTACCCCAGATGTTATCGTTATGGGCGGAGGCGCTGGTTTACACCTAGATAAGTATGGTCAAAAATTACATGAAATTTTAAAATCCCATGAAAACCCGATGTTCAGGTTGCCTCCGATCGTTGGGGCGCGGCTCGGTGACCAAGCGGTTATCTATGGCTGCTATGAACTAGCTAAACAACACCATGCCAAACGACACCTTACTCACCAAGCTTAAAAAGCAGTTCCCGGGAATAAAATTCATCAAGGGACAGACTTTTTATTGGTCACCTATTAATCAAGCAGTCTTTTTTAACGCCGATAAATTATCGTCTAATGATGGACAGTGGGCCCTTTTACATGAAGTAGCCCACGGCGCACTGGGGCATAGTAGCTATGAGAATGATATGGCACTCCTCTTATGTGAGGTGGCAGCTTGGCAACAAGCTTTAGAGTTAGCTCAAGATTACGATGTAGTAATTGATAAGGATCACGTCGAGGACTGTCTAGATACTTACCGAGATTGGCTGTATGCCCGAAGTAGTTGCCCGCTTTGTGAATTAAATAGCCTTCAGGTTAGTAGTCAAAAATATCAGTGTCTTAATTGCCAAAATACCTGGAAGGTGTCGCCTTCCCGCTTTTGTCGGCCATATCGAATGCAAAAAAGACATCAAAAAACATCGCCCGGCACAGGCCAAGCGATGTTTAGATAATTTCTGGTAGTTTATTAGGACTTAAGCAGTCTTTTTACTTCTACGAGAAATACGTCCACCTTTAGCACCAGCCAAACGGGCTAGTTCGCGGTTGGCGTAAAATCCGCCGGTGCGACCTAATTTACCGCCTTTGGCGCCGATTTTTGCATAAAAATCAGAACCGTATTTGGCTTTGTTTGTTGCAGCAGCAGCTTGGCCGCCAGCTTTAGTTCCAGCCATAATTTATGACCTCCCTTAGATTAACGTCTCTGGAAAGAAAACAAAAAGAGGGCTTTTTGGACCCTCTTCTTGCAAATTTCTTTCGAAACTATGCTTATGTTAACACACTATCCCGCTCATGTCAATAATTCTTTCGTGTCGGTACAGGTTATAATCAAAATGGAGTAACAATGAGTTTTCAAGCCCGATATGAAAGCTGGCAATCTAGTAGAGTTCTTAAAAGACAAATATGACCTCGGTCACGGTCACTCCATGGCTATTTGGGCAGTATTCAAACAAGAGGGTTGGGTTAAGTAACTATTTTAGTGAATATTCAGTAGTCCCAGTACAGCGTGCAGTACGTAGGCAGGCCAGACAATGCTTTTTAGAAAAGCCAGTACGAAACCCCAGAAACCCTCGGATAACTGTACGAAATAAACCAAGGCCCCAATCCAGGCCATGAAAAATACGAAGCCCAGCGGTCCAGCACTATTGTTTATAACCTGTTTGGATGTTCTTTTGCCCTTTACCATAATCCCTCCCGATAAATAGTGTTGGTTTAATTATATAATGGGACGTTATTTTTTCTGGAAGAAAACTAGTTTGTAGCCATCGGGGTCGCTGAGCATAGTTTCACGTCGCCCAGTTTTAAATGTCTCTGGTTCTGTTGGTTTGAGATTTTTTTCCTTAAGTTCGCCATATATCTCATCAACGTTGTCAACGCTGATGTATAGATATTCATTATCATTGCCGGTGGAGTAATGGTCATCAGCTTTAATGAAATCTACCCAAAACCAATTTAAACGAATAGACACCATGTCGTCGTCTTGGTTTGTGATTAAAAAACCTAGGTTTTTGTAAAACTCGGCTGTTTTCTTGATATCTCTAACCCGGTAGATAACTCCAGAGATGCTTACTAATTTTGCCATGGCTTCATTTTACACCAATATCACCTATTACCAGAGGTAGGGTGTATACTTTTAGTGCAATAAAGGAGGTGTTTATGAGCAAAAATCCAGTGGTGCATTTTGAAATGCCCTACAAAGACGCCAAAAGAGTAGCAAAATTTTATAATCAAGCCTTTGGCTGGGGTATGAACGATGCCGGCCCAGATATGGGTGGTTATGTAGTGGCCGTTACAGCTGAAACAGACGAAAACCGCATGGTCAAAACCCCTGGTACTATCAACGGTGGTTTTTATCCACTTAAGGCTTCACCACAATCAAATGAACCTTCTGTGGTGATATCGGTTCCTGACCTCAAGGAGGCTATGAAAAATATTGAAGCTGCCGGTGGCAAATTGCAAGGCAAACCTCAGGATATACCAGGTATTGGTCTTTGGGTCTCATTCACCGACCCAGAGGGTAACCGAGTCAGCGTTCTTCAAGCAAATAGGTAGATAGCGTCAGCGCATTTCCATAGTTAAACTTTTGACAATACTTCACTAATATGGTACATTATGATAATGATAAAGGAAGTTGCGGGAATTAACTTAGAGACTCTCGAAGGCCCTATACGCGCTGCACTAACAATGTATGAGGAGTTGAGCGGCGGAGAACTGATGTTTGACGTCGATCAAGCTGCTGTACTTGAACCAACGCCTGAAAAATCAAATTCAGCACGTAGTGTTACAGAGGCACGCCATAGAGGTGAAGCTGTTGGTAAACTTGCAGTAATTGCTTTTAAACCCGGTGACGGCAGTGGTGATGAGAGTGCTTACAAGCTTAAGGATTTAGCGGTATCCGAACCCTACCCTCGCACATCTAGAGTAGTACCAAGGATCAAAGCCAGTTTTCATAACGAAGGTCATTTGACAGTTGTTACAAACAAAATTGATGATCCTAATGCTGTTCCAGAACTGTTTGCTGGAACTCTTGACTTACTTGGTCGAAGAGATGGAGTAGTTGTAAAAATCGGCGAATTGGGCCAAAAACGAGATACTCAGGCAGCATTCCTGGCTCCTAGAACAACCTTTACTGTTGGTTATGACGAAGATGGGAAGCGTTTCGGTGACCCGCATGCTGTTTTCAGCTCGATGCCAGATGTCTTACAAGTTGGGGCCTTTCTGGCCATTTCCCACGATACGTACCGGGCACATGGAGATGTAATTCAAGAAACTCTAGAACCCGTCGAACCTAGAGCAGTCTAATTACATCCCTTCTTGGCCAGCTTTACTGTGGTTTACGTTTTTGACTTCTAATTTTAGTGTATTTGGTTTGTATAAAAACCACGGTAGCTATACACTTTACCATAAGTGTTATGTATAGAATGAGGGGCTCGCCGAAAATCTCGCATTACAAAGTACTGCTGTTGGGAGCAGCATTAGGCTTTGGGCTAATGTTCCTGGGTACTGGTAACTCCCTAGCCTTCAGTGGTAGTGGTGATGGATCAAGTGGCAGCCCATTTCAGATTACTAATTGCGCACAGCTGCAGAGCATAGCCAGCGATGTAACTGCCAGCTACGCCCTAGAAAACAATATTAATTGTTCTGGCTCTGGCTCTTTCAATGGCGGTGATGGCTGGGCACCGATTGTTAGTTTTAGTGGTACTCTTGACGGCCAAGACTATAGCGTCACTAACTTGACCATTGATTATTCAGGTTTTGCAACCAACGCTGGCTTATTTAGCTCGATAGTGTCTGGCGGTGTGGTAGAAAATCTAACCATTACAGCCAATGTCACTGCCCCACTAACGACCGCCGGTATTTTAACTGGCAGCCTTTACAATGCTCAAATTATCAACGTTGTTACTCATGGTACTCTAAGTTGCGATTCATTCTGTGGCAGTTTCGCTGGTTTTGTTTCAGGTCTGGTAACTGTAGCGGATAGTCATAGCGATGTCGATGTTTCTGGCGATACAAAAGTAGGTGGCTTATTTGGCAAGGTAGATTCTGTAGGTCCCGGCAATACAACAACTGTAACTAATAGTTATTTCAGCGGCGACGTCACCGGTACGGGTAGTTTGATTGGTGGTATTTCCGCCCCTTCTACGGGCTTAATTTTGGAAGATGTTTATACTAGTGGCTCCGTAAGCGGCACCAGTTCTGTGGGTGGCTTAATTGCCTCATTCACAAATATTGGTAGCGTAATTCGAAGTTTTAGTACCTCCACAGTTCATGGTGTCAACAGTGTTGGTGGATTGGTTGGAAGCGCTGGCGGCGGCGATGTTTCAATGGAAAATGTTTTCTATAATGGTGACGTTGTTGCAACCGGAAGTAATATTGGTGGTTTGGCGGGCACTGGCAGTTTTGACCATGTAAGTTTTGGCTACGCTGCCGGCTCGGTTACAGGCGGTGAGTCGGTTGGGGGCATATTCGGCGATATGATTGGCGGCTCAATTGACCATCTGTTTGCCGCAAACCATATAGTTATAAACGGTGGAATCTTTAAAGACGCCTTGGTTGCCAGTTTTAGCGGCTTTAATCCACAAGATATTCACGATCATACATCGCATGTTTATTTTGACCCAAATACTACTATTGACCTTTATTCCAGCAGTTTTGGTACCGCCTTTGCCAATTCTAATGGTTTCTTAGGCAGCAGTGATGGCCCTATGTTTAACGGCTGGGACTTCATTGACATTTGGCTAGTCAATCCTGATGAATTTCCAACGATTAGGCCAACTTCTCAGCCAGGCTTCGCCTGCCATGTGCCAGATGAGACCACCACCGGTTTTAGCGACAACTGTTTTAGTTTGATTGCCGGCTGGGGTACAACTCATTGGAGCGTTCAATGGAGCAAAGTAGGCAGTAGTGTTTGGCATAACGTAACCGTCGCCGACGGTGATACTATGCATTTCAGTGTAAGTGGCTTAAGTTCAAGTACTGATTACCTGTATCGAGTTAGAATAACTGATTTGTGGGGTACCACTGACTGGCTTACCATACCCTTCACGACCGTTGCTGTTTCTAGCAGCAAATCACCTGCAACAACCGCATCAATCGATGAAGATGAATCTGTACCCGCCGACACAACTTCAAGTGATGTTGCCGAGCCAGTTAAGACCGCCAGTTTAGAGGATTCGCCTGTCAACCCGTTCGTAGAACCCGGAGCGGATTTAGAAACTCCAAATAATAGTTCTCATATTGGTCCTGGCTTGATCATAGCTATGTTAGCTCTGCTTGGCCTTATTGGTGGCACTCTCTACTTCAACAAACCTGAGTAATAGATTTTCATTCCTAACCTCAGAACAAACATTACCCTTCTGTTTTAATACCGAGTATTTCAACTGTTGTGTGCGTTACATCATAACTATATGTAGGGGTACCTTCTTTAAGGTTACGCATTACGTCCTCTATTGATATAAGCAACACTTGATCAACCTTGTTAGTAATTACCCGTCCAAGCAAAGGTTGAATTTTATCTGCTGCATCATAGATCGCCTCGTCCATAAATCCCCTCACCCCAAATGATATTGCATGTCTTTCGTCATCTGGGTGCACGTGTGCCGCACCCTTTATAACACTGCGAACGACCTCATATGTTTCGTTTGTAATTCTTCCACTAAACCAAAATACACTAGTCCAAGTTGGTTCTTCGCCTCCCGACCGCTCATCGTCGTCGGGTGGTATTAGGCCTCTGTCAACTAAGTCCACTTCGTCTAAGATATTCTTAGCCATGCATTAATTATTCTAGACTACTGATGTAGTAGCAACCACAAGCAGTATTTTATACTGGGCGTATAATGTGGCTATAGGAGGTTTTATGCAAAAAGTAGTTCCATTTTTGTGGTTTGATAAAAACGCTGAAGAGGCCATGAATTTTTATGTATCAGTTTTTAAGGGCTCGCCGGGCAAATCAGCCGGTGATTCCAAGATTGAAACCATCGAGCGTTACCCTAGTGGCTATGCCGAAGGTCCAATGGCAAACATGGAGGGGAAAGTTTTGACCGGTGTGTTCACCCTAGGCGGCGTCAAGCTAATGTGTTTAGACGGCGGGCCAATATTTAAGTTCAATGAGGCTATGTCTCTGTACGTGGAGTGCGCAGACCAAGCGGAAATAGACTATTTTTGGGATAAATTATCGGCGGTGCCGGAATCAGAGCAGTGTGGCTGGCTGAAGGATAAATACGGTGTTAGTTGGCAAATTATTCCCAAAAATATGGGCGAGCTTCTCAGTAGCAAGACAGCTGTTGATGCCATGCTAAAAATGAAAAAGATTGTCATAGCCGACCTAGAAAAAGCCTAGCAGTAGCTTTCCCCTACCCAAGCGTATAGCTATTTTCTTTTAATGGAGTATTGATCTGTTTCCAAAAAACCCATTTCCCTCAGGTTAGAGGAACGCCTGAGTAAATGTTGATTATTGTTTAGTTATCACCGTTAGGGGCCACAAATTCAACCCCGGCGGACACGCTTCCAGGTCAACAACTTCAACCTGCTCATGGGCTAGATGACGCTCTACCCACGAATTTGTATGACCCATGGTTGCAAAATCGGAGTTGATAATTACAACTCCGGATGATTTTAAAGCCGTCAGAGCCGTCGATATGAATAGAGACGGTAGTCTGTCGTTGTAGTAACTGGGGCCGAGCATGTGGGCGACCACAACGTCAAATTGTCCCTCTGCTTCCTCAAGTGCATTAATGCCGTTCGCTCTAATATTCTGGACAGATGGTAGTAGATCGGTAACCTGCAATGAAAAAACTCTTACATCTTCATCAACTTCGCTACCTGTAACAACAGCACTGCCCCTGCGTCTAGCAAACATATCAAGACTAACAAGACCCTCACCCCAACCACTGCCAAACTCAAATATGTTTTCTACCTCCTCCGGGAACTTGTCTAGTGTCTCTACGACACCAAGCGCACTAGCTACGCTGTACATGTCACGCAGCGTAAGCTCTGGATAAAAGGATGCGATCTCTGAAGCTTGGGCTTCGTCAAACCATTCCGGTGGTTCAAATAAACGCCTAAGCGGCTCCGGCGAGTTAGAGCCAGGGATACCTCTGTCTTTTAGGTTTATACTAAGGCCGCTCATAATGAATTTATCGACTAGTTATACTACTATTTAGAGCATATTTCAATTTTCATAAGTCTATTAAGATAAAAGCCACCCTTTCGGATGGCTTTTATATAATTTGGCACCGTGCTATTTTCCCAGGG
>CAZWRJ010000018.1:0-9583 GCA_964636215.1 uncultured Candidatus Saccharibacteria bacterium | reverse complement strand
TATGAGTATTTTGATTCCAACAGTTCTAGAAACCGAAGGCAGTATTGAGCGAGCCTATGACATCTATTCCAGGCTGCTTAAGGACCGGATTATTTTCTTAGGCACACCTGTTGACGAGCATACAGCCAACTTGGTGGTGGCTCAACTTTTATTCCTGCAATCCGAAGATGCTAAGAAAGACATCTATCTTTATATAAATAGCCCTGGTGGGAGTGTATACGATGCTATGGCCATCTACGACACCATGCAATACGTCAAAAATGATATCCAAACTGTCGGCATTGGTGTCCAAGCCAGCGCCGCCGCTTTCTTGCTAAGCTCAGGCACTAAAGGCAAGCGCTTTTTGCTGCCCAACGCCACAGTCATGATTCACCAACCCAGTAGTGGCACGCGTGGCAAGGTAACTGATCAAGAAATTGACCTCAAAGAATCTTTAAGAGTTAAGCGGTTACTTGAATCAATAATGGTTAAAAACACCGGACAGAAAGCTCCCAGGATCCATACAGATATGGAACGCGATTATTGGATGACAGCTGACGAAGCTAAAAAGTACGGCTTAGTTGATAAAGTCATTCACACTCCACCGAAAACAACTTGACAATTTAATTAACATCGTTCAAACTCTTTTGTAAGAAGTAGTGTACTTTGGGCTTTGTTGCTGTAACTCTAAAAAAGCACAAAACCAGCCTGGGTAGGATCCTTCGCGCGCCAAACCAAACCTAAAACTACGTAAAAATTACAGCAAGTTAAGCGGAGTATAGCTTTATTATGGCTAGAGGCACTGCCACTACTAAGAACTCTAAACAAACACGCACTTATTTTAGTAAGAACGATGACGCCCTAGATTTGCCTAATTTGGTTGACCACCAAAACCGGTCTTTCCAATGGTTTATAGAAGAAGGTCTTGGTGAGCTATTGGCCGAAATCAGCCCAATCGATGATTACACTGGTACCAAATTATCACTAAGCTTCAAAACATATCATTTTGAAGCACCTAAAATGTTGGAAGCTGAAGCACGCGAAAACAATGTCTCATATGAGGCCCCTCTTAAAGCTGTAGTAGAACTCACTAATAAAGTAACCGGTGAGATCAAAGAACAAGAAATCTATCTCGGTGATTACCCTTGGATGACCGAACGCGGTACATTTGTTATAAACGGCGCTGAGCGAGTAGTGGTTTCTCAATTAATTCGTAGTCCAGGCGTTTTCTTCACGGCCGATCAGCACGGTACACATGCCCTTTATGGCGCCAAAGC
Source organism: uncultured Candidatus Saccharibacteria bacterium (assembly GCA_964636215.1). GTDB lineage: Bacteria > Patescibacteriota > Saccharimonadia > Saccharimonadales > CAZJQT01 > CAZWRJ01. The sequence goes on along the minus strand of CAZWRJ010000018.1, from coordinate 8,327 downwards.
CATACCAGGCCGCGGAGCGTGGCTTGAATTTGAAACAGCGGCTAACGGTGCCTTGTATGTAAAAATTGATCGCAAACGTAAAATTCCGGTGACGACTTTGTTCAGAGCTCTGGGTATGACCGAAACACAGATCAAAGAAGCTTTCGCCCACGTTGATCTGGGTGAAAGTAGCCATATTGATGCCACTTTTGAGAAGGACCCATCACATGGTACTAATGACGCTCTAATTGAAGTCTATAGGCGCCTAAGGCCTGGTGACCTGGCTACCGTTGATAATGCCCGTAGTCTAATTGAAAACATGTTCTATAACTACAAACGTTTTGATTTTAGTAGAGTCGGCCGCTACAAGATCAATAAACGACTTAATCTAGATGTACCTAATACGGCCGAAAACCGCATAATGCGTCTTGAAGATCTAGTGGCCATCGTGGCCGAAATGATTCGGCTCAACTACACCCAAGACCCGGCTGACGACATCGACTCCTTGGCTAATCGCCGAGTAAAGCTGGTCGGTGAATTAGTACAGAGACAGTTCAGGATCGGACTTCTGCGTATGGAGCGTAACACTAAGGACCGAATGAGTATGAGTGAGATCGAAACCGTCACACCTGCTCAATTAATTAACGCTCGTCCAGTAGTAGCTGCCGTTCGTGAATTCTTTGCTAGCTCTCAACTTAGTCAATTTATGGACCAAATTAACCCTCTCAGCGAACTAGCTCATAAGCGTCGTCTGAGTTCTATGGGCCCGGGTGGACTTAGCCGCGAACGTGCTGGGTTTGAGGTTCGTGACACTCACGCTACGCACTATGGTCGAATCTGTGCTGTGGAAACACCTGAAGGTGCCAATATTGGCCTAGTTCTTAACATGGCTAGTTATGCCAGAATTAATGACTATGGTTTTATTGAAACACCTTACCGTAAAGTCAAAAACAGTGTTACCGCCAAAGAGGCTGCCGGACACATTGCGGCTTATGATCTGGAGAACGAAAAAGGCAAAATAATTGTTAAGGCAGGCTCCAAAATCACCGCGGCGCAAGCTACTAAATTAGCTGCTGTAAAAACTCAGGTTACGTGGCCTGTTAAAGCTCAAGTTACAAAGGAAACCATTTACTTAGACGCTAGCGGCGAAGAACAAGCTGTTATCGCCGGTGCTGGTGAGGAAGTTAATGATCTAGGCTATTTTGCAAATGATCGTGTCAGCGCTCGCAGCCACTTATCTTCTGGGGAAGTAGATGCCAACGAAGTTACCCACATGGATGCTTCTCGCAAGCAAATTATCGGCTCGTCAGCTGGCTTAATCCCGTTCATTGAGAAGAACTACGTTTATAGATCTTTGATGGGTAGTAACCAGCAACGCCAAGCTGTACCACTAGTTCAACCTAGCTCCCCGATTATCGGTACAGGCATGGAAGGTTCAGCTGCAAGGAACACAGGCCAGCTCACTGTGGCCGAAGCCGATGGTGAAGTTGTTAGTGCATCAGCTGACGAAGTGGTGGTCAAGTATAAAAAGAACAGCGTAACTTATCATCCACAACATTTCGTGCGTAGTAACGAAGGCACCAGCATCAACCAAAAAGTTGTAGTTGAAAGAGGCCAAAAACTTAAGGCCGGTGACCCACTAATCGAAGGTATGTCCATAGCCAGTGGTGAATTAGCTCTTGGCAAAGACCTAATCGTGGCCTTTATGCCTTGGAATGGATATAACTTTGAAGACGCCATTATCATTAGTCGCCGACTAGTCGAAGATGACAGCCTAACCTCCATTCATATTGTTGACTACATGGTGGAAGTTCGCGAAACCAAGCTTGGACCAGAAATTGTTACTCGGGATATTCCTAATGTTTCTGAAGATGCCTTAAGACACCTCGACGAAGATGGTATAGTCAGAATCGGCGCCGAAGTTCACCCTGGTGATATCCTAGTTGGCAAAATTACACCAAAAGGTGAACAGGAATTAAGTAGCGAAGAACGTCTACTTAGGGCTATTTTTGGCGAAAAAGCCAAAGAAGTACGCGACACCTCACAACGCATGAGCAACGGTAAACACGGTAAAGTCGTAGGTGTAAAAGTTTTCTCTAGAGCTACCGGTCACGAACTCAAAGCTGGTGTGCTAATGCAGATTCAAGTATTTGTAGCCCAGATGCGCAAAATTGCCGTAGGTGATAAGTTGGGTGGCCGCCACGGTAACAAAGGTGTTATAGCTCGGATTTTACCGATTGAGGATATGCCTTTTACAGCTGACGGTACTCCTGTAGACATCATCGTTAACCCACTAGGTATACCTAGTCGTATGAACATTGGACAATTATTCGAGACTCATTTAGGTATGGCCGCTAGGGCTTTGGGCCTTACTGTTGCCAGCCCGGCCTTTAATGGCGTATCTCCTGAAAAGATTAAGGAACTGCTTAAACAAGCTGGCCTGCCTGATGATGGCAAGCAACAACTGTATGACGGACGCACTGGTGAAGCCTTTATCGAGCGTACCACTGTAGGAAGTATGTACATGATCAAACTCAATCACATGATTGCGGATAAGATTCATGCTCGTTCCACAGGCCCGTACACCATGGTCACTCAACAGCCGTTAGGTGGTAAAGCCCAAAATGGTGGCCAAAGGTTTGGAGAAATGGAAGTCTGGGCCTTGGAAGCTTATGGAGCCAGCAATACCTTACAGGAAATGTTGACTATTAAGTCTGACGATGTTTACGGACGAAGCAAAGCCTACGAGTCTATCATCAAGAATACCGAAATCGTTGGGCCAAAAGTTCCGGAGAGCTTCAACGTGTTAGTCAAAGAACTTCAGGGCCTTGGGCTCAAGGTTGACTTGGTAGCTGCCAGCACCACAGTAGATGCTGAAGCTGTACTGGCCAAGAATATTAAGGATGAAGCAGAACACCAGGCAGAGGTTGAAGTTCCGGCTCCGGCCATTTCCGACGTCGATGTTACTGAAGATGCTGTTGTTGATGAATTTGTAGTAATGGAACTAGAAGACGGTGTGGCCGCCGCAGCACCAGTGGCTGCCAGCGACGACGATGACACTAATACTGCTGCAGATGACCAGAAAGAGGAGGCTGCTTAAATGAAACATTACGCCTACGGCACCAATATAGCTGACTTTGACGCGGTGCGTCTGGCTGTTGCCAGCGCCGACGACATTTTGGAATGGAGTTATGGAGAAGTCACTAAGCCAGAAACCATTAACTATCGTACCCAGAAACCAGAGCGTGACGGTCTATTTTGTGAACGCATTTTTGGCCCGGTTAAAGACATAAATCCACACGACGCAAAATATAAAGGCGTAAGATCACGTGAAGCGGCTGTTGATAAAAATGGTGAGATTGTCACCAGAGCTATAGTTCGTCGCGAACGCATGGGCCATATTAACCTTGCCAGCCCGGTAGCACACATTTGGTTCTTGCGTGGTACTCCTAGTGCCATAGGCCTACTACTTGGCATGACCGTCAAGAACTTGGAACGCATTGCCTATTTCGCCAGCTACGTTATTAAGTCTGTCGACACTACCAAGCGTGATCATATCCTGGCTGACAAAGAAGCTGAACATAAGCATGCCCAAGAAGCTATTAAGGCGCGCTATGAAGCTGAAGCCAAAAAGGACGACGCTAACGTCAAGGCCTTGGCTGAGATGCAAACCAAAGAGTTGGAAGAACTCGATAAAGAATTTCAGGCCTACAAAGACCAAATAACTGGGCTGGAAAAACTACACTTAATCAGTGAAAACGATTACCGCAATTTGCCAGACGAATTAGCTGAACTAGTTGAAGTTGGCATGGGCGGCATGGCACTTAAGGATCTACTAGACGAAATTGATCTTAAGAAGCTCATCAACGAACTCAATAAAGAAGCCGAGGAAGCAAAAGGACAACGACGTAAAAAGTTGATGAAACGACTTCGCCTTCTAGAGAGTATGTTAAGAGCTAACATCAAGCCGAATAGCATGTGCCTGACAGTTCTACCGGTTATCCCTCCAGACCTAAGGCCTATGGTCCAGCTAACAGGTGGCCGTTTTGCTACCTCCGACCTAAATGATCTTTACCGACGTGTGATTAACCGTAACAATCGTCTTAAGAAGCTAATCGAGCTAAACGCCCCAGAAGTTATTCGTCGAAACGAACAACGAATGCTGCAAGAAGCCGTAGATGCCCTAATTGATAATAACAATGCCCGCTCAGGTAGAGCTGTAGCTGCCACTGGCCAACGTCGCCGACTAAAGAGTCTTAGCGATATGCTGAAAGGCAAGCAAGGCCGTTTCCGCCAGAACTTACTCGGAAAACGCGTCGATTATTCTGGTCGTTCAGTTATTGTATCTGGTCCAGAACTGAAAATATACCAGTGTGGGCTACCTAAGATGATGGCTCTTGAACTATTCAAACCATTTGTTATCGGCTGGCTAATCACCAACGAGCACGCTCATAATATCCGCTCAGCTACCAGAATGATTGAGACCAGTGAAATCGAAGTATGGGACGCCTTGGACGAAGTAATCAAAGGTAAATATGTTTTACTCAATCGTGCTCCTAGTTTGCACCGCTTGAGTATTCAAGCTTTTCAACCTGTGCTAATTGAAGGTCGAGCTATTCAACTTCACCCTCTGGTTTGTAAGGGCTTTAACGCTGACTTTGACGGTGACCAAATGGCTGTTCACTTACCATTATCAGACGCTGCTCAGTGGGAAGCTCGTGAAATTATGGCCAGTAACCGTAACTTACTAAAACCTGCCGACGGTTCACCTATTTTGCATATTGACCAAGACATTGTGCTGGGTTGCTACCATTTGACTTATGAGCCTAAAGAATTTGCTAAACGATCAGTCAGGAACTTCAGTAGCGTTAACGAGGCCATTATGGCATTCGACGAGGGTAGTTTGCCGCTGCAAGGCCGTGTACGAGTATCGTTCCGCGGCGAAGTCCGAGAAACAACCTTTGGGCGTTTACTGTTTAACGAAATTTTTCCAGAAGACTTTCCTTTTCAGGACGAGCCAATGACCAAGAAACGTTTAATTAACGTTATGGGGCTGGCTTACCAGATGTACAGCCAGGATAAAACGGCCGAAATTGCCGACGAATTAAAGGATTTAGGCTTCTATCACGCCACTAAATCAGGACTGTCTATTGGCATGTCTGACTTTTCAAAGATCCCCGGCATGGACAAACTACTCTCCAAAGGTGAAGAACAAACCGCAGCCATTAGCCAACAATACGAACAGGGTTTCATAACTGAAGAAGAACGTTATCGATTAACGGTTGAGAACTGGACCAAGATCGACAATCATGTCCAGGAAATGTTAGCCGAACAGATGAAAGACGTTGATTCGACAATGGCTATTACTATAACCTCAGGTGCCCGTGGAAATATCTCACAGATGAAAATGTCGGTTGGTATGCTTGGTGTTTTCCAGGATGCTGCCGGACGCCCAATTGAACTTCCTATCAAAGCTGGTTATGTTCAAGGTCTAACTCCACTAGAGTACTTTACCGGTACCCGTGGCACCCGTAAGGCTCTGATTGACATCGCACTAAAGACAGCTGACGCTGGTTATCTAACGCGTCGCCTAGTTGATGTGGCTCAAGATGTCTTTACTATCGACGACGAAACTACTGACCCCGGCTTCCCAATGCTTCGATCAGATGCAGAAGAGATTGGTGTTAGCTATGCTTCCAGATTGGTCGGTCGTTATGCTGCTGAAACTGTCAAGAAACACGTCAAAGCCGGTGAACTTATCACAAGTGTCATGGCTCAAAAACTCGATGAAGAGGAAGCGATCGACGGCATACGTATCATGAGTGCTCTATCGTGTACTTCTGTACGTGGTGTCCCTCAGAAATCCTACGGTGTTGATCCAGCCACTGGTGAACTGGTAGCCGACCATCACCCCATTGGGGTGATCGCTGCCCAAAGTATTGGTGAGCCAGGAACTCAGCTAAGTCTCGACTCAAAACACCGTTCCGGAGCCGTCTTAGCTGATGATACTGCCCAAGGTTTAAGCCGTGTGGAAGAGCTTTTTGAAGTACGCACACCAAAGGGGCAAGCCTACTTGTCGGACATTACTGGTACGGTAGCTACTTGGGAGGAAAACGATCACTACGTCGTCCAAGTTACAGCCGATAATGAGACCAAAGTTGAACTTAAGCTAAATGGCCGTAAAACACACATCGCCAGTGGCACCGATGTCACAATTGGTGACGTACTGGCAACCGACGAAGACGACCACGAACCATTACTGGCAACTATTAGCGGTAAAGCAGAAGTAACTAACAAAGCTATCGTCATCGTACCAACCAGTAAAAGTTTGGTGCGTTACGAAATCCCTGGTTTTAAACAATTGTTCATTAAAGACGGCGAACACATCGTTGCCGGTCAACGATTGACCAATGGTTCTATTAATCTTCACGATCTTATGCGTTTACAGGGTGTAGAAGCTACCCAGCGCTACATCATGAACGAAATTCTGAGGATTTTCGCTGGACAAGGTCAGAACATTTCTGACAAGCACCTTGAAATCATTGTTAGACAAATGTTCAGTCGCGTACAGATTGAAGAGTCCGGTGATAGCGAATTCGTAACTGGCGATATAGTCAGTAAGCTGGCAGTTCATGAAGCCAACGAACAACTAGTAGCCGCCGGCAAACAACCAGCTAAATCTAACCAACTACTGCTTGGTATTACTAAGGCTAGTTTGTCGACTGATTCCTTCTTGAGTGCCGCTTCTTTCCAAGACACCACTCGGGTATTAATTGCCGCTGCCACCAGTGGTAAGACCGACAAGTTATTTGGACTCAAAGAAAACGTCATTCTAGGCCGCCGTATCCCAGTTGGGACAGGATATCGAGCCGAAGGTGAAACTGAACCTGTAAAAGACGATCAAGAAGTTGCACTAGAAGTTTAAATATGTTAATCTTGCTTTCGAAACAATCAATTAAGCAGTCCGAGCCGAGCGTTTTGGCAGAGCGTTTGCCGCAGCAGATTGCAACTCTAAGGAATCTTCATGCCAACTATTAATCAACTGGTTCGTAATCCGCGCAAGCGAGCTAGTACTAAGAGTAAATCACCCCACCTTCACAGGGTGGTGAACAACTTAAAAACCAAAGTTTATGATAAGCCAGCACCGTTCAAGCGTGGTGTTTGTATTAAAGTTACAACCAAAACACCCAAGAAGCCTAACTCGGCTTTGCGTAAAGTAGCTCGTGTCCGTTTAACTAATGGCGACGAAGTATGGGCTTACATTGGCGGTGAAGGCCACAACCTACAAGAACACGCTGTGGTATTAGTCCGTGGTGGCCGGGTAAAAGATTTGCCTGGTGTTCGTTATCACATCGTTCGTGGTACCTTAGATCTTCAAGGCGTTCAAGACCGCAAACAAGGCCGTTCACTCTACGGTACAAAGAAGGGAAAATAGAATGGCGGTTTGCCCAGTAACTAACAAGGAGTGTATTGGTGTAGATACATGGGAGTATGTACAGACCACTGGTGATCCATCTATATCCTTTGATGATGTGAGAAGGAAGTGTGAGCTTGGTATGGCGCTGTGGGAAGTTCAACTTTTCGAATCAAGAGAAAATGAAACAGTTCCACAATCTGATTGCGCCATGCAGCACTTGGCTTTAAATATAGTAATCACAGGAAGAGCTGAATAGTATGCCTCGTAAAGTCACCAAGTCACTAGTTCGTGATATTCAACCTGACCGACTTTACAACAGTGTCTTGGTTCAGCGTTTGATTAACCGCGTTATGCTGAATGGCAAGAAACAAATAGCCGAGCGCTTGGTCTATAACGGTATGCAAAAAGCAGCTGATAAAGTAAAAGTCCAAAACCCACTAGAAGTTTTTGAACAAGCTATCAAAAACGTCCAGCCTCACATGGAAACTCGATCTCGACGTGTTGGCGGAGCAAACTACCAGATTCCATTTGAAGTAAAAGGTCAGCGCCAAACACACCTGACTATGATGTGGTTTGTAGCTGCCGCTCGTTCTCGCAAGGGTATGAGCATGGCTAACCGCATTGCACTGGAGCTGATGGACGCCTACAACAACCAGGGCAACGCTGTTAAGAAGCGTGAAGACACCCACCGTATGGCTGAAGCTAACCGCGCCTTTGCGCACTTCGCTCGAGGCTAGTACAGCATGTTCAGGCCGAAAATGCCCGAGCTAAGAGTGTACGATCTCAAGACAGACTATACTGGCCCTAGCGACGAAAGCGATGCCCGTCTTCGTCGAACTATGTTTCTGTCTAGCCGGTCAGATCAACCAACGGAAGTTGGCGATTACACTGAACTAGCTGCGAGATTTGAGGTTGGCGATAAGACCGACGA
>CAZWRJ010000017.1:0-11164 GCA_964636215.1 uncultured Candidatus Saccharibacteria bacterium | reverse complement strand
TATGCAGCCTTCCCAAGGCTGAAACGCGGGTTCGACTCCCGCCACCCGCACCAATTAGTCACTTTTAAAGGCTACATATTTAACCCTGGTGATTTATAATAGTTCCAAATGCATACGCCTAAACGATATATTCATGATCGCCTGATTCTGGCATTGCTTACGGCTAATTGTTTCTTTGCCGCCCTAACCAGCGTTCTAATCTCGCTCAGACTAGACAGCGCCAGAGGTGATGGCTACATTATTCAATATCGTCCTAGCTTAGGGCTGAGTGCATACCAAAAGGGCAGCGGTATTAATCTGATGGGTTTCGCTGTTTTTGCTGTCTTTGTACTGGCTTTTCACATTGTTTTGAGCGTCAAAGTCTACGGTATTCGCCGACAATTTTCAGTTGTCATACTAGGAATGGCATTACTACTAATAGTTATGTCCTTGGTTATAAGTAACGCTCTCCTACTCCTACACTAAGTATCAAATGAGAAATATAGAAATCCCTTTAGTAGAGGAGCGTGGCAAGCGCTACCGTTTCTTCGAGATGCTACCCGGCTTATTAAGTTGGAGTTTGTTGCTGTTACCGTTTGTTCTCACGCTGTTTAACCCTAGGCTTTGCATAATCTTTATTATTCTTTTCATTCTCATCTGGTTTATCAGGACTATGGGTGTAGCAATCAGAGCTTTGCAAGGCTACAAGCTAATGAAACAACACTCCAAGCTGCCTTGGTCGCAGATGCTGGACGAAATTAACAGAGGTAAAGTTGACCAACCAGACCGCCACATCCCCAGCTGGCATTACGAAAACGTCCTTAGGCTGCAATCTCAACCAACACCGGTAAGTCCGGATAAACTCTACCACGCTATCATAGTCGCTACTCATAACGAGAGTCGAGCAGTCCTAGAACCGACTTTTCATGCTGTCTTGGGCTCCGATTACAATCTGAAACGGGTTATTTTAATCCTGGCCTACGAAGAACGCGGTGGACCAGAGGTAGAAAAACAGGCCCATAGGTTAATAGACGAATATGGCAAACACTTTAAGTACGCCGAGGCTATCAAACACCCGGCCGATCTGCCTAACGAGATAAGAGGCAAGGGTGGTAATGTAACTTTCGCTGGTAGAAAGCTGGCCGAGTATGTCACTGAACACAAAATTAACCCCTTGAACGTAGTCGTCACTACACTTGATGCTGACAATCATCCTCATTCTCAGTACCTAGCGGCCCTAAGCTATCTGTACTGCGCCTCGCCGGATCCACTGCACGTCTCTTATCAGCCTCTGCCAATCTACACTAATAACATCTGGGACGCACCAGCTCCCATGCGAATCATTGCTACCGGTAACTCGCTGTGGAATATCGTCTTATCTACTCGTCAACACGCTATTAGAAATTTTTCTGCGCACGCCCAAAGCCTCCAAGCTGTTATGGACACCGATTTTTGGAGTACGCGTACCATCGTAGAGGACGGTCACCAGTTCTGGCGCACCTATTTTCGCTACGATGGCCAACACGAAGTTTACCCGCTTTATGTGCCAATCTACCAAGACGCCGTACTGTCTGATACCTTGACCAAAACTATCAAGCAGCAGTTTATTCAACTGCGCCGTTGGGCATGGGGAGCCTCGGATATTGCCTACATAGCCGAAAAAGGCTTCTTTACCCCTAATAAAGTGTCCAAGCCAAATCTGATAGCTAAATTCTTCCGGATACTGGAAGGTCATGTTTCTTGGGCAGCTTCATATCTGGTACTAGCTTACTCAGCCTTAATCCCAGCTTTACTCAGACCAAATGATTTTGCCGCCAACCAACTAAAGTTTATCGCTGGACGTATCGAGACACTGGCACTCATCGGTATGTTTTCAACAGTATTTATATGTTTCAAAACCCTTCCACCGAAACCGGCTCGCTACAAACACCGCCGCACTGTTTTGATTTTGATGCAATGGGCATTACTACCAGTTACAACTATCCTCTTTAACTCCTTTGCAGCTCTAAATGCTCAGACACGTCTGATACTCGGTAAATACATCGACAAATTTGATGCTACTGAAAAAGCCGTGGTAAGCGAAGACCATAAGAGAACCATATAGTTCTAAGTAGGGTGGTTAGCTTGGTATATGACGCCAGCCGCCCGATCAAAGCGCTTTAGGGTTTTACTGGCTATATCTGTAATAACCGCTGTGTCTACCAATCCATTCGACATATGCTTATAAAGCTTGGACAAAACTGTCTCAGTAAGGGCTGTAGCATCGTTTTTGGCCGTTTTTCGGTGTTTAAGGCTGTCATACACATCTAGGAACAATTTATCGCGTGAAAAGGGTAGTATTTGGCCGGAGTTAGTTTTAACAGATAATCCAAGCGATAAATCAATAGTTTCACGGGTAGTAAAAGAAGCCCGGCAGCTCAAACACTGTCGACGTCGCCAGACCTGATTGGATCTTTTCTGCACCCGAGAGTTAACGACCTCTGTTTTAGCTTTACAGTACAGACAATTCATAATTCAAAACTTTACTTACCATGACAACATATTGACATACGGCTGTTTAAAAACCAAGTGGAAAACTTATGGATAAATAAAACCCCGGAATCACTTCCGGGGTTTTCGCTCGTCCTGATAACTACTTGGTAGCTAGAGCAGGGCGGGCGCGTCGTAAACGACTGTATGCGCTCTTTACGGGCTTCAACTCCTCATAAAACAGTTGAAAGCCTTCTAAAGAGCTCTTATTAGTGGAACTCAAACTATGAGTGCCTCCCAATTAGCTCAGCAATTATAGTAAAAAAAGGCAACTAGGTCAATAATATGTTATAGCACTAGCGGTTTGACTGATGTCCTGGTTGATTGAAAATAACTTGCTTATACCAGATATAATTCCAGATAGTACTGCCTGCGGTACCAACTACCTTAGCAAAGTTAATCAGTAATAATTGATTTTCTGACGCACCGTAATTACCAAAAGTATGCAGCACCAGATAAATTATGCCGTTTTGGACAATATAAAGGCCTCCTAGAGTAATGGCCACAAAGTATAGGGTGTAGTGAGTAGGGGTATTCTGACTCTTGAAAACGTACTTTCGGTTTAGAAAAAAACTTAAACAGGCTACCGTTGTAGCCGATATGGTGTTACAGATGACAACTACTGACCTAGAGCTACTATTACCGCTAATTGCCAACAGTGAATTAAACAGGGCAAAATCCAATATCGTGTTAAAGACGCCTACCATCATAAAGCGGACGACACGGACATGGATGAGTTTCTTGGCTGTCTGTTTCATGGTACTATCTAACTGAATGTAACAGATAAAACATAAAAACACTACTAAAATGCCAGAAGCCTATCCTGACCCCATCTATAGCCTTGTTATCCCATCCTTCGAGGAAGCTACGTTAATTGAAGATTCCCTTAATCGACTAAGAGACTACCTACATGAAATGGATTTATTTGAACACACTGAAGTTATAGTGGTGGCCGCCAAAGGGAACGACAACACCGCTGATCTAGCCCGACCATTTGCTAAAAAGTTTGCTCATTTTCAACTTATAGAACCCGGCCCAAAAGTGGGCAAGGGTCGTGACGTCAAAGCCGGAATGCTAGTTGCTCGCGGTAATTACATACTATTTATGGACGCTGATTTAGCTACCCCCTTAAAATACATTGAGCAGGCTCTCGAGCTCATGCGTGAACAGAAGTCAGACATCGTCATTGGGGTCAGACACCTCTGGAAAATTCATAAAAAACTGACTCGGAAAATCATGTCAGTTCTGGCTAATTTAATGGTTAGGATGTTTCTACTTCCCAGAATTCCTGATAGTCAATGTGGTTTCAAACTATTCACAAAAGACGCTGCCGAAACAATTTTCAAACGACAGACTATCAATGGCTGGGGCTTTGATATGGAATTACTGGTTATTGCCGCCACAAAACATCTGAAAGTTGCTAAAATACCAGTTAAGGAATGGGCCGATCCCAAACTCGACAGCGGCTTGGTAGGTGAATCACCAATGAGCGCTTCGATCAATACCTTCAAGGAGTTATGGAGAATACGAATACAACGAGCGAAAGGAGTTTATAAATAAGACGCTTTAATGGGTTACTCGATTCATTAAGTGCCAGAACGAAACTGGCGGCTATTCTATTCTTAAGTGCCGCGCTTCAGCTCGCAACCATAACTAAGTGGAGTTTTTGGTTCGACGAAGCCTACAGTTCCCAGTTAGCTAGGAGTTCGGTTTCCCAGTTGATTAAATTTACTTCCATAGATGTGCATCCGCCACTATATTATCTTGTACTAAAAGGTTGGACTGGTATATTTGGCATATCGGATCTGGCCTTTCGATCATTTAGTGTAATTTGTGCTCTACTTGGTCTAGGAGTACTTTATCTTCTTATTAAGAAGTTATTTAACACCAAAATCGCCTTATTTGCCACGATGGTAACTGCAATCTCGCCTCTTACCATTCGTTATGCTCAAGAGACCAGAATGTATTCTTTGGCTTCTCTATTCTTATTAATGAGCACTTATCTACTAGTTATTCAACTTGAGCGAAAGAGAAGCCAAAGGACAACTGTAGTATGGGCTGGCTACGCCGTCTTTATGGCCCTAGCTCTATATACTCACTACTTCACCGGATTCATGATTTTAGTTCATCTGATATATGTATTTCTATACGACACCAAGCCAACTAAAGCTAGTCTTGTAAAAAGACCATTAGCCAGAGTTAAGCAATTGGACAAAAATTGGATATTCAGTTTAGTAGGCACCTTTGTACTTTTCTTACCCTGGCTACCAACCCTAATCAAGCAATTTACCACCGTCAATAATGGTTTTTGGATTCCTGATGCTAGTCTTCGTTCGATCGGTATTCTGCTATCAAAACTGTTCATTTTCCGGGGGCTTGGTCAGTTTTCAGCCCCTAACTTAATACTTATAACGGTAGTGACTTTGTTGCTCATTTGGGTAACCTATAGTGCCTATAAAGAACTTGATAGACTTGCTAAGGCCAATCTAACTCTTCTTCTATCCGGTCTACTCATACCCGCCATGTTGCTTTATGTTATTTCCCATCTTCCATCAGTAACATCGCTATTTTATCAGCGCTATTTTTCGCTATTTTCGCCCTTCTTCTACGGTGGAGTAGGGGTTAGCCTCGCTGTTTTTATGTCTAAAAGTCGACGTAGGCTACGAAAGATAATTGTTGCTTTTATAGTGGCCAGTCTATGCATCGGAACCCTAAACGTACTATTTCATAAGGATGTCGATCGCGATGATATAGACCTCAACCAGACCGTTCAAACTATTAATAAAGAATACGAACCGGGTGATGCTGTTATAGCCAGCCAATTTAGCCAATGGTTTATAGCTGATCACTATAATAGGACCGGAACTAATACCCTGTATCTGAAAGAAGGTGTCTATTACGGCTCCTTAGAGCCAATATTTAGCCGTCCTTGGCTAATTGTAGGGGACCTAAAAGAACTTAATTATCATCCAAGAGTCTGGCTCATTCGGCCGTATAATCAGCAGTCGTTAGTTATACCATCTGACTGGAAACTCGAGCAACAGATTACAGGTATTCACTCTTTCATTGAGCTTTATAAAACTTCAAAAACAGATTAGTTACCAGCTTAAATGGTGGGCGGTATAGGATTCGAACCTATCACCTTCGCAACGTCAATGCGACGCTCTAGCCAAATGAGCTAACCGCCCTCGTCGGAACAGGGTACAGCATAACGAATAACAGAGTAAAAGTAAACGGGCGAGCTAAATCTATCCACACTATGCACAGCAAGCAATGTAAGATTAACAATACGAATGTACTAGTATGATAACGCTAGTATGGTATGCTTGTACGTACCGGTGAAGTTTTGGGAGTTGTTTTATCCGGATGGGCAGGCTCAAGTGTTTTTGCGAGGATACTTGAGCCTCTTTTATTTCTAAGGTGATATAATGGAATTTGAGCAGTGAAGTGGATTCACCAACCATGGAGCTCCGTAGGCGTGGTAACAGAGGTACGATAACCAAGGTTACAAGAGTGAAAGATTTCGGTGGAACAGCCTGGAAACGGGCCCGAAACGCACAGATCAGCAGTGATCTCCGTGCGTTTTTTATTTTAAGGAGTAAATATGGACCAAAACGATCAGTTACAAGCCAAACGCCACTCCTTGGCTCATCTGTTAGCTGCCGCTGTTATGCAGCTGTGGCCTGATACCAAACGTACCATCGGTCCAGCTATAAACAATGGCTTTTATTACGATTTTGAGTTTACGCACCCAGTTTCAGAAGAGGATTTGCCCAAAATTGAAGCTAAAATGCATGAAATCTTGCCTTCTTGGGACACTTTTGAGCGAAGTGAACTAACCGCAGGAGAAGCTAAAAACGAATACCCAGACAACCCTTATAAACAAGAGTTAATTGACGAGTTTACCAAGGACGGAGCCAAAGTCAGTTTTTATAAATCTGGTGACTACAAAGATCTATGTGCGGGCGGGCACGTCGAACATATGGGTGAAGTTGACCCTGGAAGCTTTAAACTGGACAAACTGGCTGGAGCTTATTGGCGCGGTGATGAGAAAAATAAAATGCTCACTCGTATCTATGGACTCGCCTTCAACAACGCTCAGGAGCTGTCTGAATACCTAAAACAACGCGAAGAAGCCAAAAAACGTGATCATCGAAAACTTGGCCAGGAGTTAGATTTGTTTACATTCTCAGATTTGGTCGGTACCGGTCTGCCACTGTTCACTCCCCGCGGAACGGTTATTAGGGACGAGCTTGATAAATTTTCTCAAGAGCTTCAGGCCGAAGGTGGCTACCAAAGGGTTACTATCCCGCATATCACCAAGGTCGAGCTGTATAAAACCTCTGGGCACTACGATAAATATCCGGAGCGATTTAGTGTTTCCAGTGAAGAATCAGACGATGAATTCATGATGAAGCCTATGAATTGCCCGCATCACATCCAAATTTACGCTTCACGTCCTCGTAGTTATCGTGACCTGCCGATTCGCTATATGGAAACAACAATGGTTTATAGAGACGAAAAAGCTGGCGAACTACATGGACTGGCTCGTGTTCGAGCTGCCACCCAAGACGATAGTCACGCTTTTTGCCGGGAAGATCAGATTGAAGCTGAGTTTGAATCCATCGCTGGCATGGTGAAGTTAATGTACGAAAACGTCTTTCAGATGCCTTTTAGGGTTCGTTTAGCTTTCCGTGATGAATCTGATAAATACTTCGGTGACCAACAACTTTGGGATAATGCCGAGAGCTCGGTACAAAAAATTGCTGATAAGCTTGGCTTTGAATATGTCATTGAAAAGGGTGAAGCCACTTTCTATGGTCCTAAAATCGAGTTTATTGTTTTAGACGCCATTGGTCGCGAGCACCAGTGTGCCACCATCCAGCTTGATTTCATTCAACCAGAACGGTTTGGCCTGGAATATACCGCCGAAGACGGCACCACCAAACGTCCAGTTATGATTCATAAGGCGCTTCTAGGATCGATTGAACGTTTCCTAAGCGTCTACATTGAACATACGGCTGGCAAATTCCCGGTTTGGCTGGCTCCAGAACAAATAAGGGTAGCGACGGTTAATCAGGAAGAAAAAACCGTAACTTTTGCCAATCAAATGCTTGAAAAAGCCAAAGACATGGGACTGAGGGTTACCGTAGACAATAATAACGAATCGGTCGGACGTAAAATCCGCGATGCCGAGCTTATGAAAGTGCCATATACGGTGGTAGTCGGTGAGAAAGAAGTTGATTCAGGCAAATTAACTCCACGGCTTCGTAAAGACATGGAAGTCAGCGAGCAACATGACGAGCGAACTATAGATGAATTCTTGGGAACTGTGGCCAATGAAGCCAAAACCCGCACGTCTAAAACCTCACTTTAGATACCGCTTATGGATGCGTAACCTAGTATCATTAGATATAGTGTAGTTATGGCTAGGGAAGTAATTACTGTTGATGTAGACGAAGTAGTTTTTCCTTTTCTAGGCCAGTTTATACTTGATTACAACCCTAGATATGATGCTGATTTAAAACCCGAAGACTTTACTACCTATGAATTTGAAAATCATCTAGGATTGACCCTAGACGAAACAGTGAGAAGACTACGTACTTTCACTGGCATGGACCATGACAATATTGAGCCAATTGAAGGCTCGGTCGAGGCTATTGGCAGGCTGGCTACCAAATACGACCTAGAAATTATCACAGCTCGTCATCCAGACTTCGAAATCAACACGGTTAGATGGCTACAGCAAAAGTTAGGCCATGAATTCAAGGGCATTAATGCAATAGGCTATGCGCCAGTAATGGACAGGCCGCTTACCAAAGCTGAAGTATGTTTAAAGATTGGGGCGATAGCACACATCGACGACTCACTTAGGCACTCTACTGAAGTCGCTGAAGTCGGCATTGAAGCGGTACTTTTTGGCGATTATCTCTGGAATCAGGCAGAAATTCTGCCAACTGGGGTAGTCAGAATTCCTGATTGGCCAGCCGTAGCAGAGCATTTCAATGTCTGACACAGACAATCGATTTAGAAAAAGAGTCGAGGCAATTGTAGCCCAAATACCCGAAGGCAAAGTCATGACATATGGTCAGATTGCTGCCATTTGCGGTAACGCCCGGGCGGCTCGGATTGTCGGCGGAATTGCTCACTTCGGAGACCCGAACTTACCCTGGCAAAGGGTAGTGAATAAATCTGGGGGCCTAGCCAGCGGTTACCCGGGCGGCAGGAATGGGCACAAACAACACCTTGAATCAGAAGGTGTTAAAGTAGATGAAAACTTTAGAGTTAACATTCAGGAATTACTTTGGCAACCAAACCACTCTTAGTTATTGTCGGCGAAACGGCCAGTGGCAAAAGCCAACTGGCACTAGATCTAGCTAAAAGGTTCAATGGCGAAATCGTTTCGGCCGATTCCTGGGCCGTCTATAAGGATTTTGATATCGGTACCGCCAAGCCATCTAAAAAGGACCAGAATGCGATTAAACATCATCTGATTGACGTAGTCGATGCCAAAGATGGCTTCAATGCCGCCCTCTACCAAAAACTAGCAAATAAAGCCATTGATAACATCCAGTCTCGCGGCAAATTACCAATACTGGTTGGTGGAACCGGCCTATACATTGATAGCGTAATTTATGACTATGGTTTTTTACCAAGCGTTAGTAATGAGGAGCGCGCTCGACGCAACATCAAGTCGTTAACAGAACTGCTGGAGGAAGCCAAAAATAGTGAAATTGACCTAAGTAGCATTGACACCAGAAATAAACGCCGAGTTATTAGAGCTCTGGAATCAGGCGGTCGCAGGCCGACTAACCAAAATTTGCGCTCAAATACCCTAATAATTGGGCTTAGAGTAGATCGCGGAGACTTGAAAAAACATATAAATAAACGAGTAGAACAGATGTTAAAATCAGGTCTCGAGACAGAAGTCAGGCAGTTAGCTGAAAAATATGGTTGGAATGCCGAACCCTTAAAGGGTATAGGTTACTATGAGTGGCGAGATTACTTTGAAGGCACTCAAAGTCTTGAACAAACCAAAGAACGAATAATTGTTAATTCACTGAAACTCACTAAACGTCAGCGCACTTGGTTCAAGCGCAACAATAGTATTCAATGGGTTTCAAACCCCAGTAAGGCTGTAGATATTACGACAACGTTTCTGAACACTTTATAGATAACATAAGCATTATCATCTGTTACAATGGGCTCATGATCGAACAACTTTTTGGGAGCAAAACCAGGGTTAAGCTCTTGCAACTCTTCTACAGCAATCCTAATCGTTCATACTACGTGCGCGAAATTACCCGTAAAATTGACGAACAAATTAACTCCGTCAGACGCGAATTAGCTAATCTTTTGAGCATTGGAATTATTTCTTCCGACACCAACAACAATCGACTTTATTATGAGGTTAACCAAAAATACGAATTTTATCCTCCGCTAGCAGCAATTTTTGGCAGTGGTAAAATGCCTAAAAAGGAAACAACCGAAACCGCCGACGACAAACAGAACATGAAAGCTATGGGCAACCTTGACCTAGTGCTTCTAACCGGCCAGTTTACTAGAGATGAGACTAGCGGTATCGACCTGTTATTGGTAGGTGATTTGAACCAAACGCAAGTAGCCCGCTACATCAGCGAATTGGAAACTTCCGAGGGCAAGGAACTGCGCTATGCCGTAATGCCACTAGACGAATTTCGCTATCGCCAAGAAGTTAATGATCGATTTTTGGCCATGGTTCTAGGTTCAAAAATGCAGGTTCTAGTGGATAAACATTACTTGGTATCGACCAAAGCCCCTACAAAACCAACAAAAGCTTCTAAGACGAAAGGTTAATATCTATGGAACTGCAATATTTTGGTGCTAATTGTGTGCGTATTTCTACTAAAAAAGCTTCGATTATTATTGATGATAACTTAAGCAAGCTAGGGTTGAAATCCGTCACTAAAACTGGGGATCTGGCAATGTTCACACAGGGTGAGGGAGATAGCCCAGCTGACGTCAAAACGGTCATAGCTCAACCAGGCGAATATGAAATTTCTGACACATCGATTCAAGGTGTGGCTGCCAGGGGGCATATGGACGAAAACGGCCAACAAACAGCAACTATCTTTAGGGTCTTTGCGGATGATATTAGAGTGGTCGCTCTCGGTCATGTTTTTGCCGATTTAAACGATGAACAACTAGAAGCTCTTGGTAGCGTAGATGTTTTATTCATCCCTGTAGGGGGCAATGGCTATACTCTTGATGGAGTTGAAGCCCTTAAGTTAATCAAGAAGATTGAACCAAGATTAGTTATCCCGACTCACTTTGCTGACAAAGCTATCAAGTACGAAGTTCCGCAAGCAAGTCTCGATGAAGCACTGAAAGAACTAGCTATGGAACCCAAAGAAACGGTTCCTAAACTAAAAATTAAAGCCTCAGACCTACCCATTGATACCCAGTTAGTTATCCTAGAACGGCAATAATAGAACTATTTAGATAAAACACCCTGTTTTTTGAGGGTGCGAATAGCTTGAGTACTGAGTTTCATGGTGACTTTTTTGCCATTCAATTCAAAAGTCTTGATCTGAAGGTTAGGCTTCCAGACCTTTTTAGTGTGTCGCTGAAAAAAGCTGACATTATTGCAAAACTGTTTGCCTTTGCCGGTTAGATT
>CAZWRJ010000016.1:0-12980 GCA_964636215.1 uncultured Candidatus Saccharibacteria bacterium | reverse complement strand
TCTTCTGGCATATTAACCGTTTTGCTAATAGCGCCAGACAAAAATGGTTGTACTGCACTCATCATTTTTACGTGTCCCATATAGTGGATAGAGTTGTCACCCATCGAACAAGCAAAGACGTCTTTGTGCTCTGCCTTGAGGTGAGGTGCACCAATTATTGTTTTTTCAACATCAATATAGACAATGATTTCGTCAACTTGTGACTTACTGTAGCCGAGTACTTTTAGTGCTCGGGGCACGGTCTGGTTAACGATATGCATGGTTCCGCCGCCTACCAGTTTCTTGACTTTCATTAGTCCTAGGTCAGGTTCAATGCCGGTGGTATCACAGTCCATCATTAGTCCAATGGTGCCAGTAGGAGCAAGAAGACTGGCTTGAGAATTGCGAATACCGTGTAGCTCACCAAGCTCCACTGCATCATCCCAAGAGGTAGCCGCAGCACTAAGTAATTCTTCAGATACCAAGCTGGCATCAATCTTAGAAACCTCCTCGCGGTGCATTCTGAGGACTTTAAGCATAGCTTCGCGGTCTTTATGGAAACCAGCAAACGGTCCAACTCGACCGGCTATTTTGGCACTGGTAGCATAGGCGTGACCAGTCATTAGAGCCGTGATGGCGGCAGCCTGAGCTCGTCCCTCTGGGCTGTCATAGGGTAAACCTTGGGCCATCAACAGTGCTCCCAGGTTAGCGTAACCAATGCCTAGCTCTCGGTAGGCCCGAGCATTTTTGGTTATTTTGTCAGTCGGATAAGTACTGTAACCAACTAGTATTTCTTGAGCAGTAAAGATTAGCTCGACAGTGTGCTTAAAGCCCTCTATGTCAAAAGTACCATCTTCTTTTAGGTATTTAAGTAGGTTGATACTAGCTAGATTACAAGCCGAATTATCTAGATGCATGTATTCGCTACAGGGATTGGAGGCACTGATGCGGCCCGCTTTAGGAGTGGTGTGCCAACGATTAATAGTAGTATCGAATTGCATGCCAGGGTCAGCACATTCCCAAGCGGCCTCTGAAACTTGACGAAATAGTTCGCGGGCTTTGACAGTTTTGATAACTTCACCAGACTTGACAGCTATTAGATTCCAATCTTCGTCGTTTTCAACTGACTGCATGAATTCGTCAGTTACTCTTACTGAGTTATTGGCGTTTTGATACTGGACAGAGAACGCGTCCTTTCCATCCAGGTCCATATCGTATCCGGCCTCTTGTAAGACTCGAGCTTTACGCTCTTCAATAGCCTTACACCAGATAAACTCTTGGATATCAGGGTGATCAGCGTCAAGGATAACCATTTTGGCTGCTCGACGGGTTTTGCCACCACTCTTGATGGCTCCGGCTGAGGAATCGGCACCACGCATGAAGGACAACGGACCAGAGGCGGTGCCGGCACTCTTGCCCAGAGCTTCAACTGAAGATCTCAAGCTACTAAGGTTGACGCCTGAACCAGAACCACCCTTGAAGATCATACCCTCTTCAGCGTACCAATTAAGAATGGCGGGCATGGTGTCCTCAACTGCTAGAATGAAGCAGGCGCTGGCTTGTTGGGAGCGTGAGGGAGCCCCGATATTAAACCAGACTGGCGAGTTAAAAGCTGCTCTTTGGGTGGCCAAGACGAATTTAAGTTCTTCCCGGAAATCTTCGGCTTCGGCCTCAGTCTCAAAATAAGCTTCCTGAAGACCTTGCCGTGTAACGGTATCAACTACCCGGTCGATTAGTCGTTGTAGACTATCTTCGCGTCCGGCGGTACCCGGAGTACCGGTGAAATATTTTTGGGCCACAATATTAATAGCGTTTAGTGACCACCCCTCCGGAAAATCAATTCCCTTTTGTTCAAAAACTGGCTCACTAGTCATCGGATTCATGATGACCGAGTCCCGCTTTGACCACTTTAATTGGTCATAGGCCTTGCTTTTGGCCGGCGTAAAGAAACGCCGATGGCCCAGGATAGTTGTTTGTCCCATAGTACCCTCACTTTTAGATTGTTATGTTTTTAATGATTGTTTATTTAGAGTTGCCTGGGGTGTCCTGCTCTCAACTAAGACACATGGCCAGCTCTTTTTGAGTTATATGACTCTGCTAACGGTTATACGCCGCGGGCGGCCAAATTACAACCCAAAAACAGCTGGTATGCGATTTCTTAGGTGTGAACCGGTTTGGTTTTACTCTTTTTGATATGGAGTAGTTCCTTTTCAAACCCGGCAATGTCCTTGAAGCCCCGATAGACGCTGGCAAATCGGACATAGGCAACCTCATTTAACACCGACAAGCGTTCCATAACCATGTCACCGATTTTAGCTGATGGCACTTCTTGGTCACCACAGTCGTAAACCTGCTGTTCAATATCTGAAACTAAATGTTCCAGCTGCAGGCTTGTGACAGGTGTTTTCTCGCATGCTCGATATAGTCCAGACAACAGTTTTTCGCGGTTAAACAATTCCCGCGTACCATTGTTCTTGATCACGATGATCTGTGGTCGCTCCAGGCGCTCATAGGTGGTAAACCGATGGTTGCAAACTGGGCAAGCGCGGCGGCGGCGAATGGTTTCACCCTCGCCAACATCACGTGATTCAATAACTTTGGTGTCTGTTGAGGAGCATTGGCTGCATTTCATATTTCACCCTCCTTGTCACGAACCTCATTGATTGAGGCTCAGATAACAAATTATGTGTTCATTCTGAATGTACTATTACGCTATCTATATCACTATATATAGCGTTTATAATTATGATAATAGTCCTAGATGCAGCGTTTTGCAATAAGAAATCGCTGTATTATTTACGCAAACTACCCCTGTTATTTCTCAGTATCTGGTTTTTTAGAGTCGTTATCGTTTTTTGGCTCGTTAGAAGTAGTGTGACGGTTGGTCAGACGACGCAGAAATGATGGTTTGGCTAATTCATCTTCGTCTAAGCCTCCGGTAATAACTTCTGGTTTGCTATCTTTAGTTTCTTCAGTGTTGGAGTCGTCAGTTTTGGAAGTCTGGTCATCATCGTCAAGGGCCCAAATATTAGGCATGGGTTTTTCATTCTTCAAACTCTTAGCTGAACTATCTACTTCGTCTTGAAGATCCATGTCTAGCTCGGACATATCTTTGTCATTTGGGCTATCTTGGTGAGTTTTTGGTGATGTTGTTTCGCTCGTAAGTGGCTTTACTTGGCGATTCGAATAGTAAGCATCGTCAAAACCAGCAGCTACTACGGTTATGATAATCTCGCCTTCTAGGTCAGGATTAATTGTAGCGCCGAAGATAATATTAGCTTCGGGATCGGCGGCGGCTGTAATGGCTTCGGCGGCTTGGTTGATCTCGTGCATGGACATGTCGCTGCCACCGATAACATTGAATAAGATACCTCGGGCACCGTCGATTGAAACTTCTAGCAGTGGAGATTCAATGGCTTGCTGAGCGGCTTGTAGGGCTCGGTCTTCTCCGGATGATCGACCGATGCCCATTAGAGCTGAACCAGCATTACTCATGACTGTCTTAACATCAGCGAAGTCGAGATTGATTAGACCGTTGACAGTAATTAGATCGGATATGCCCTGAACTCCTTGACGTAACACGTCATCAGCTACCTTAAAGGCTTCTAATAGCGGCGTTTGGCGATCGATGGTCTGAAGTAGACGGTCGTTAGGGATAACAATTAGGGTGTCAACTGACTTACGCAGGTTATCAATAGCTGCATCGGCGTTACGACGACGCTTATCGCCTTCAAAAGCGAATGGTTTTGTAGCAAATCCTACAACTAAAGCCCCTGCGTCCCGGGCTGCTTGGGCTACGATGTAGCCAGCTCCGCTACCAGTTCCACCACCGGCACCAAGGGTAACGAAGACCATATCGGCTCCGCTAACGGCTTTACGAATTTCTTCAATTGATTCCTCGGCAGCCTTTTCACCCACGGTGGGGTCGGCCCCCGCCCCAAGTCCCCTGGTTTGATCGCGGCCAATGTGGATTTTGCCACTGGCCTTAGAATGATGTAAGGCTTGGGCATCGGTGTTAACTACTATGAACTCGACACCGTCAACTCCGGCGTCGATCATTCTGTTAACAGCTGCTCCACCGGCGCCACCCACGCCAATAACTTTAATCCGGGCAAATGTTTCAATGGCGGGTGTCACTTGGGGCATATAAGACTATCCTCACTTATTTATGCGGCCAGTATACCTGATTGACCGATGTCACACAACGCCCTAAATTCTAGTGATGACGCTTAAAGCGCTTTAACAGACCGTCTATCATACCCAAAGCCTTGGCATTTGGCTGCCCTTGAGAGAAGGCTGGATCAGGAGTAAGCAACATATCAAGCTGCATTAGACCAATGGCTGTAGCAAAACTGGGATCGTCTACCACATCAACTAATCCCTGTAGTGGTTGAAGGCTACCGATGCGAGCTGGAAGTTGTAGTTGCTCTCTGGCAAAGGCAGCTAGACCTGGTAGTTTAGCGGTGCCGCCAACAATTGTTACTCCACCGGGTAGCTTGTGAGAACGCTGGATCTTCTTCAGCTCTTTATCAATCAATTCTAGGGTTTCTTCCATACGTGCTTCGGTAATCATTTTAATTTCGGCAGTTTGAAAAGTCTGGGTCTTGCCGTCGTAGTCTAGATTTATACGTGTAGTTCGGGGAGTATCAAGCGTAGCGTAACGAAGTTTGACGGCTTCGGCAACGTCTAGGTCAGTTTTTAGACCGATAGCTAAATCGTTGGTCAGGTGCAATCCGCCAATTGGTAAAACTGATACATAGTGAATCTCGCCGTCCTCTACCACTACCAGGTTGGTGGTACCGGCACCAATGTCCAGAAGAAGCGTTCCGGCCTCTTTTTGTTGACGAGTTAATACCGCCTCGGCGGCGGCTAGGCTAGAAACCGTTACGTGGTTGGGCTTTAGGTGAGCCCTTTCTAGTGAAGTTAGTAGGCTTTTGAGGTTTGGCGTAGCAGCAGTGACGATGTGGGTGTCAGCTTCTAGCCTGACGCCGTGCATGCCAACCGGGTCTTTGATATTATCCTGCCCGTCAACTCGATAATTCTTAGCAAAAACTTGAATGATTTCTCGATTGGACGGTAATTTCAAGATGGCGGCCGCTTCTTCTACTCGAAAACGATCATCGACAGTAATTTCGCGGTCGGCATTGCTGATAGCAATTACCCCTTCAGAGTTTATACCGCTAATATGGGTGCCGTTGATATTGACGGTAGCGTTCTGTAAGTGAACTCCAGATATGCGCTCAGCTTCACTGACAGCTTGCAGTATGGCTTCACTAACATCGTCAAGATGCACTACTACCCCGCGCCTCATGCCGCTGTTTTTGGCTGCCCCGTGACCAATAACCGATAGTTGGCCAGTTTCGTGAGTATCAACCATGCCTACAATAGCCCGCACCATAGAGGTACCGACGTCCAGACCAAAGAAGTGGACAGCTTCCGGATCGCGCATGTTGGCAGTATAACGCTTATCCTGGCTGTGGGCAATTAGACCTTACTAGGGCAATTCGGTCAGTATTTCACTTCCCTGTTCAGTAACCAAAATAGTGTGTTCAAAGTGAGCCGATAATGAGCCATCGGCTGTCCTGATAGTCCAACCGTCTGGGTCCAGCCTGATATTAAAATCTCCTAAAGTGGCCATTGGCTCAATAGCTATTGTCATATTAGTCTTTAAACTTTGGCCGGTACCTTTTTGACCATAGTTGGGTATATTTGGTTCTTCGTGAAGCTGATGGCCAACCCCGTGGCCAACAAGGTCGCGTACCACTCCGTATTGTTTGCTGTTTAATACTGTTTCGACGGCTTCCGAGATATCGCCAATCCGAACGCCGTTTTTCACGACGTCTATGCCGCTATTAAGTGCTGCTCGAGTAGTTTCTAGTAATTGTTGGGCTTTTGGTTCTAGCTGGCCGACACCCACCGTAATGGCGCTATCGGTAATCATATTTTGATAAGTTACTCCGAAATCTAGACCAATTAGGTCACCATTTCGGATGAAGTGAGTCGGACTGGGTATACCGTGAACCACTTCGTCGTTGACGGATATACAAATCACATCCGGAAATCCTTGGTAGCCTAAGAAGGTTGGTTGACCACCAAGTTTGCGTAGCTCGCTTTTGGCTATTTCGGATAAATCTTTAGTTGCCATGCCGCCAGTTACCGAGCTCTCAAGCAAACTTAAAACTTGGGCCAACATTCGGCCACTTTCACGCATAGCCTGAATTTCAGAGTCAGTTTTAACTTTGGTGATCATAAATCTTTCAGAGCATCGGCGATATCGGCATGAACCTTTTCGACTGATTGTTCAGCGTCAATGTCGCAAACTTTGATACCCGCCTTTTTAAAATCCGCCAGCAGCGGAAGGACGGCTTTCTCATACTCCAAGAAACGTTTTCTGATTGCTGCCTCCTTATCGTCAGGACGACCACGCGACAATAGACGTTTGAGTACAGCGTTTTCTGAAGCCGTTAGGTGGACCACGGCTGATACTTCCAACTGACCGTGCTTCACTTGATTGAGCAGCCAATCAGCTTGTTCGGGAGTTCTAGGAAAACCGTCAAGTACAAACTCCTGCTTGGTGTCGATGATACGAAAAACCTTTTGCATAAATTCGATGATTTGCTGATCGCTTAATAATTGACCGGCTACCATTGCTTTTCGGGTTTCACCACTGATTAACATGCGCAGGAACTCACCAGTCGACAACCAAGGCAGACCACGATCGTCAGCTAACTGGCGACCCTGAACACTTTTACCACTACCAGCAACACCCATGAAGATAATCATTGCAGTTTCTCCTTAACTAAGCGGGCAATTACAGCACCGTCAGCCTGGCCTTTAGTCTGCTCGCGGACTTTACCGATAATCTGACCTATTTGTTGCGGAGAGACAGTCCCAAGTTCTTGAATAACTTTATCTACAATTTCTTGAACCTCTGTCTCGCTCATCTGTTCGGGTAGATATTTCTCTATAGCTGCTTTTTCGGTTAGTTCTACTTCGGCTTTCTCTGGACTGTCACCTTGTTTATATAAATCAGCACTCTCCTGCCGCTTCTTGGCTTCTCGACTGAGAACTGCTTGGACCGCTTGGTCATCATCACTGCCCCGAGTATCGCTAGCTACCTCTGCGTATTGAATAGCGCTCTTAAGGCCTCGTAGTGTGGTAACCAAGGTCTTATCACCAGCCAGCATAGCCTGTTTCAGGTCAGCATCTATTTGATTCTTAATGCTCATTTAACTCAAGTGTACCAGAGAAGTGGTTGTTTTAACCAGTGGTAACT
This sequence comes from uncultured Candidatus Saccharibacteria bacterium, assembly GCA_964636215.1. Lineage (GTDB taxonomy): Bacteria > Patescibacteriota > Saccharimonadia > Saccharimonadales > CAZJQT01 > CAZWRJ01. Next base: position 5,725 of record CAZWRJ010000016.1, on the reverse strand, counting down.
AATTACTTTTGGCCGAGTTTGATCTTCTTCATCTTGAGAGCACGATTTTCGCGTCTGATGATAGCTTTTTTACGGCGTTCAGTCTTGCTAAGGGGTTTTTCGAAAAATTCAGATTGCTTAGCAGCAGCCACCACACCACCCTGCTGAACTTTTCGTGTAAAACGACGAATAAGGTTCTCGAGTGATTCTTTAGAGTCTTTACGTGTAACTTGTATCATAACCCGCAGATTATATCTTATCGGATCTATTCTGACAAGTGTTAAGCAACCCTAGCCGTTGAACTGCTGTCTTTTCTGAGTTAGTCGTTGTGACTTCAACACTATGCTCTGGAGTTCTTTAAATATAGCGAACTGCTTATTAGTGTGATAGATCTTGGTATTGCCCTGGCGTTCTGAGATTAAGAATCCAACTTTCTCTAAACGCTTGAGTTCGCGCTGGATATTGCCGGCGTCTTCTTTAATTAGCTTAGCTAGCCCACGAACATGAGTTTTAAAATCGGGGTACTTAGCATATACCACGATAATTTTACGACGAACCCGAGATGTAATAAATACGTCTAACATTGAGCCCCATTGTTACTCTGACAACGTCAAGTATACGAAAGGCCTACGGTCATTTCAATAGATTTTGTTTAAACTGTCTATAATAACGGTATGTACTTCTATGAGGTTCTGGCCCGTTCCCGCACTTATCATGGTACTTCTTATCTGACGTACTCTAGTTCGCACAAATTAAAAAACGGTCAATTAATTATGATTGAACTTAGGAGTCGGGAAGTTGCAGGCGTAATTATTAAAGAAGTTAAGCGGCCTGCTTTTAATACCAAACCAATTAACAGTGCTCAGCCTGATTTGACCCCGTTGCCAGGCGCAGTAATAGATCTGATTAGCTGGCTAATCAATTATTACCCCGGACCGCTTGGTTTGATAGCCCAGTTATTTTTACCGACCAAGCTAGTAGAGCCCAAACCCAAAACAGATCCGGATAATAAATCATTAATTAAATCCCTGCCACTGACAACCAACCAGCAATCGGCCCTGAAGGTTATCAAGAACGCCGGTCCCGGCACGTTTATCGTCCATGGCGACACTGGTAGTGGTAAAACCAGACTCTATATAGAAGTCGCCGCTGAAACTCTAACTAATGGGCAATCGGTAATGATCCTGGTTCCGGAAATATCTCTGATCCCCCAAATGGTAAGTGAATGTCAAAAACACTTATCTTTCCCCGTCATGGTTCTACACTCCAATCTAACTGAAGCAGAACATCGTCGAACTTGGTTTGAGCTTCTTAAGACTAAACGTCCAGTGGTCGTCGTAGGGCCACGTTCGGCGCTGTTCTCACCAATTAGCAACCTAGGCTTAATAGTCGTTGATGAATTCCACGAGCCAGCATATAAGCAGCAACAAGTGCCTTATTATCAAGCGGTTCGGGTAGCCGCTTATTTAGCGCACTTACACCAAGCTAAGTTGCTTCTGGGTTCGGCTACTCCACCAGTGGATGACTATTACCTAGCAAAAGCTAAGGGTTCAAAGGTTATTCGGCTGGAGGGTTTGGCCACTGGAAAAGCGACTAAATCAACCGTCAGTATTGTCGATCTGAAACAGCGAGACAATTTTAGTAAACATCCTAGCCTATCTTCGGTTTTAATAAGTTCGATCGCCAAAGCCTTAGATCGGCAAGAACAGAGTTTGGTATTTCTTAATCGGCGCGGCACGGCACGCCTAGTAGCCTGTAAGGTTTGTGGGTGGCAAGCTCTCTGCCCGCGATGCGATGTACCTCTTATTTACCATGGTGATAAACATCAAATGCTCTGTCATATCTGCGGCTACCATCAGTCGGCACCTACGCTATGCCCCGCTTGTGGTAACAGCGACATACAGTTTAAGGCCATGGGTACCAAGTTGTTGGTGATTGAGCTGCAAAAATTATTCCCAAGTGCCAAAGTTCAAAGGTTTGATACTGACAACCTGAAAGCGGAGCGTTTTGAGGAACATTTTGAAAAGGTTAAGGCCGGCAAGGTTGATATTTTGGTTGGGACTCAACTTCTGACTAAAGGTCTTGATTTACCGAACCTGAGCCTAGTAGGTGCGGTTTTAGCTGATAGTAACTTATATTTCCCAGATTATACGGCCGAGGAACGAACTTATCAGATGCTTGCCCAGGTAGCTGGACGGGTTGGCCGAGGTCACCGAGCTGGAAAGGTTGTTATCCAGACCTACCGACCGGACAGCCCTACCATCAGGGCTGTGGCTAAAAAAGACTGGCAAAGCTTTTACGAATCTCAGTTAGTCGAGCGACTAGCCTTTCACTTTCCACCCTTTTTCTATATGGCTAAATTGAGTGTGGAGAGAGCTTCTGCTAAGGAAGCTGAGAACAGTGCTTCAAAGCTATCTAACCAACTTTTGTCTCAGAAGTTGCCAATTATTTTAATGGGTCCGGGGCCAGCTTTTCAGGAGAAAAGTGCTAACCGTTACACTTGGCAACTGGTTATTAAGGCTAAGAGTCGTAAGATGCTAATTGATATTGTAAAAAAGCTGCCTAGTGGGTGGCACTACGATTTGGATCCAGATAACTTATTATAAGATTTTATAAGTTGTAACAGATGAGATATACTTTCAGTCAATGAAAACGACCAAACGATCCATAATCACTTTACCCAATCCACATCTTCGAGAAACCTCCAGAAAAGTTGGTCTTGTTACTGATGAGGTTAGAAAGCTGATTGAACAAATGATTTCTGCAACGCTTGACTGGGAGGATGGCCGAGAGCATGAGGTAGGTGTTGCATTGGCTGCTATTCAATTAGATTCACCCCTTAAAGTTGTCGTAATCCGTAATGATTTTAACAACAAAGATGACCGAACATTTAAGGTGTTCATTAACCCGGAGATAATAAAAGCTGATGGTGCAAAAGTTGAGGATTTTGAAGGTTGTTTGAGTATTAAAGACGTCTACGGAAAAGTCCCTCGTTTTAGCCGTGTTAAGATCAAGGCCTTAGACGAAAACGGTAAGGTGGTGCGTTTCACAGCTAATGACTTTTTGGCGCGGGTTTTCCAACACGAAATCGACCATACTAAAGGTAAGTTATTTATTGACTATATAAAGGATACGCCAGAGGCTTTCTTCAAGATAGATAAAGAAGGTAAATTGCAGGAACTTAACTATGAAAAAAATGTCAAAAACAGTCGTATTCTTTGGTAGTGGCCCTGTTGCCGCTGCATCGCTTAGGTTCTTGGTAAATCATTTCGATATTGAAGCTGTTATAACCAAGTCGTCTACTTTATCGGACATGAAACAAATTGTTGATTCAAATACCTCTGTTTTTACCGTACAAGATCGCCAAGAACTTGATATATTGATTGCTTCAAAAAAATTTAGTAGCCGTCTGGGAATTATTGTCGATTTTGGCGTTATCGTATCAAAGAACGTTATTGATAGTTTTGAACTTGGGATTGTAAATTCTCATTTTTCCCTTCTGCCTAGTTGGCGTGGCGCAGACCCCATAAGTTTTGCGATTCTTCATGGCGACAAAAAAACCGGTGTAAGTTTAATGTTAATTAATCCTTCACTCGATACGGGCAAGCTTTTGACACAGAAAAGTCTGTTAATTGAACCGGATGATACAACTCCAAGCCTAACTCAACGTCTTGTTGACCTTAGTAATCAGTTGCTTGCGAAATATATACCCCTGTACTTAAGTTGTAAAATAAAACCACACGAACAGCCACACCCAGATCGTGCAAGCCACTCACGCAAACTTACCAAAGAAGATGGTATGGTTGATTGGGACAAATCAGCTGAGAAGATCGAACGTGAAGTCAGAGCCTTTTTAGGATGGCCAGGCAGCCGCACCAGCTTAGGTGGCAAAGAGGTAATTATTACCAAGGCAAGTGTTGGACCGAGATCAGACCACCAGCCAGGTGACCTTATTACTGATAAACAGTCTGGATCGTTGGCTGTAGCCACCGCAGACGGTCGATTGCAAGTAGAACGACTTAAACCAGCAGGTAAAAACGAGATGTCGGCTGCTGAGTTTATGCGGGGTTATCTGCGCTAGGAGTGGCAGTTGGTGGCGCAGAAGCTTGAGAAGCAGCAATAATCTGTGGAGCTAGTTGTTTAATTTCGCCCTTTAGCTTATCTAATTCTTCGGCCACAACTTGTTTGTAGTTAGGAAAGTTGGTTTCTAGCCACTTGAGAGCCCCAGGTTCATCACTTCGATCTATAAAGCTTTCAAATTCGTCGAGTTGTTGATCACTCATCCGCTCGGCTAGCTTCATGCCTACTCGCATTTCCAGAGTCTCGTAGATATGACTCAGCATCTTGTTCTTTTCGGCTGGGGGTAAGCTGGCCAATCCCAATTCTTCTAGTAGTGCGTTGTCTAGTTTAAACATGGCATTTATCTCAAGTTACTTTATTTTACCACCGCGGCAGCGCCACTTAAGGTACGGGCGACAGTTTGGCGAGTTAGGCATTCGATTCGATCACCTTCCTCGAGATTGAGACGATCAATGGTTCTCAGACTGACGCCGCACATTTCGCCCTCCAGGACTTCTTTAGTATCTTGTGGTCCTTGCTTCAAGTTAACGATTTCGACTTCGGCCAGTAGTTCTTTATCGCGCCAGACTTTGGCCACTGCCGGTGTTACTAATTTACCTTTAGTTACCTCGCCGCCACAAATGATTTCGGTTTTGGTCGTTTTGAAAATACCTCGAACTATCAAGCGACCTTGTTCGGTCTCCACCACTTCAGGCACTAGTCGTGTTTCTAGTTCGGCCTTAGTGTCATCTATTAATTCGTAGATAACGCTGTAGAGGCGAATAATAACGTGATCGCGGGCTGCCAATCGACGGATGTTAGGAGCCATGTCTACGTGAAAACCGTAAATAACCGCTCCGGAGCTGTGGGCTAGATGTATATCATTCTCAGTAATGGAGCCGATCCCCGAGCCAACTACTCGAGTGGCCACTTCGTCAGTATTTAAGGCTTTTAGGCTATCAACCACAGAGGTCAGTGAACCTTGCACGTCAGCTTTAATAATAACGTTGAACTCGTTCATTGCGTTAGAGCGATTAATAATTCTGATTAATTCATTGCTGTTGATATTTAGTTGTCTGCCAGCACCTTTATTATCCTGCTGGTAAGCTGCTGTGGTCGTTCTGGCGGCCTTTTCGTCAGCCACTACCTGAAAGCTATCTCCAAATTCTGGCAGCGTCTTAAAGCCGGTTACGATAACTGGTGTTGATGGTGGAGCTTTATCAATAACCTGTCTGTCAGTTGATTGGAGAGTTCTAATGCGAGCGTAACTGCTACCGGCTACGATGTATTGCCCGACTTCCAGTACTCCAGCTTCCACTAATGCGATAGCTACCGCTCCCCGGCCCTGCTCCATATGTGATTCGATCACCAAGCCTTGAGCTGGTACGTCGATGTCAGCTTTTAGGTCTTCAACGTCAGTTACCAGCAAAACCATATCCAGCAAATGATCTACTCCCTCGCCGGTTTTAGCCGATACTGGTACGGCTACGATATCACCCTTCCAGTCTTCGACTAACAGATCGTTCTCGGCCAGTTGTTGTTTGATACGGTTAAGGTCACTGGCTTCCTTGTCGGTCTTAGTAATAGCCACCATGATCTTGACGCCATCTTTGCGAGCAAACCGAATAGCCTCAATGGGTTGTGGCTTAACACAGTCATCGGCTGCTACTACAATTATCACCAGATC
>CAZWRJ010000015.1:0-15819 GCA_964636215.1 uncultured Candidatus Saccharibacteria bacterium | reverse complement strand
AGGGATTCGAACCCCCGAAGGCATAAGCCAGCTGATTTACAGTCAGCCGTGTTTGGCCACTTCACTATCCCTGCAGATTAATTTTTGGAGCCGTTGACGAGAGTTGAACTCGTGACCCCCTCCTTACCATGGAGGTGCTCTACCACTGAGCTACAACGGCACGCCAAGAAACACTCGAGCAGTGTAGCAAAACAGAGGTCAAATAACAACCCGGCGAGGACGCATCATGCGCTTTGGCTGGCCGGCTGGCACAATCATTTTACTAAGTCTTTGCTCTATTTGGTCAGCTTCTGCAGCCATACCCACTGCCCGATAGCCATTCATAAGCAAGGTGTAGCTTTCTTTGTTGGGTTCAAGTTCTACAGCTTTTTCAAGCTCTTGAACCATCAGCTTGTTATTACCTAGTTTTTCTTGAACCTTAGCATAAGCTACATGTCTGGCCGCTAGATCGTCTTCTAGTTTTAAGGCTTCTTCAAAGGCAGTTGCGGCTTTTGCATAATTCTCAGTTTCAAAATAGATAAGACCTAGGTTATGTAAGCTCGATGCCGTGGGTTCAATACTACTGGCAATCTCAAAGCAATCAATGGCGTCTTTATATTCTTTTTGTTTAGCATATAGGATACCGAGACGGTTATAAGCCGCCGCATTCTTTTCATCAATCTTTAAGATAGTTAGCAATGCTTTTTCGGCTCTCAAGAAACGGTTTTCGCGCATACCTTGATGAGCAATATCCCAAAGCCGCCCTACTTTATCACCAATTTTCCTGGGGAAAGGTAGAATATCTTCTTCGCTTAAGGTTGTTCCTCTGAAAGCCAGTACTGCAAAGACAAACAAAAGTATTAATTCATACATTTCTGTGGCCAATTATACGACATTTATAGGTGTAGGAACAAATGTTGAAGCACCAACTTAGTTGAGGCTTTTTTCTTTATTGCTTCTTTTGAGCTCAATACTAATGTTGTTAGTTGTCTAAACTGTCTTGCCTTATTGGCATCAGCGAGCCGCATAGCCTGCCTGAGACCTGCAGTAGCTAGACGTTGCAAGGCATCGAGTAATAAATTTACTTGAGCAGGATTTTTAGACAATTTTTCCACTCCTAGTAAACGTTCGTAAGGCGAAGCTAAGAGCAATTGCTTGGCATCTTTGAGAGCTTGATGCAGTTCATGTTCTTTGTCGTCTGTTATAAGTGTAAAAAATAGTCCGGGCCAGCCATCACTGACGTTATATGCCCATTGAAAGTCTGATAAAGGCGTTGGCTGAGCCTTGGATGCTTCTTGGGCAAGTGACTTAGGTAGAGTGAAAATAGTCATTTGAGACAACCTAGACAAAATAGTCGAGGGCAGAAGAATGGCATCAGAGGCGGTGAGAATCAATAAAGTATCTGCTGGTGGCTCTTCTAATGTCTTGAGTAATGCCGCCTGGGCCGGAACTGATAGAAATTGCGCCTCATGAATAATAACTCCTCGTCTAATATCTGTTTCACCAGTTGTTTTAAGAGACAGGAAATTTTTTAGTTCTCTGATCGAATCGATAGTAATAGATTGTTTCTCGGGAACTATTTCTCGGGCATAAGGATACTTACTCAGAGAGTCGATGTTAAGTATGCCTTTAAGATATGCTCTAGCTAAAGTAGCTTTGCCAGCTCCACCTGGTCCAATTATCAGTAAAGCACTAGGAGGATGGAGAGTTAGATCCTTGAATTGTTGAGCTGTTTTAGGATGCATTACAAGATCCATAATCAGCCTTTGAGTTTCTTATTAAAAGCCTCGGGTAGTGGTGCCATAAAGGTCTTAGTTTGACCCTCAGGTGTCACGATAGTCAAACTACTAGCATGCAAATATAAACGTTCGGCTGGTTCACCACCATAGAGCTGATCACCAACTATAGGATGTTTTAGATATGCCAGATGAACGCGTAATTGGTGAGTTCGGCCAGTCTTAGGTTGTAGCTTAAGCAAACTGTAGTTAATATTTGATTTTACCGCCTCATAATCAGTCACTGCCTGCTTGCCATTGGGGCCAACCCGAAACGACGAAGGATGTTTAGGATTACGTTCGATGGGTAGATCAATGGTTGCTTCTTTTGGTTCGATTAGGCCAACAATAACAGCCGAGTAAGTCTTTTTAACCGTTCGCGCTCCAAACTGTTTTTGTAGGTATCTGAGGGTTGTTTCGTTCTTAGCACAAATCATTACGCCGCTAGTGGCTCTGTCTAGCCTATGTACTATGCCTGCCCGATCGCCTAATTGTTGGGTTATTTGTCTAACAAAAGAGGCTACTGATGGTTCATCCCAATATCTACTACGAGCATGACTTATCACACCGGTCGGCTTGTTAATGACTAGTATGTCGTCATCTTCGTGAAGTATCGGCAAATCAATATCTGGAATTTGTTCTAGTTCTTTGGGGTCAAAGTTTATTTTGACTTTGTCAGAGGCTCGTAAGCGATAGCCTGGTTTAGAAGACCTACCATTGACCAATACCTGTTCCTCATTAATCAAACGGGCGGCGTAAGACCTACTTAGCTGAGGGTTTTTGTCTAGGACATACTGGTCAAGACGCATAAGCACTACTTGCGTAAACCGACGGCTCTTTGAACTTTAGCAAGTGTCTGGTTCGCAACTTGGTTCATAGTTTGCTCGCTAGCTTCTAACTTTTGCATTATGGCATTGTCATCAACCATTTTTAAGTCAGCTTGGAATTCTACAAGGAAATTTGCTACACGTTCAGCAACCGCTTCTTTAAGCGGACCATACTGGGATTGACCCGTGAATTCATCGGGATTTCCCCCAAGAAGCTTAAGAATATCTAGTAAATTACTGACCCCTGGCTGATTTTGGTAATCGAGCTGAACCTTGCTAACACTATCGGTGGTAGCTCCCATAATCTTGGCTTTAGCTATTTCGGGTGAATCGCTGAGGAAAATTACACCTTTACCAGACTCGTCCGACTTGCTCATTTTCTTAGTTGGATCTACTAAATCTTTAATCCTCAGCCCTTGGTCTTTGCCGAAAAACTGATGTTGATCTTTAACTGGCTTTGGCACGACGAATAGTTCACCAAATTTCTTATTGATACGCTGGGCTATGTCTCGAGTGAACTCCAGGTGCTGGGTTTGATCGTCCCCCACAGGCACGTAAATTGCACCGTACAATAAAATATCAGCAGCCATAAGGGGCGGATAAGCAAATTGCCCTACGCCTACGTGATCAATACCAAGGCGTGTCGACTTGTCTTTAAATTCTGTCATGCGACTCAGCTCACCAAAGCCAGTGAAACAATTTAATATCCAAGCTAGTTCGCTGTGAGCTGGTACATAGCTCTGCCGATAAAGGTTTATATCAGCGTGATCAAGCGGCAACCCGGCGCTTGTAAAAGTACGAAGATTATTCATTATACCGGCCTGTAACTGAGAATGATCTATAGGTGTAGTAAAGCTATGTAGGTCTGGCACAAAAAGATTGATCTGATATTCGCCAGCATGACTTTTTGCCATATCGATTATAGGCAATAGTGCGCCTAAGTAGTTACCTAAGTGCAGATCGTTATTGGCTCTTAGTCCAGTTAATATAACCTCTTTCGCCATATTAGACATCATTATAGCTAATCTGGATTGAAAAAGCTGAGTTTTAACTTAAAACTTTAACGTTTAGTGAACTGGCGTTGCTTTCGAGCACCTTTAAGACCGAATTTCTTGCGTTCTTTCTCTCTTGGGTCACGGCCAAGTAGATCAGCATGCTTTAGAGTGCTCCTAAGGTCTTCGTTCATTATTGCTAGGGCTTTAGCAATACCAAGTTGGATTGCTCCAACCTGGCTACTATGACCGCCACCCAATACTTTTACGCTGATATCATACTTATTTTCAATTTCCAGAACAATGAAGGGTCGTTCTAGTTCATGTAGCAAGTGCTTGCTAGCTGCAAAGTAATCACTGGCTGATTGGCCGTTAACGGTCATCACTCCCTTACCATTCATCAAGCGTACACGGGCAGTAGCACTTTTGCGACGCCCTAAGGCGTAAAAGTAGCTTCGTTTCTTTTCAGTAACCATTATTTAGCCTCTTTCAGGTTTAAGGTTATTGGTTTTTGAGCACTATGCTGGTGTTCACTACCACTGTAAACTTTGAGTCTTTTGAGCCTTTCAGGTCGAAGTTTGTTGTCTGGTAGCATGCCCCGAATAGCTTTGGTTACTGGTACAGTTGCATCCCTTGAAAGTTGTTCTTCCAAACTTCTGGTAGCCAAGCCACTAGGGTAACCACTGTAATGACGGTAAAGCTTCTTAGTCGATTTCTCACCACTAACTACCAAATCTTTGGCATTTATAACCACTACAAAGTCACCACAGTCGATATGCTTGGTAAACTGCGGTTTACCCTTACCCATAAGCAAAGTAGCGGCTTTAGTTGCTAGACGGCCTAGGGGCAGCTCTGAAGCATCTAGGACGTACCACTTACGAACTACATCGGTTGGTTTTGCGCTATAGGTCTTGGTCATTTTGAGCCCTTCTTTGTTGCTGCTTTGGAAACAGCACTCTTAACAACTTTCTCAACCTTAGGTTTTGACACCTTTTCTTCTGCTTTTTTCAAATCATCTACGAAACTAACTCGTGCGAGCACGGTATTGTCGCCGCGGCGTGTTACAGTTCGCTCGATTCTTAGATGACCACTGTTGCGACCATTAAGTTTCGGAGCTATTTCATCAACTAGTTTATGAGCAGCTTCGATGGTCTGCAGCCCACTTATCACCTGACGACGGTTATGCAGGTCACTTTTTTTAGCTTTAGTTATCAATCTTTCAACATAAGGCACTATCTCTTTAGCCTTCGGCAAAGTGGTCTCGATAGTTTCATTAAGTACCAAGGAATCTGCCAGACCCTTAACTAGAGCCCGACGTTGATCACGGGTACGATGAAACTTTCTACCTTGATAACCGTGCCTGTGCATCTTTAAAGCTCCAGCTCCGCCATCTTTTCTTTCACTTCATCCAGTGCCTTGCTACCAAAACCTTTAAGTTCTCTCAGTTCAGCATCATTTAGACTGAACAAGTCCTTTAGAGTATGGATATCGTTGTTGATTAGGGCGTTAGTGGTGCGAGCAGAAAGATTCAGATCTTCAATGGGAGTCATTAACTCTGCAGATTCATCACTGTCACCAGTCACTGAAGTTTCCCCGCCTGGCATCAGGGGAGCACTAGCTTCAACTCTGGTTTGGCCGGCTAGAGCAGAGTACTGATTGATCAAGATTGCTGAAGCCTCTTCGAAAGCGTCACGCGGACTGATTGAACCATCTGTGTCAATTGTTATTAGTAGACGATCTAAGTCTGTCATTTGACCGACACGGGTGTTTTCCACCTTATAGCGAACCCGGTGTACGGGAGTGAAGACGGCGTCAACGGCTACAAAGTCGCTGGCCTTCGAGGCACTGCCTTCCTCGATAGTACGGTAACCACGGCCGGTTTCTACCACTAGATCCATTATCATCTTCCCCTTGGCGTCATCGATAGTAGCGATAACGTGAGATGGGTTAACAATTTCTACATCTGCGTTAGTTTGAATATCTTTGGCCGTGACTGGTCCGCGACCTTGTTTAACAATACGTAATTCTTGCGGTTCTTCGCTGAAGACACGGAATCTAACCCCTTTAAGGTTTAGTAAAATGTCGACTACGTCTTCTTTAACACCTTTAACGGTGGTAAATTCGTGAGTTATGCCATCAATCTTAAAAGACGTTACGGCGGCCCCAGAAATACTCGACAGCAACACCCGTCGCAAACTGTTACCCAGTGTCATACCGTAACCAGTGTGTAATGGCTCCACCGTGAAAGTGGCGCTAGTATCGTCATGGTCATCAACTTTGACGACTCCTGGTGTATGAATGTGTTTTGACATAATGCTCTAACCTCCTAAGTTAGCGTGAGTAATACTCAACAATTAATTGCTCGTTAATATCTGGCTCAGCGTCAGTGCGTAATGGCAGACCTGTAACAGTTATAGTAAATTTCTTGCGATCAACTTTAAGCCAGCTGGGGATAGCCACCGGAGCGGGGCTGACTTCATCTAATTGCTTAAAATACTGGGTTTTTTGACCATGTTCCCTGACAACCAAAGTGTCGCCTTGGACGACCCGAATTGATGGGATATCAACTCGCCTACCATTCAAAGTAAAGTGTCCGTGTGTTAGTAGTTGTCTAGCTGCACGACGACTAGCAGCAAGTCCTGAACGGTAAACAACGTTATCAGCTCGCCTTTCAAGCAGTTGCAATAACAGCTCGCCAGTTTGGCCTTGGCGCCTAGAGGCTTCTTTAATAAGCTTGCTGAACTGTCTTTCTAGCAGCCCATATAGTCGCTTAACTTTTTGTTTTTCGCGCAGTTGAATAGAATATTGGCTTGGCTTACTTCGGCCACGCATAGTGTTGATTTGGCCTGGCAAAGCCGAGCGCTTAACTAAAGCTTTATGAGCTTTTGGATGAAGCGCATACCCTTCACGGCGACTCATTTTGACTATTGATTGACGGTCTCTGGCCATGATCTATACCCTTCTTGCCTTCCTAGAGCGCACTCCGCCGTGAGCTACCCCTGTGACATCTGTAATGCTAGTTACGTGAATATCTAGGCTTTGCAAACTACGAATGGCAGCTTCACGACCTAGACCAATACCTTTGACGAATACGTCGGCCTTAACCAAATTATAGGCTTGTTTAGCTGCTTGGCCGGCTTTTTCGAGTGCTACCTGAGCAGCGTAGGCTGTACCTTTCTTGGAACCACGAAAACCACAACCACCAGCGCTGGCAGTTGTTAGGACTTTACCGGTAGGATCAGTAAAGGTAATGATGGTGTTATTAAAAGTAGCTAGAATGTGAACCTGGCCGTTCGGCACTGAACGCTTAGCCTTTTTCTTTTTGACCGAAGCCTTAGTCTCAATAGCAGCGTCAGTAGTAATTGGCGCTTCAATAGTTGTTTCGGTAGTTTTATCAGTAGCCATATATAAGTCCTTAAGTCTTAGAAGCGGCCTTAGGTTGACTGCCACCTACCGCAAGTCGCTTCCCGCGACGAGTTCTAGCGTTAGTTCTGGTTCTTTGACCACGAGAAGGCAAGCTGCGTGAATGTCGATCACCACGGTAAGATTTAATGTCTTTAAGGCGTTTTATATTGCCAGTAATCACACGTTGCAAGTCACCTTCAACGCTGTAATGACTATTGATGGTGTCTTGGATTCTGGATATCTCTTGTTCAGTCAGATTCTTAACCCGTGAACTTGGTTCAACGTTGGCTCTAGCCAAAATATCAGCACTAGCTTTTGGACCAATGCCGTAGATATACCTAAGAGCAATTTGGACTTGCTTAGAATCTGGGATGGTAACACCGGATATACGCGCCATTATTTAGCCTTGTCGCTGCTTATGCTTAGGTTTAAATTTGTTAATAACATATAGACGTCCTTTGCGACGGACGATTTTATCATCAGGACTAATTTTTTTGACACTCGCACGCACTTTCATGCGGATCACGCTCCTTTCTGCGGGGCTTGACTCACTGCGTTAATTTATGACTTGCGATAGGTGATTCTGCCCTTCGAAAGGTCGTAAGGGGTCAACTCGACCGTTACGCTGTCTCCAGGCACTAAGCGAATGTAATGTTTTCGCATCTTGCCGGCGACGTGAGCTATAATCTGATGGCCATTTTCCAGTTCAACCCGAAACTGGGTGCCAGGCAAAGCCTCGACCACAGTTCCTGTCAACTCGATTACTTCCTTTATAGCCATGAGGTATAACGGATCATTATTGTACCAAACTCCAAGGTGTTTGTAAAGAGTTTTTAATCACGACTCTTTTTGGTCTTCGGGCGCCTTAGTCGACCAGGCAAAAATCGTAGACGCCTAGCGCCTAATGCAGCGGTGCCGTCAGCAGCATCGTAGAAATAATCGGGTTGTTCGTACTGATCATAGGTAACCATTAGAGCTCGTGACTCGATAGCTCGAAGTGTTTCTAGGGCCACAGCTACCAAAATTAGGATACTGGTGCCACTGATGGTGATGTTTGAGATATTAAGTCCAAATTTGAAAGCTATATATTCGATAATGATCGGTCCGATAGCCAATAGCCCTAGTGCCAGGGCGCCAAACAATGTCAAACGATTTACCACACTACTCAGGTACTTCTCAGTTTGGCTACCACTTCGAACCCCGGCAATAAAACCACCCTGTTTTTGCAGGTTCTCGGCAATCTCCTTGGCATTGAAGGTTATATTGGTGTAGAAAAAGGTGAATATGAAGACAAGCAAGAAGTAAACCATCGGGTAAAGATATGGCTGCCAACCGCCGGCTGCGAAAGTTTGAGTACTAGATGGCTGGAATAGGGTTACTAAATGTTGGCCGAGCTGTTGCCAATGTGGGTTTTGCGAGCCAACTAGTAGTTGTCCGACAAAACCTGGCACGCTCAAGAAAGCTACAGCGAAAATGATTGGAATAACACCGGCAGTTATCAATTTGACCGGCAGACTTGTTGTTACTCCTCCGTAGGCTCGATTGCCTTGGACACGTTTGGCATAGTTGATAGTTATATTACTTGAGGCTTCGTTGAGTTTGACGACCAGGACGGTTACGGTAACTACGACCGCCAGAATAACCAAACTATATACGGCAGCGGTGCGGTTAAACGGCATAGTTAAGCCTAGCACTCGCCATTTATGCGAAGAGTCAAAGACTCCCGCTACAATGCTTGATATATTGCTAGGCAGACGGCTGACAATACCGACAGTTATAAGCAGCGAAATACCGTTACCAACACTCTGCTCGGTAATTAACTCACCAAGCCACATCAATAACATGGCTCCACCGGTCAAGGCGGCCACCATTAAGGCCCATTGCCACAAAGACGCATTAGCTGTGATATCACCAATACCGCCTATCTGTTGGGCTGATTGTCGAACCAAATAAATGGCACCCACAGACTGGATAATGGCCAGAGGGAAAGTTAGAATACGGGTGTATTGATTTAATTTCTTACGACCATATTCACCTTCTTTTTCTAATGCTTCAAGCTGGGGGATAGCTCTGGTCAAAAGCTGCATAATAATTGAAGCATTAATGTATGGTCCAAGCCCAACCAGAACAATCGAAAAGTTTGCTAATGCTCCACCAGACAAGACGTTAATGAAGCTAAGTAGTTGTGAACTCTGGGTAGTGGTGAATAGGTTTTTAAGGACTTGTTGTAAGGTTTCTGGACTTCCTAAAGGAATGGGAATATGAGCCAAGATTCTAAAAACTAAAAGCATGCCAAGAACCGCCAAAAGACGCTTACGCATGTCGTTGTTTTTAAGTGACGCCCAGATTACTTTCCAGCTCATTGACTTTTGCTTATTTCCCTCTTTACTTAACTCTAAATTTACCCTGAAAGTATATCGAACTTTGAATCAGCTGCCTACCGCTTGACTTCGTCAGGCTTGTCTTTAGGCTGACGTTTGACTTGAGGTGTCTTAGTGAAGTTCCCACCCTTTTGTTTAATTATGGTGATTGCTGACTTACTGGCACCTTGAAGTTTGACATTAACTTTATTAGTTAAGTCGCCCTTGACAATTAACTTAACAAAAACGTAGGGGCCAGGTACCAAGCCTGCTTCAGCAAGACTAAAGTTGTCGACAGTTGTTCCCAAATCTGCTAATTGACCGGTGTAGACATTGTAGGATTTTGGCCTATGGCTGGTAAAACCGCGGAGTTTAGGAAGACGTTGCATTAATGGGTTTTGTCCGCCCTCAAAACCAGGTTTACGGCTACTGCCGGCCCTGGAATTCTGGCCTTTAGTACCCCTTCCAGCAGTTTTACCCTGACCGGCGCTAATGCCTCGCCCTAAACGCCGAGTAGGTTTAAAAGATCTAGTGGCTAGTTCGTGGTACTTCATGCTGATACCTTAGTTTTAGTGCTAGTCTTAGTGCTTTTTGGGCTGACTTTCTTGACATTGCGGTTAAGGTTAGTGTGCCATTTTTCAGGTGATTCAATGGTTCGTAGTGCCTCTAAAGTGGCGTGAGCAGTGTTAATCTTATTACTTGAGCCCAAGGACTTAGATAAAATATTATGGACACCGGCTACCTCTAGAACAGTTCGAACTACCCCACCAGCCATTAAGCCGGTACCTTCAGCAGCGGGCTTAAGCAAAATGCGCGAGCCACCGACTTTTACCTCAGCTTCATGAGCAATAGTGCCATTCCTTATATCAATCTTTAGGAAGTGTTTTTTGGCTACGTCGGAGGCTTTTGTGATAGCTGCTGTTACATCGGCACCTTTGGCAATACCGACACCAACTTTACCCTTACCATCACCGACCACTACAAGAGCCCTAAAGCGGAAACGTCGGCCACCTTTAACCACTCGAGCTACTCGATCAATGCTAACAACTTGCTCATCGTATTGTTTTTCTTCAGGTTGACGATCTCGGTTACGTCGTTCCATAAATCTCTCGGCCATATTAAACCTCCACTCCACCGGATCTTACGGCTTCAGCTAAGGCCTTGATCCGACCGTGATACAGATGGCTTCCGCGGTCCAGTACTACCTTTTTTACCTTTTTAGCTTTAGCTTTTTTAGCAAGTTCAGTGCCAACCCACGCAGCCCTTTCGGTCTTATTGAGTGACAGGTTTTTTTGCCCGACAGTTGTAACGTAAATCAGGGTCATTTGTTTGGAATCATCAATGATTTGCGCCGTAAGGTGGATATTGCTGATGAATACACTTAACCTGGGCCGCTCAGAACTGCCACTAATCTTGCCGCGTACGCGCAACTTGCGACGTTTTTCGCCTTCTCGGCTATGACTTAGACGGTTCATATAGTCTCCTATTTTTCCTTACCGGATTTACCGCTTTTGCGTAAGATCCGCTCATTAACATACTTTAATCCCTTACCTTTATAAGGCTCAGGCTTCTTAAGCGCTCTAATCTCAGCTGCTGCTTGGCCAACTTGTTGTTTACTGATGCCAGTGATAGTAATAATATTCTGTTCGATTTGTGCGGTTATCCCCTCTGGCAATTTATACTCAACTTCGTGAGAAAAGCCTAGATTGAACTTAAGACTATTGCCGGCAGAGCTAACCCGATAGCCTACGCCATTGAGCTCTAGTTGACGACTAAAACCTTCGCTGACACCTATAACCATATTATTTACCAAAGAACGCATTAAACCGTGCTTGGCCCTGCTTGCTGCCGTGTCATCTTTGCGTGAAATTAGCAATTGTTCACCTTCTTGTTTGATCTCGATGTTTGACAATGTAGCTTGTTCAAGGCGGCCTTTAGCACCTTCAACTACAACTAGATGTGGCTGAATAGTGACATTTACGCCGCTCGGGACAGTAATAGGTTGTTTTCCAATACGGCTCATAGTTTACTCCTAGTAGACCTCACAGATTAACTCACCACCAACATTTTGGCGGCGGGCTTCAGTACCGGTCATGATTCCTTGACTAGTACTTATAATAACAATGCCACGACCTTGTTTGACTCGAGGTATTTCTTTGGCTGAAACGTATGATCTACGACCGGGACTGCTCAGACGCTTAATTTCCGTAATGGTTGAGTTTGCATCAGTAGCCTTAAGAGACAAACTAAGGTTTTTTCGGTTGTCTTCGTCAACAATCTTAACTCCACTCAAGTAATGATTCTCCTTAAGTAACTCAGCCACAGATTGTTTGAGCTTAGAATGCGGAACACTAACTTCTTGTTTATTCACCAGTAAACCGTTGCGGATACGGGTTAACATGTCGGCGATAGGATCGGTTGATATCATTTGATTTCTCCTTGGGACACTCTCATATTTACCAGCTACTCTTCGTTACTCCGGGAACTTCACCTTTCGAGGCATGCTCCCTGAAGCTAATACGTGATAAGCCAAACTGACGCATATATGCATGCGGTCGTCCGGTTTCATTACAACGGTTCTTCCATCTAGTTGGTGAACTATTGCGAGGTAGCAGATGTAGACCTTGCCGGTCGCCTAGTTTTTTCAACTCAGTTCTTTTATCTGCATATTTCTGGATCATTTGTTGACGCTTTTTGTCACGCGCCAGTATAGATTTTTTAGCCACGACTAACCTCCTGTTTCTCAAATGGCATGCCAAACTTTTCTAACAAAGCTCTGGAATGAGCTGGGGTCTTTGACTCAATAACAAACACAGCTTGTAGCCCGTGAGGGGTAGTTGTCTCGTCAAAACTAAGCTCTGCAAACACCGATTGATCACTCAAGCCGATGCTAAAGTTACCGGATTTATCAAAGGCCTTCGCGCTAACACCATGAAAATCTCTGAATCTCGGTAAAACAATGTTAATTAGGCGATCAACAAATTCATACATTCGGTCACCCCGTAAGGTTACCTTTAGACCAATTTTATTGCCTTCGCGCAGTTTAAAGCCAGCAATTGATCCCTTAGCAATTGTTTCGACAGGCTGTTGAGCAGATATTTTACGCAAGGTGTTATTTGCTACCTCAAACATTTTTTTGTCGTCCTTTGCTCGTCCTAGACCGATATTTAACACAATCTTCTCAAGTTTAGGAACTTGATGAATATTGCTCAGGCCAAGCTCTTCTTTTAACTCAGCAGCGAGCTGGGATTTATATAGTACCCTCAAACGGGCACCGTTGGCGATAGGAGATTTTTTAACAACCATTACTTGATCTCCTTGTCGGTCTTCTTATAGACACGAGTTTTACTGCCATCTTTTTCCACTCTGTAGCCAATACGACTAGGTTTTTTGGATGTTGGCTCAAGAATAGACACCTTGCTGACCCAAATTGGTTTAGTCAACTCTACAATTGCACCTTGAGGATGTTCGCGGTTAGGTTTAACATGCTTTTTAACGACGTTGATTCCTTCAACGGTAACTTTGTTGTCACGAGGGTGAGTAGCCAATACCTTCCCAGTTTTGGACTTGTACTTACCGGATAGCACAACCACTGTGTCGCCTTTTTTAAGTCGGATTTTGTACATTACAGGACCTCCGGAGCGAGGCTGATGATTTTAGCAAAGCCTTTTTCTCTAAGTTCACGTGGCACCGGTCCAAAAATACGGGTAGCTCTTGGAAGTTTGTCGTCGCCTATCAATACCGCTGCATTATCATCGAAGCGAATAGTTGAACCGTCTTTGCGTCTAATGGTATCTTTGGTTCTTACAACTACTGCTCTTACTACCGTTTTTCGTTTAACGCCACCGGTTGGCAAAGCTTCTTTAACGGTTGCAACTATGGTGTCGCCAACTCTGGCATAGCGCCTACGAGTACCGCCAAGTACCCGGATACATAGAATTTCCTTAGCACCACTGTTATCACAGACAGTTAGTCGAGATTCTTGCTGAATCATGCTGACTCCTTTGTCTCTTCAGGCTCTTGATGCCGAACGGCAGCCCGTTGAACTATTTTCTCTAAACGATATCGTTTAGTAGCACTAAGTGGTCTAGTTTCGACAATAACGACAGTGTCACCAGTTTTTGCTTCATTTTTCTCGTCATGAGCAGTGAACTTCTTGCTCCTAAGATATTGCTTGTGATAAACCGGGTGAGTTTTTCTAGCCAACACAACAACTGTGATGGTCTTGGCAGCTTTATCGGAGCTAACTACTCCTTGGAATATACGGGCCATTAGACGCTCTCCTTCACTAGTTGTTCACTAAGCACAGTCAAAATACGAGCCAAATCTTTGCGTTTAGCGCGTAGTTGTCGGACATTTGTAGTCTCGCCCAGATGAATACGACGGCGCATTTCAGCAATTTCTTCGCGCAGTTTGGTGCTCTCTTTAGCCAGGTCGGTAGTCGGTAGTTTGCGGATATCAACGATTTTCATACTAAACCTCGTCCTTTACCAGGAATTTGGTTTTAATTGGCAGTTTGTGAGCTGCCAAACGCATAGCTTCTTGGGCTACTTCTTGAGTAACGCCTTGCATCTCAAACAAAACGGTACCGGGTTTGACTTTGGCAACAAAGAATTCGGGGTTGCCTTTACCACTACCCATTTTCACGTCTTGAGGTTTGCGAGTAACTGGAGTATGAGGGAATATGCGAATCCAAATCTTGCCTCCACGCTTGACGTAACGAGTCATAGCTTGACGAGCTGATTCAATCTGGCGGCTGGTAATTCTTTCATGCCCAAGTGACTGCAAAGCAAAGTCGCCAAATTCAATGCGAACACCAGCGCTAGCGGCGCCTCGTACTCGTCCTTTGAAAACCTTGCGGTATTTTTGGCGTTTAGGCATCAACATCTTAAGCTACCTCGCCTTTATAAATCCAAACCTTGATGCCGATCAGACCAGCACCTGGATACATGGCCGCTGTCTTGTGAAAATCTACATCGGCTCTAATTGTATGTAGTGGCACACTGCCTTCTACTAATTTTTCGCGGCGTGACATCTCATTGCCGCCCAAGCGTCCGGCAATCTCGATGCGTATCCCTTTAGCTCCAGCACGCATAGTGGCTCCAGCGGCCGATTTGACAGCTCTACGGAAGGCAATACGTCGTTCTAGCTGATGGGCTATATTCTCGGCTACCAATTTGGCGTAAAGTTCTGGCTTTTTGACTTCTTCTATATTTACACGTATTGGTATGCCATAAATTTTTTCAATGGCTGCTTTGATTTCTTGAACGCCTGCTCCTCCGCGGCCAATAACCACACCGGCTTTGGCAGTAGTGATAGTCACCGACACTAGGTTAGGCGAGCGCTCAATATCAACTTGATGTATTCCACCACGATTGCCCACTTTGTCTTGGATTAACTTACGGGTTTTTAGATCATCCGTCAAAAACTTGGCGTAGTCGCGTTTATTAGCAAACCATTTGCTTCGCCAGTTCTTATTAACTTGCAAACGCATGCTGATGGGATTTACTTTTTGGCCCATTACTTGCTCTCCTTAGCCGCGGTTTTAGCTGGCTTTTTAGCCACTCTTTGATCACCATCAACAGTTACACGTATATGACTGGTCTGACGTTTGAACGGCAAAGCTCGGCCATGAGCAGCTGGACGATAACGTTTAAAACTTGGTCCAGGCGTCACACCGATACTCACGATCTTTAAACTATCAGGTTTGAAGTTATGATTGTGGTCGGCGTTCGCCCGGGCGCTTTCTATAACTTTACGGACGGCAATAGCTGAGCGTCTAGGTGTATGTTCTAGAATCACAAGGGCGTCACTTACGGTTCGACCGCGCACTAAACCTAATACCACACCAACTTTCCTGGGGCTGATGCGAACGCCTTTAGCCAACGCTTGTACTGCCATATCTACTCCGCGCTTCCTTCACTTGAGGATTTTGCCAACTTACCACCATGTCTGCGGAATTTGCGGGTTGGGCTAAATTCACCAAGTTTGTGGCCAACCATGTTTTCAGTAATAAATACTGGCACGTGAACTTTGCCGTTGTGTACAGCAATAGTACGACCGACAAAATCTGGAGATATGGTAGAGGCCCGCGCCCAAGTCTTAATAATGGTCCGGTCTTCACTACCTAGAGCGGCTACTTTTTTAGCCAGTTTAGGGTCGATAAATGGTCCTTTTTTAAGTGATCTACTCATAGTTATTTCCTCTTAGCCGCATGGCGGCTTCTTAGAATAAACTTAGTCGTATTTTTACGGCGACGAGTCTTATAGCCAAGCGTCTTTTGCCCCCATGGCGTCTTAGGTGATTTACCACCAGCACCAATACCGTGACGCCCACCGTCACCACCCCCATGTGGGTGATCAGCAGCTGCCATAACTACTCCGCGAACAGAAGGACGTATCCCTTTGTGTCGATTGCGTCCAGCTTTGCCGATTTTGATATTTTGATGTTGTTCATTACCGACAGCACCGATACTGGCTCT
>CAZWRJ010000014.1:0-16647 GCA_964636215.1 uncultured Candidatus Saccharibacteria bacterium | reverse complement strand
AATCTGTCAATACTTATAATATTTAAACGTGTTTCTGTCAATGCATAAGCGTTTTTGTGCACTAAGTTTCCAAAACTAGTAATTCCTTACTTGATATGGTAGGATTACCCCTGTTCTTTGTGCACCCGTAGCTCAGCTGGATAGAGCGCCAGTTTGCGGTACTGGAGGTCGTGTGTTCGAATCACGCCGGGTGTACCAAGTAAAAAAGTTTTCCCAATAAACTGATATCATTATTTTATGAAGAAAAACCATAAGGGTTTTAGTGTTGTCGAAGCTTTATTAGTCATAATTATTGTTGGGATAATAGGATTTCTGAGCTGGTACGTTGTACACGCTCGCAATGCAACCAATAACCAGCTCCCCGAGAACAACGATACAAGTGTTATAGAAAATGAAAAACCAGAAGCTACAACACAACAATCAGAACAAACAACGGATACGCCAAAGTCATCAACTAGTTATAAAGTAGGTGAAACCTTTGTGATTAAGATTGATGGTCCATACTGGGGCGATTTGTCTTTTTCATCAAAAAGCGCAACGCAGGTATCAAAACAAGGTGTAAATTGTAAACCCGAATTTGGCTGTGAAGCAACAAATTACATCGTAAAAGCTCTTGCCAGAGGTACAGTCACGATTACGGCTACCAGAACTCAATGCGGCGAAGCACTCGCTTGCCAAAATGGCGCCGGTACACACACAGAGACCATTACCATAGAATAAGGTGTATCAAGTGTCAAAAACTTCTTTGACGACTCCTTTTCTTAATTCATATAACAAACACACCGCTTATCTATAAAAAAGTTGCTTTTATTAGCGCTAGAGGGTATAACAAAGATAGAGCAAAAATAAGGAGGGACGGTATGTCAAAAAATGAACCAACCGGTTGGGTAGGTTGGGTTTACTTTGCCGGCGCAATGATGGTCTTGTTGGGCCTCATGGAAGCAATGGTTGGTCTGGTGGCGTTATTTAAAGATAGTTACTATGTGGTATCCCAGAGCGGGTTGGTAGCATTTGACTACACCACTTGGGGCTGGATACATTTGTTACTCGGTGTCTTTGTGCTGCTGGCTGGTCTAGCGGTCATTGCAGGCAATGCCTGGGGCCGAGTTGTTGGTGTACTGCTGGCTGTTTTGAGCGGCCTGGCGCAACTATCGTTCTTGTCTGCGTATCCGTTGTGGTCGATCATTATGATCGCCATCGATGTCGCAGTAATATACGCACTTACAATGCATGGTGCGGAAGCTAAAGCTAATTAAATTAAAAATTGGTGGGCAGGAGGTTTTTTGAATGGCTAATAATAGAAACGAAGTGACGGGATGGGTCGGCTGGGTTTACTTTGCCGGATTTATGATGCTGATAATCGGCATCTTGCAGATGATTTCTGGTCTTGCAGCACTACTTAACGACACTTATTTTGTGGCAACCCCGAGTCACTTGTTGGTCTTTGACTACACCACTTGGGGCTGGGTACATCTAGTCATGGGTCTGGTCATCATGTTAGCTGGATCGGCTGTGATTAATGGCCGAACCTGGGGCAGAATTGTAGCTATATTGCTGGCTGTGGGCAGCATCATCGCCAACTTTGCCTTCCTATCCGCTTACCCAGTGTGGTCAGTCATCGTCATCGCGATCGACGTCTTGATCATCTTCGCTTTGACCGTTCACGGTGCCGAAACCGAATTGACCGCTTAGTTACTCAAGTTTTTCGTTGGTGCCAAGCGTCAGTTAGTTGCATCCAAAGGGCAACTGCCAGTAGCAGTGCGCCTAGAGTAAATATGTAAGCAGTTATCTGGTCAAAATGGCCAATGAAGGCATTGTAGATATTCTCTGCCACTACCCTCATATTGGGATTCGTTACGTTGGAAAGCAGGGTCGGCTTAAACAGAGGTCCTAGTAACCAGCCCACAAAGCTAGCTACTACTACGGCGAAACCATCTAGGGCCAAAGTCTTCTTAAGAGCAGGTCTCGATTGTCTGGCTAGGTAGATGCTATACACCAATAAACCAAGCGCTGCAGACAGGGCTAGAGGGCCTAACCACATCATAACTACACCTAGATTGTAGAAGTTCGGCAGTTGGCTGGCATCTAGCAAGGTGATTTGATCGGGTACATCGGATAGGTTGACGCGATTTTGGTCAACTGCAATCGGGCGATTAGTGATATCACGAAGCGCAGTTAACACTCCAGTTAGAGTTTGTTTTATCCCAGACAGATCTATCACAACCGATTGTGGCTCCTTGGATGTCACAATGGTGTGAAGTTCGGTGACTGATTTGGTAACAATTCGTCCGGTAACATCGCTGCCAAGCAAGGCAGTGATCAACTTTTCGGTACGGTCGTCCAAAACTGACTTGAGCAGGGGTTTCTTGGATAGTAGACGGTCGGTTATCTCCACGGACATAGCCTGGCGACTAGAGTCGCTAAGAAGAGACTGGGTGGCAGTGCTAGTAAAACTTTGGGTATCAAACAAATAACGATTAAACCAAACAGCTGAAGTGCTAATGATCAAGAAAATACCTGCTAGCGCCGCAAACAACACTCTAATACTCAGCGATAAACCAGTCTTGGGTTTGTCGCTTGCTTGGCTGAGTTTGCCTACTGTTGTCGAAACTTGTTTGTTACTACCCGCCGAAGCTTGTTCAGATGTTTTTCGAGCACCCTGTTTGGTTGATTTTTTCGCCATATTTCCCTCCTTAATAATAATGGCCACCCTGGGTTTTAGCTCAACATCTGATCCAGTACTACCTACCTGACTTTTTATGGCGCTTGGACGTCCTTATTGCTACATCTGCCAGAACTAGCTTAGCCAATATTATGAAGATGGTAATGCCAAATAAGGCATAGAACATGGTGAATATCTTGCCAGCGGGCGTCGTTGGGACGATGTCTCCGTAGCCAATAGTGGCCAGGGTAATGAAAGTAAAATAGAATGAATTAAGCCAGCTAAACTTCTCTACGATGTGATAAAAAACGGCGCCACCACTAATGAAAATAACCGCTATAACCGCGACTTTTCGGTAACTAATGTCCTTTATTAGGGACTGAACCTCGTATTTATTAATCTTATCCATGTATTTAGCATAGCAAAAGATTTTGAAATATTACCTAAACAACTAAACACAGCTCCTGGACAAACAATCACCCAAGGAGCTGTTTAGAGTCTTAGTCAATGATGCTTGGGAATGTCTAGAGGCCTAGAATACTTGCCTTCTTAGCGGCGTACTCTTCCTGAGTAATAAGTCCTTGATCAGCTAGATTTTTAAGTTCTGTAAGCTGAGCGGCTGTGTCTTCCTGAGGTGCCGCTGTTGGCTCACTGTCGTCAGCTGCCTGAGAATTTCCTCTTCTAGCCATAGCTGAACCTGCAGCCATGCCTACAACTAGTCCACGTCTACGTCCACGACGTCTTCCTGGTCCTGCTAACATAATATTCCCTCCTTACACCTAATATGATACACCCATCAATTAGGATAGTCTTCCGTTTTTTGTACTCAGTTCGCGTAGAATCAAAGACAATAGAAAACTTTAGAATAGATATTTGGCCAAGGAACTAATTATTTGTTCGATTCACGAAGCTGGTGGCGTGCCGAGATACCAAGGACAATCATTAGTGGTCCGGTTATCAATGCGTAAAGACCAAGCACCCAAACAAATGCCACACCACTAGAGACTGGATACATTAGTATAACAATACCGGCCAAGCCAGTAAGGATACCAACAAAGATCAGAACTAGTCTGAGAGGAGCAGGCACTTCGTCGAAGAAGCTACTAACTATTTCGAGTACACCTCGTGCTATGAAGACCAGGCCGACTAGGAGTGCGAAAGTCGAGAGCGAAACTAGGGGATGTCTGAGTAAGTATACACCGACGCCAATTTCCGCTACGCTCAGTAGCCCTAACATTAAGCGAGACAAAGCCGTTCGACTCTGGTCGTACAGGTTACCTATACTTGAAACTAAACCGATTAAACCTACGACCAAAATGTAGGCACTAAACAGATAGACAAATGTTAATAGTGTTAAACCAGGCCAAAAAACGGCTACCAGGCCGAATAAAATGGCAAATATACCTCTAAGCGTGAATACCCACACATCGCTTTCTGTAACACGATAATCGCTTTTACTCATAAAACCCCCTGTTGTTATCCACCCTTTCCTACATCATGAACTCTAGGAGGATTATTGTCAACCAAGTTCTGTTCATCTATAAGGACAGGTATAATAATCGCGTTGGAAGGGTGCAGGAGTGGTTGAACTGGACGCTCTCGAAAAGCGTTGTGCCCCTAGGGTACCGTGGGTTCGAATCCCACCCCTTCCGCCAGTTCTTTATTTTATTTTGGACCCTGATCAAGCGCCAACGGTTGGATTGGGGATGGAACATATTTTGGCCAAAAATCGCCCACTACCTCGCAATGATCGCTGAATTCACCGAAAGTCTCAAGATCGCTAAGCGCAAGATCCCCACTTATAAAAATATAATCACTCTGGGTTGGTGGATGGGCAACTGTCACCAGGCCGCCCGAGGGTTTATTTATGTCGTCAGCAGTATCGTGAAATTGAGGTTTTAGTGATTGATATTCGCTCCGGCCAGGACCGGCGTTTAGGTCAATAGAAAGTGATGTTGGCAGATCTGCATACTGTGGGCTGCCGAGGATTTTCAGTACCCTCTGCGTCTCGGTTTCACGTACTGTTAATTTTTCACCAGCATGGAGAGGTCTGTTTCTGGCTGTTAATTGAGCATTGGCGTTTACTACGAGTCGTCCAGTTTTATCTCTTAAAACCGTTACTAACATTGTTCTTTGCACTTGGTCGTGCGATGGAGATAACATATATTCCTCTATTGAAACAATACTCAAATTGGTTAGCGTGAGGTTGCCGTAAGTACCAATAAAATCTGTGGTATTCCAGCTCGTCGCCGCGTGCCGAAGCCCAGTAGCCTTTTCTAGACGTTTCACATCACGCATTGATGCTTCCTGGAAATTTGCCACGTCTATGGTGCGATGTTTTTCTAGAACTGCCTCAACACCTTTTATGCCAAATCGTCCCTTGGCGATATTGAAGGAGCCGATTTGCAAATCACCGTTACTTGAGGTATCGATACTAGGCGCGACTGCTGCAAAATGCTCATTGTTGCACAACATGCCTCCATGCGCCGGAGAGGCATTAAACAGTGCAGCCATTAAAGGGATCTGTGCCAAAGCTCTGTAAAAACGCTTTTTGCGCGGAATTTTTTTCGCTTCTGGCTTTTTTCTTGTTTCGCCGTTTTTCATTCATTTTTCTTATAGCACCTTTTTGCGAACTAATAAATTAAATGTAAATTACGCTACAATTAACAACATGGCTGACAGCATTTTTACTAAGATTATTAAAGGCGAAATCCCCTCGCACAAAATTTACGAAGACGATAAGACGCTAGCGTTTTTAGATATTCATCCAATTCAACCTGGTATGACATTGGTTGTAAGCAAGACCCAGGTCGAGACTTTTCTTGATCTAAGCGATAGTGATTACCAAGCCCTTTGGGCGTCGGTCAAAAAAGTAGCTGAACGTTTGCGGAAAGCTTTTCCAGAAAAAAAACGGATTGCCATTCAGGTTGAAGGCCTTGATGTAGCACATGTGCATGTAAAACTAGTGCCAATTAACTCTGGTGAGGAGTTTAGAGCCAAACCAGACACCGACAGCGAACCAGACCACCCTGCCCTTGCCGCCATGGCTAAACGTTTAGCCTTTTAGTACACTATAAATATGCTTTCGAATCTGACAATCGGCATTGTTGCAGGCATAGGTTTTGGCGGTTGGGTTTATTCTAAAACCATTCGTTCTAGTGGCGGTAATGCCAAAAATGCTTTGGTTGCTGCGACTGTAGCTGGTCTGATTTGCACGATAATAATAGCCACTGCCCTCGGTTTTATTTTCAGATAAATATGGTACTAAACGGCTACTTTGCTTGGTTTTTTGCCCTCAAACTAGTACGATAGTCTCAATGGATCAGGTGGGAACGGACCCCGAACAAGACTTGGGGAAGGCACTTCAAGCGGCTCGCAAAGCTGCTGGGCTTACCCAACAAGAACTCTGTCAAAAGGCCGGGCTTAGTTATTCTACGCTGGCTAAAATCGAACGCGGCGCTATCAAATCTCCGTCGGTTTTTACAATTCAATCAATTGCCTCTGCACTTGGCACCACCCTGAACGAACTTATGGGACAATTCACCCCTGCCCTGCCCCCCGCTAAGGCAAAGGGCCGCTCTAAGTCTGGGGTCAGGTTCGTCTATTTTGACATAAATGGCTGCATGGTCCGTTTTTTCCACCGAGCCTTTACGAAATTAGCCGAAGATACCCACGCTTCAGCCGACACCATCGAAACTGCCTTCTGGCATTTTAACGATGCTGTTTGCCGAGGAGAGATGAGCCTGGAGGACTTCAACAGAGCACTAGCTAAACAACTAAGTGTAGATTCCCTAGACTGGAAGCGCTATTACATGGAGGCTGTTGACCCAATTCCAGAAATGCACGATCTTGCTCACTGGGCCGGCGAACACTACGAGGTCGGATTGCTATCTAATATCATGCCGGGTTTTATCAACGCCATGCTCGAGAAACAACTTATCCCACGCCTAGACTACGCCGCTGTTATTGATTCCTCTAAAACTGGGGCCATCAAACCAGAACCGGCCATTTACGAGGCGGCTCAGCACTACGCCAACTGTTCACCAAACGAGATACTGCTAGTCGACGATTCCCGCACCAATCTAATGGCGGCCGAACGTTTTGGCTGGCACGTACTGTGGTTTGACGATTATCGTCCAGAAGAAAGTGCCGCCCGGATCCGCTCGGCGCTCGAATTAGAAGAAACTCCCACTAACTCTTGAAGCGGTCGTAGACGGCTTGTTGTTTGGCGGCCAGCTCTTTTGTTTCATCTATCTGGTGCTTGGTTTGATCCACTAATTCTTTAGGTGCATTGCTGACATAAGCCTTATTGCTTAGACGCTTTTCCAGTTGAGCAAGCAGTTTTTGGGTGTCGTTCAATTGATCGGACAATTGTTTAATGAAGCGGTTGATTGTCTCACGGTCTAGGCCTAGCCAAACATCATGCTTAGTTTGGGACAAATGCAGCCCATCACTGCTATCAGAAACCTCAACACTGCTGAGCCCGGCCAAATTGGCAATAAGTTCACTGTGCTCGGCGATAAAAGGATCACCAGAGTGGTACAATTTTGCTCCTCTAACTCCTAGACTGGTGCAAATAAAGCGAACCTCGCTAACAACCGATCGAATATCCTCAAAAGCTTCAACGTGAGTTTTATCCAGTTTGAGATCAGCCTTTTGCCACGGGCTAGTTATTAATAAACTGTCCCCTTCCCACTTCAAGGTTTGCCATATGGTTTCTGTCACAAACGGCACAAAAGGATGGGCTAACTTAAGGGTTGCTTCTAGAACGTAAGCCAGCACTTCCCTACTCGCCTCCTGTTTGCTGGCTTCAATATACCAATCAGCCAAATCATCCCAAACGAAGTGATAAACCAATTCACTAGCTTCCGCAAAACGCAAATCCTCAACCAATTTACCAATTTCATTCATTGAGTGTTGTAACTTTGACAATATCCAATGATCAGCTACAGTTTGGGGCTGGGGAACGCCATGCCATCTGTAATTATCACCAATTTTGTCCTCTATAAACCGAGCAATATTCCAAAGCTTGTTACAAAAGTTTCGGGCAGCTTCAATTCGCCCCCTGCTCCAGTTTTGATCCTGCCCTGGCGCCACGCCCATGATTAGGCCTAGGCGCAGAGCGTCGGCGCCATATTGATTGATTACGTCAATCGGATCAACGATCGATTCCGGCCGGCTCTTGCTCATTTTTTTACCGTCCTCCGCCCGTACCATACCGTGCAAATAAACCGTCTTAAACGGTACCTGGCCGGTCATGTAAGTAGTGGCCAAAATCATGCGGGCAATCCAGAAAAATAATATGTCCCAACCGGTTTCCATAACAGAGGTGGGGTGATAGGTTTGGAAGTCGACACTGCGAGCCAGTAGCTCCTTGAAATCAAGCGACATATCCTGGGCTAATTCGGGATCGATAAGCGTACTCCAGGTCCATAGCGATGAGCTAAACCAAGTGTCCAAAGTATCAGGATCTTGCTCCCAATCATGCCAACCCTGCTTGCCGTCGTTGTCAGGTGGCATCAGGCCAACATAGGTTTCGGTTTCGCCCTCAGCATTGGTACGGTACCAAGCTGGAATCCGATGTCCCCACCAAATTTGTCGACTAATGCACCAATCACGGAGATTATCGATCCAATGGAAGTAAACTTTTTCAAAACGCCCAGGTACTATGGCTATGTCTTTATATTTGATGACGGACTGCATCACCTCTTTTAAGCTGAGTTTATTGCCCTGCCAAGGCACCACTTTTTTATTAACGTCCACGAACCACTGCAGTTTAATCTGGGGTTCGATAATTCCCATCCCGCGGCCGTTAACAGCAATATTGTGCAAATAGCCATGCTCTTCCTTTATCAGAAGTCCTTTGGCCTTGAGCTTGTCTACGATTTTAGGCCTAGCTTGTTTGATATCCATGCCAGCAAACTCGCCGGCTATTTCTAGCAATTTGCCGTGAAAATCAATAATTTGTTCCTTATCCAAATTGTGTCTTTCGGCAATTTCAAAGTCAGTCACATCATGCCAAGGGGTGATGGTCATTACCCCTGTTCCAAACTTCGGATCAACGGCTTCGTCCTTGATAACTGTGGCCGTTACCGGTCCATTAATCCACTCGGCCTCAAAGGTGTCACCGTGATTATATTTAGCGTAGCGCTTATCGTGGGGGTGCATCACCACATATTTGTCACCAAACTTGGTTTCCGGGCGAGCGGTGCTGATGTGAAAGGGACCGTATTTGAAAGTGTAAAAAGTAGTTTTTTCCTCTTGGTGGACGACTTCATCATCGGACACTGTCGTTTCTAGCATCGGGTCCCAATTGATGATGCGATGACCCCTGTAAATCAGGCCATCGTGATACATTTTGCTGAAGGTTTCGTTAACGCAGCGGTTTAAGGCTTCGTCAAGCGTGTAACGATGGCGCGACCAATCGGCGCTGAATCCGAGAGCTCGCATCTGCTTGAGCATGTTTTCACGGCTGTTAGCCACGAAGGCTTTGGTTCGGCGTAAGAACTCTTCACGGCCAATCTCGTGTTTATTTGTCCCCTCCTCTGATAATTGCTTTTCGATTATGGCGTTTACAGCTATGGCAGCGTGATCCGTTCCCGGTAACCACAAGGCGTCCTTACCCATCTGGCGGGCGTGGCGAATCATAATGTCCTGCAAGGTGTACATAGCGTGCCCAAGACTGAGGGTGCCAGTTTCGTTGGGTGGTGGCATACTGATGGAAAAACGCGGTTTATTAGAGGTTGGATCAGACTTAAAAGCTTCGCTCTTTTCCCAAAGTGCGTAAATATCTTCTTCGTATTCTTTTGGTTCGTAAGTTTTCGGCAGTTTCATTATTCTTCCCTGTTAATAGTTGTCTAAAAGCGTATTTATAAAAATTATGCCCCAAAAGGGACGCATCCACGCATTGAACCAACAACTACTATCTGAACGATCATTACCCTACTCTACCACTGCCCGAGTAGAAACGCCACCTCTGTTATTGTTTTCACATGAAATTTAGCAAAACAACTCAAAGGTTTTCATATGAAACCCCTCACTCATACTGCTAAAACCGATCTTTTGTCTGTAAAGAACCAGCCCTCTTCGGGCTTTGCCACCCGTTTTTGTTTTCATTACAAGCATAAGCTAAATCTAACGGAGACGCAATATTGACAAACACAAAGAATAATTACATTGATAGATTGGGAATAGCCTCAAGAGAATAGGGATCGGCAGTAGGTTGTTCTAGCATTGCTTTGTAGCATCCCAGAGTAGCGATCATAGCACCATTGTCGGTGCATAATTTCATATCGGTATATTCGACAGGCAAGGGCAGACGTTCGGATAATTGTCGCCGAAGTTCTGGGCTAGCGGCCACACCACCACCTATGACAACTGATCTAGGTTTGAACTCCTCAAAGGCCTCAAAGGTCTTATCAACAACCGTCTCAATCGCCACACGTTGAAAACTAGCTGCTAAGTTGGCTTTCTGGGCCTCTGAGAGCCTCTCTGGCAGTTTTGATGAAGGGAAGGCGTAATTCTCACCTATTTCAGCCTGTGCGGCCCTTAAAACGGCCGTTTTAACTCCGGAGAAACTAAAATCGTATTTCTCGGACATTTTAGCCTTAGGGAAATTAAAAGCCTTCGGGTCACCGTCCAGAGCTTTTTTACCGACACTTGGCCCACCAGGGTAGGGCAGGCCCAAAATCTTGGCCACTTTATCAAAGGCTTCACCAATGGCATCGTCTTGGGTCTGACCAAGTAGGGTGTAATCAAAGTGATCACGCCACAGAACTAACTGAGAATGGCCACCAGAAACAATCAAAGCCAGCATCGGAAACTGCGGCTGTTTATTGGGCAAAACATAGCCGGGTAGGGAAGTTTCAGTTAAGAAGTTAGCATAAATGTGACCTTCGACATGATTACAGGTATAGAGTGGTTTTTTCTTAACTATTGCCAGAGTACGAGAGGTCAAAACGCCTATTAACAGAGAGCCGCCAAGCCCAGCGCCTTGAGTTACGGCAATACCGTCAATTTCATTCCAATCGCATTTAGCCTGCACCAGAGCTTGTTCAATAACAGGGGTGATAGCTTCAATATGAGAACGAGCGGCGATTTCTGGCACAACACCACCGTAAGCCGCATGTAAATCCATGCTAGATAACACGGTATTTGCCAGCAGTTTTTTGCCATCTTCCACGATGCCACAAGCGGTTTCATCACAACTAGTTTCTATTCCCAAAATTCGCATCAGACCAAGTATACTTGAATAGGTATGACCATTCGAAAAATCGTCAAAAAAGTTATCCCTAAAGGCGTATTCCCCAAGATTGAGCCATACGGCCATTTTGGTGAAGCGGTTTTATTCAATGCGGCCAAAGGTTTTCCGGCCAAAGGGCTCAATATCATCGGTGTTACTGGGACAAATGGCAAAACCAGCACCTGTTTTCTGATCCACCGCATGTTACACGAGGCTGGCTACAAAGTCGGCATGATGACCACCGTGGCTTACGGTGCCGGCATGGATATCAAACAACAGATGACACATATGACCACTGCTTCCACTCCAAAGCTGTTAAAACGCATCAAATCTTTGAGAGACCAGGGGATTGAGTGGTTGGTTCTGGAGACCACCAGTCACGCTTTGGCTCAGTATCGGGTTTGGGGTATTCCATATTCCATGGCGGTCATGACCAATGTTACCCATGAGCACCTGGCTTATCATCGTACCTTTGACCGTTACCTCAAGGCCAAACGTATGTTATTTGAACAAACAAATCGTAACGAAAAGGGGTTACAAACAGGGATAATTAACGCCGACGATCCAAACGCTGAAAATTTCGCTGCAGCCATTGCTTATCCTGTTTTATACGGTCTCAACAAGGGTGATGCCAAGGCTAAAAACATCAAACTAAGTACCGACGGGGTAGACTACACAGCAACTTTTAACGACGTTACTTACAATATTCATTGCAACTTAGCAGGCAGCTTTAACGTTTATAACTCTTTGGCGGCTGTTTGTGTTGGGCACACACTAGGACTCAGTAAAGAACAGGTAGAGAAGGGAATTGCTGCCCTGGAAGGGGTCGAAGGGCGTATGAACCGCATTGATGAAGGGCAAAACTTCGACCTAATTGTCGACTATGCCCACACACCAGATAGCTTTGAGAAACTCTTTAAAGACGTTCGGCCAATGACCAAAGGCAAAATCATAGCTTTATTTGGCTCACTTGGCGGCGGCGACAAAGGTAAACGTCCCTTGCAAGGCAAACTAGCTGGCCAATATGCTGATGAAGTTATTATTTGTGAAGAAGACGACCGTAAAGAAGATCCTGATACGATCATGAATGATATCGCCACTGGTGCACTGGAAGCCGGAAAAGTGAAGGATAAAGACCTGTTTCTAATCCATGATCGCCCCAAGGCCATTAAATTCGCCGTTAATAGGGCTAAAAAAGGCGACCTAGTACTGCTGCTGGGCAAGGGTCATGAAAAAACCATCGAACACGCCGACGGC
The DNA here is from genome assembly GCA_964636215.1 of uncultured Candidatus Saccharibacteria bacterium. Taxonomy (GTDB): domain Bacteria; phylum Patescibacteriota; class Saccharimonadia; order Saccharimonadales; family CAZJQT01; genus CAZWRJ01. The sequence goes on along the minus strand of CAZWRJ010000014.1, from coordinate 4,486 downwards.
GAACATCCCTGGAACGAAACAACCGAAGCCAAAAAAGCCCTGAAGCAACACTTGAATAATTAGTTGGTTTATGGTATAATGTCCATGATGACCGAACAAGCGGTTCAACAACCATTATTAACTGGCGAAATCCCCGAAGAAGATACTCATGGTGAGTATCAGTTGCTTGTTGGACATAACCGTACTGATGGGTCGCACAAATCAGACGAACAGTTGCGGATGGAATATGTTCACCTGACTGACGAGCTCATTCGAAAAATGACTGACGGAGTACCCGTCCAAGATCCTGAAACCGGCGAATCACACTTCAAGCGCCCTGATTTTGTTGTATGGCTTGACAAGTCTGCTCGCCCAGTAGCATGGCTGACTAAGGAGTTATGGCCGCAATTAGCTGCCGACAAAGACGGTGATGTACCGAATTTGCCAGCTTTCCGATTCGTAAATATTGATCGTGAACAATGGGTAAACCAGATAGACCCGAACGGTACCGGCTATATGGATATTGACGCTGTCGACCCAAGTATTATAAGAAGTTTAAGGTCTCTATTCGTTGACCCGGAAACCAAGAAGCACGGCCTTACCCCAGACATAGATGCTGCTCCTACCCAGCTTGATGACAAAGTCGTGCTAATAGTCGATGAAGTATTTGCTTCAGGCAGAACATTAGACATCGCCACAAAGTTTTTTAAACGTGCTTTTCCGGAGGCTAATGTAGCGAGTACTCATTGGATGCGTGGAGTAGCTACCCGGGAACGAGGTTTGTCAATGGGAAACGCCGACTTACCTGTGTGGTACAAAGAAAGCGACAACAAGGGACGCGGTGTGGATAATAGAAACGAGAGAACTTCACAGCGTTCCATGAGCCAAACCCAGCGTCTGGGTGCGTGGTTTTTAAGCACTAGGTCTAGCGAACCCGACAGTGATAGTCGTCAATTACGGCAGGAACTTAACTGGTTGGCTCAAGACGTCAGAGATCACGAATTACTTGTTTTCCCGTCTACTTTCAGGGAGGACGATGACTTTGTAGAACGTGCCGAGCGCCTTAACGGTGGTATAGGATTCGATGAATTTATTAAGCTTCGAGCTGAACACAGCTTACGCTAAGACAATTCAACATTTTTAATTATCTAGAGTTAGGCTGATGCAGCGGATGTAACCACCACCTTTGGCGAGTTCTGGTGCACCAACTGTAATTGTCCTAAGACCTTTTGCCTCGATGGCCTGTTTGAATTCTGGGGCTTGGTCGCTCATGATAACGTCGTCGCCAGTGGACACTAGGTTACAGGCGAAACCGTGTTTGGCTTCGTCTAAACCGACTTCGATTTTATCAATCGATAGAGCTCGGATTTTCTCCTGACTTTCTGGCACAAAAGCGTCGGGGCACCAAGCGATTAGATCATCTCTTAGAACCGACAACGCCAAATCAAGGTCATAAAAAAAGCTATCTGGCCAGCCGCTAACGACGTTATTAACTGACTTCCCAGCCTGATCAAGTAGTGGAATGGTTTGCAGGCTAACTATTTCCCAACCAAAGGTATCTGCCAAAAACTGATGCACGGAAGCATCGGTTCGATAAACGCTACCGCAAAACAGCAAATTGCCACAAGACAAAGCATCGCCTTGACCACTAAAACGACCTGGCGCTTCGATAACCTCTTTACCTAATTTTTGCAGTGTGTACTTGGCGTATGGTTCTTCTGACTTCCTGGCATTCGGCAGGGAGGATAAGACTACTTTGTTGCCACGGCAAAGGCCCCAATTGGCGGTATAGACGCCATCCTGGCAACTGGGCGGCGATGGTACTTTGATGACCTGAACGCCAATCGACTCTAGATGCTGTGCTACTAGATCGTGTTCGGCCTGAGCGCGCTTAATATTGATCGGCACATCCGAGTCCATATGAGGATTTATGGCCTGAGTATCGCCAAAATGCAGAGCATCAGACATTAAAACCGTTTGATTTATTTTAGCCACTAGCAAGTTATTATAACTTTTTCTCAAAGCGCTTGCGTTTTTACTGCGCGAGTATATAATAATGGCCAATTTAATTGAGCCAGTTGTCAAAACACAGACCCAATTGAAGGTTATATGCCGTCTGGAGCCTATGCTCGATGACATAAGTACGTTGAGATTGTATTCAAGTCGTTGCCGGTGACTGTTAGTAAGTTTTGCTAGCGGTCACCGACAACGACAAGGAGGGAATAGCTAAGTAGTTCGAGGGGAAGTCCGATTATCCGAAAGGCTAACTCACGTGCGCAGAAACAGGAAAGCTGGCAGAGATAGGCGCTGGGGAAGTCCCGCAAAAACGGGTGGATGGCCAACCTTCGGCGATGATCGCCGTAGAGCAAGGCTCATGGTTTTGCCAGTAATACACGTGCGTGATATTGCGCATTTGCAGCGTGCCCACATGCGACGAATTTCTGACGCAGGAACCTGACATATAGGAGGTTGCCTATAGGCCGCCAAAAACTTCCGCCTAGCGTGTGCCACACAAGTAGCTGGTCGGCGGGTGCTGAGTGATAATCTGATCAACGATGCTCAGATCACCACTCCACCCGCCACCGCTACTTCCTAGTACAATCTCAACACTTAAACCTGACAAAAAAAACGAAACACCGGCAAACTAGCCGGTGTTTTTAAATCTATAAGAGGTGGTTTGAGCTTGGTTCGGGTATTAATTTGGGAAAATGGAAGCGGATGCGCCTACAACATTTTCCGCTTACCCGAACCAAGTCTGGTGTCCCAGACAAGGGAAGGAACCTCCGACGGGCAGCTCGCTTGAGCCGTTGCTGCCCGCCGGGTCCCTCAAGACGAACTTGGCCTACTTGTAGCCGGAGGTATCCCAGCTGCCGAGGCTGTGAATCGCGAACGCGTCCCGCGTGGGGTCCGGTTCGGAGTCGAAGCGCAACGGCCTTCTGGTCGGCACGTCGCTACCGTGCTTCAGCTCCATGAACTTCTCGGGGTCCTCGGTCTCGAGGTTGTTCACCATGCCGCAGAGCGTCCTGGCGAACACCCGAAGGGCTTCGCCGGCGTCCTCGATGTCGTCGTCGTGGACCAGGAAGAGCACGTGGTGCCCGATCCGCTTCGCGGCGACGAACCTGGACGTGGCCTGGATGCGCGGCAACACGTCGTGTTCGACGAAGTTCACGAACGCTTCGGTGATCGCGAACTCCGTCCAGAGACGCTGTCCGTCGACCATCTTGTCGTCAACCTCTTCGATGCTGAACCCTTGACGAGCGAACCCGCCCAGGATGCAGTGATGCTTTGTGTCTTGACGGCCCATAAATGGGCTCCTCCTTGTTCGTGGGCACGTATGCCCAGAATGGGACGTGATTAGTTTTACACCCAAAAAACAAAAGCGTCAAGACGCTTAAAATTGACAAAAGGGTCTAAAAATTGTAGTATTACCAGACAAATTAATATTTTTGAGTTATATTTAAGAAGTAATGACGACTCATCACGACCAAGAACCAAACGGTGATCAACTGTTTGCTGATAGCCTCGAACAAGCCCGGCGGGCAATACTTGGTGCGGCCATAGTCCGCCGTGATTTAGCCCGCCGTTTAGACGTCAACGCCTACCGTGTAGCCAAAGAACGTTACATTATTACTGACGAGATGGAAGTTCCTTACTTAAATGAAAGAATAAGAATCACGCCAGTAGCTGATCAGCCACGAGCTGAAAGTTTTGCGCCGCCATTCAAGGAACTATTTATGTATTTTCCTATGGACACACCCTTCAAGGATGGCCCGGGCGAATACGCAGCTCCGACGATTATTTTCTTAAAACTGGTCAGCACCGAGGGGCAGAGCACTGGCTATATTATTTCCAAATATAAAACGTCGATTTTGCCAGGTGATGAAGTAATGCGGGTTGATGCCGGCCATCTAGGACCTGCTAATGATCTGACCGAGGTTATGGATTTTCTGCCTGAAAGGGATGAACAATTTGAAGAAATCGACCATCTATTTGATCTTGAAGGCTTAAGACATCTTGTTGCCGATACTGAAAAATACCGGCTCACTGCTCAAACTGCCAACCCTAGAGCTGCATAAATTCTGACAGTAAACGATTGACAGGGTAATTGGCAGTCGGGTATAGTGAGTGCTAACGGCAGGTGTTTCGTTGCGAGAAAACAGCTGCTTTTTATAACTAAGCAGGAGAGTTTATGAGCGTACCTATTCAACCAATTGCAGACTATGTTGTCGCAGTTGGCGAAGAAGCCGAGAGTAAAACTGCCAGCGGACTGTATCTACCAGACGCTGCTAAAGAAAAGCCCAAAATTGCCAAAGTCCTAGCTGTGGGCAAGGAAGTTAAACAACTAAAAGTTGGCGACCGAATTGTTTACAAAGGCTACAGCACTACTGAAATCAAAGTGGGAAGTGACGAATACATTTTAGTAAAAGAAGAAGACGTCCTGGCGACGGTTAAATAGGGAGTAATTAATGGCTAATAAAATATTTTATGATGATGATGCTCGACGCCG
>CAZWRJ010000013.1:0-17630 GCA_964636215.1 uncultured Candidatus Saccharibacteria bacterium | reverse complement strand
GGTTAAATAGGGAGTAATTGATGGCTAAGAAAATATTTTATGATGATGATGCTCGACGCCGTGTGCTTGGCGGGGCAAAAGTTCTTTATGATGCGGTACGCACTACTATGGGACCAAAAGGCCGCAACGTAGTTATCAGTAAGTCTTACGGTAACCCGACTGTTACTCACGACGGTGTGACGGTAGCTAAGGGCGTTGAACTAGCCGATGTCGACGATGAAACACTGGGTTACAAAGTAGGTGCTGAGTTAATTAAACAAGCAGCCAGCAAGATGAATGATGTGGCCGGTGACGGTACCACCACGGTTACGGTTTTGACTTATCATATCTTGAATGAAGCCAATAAGCTGATTGCTGCTGGGCATGACCCGATGCAACTTCGAAGAGGCCTGGAATTGGCGGCTCACGATGTTCTGAAAAAACTTGGTTCGTTTTCTGAAGACATAAAGAGCAACAAGAAACGCGTTTCAGAAGTGGCTACTATCAGTGCTGGCGACAGCGAGATCGGTAATTTGATTGCTGATGTCATTGATAAAGTCGGCAAAGACGGCGTAGTAACCGTTGAAGAAGGGCAGGGGCTGGCGCTGGAGAGTGAAGTTGTCGAAGGTTTCACTTTTGACCGCGGCTTTGTTAGTGCCTACATGGTGACCGATACCGCGCGCATGGAAGCCGTAGCCGAAAAGCCAGCGATTGTAATTACCGACAAAAAAATTAGTTCGATTCAGGAATTTTTGCCGCTACTCGAGAAACTAGCTCAAGCTGGCAAGAAAGATCTAGTGCTCATAGCCGAAGATGTTGAAGGCGAAGCTCTAGGCACCTTTGTACTAAACAAACTCAAAGGCGTGTTCAATACAGTGGCTGTCAAAGCACCAGCTTTTGGTGATCGCCGCAAAGACGTTTTAAACGATATTGCTATTTTAACCGGTGCTACGGTCATAACTGAAGACCGCGGTATGAGCTTTGAAAATGTTGAACTCGACGTGGTTGGTAGTGCCCGCAAAATCATCGTTGATAAAGACAACACTACCATCATTGAAGGTAGTGGTTCAGTTAGCGAAGTCAAAGCCCGCATTGATCAAATCAATCAACAAGTCAAAGCCGCTACTAGCGAATACGACAAAGAAAATCTCGAAAAGCGCCGAGCCGCCCTGTCTGGCAAAGTAGCTGTGATCAAGGTTGGTGGAGCTACCGAGACCGAAATAGAAGAGAAGAAATTCCGGGTTGACGATGCTGTAGCCGCTGTAAAAGCAGCACTAGATGAAGGAATTGTCGCTGGTGGGGGAGTGACCCTGGTTAACCTAAGCGATACTATCAAAATCGAATCAGCCGACGCTTTAGTAGACGGTAAACAACTTCTAAAAACCTCTCTGCTGAAACCGTTTTACGAGCTAATGCAAAACTCTGGGCTCAACCCAGATGAGTGGCTACCTAAGATTCGTGAGGCTAAATCTGGTCATGGTGTCGACGTTAACCATCCAACTAAACTAGTCGATCTGAAACTTGTCGGAATCGTAGATCCAACACGTGTGACCAAAGAAGCCATCCAAAATGCTGTTAGTATCGCTGGCACTTCCATGACAATGGGCGCCCTGGCTGTTGATGTTCCTGAGAAAAAAGATGCTCCTGGTATGCCTGGCGGTGGTATGGACCCTGGCATGATGGGAATGTAGTCACAGAAGCTCTCAAACAGATAAGCTTAAGCGTTTAGTAATCGAACTGCAATGTTGCCAGAAAGGCTATTTTGTACTATTGTTTGAATACTAAGGGAGTGAGTGGATGGCTTTATTTAGGCGCAAAAAACCAGCTGACAAAAAAACGACCCAACAAGTGACCCCAGAGGTAGCTGATTACTACAAAGCAGAACGTCGCGAGCGAACTTGGGTATCGTGGCTGCTTGGCCTAGCTACACTTCTAGCTACTATTTTGTTAGTTCTAGGACTTTTCCTAGGTGGTAGATGGATTTACCGTGAGCTAACTAATAAAAACGATGAAACCCAAACTACCAACCAAGCAGCCAGCACATCAGCTCCGACATCCGCACCAAGTAGTGACACAAGCGGTTCGGGTTCGTCCAATAAGTCCTCGTCTTCCTCGTCAGACCAACAGAGTTCTTCTAACCAATCGAGCACGAGTACGAGCTCAAACAATAATACAGACAACAGTGCAGGAACGGGTGATAACTCCGGGAGTATGCCCGATACTGGTCCAGGAAATTTGCTGAGTGTTTTTCTACTGAGTAGCTTAGTGGCTTACTCTGGCCACCGCCTATTCACCAGAAAGCTTTCAGCTAAAGTCTAAGACTCAGCTTGATCACCGGAGTCGTGTTTTTGGGTAAAGTAGTTTATTTCGTTAATTACGTCTAATAAAGCTTGCGCCCGAGCTTTTTCATCAGTGATGTTTTGAGCAGCTTCGTAAGCGGATTTGATTAAACTTTGATCATCACTAGCTTGAATCATCATCATAGTGGTGCGAAATTTTTCCTCGGCTGTTTGATCGAGATGACTAACCAAAGGGCTCAATTGCTGGAGAGCTTTTTGTTTTATGTCTACCAAGTCGCTGCTGCCAGCTGTAAATGGAGTTCTTGAAGGAGCTTCAGAGCCTGGCATGTCTGGTGCGCCACTGACTGGTCCAACTACTGGCGAGTTGTTTGATGGCTGCGGAGCATCTGAAGCCGCTGCACCGTCCAGTGCTATGCCATCAGACACGTGGCCTGTGTCACCATCATTTTGTGGAGCTTGTTGATCATCGTCTTGGCCAAACATCCCACCTCGCTTCCCAAATTACTAACAAGTCATAAGCACTATAGCATATACTAGAAGTAGAGGTAAACAGATGTTGGACGACCTAAAATACATCCATGAACGTGATGCTCAAGACGCTCTTGGTATTGCCGAAAAACAGTGGCAACAACTCGGCCAAGACTACGCTTTGCATTGGCAGCCAAATGCTGAAATTAGAAATATTGTGTTTGGAGGCATGGGTGGATCAGCGTTATCGGCTCTAGTCAGTACCAGCTGGCCGGGCTACCGAGTACCTTTTGAAATCGTTCGAGGCTACGATCTACCAACCTACGTCAGTCCCTCTACGCTTTTTATAGCTTCTAGTTACTCCGGAAATACTGAAGAAACTATCAGTTTACTTGAGCAAGCAGAGGAGCGCCAAGCTCAGATCGTTATCATCGCTGACGGCGGTAAATTGGGAGAAATAGCTTCAGCTAAAAAGCTACCCTTTGAATTATTACCTTCTGGCAGCCAGCCTCGTTACGGAATTTTATATTCCTTGAAAGCCCTGGTCACCATACTGGAACGGGCTGGTTTTGTGAATACCGAGAATGCCGAAACCACCCTTAAGGCTGCCGCCAGTTTCTTACAGTCGTCCGTTCAAGCTTGGCGACCCGATGTTCCAACTAGCAATAATCGGGCCAAGCAGTTAGCTCTGGAAGTTATCGGCAAAGCGCCGGTTATTTATGCTGGGCCGAAACTCTTTCCGGCCGCTTATAAATGGAAAATTAGTTTTAATGAAAACGCCAAGAATATCGCCTGGTGCAACCAATACTCCGAGTTCAACCACAACGAAATGCTGGGTTGGACCAGCCATCCTGTAGACAAACCTTACGCTGTTATTGAACTTCGCAGCCAACTCGAACACCAGAGGATTCAAAAACGTTTTGAGATTAGTGATCAGCTACTTTCTGGCAAGTGGCCCACGCCACAGATAGTAAATGTTGAAGGTAAGACGCTGCTGGAACAACTACTGTGGGCCGTAGTACTTGGTGACTTCGTGAGTCTGTATACGGCCTTACTCAATGGGCTTAACCCGACACCGGTAGATTTGATCGAAAAGTTCAAACAAACCTTGAACAATTAAGCCCCAAGGTGCATGCTGTTAGTAAGGAGAAGCGATGGACCCTAAACAGGCATTTGATAAAGCACTAAAGCAGGCCACTAGTTGCATACAACATATCCATAGCGACCAGCTTAACCTACCGACGCCTTGTACGGAGTGGAATCTCAAACAGCTGACTAATCATCTAGTCTATGAACTGAGCTGGATACCAGATTTAATTTCCGGTAAAACTGTGGCTGAGATTGGTGACAAATACGAGGGTGATCTGTTAGGTAGTGACATTAGGAAAGCCTGGGGCATAGTAGCCGCGGCGGCCTCTGAAGCCATTGCTGGGGCCGATCTAGATTCAACGGTAAATTTGTCTTGGGGCAATGTGCCAGCAAGGGAATATATTATTGAAGTCGGCAGGGATGTTTGTATCCACGGCTGGGATATTGCTCAGGCTACTAACTGTAACTTGATAATAGAGCCCGAACTAGCACAATTTTATTACGACAATACTTTGCCGCACGCCGACAGCCTCAGCCGAGGCGGTGGTTTTGCGCCAGCAATTGAAGTACCAAAAGATAGCGACATCCAAACCAAGCTTTTAGCCCTATTGGGTCGGCAGGCCAAAAAGGTATAAGCCCGTGCAGCAGCTTAGAACCACAGAAGATATCAAACAGCTCGGAACTATTCTGTGTGTTTGGGCTCATCCTGACGATGAATCGTTTTGCTGCGCCGGTATTATGGCAGCGGCGATTGATAATGGCCAAAAAGTAGCTTGCCTGACAGCTACCAAAGGTGAAGCCGGAGTCCAAGACGAAAAACGTTGGCCGGCAGCTGAGCTTGGGAATATTAGAGCAGCTGAAATGTCGGCGGCGCTTAAATGTATTGGTTGCACGCATCATCATTGGCTGGGATATACAGACGGTAATCTAAATAATGTTCCAATTGATGAAGCGGTAAGCAAAATCGCCGGACTGATAAATGAGTATCAGCCGGATAGCATTTTAACCTTTGGTCCCGAGGGTATGACCGGACACAGTGATCACTGCACGGTCTCCAGCTGGACTAGTCAAGCTGTTAAATTATCATCCAAGAAGCCAAAAATTTATCATGCTGTACATCTAAAGTCGGCTTACGAAAGCCTAAAAGAGCTAGACCAGAAGTTTAATATTTTCTTTAACATCGATAAGCCTCCACTGGTGGATGTCGAAGAATGCGATATTTTATTTCGCTTGCCAGATGAACTATTTGAGCGAAAATACCGAGCTCTTGAAGTTATGCCATCGCAGACCGAAACAATGTTAAAAGAACTAAGCCGAGACAAAATCCACGATGTCTTTTCCTCGGAATGTTTCGTAACGGCTAAATAGGGGTGTTTTTTAATTTTAGTAAGTAACCAACGTAACTAAAAGCCAAGTGGATACCAAAATAAAAGCCAAAAATTAACACCAAGCTTCCCGAGGGTAGGGAAACGAACGGATAGACAATAACTAACCCGCCGATAATATAGTCTATTTGATCGAATGGGAACCAACTCCGACCGGGCGGCACACTGACCCGACGTTTGAAAAAACTTTCTACACCATCACCAAGCAGTGCCCCAAACCCCATGGCGGCCGCCAGTAAACCGTTTAACACCCAGCTGTGCGAATCAATGGCCAGCGGGTAGATCAATATGCCACTAAGACAGGCTACAACACTACCAAAAATCAATCCCCGCCAGCGTTTATTGTCGCCCAAGACCCGTTTGCCTCGGAAACTTTTACCGAAATCCAAAGGCGTACGCCAACGCTTAAGCAGCGGAACTCCGTTGGCAAGCATCGGGGAAACATTAGCGATGGCCGCTGGGACAAAAAATAACAAACTTTCGCTTAAACCCTCAATGACTAGCATTATTTACGAACTCGCTTGCGCAATTTGTGGTATTTCGGGTACATTAAACTCCTGAAATTAGGCCTGGAGGTAACTGGGGTTGCTTCTAGAAGTTCCTTTAATAAACTATCGCGAGACGGCTGATGATGAACTTGGCTATAAGTTTTGCCAAGCCCTCGTGGGCCATGGGCATCGCTACTAGCCACACCAATAATATGATTTAATCTGGCCCAAATGGCAGCCTGAGTACCGCGGTTTTGCCAAAAAGCCCGACCATTGCAAACCTCTACCATGTCAATATAATCAACTAATTCTTCCATAACATTAGCCGGCAGACCCTTGCGAACCGATTCAAAAGGGTGAGGAATGCAGACTAAGCCGTTTTGATCTTTGATTTTTTCAATGGCTTCCAGCGGCGTTAATCCGGAAGGGATTACCTTTTTTAGATAAAGCCCAATGATTTCTCCGGACATTGTGGCAATTTCTTCGCCCACTATGATCCGGTCGCCCAGCTTACGCTTGAGCCGAGTCGCAAAATCTATCCGTTCATGGTCAGTTATGGCAATAACATCGAGCAATCCTGTGCTCAGAGCTTTTTCATATTGGTCGGCACTAATGCCGCCATCATGCGAAGCAGCGGAATGGGTATGCAGATCGACTCTAAACATGCCTAAGGATTTTAAACACACCAACCAGACGGGTCACTGCTGTCAAGGTTGCTAAAACGGCAATGGCCATAGTGGCTAGAATTAATCGTCCACTAAGAAGTCCAAGCACTAAGAATGCCATCCGAACTTCAAAACTCATCAAGCCGCTTCTAAAGGCCTTATTTAGTTGATGACTATGGTGCTCAGCGTGAGCACTTACCACTTCTGCCCAAGCATTAACGTAGCTAACCAACAACGAAGCGCCAACGGCTACCACGGCCCAAACTGCCATATAAGGTCGGCCAGTTGCAACAATGGCATAAGCTACACCACTATAAAGCAGCACTTCTTTAACGCGGTCAGTAACAGAATCCAGTAACATGCCGGTGGCAGATACTTTTCCTTGAAGTCTAGCTAACTCGCCGTCAAGTGTGTCGAACAGGCCGAATACTACCAAAAGCCCAGCTGCCCACCAATAATATTGTCCGGCTATTAACAGTGCAATTGGCAAATGAGCGAACAGTCCAATTACTGTCACGGCATTAGGCGACAAACGCCCGTTAGTGATTCTGTTCAAACTGGCCGCCAGTCGGCGCATCATCGCCCTGACTAGATCTCGGCAGCTATCAAGTAGCTTCATTAACACCTTATTATAGACTAATTGATATAATAATCAGTACCATGTCCCGTGCCCCCAGCAAACGTGGAGTTATCATTTCCATAATTGTCGCCAATCTGACTAGCGTTTTTTTGTTTGGCCTTAGAATTATTGCTACTCACGACACTACTTATTGGTTTATGTTTTGGAATCTGATCCTGGCTTGGATGCCGGTGCTTTTTGCTTGGATGCTGGTTAAGCGTCTCAAGGTCGAACGCTGGCAAAAACCCATACCAGTCCTATTAAGCCTGCTTTGGCTAGGTTTTCTGCCAAATAGTTTTTATATTATTAGTGACCTTGTACATTTGCAGAGTACCGGTGAAATTGGTCTACTTTATGACAGTGTACTGTTCGTATCTTTAATCTTAAACGGCATGTTAGCTGGCTTTATCAGCTTATATTGGGTGCATAAAGCACTACTAGAAAGGCAGCGGGCCAGACTGGCTCACGGTCTGATAATTGCCAGTCTATTTATTACCAGTTTTGCTATCTATTTTGGTCGTAGCCTGAGATGGAACACCTGGGACGTTTTAGTTAATCCTGCTGGTCTATTATTTGACGTTTCAGAACGGGTTATTAATCCGTTTGAGCACCCTCAGGTGTTTGTTACCACCCTAACCTTCTTTCTTTTACTGGGCACTAGTTACTTAGTCATCTGGGAGGGTTTGGAGTTTATCCGTAAATCCAGGCACTGACCTGATATGATTAATGATATGGGACAGGAGCTAGAGCAGGTAATTGCTGGTGTATGCCAAAATTTATTCGGCACTGAAGTATCGGTCGAACTAGCACGTCCCGATGAACAATTTGGTGACTACGCAACCAATGTAGCATTGAAGTTAGCCGGTCAATTGAACAAAAACCCGAGAGAAATTGCTGAGCAGATCACCAAAAACCTGGAAGCCGTCGAAGATATAGCTAAAACAGAAATTGCCGACCCAGGATTTATTAACATCTGGTTGACCGACAAGGCACTCAATTCTTTAGCTCAAACATCTCCAGAGCGTTCACTGGAAGATAAAACTGTAGTGGTTGAGTACTCAGATCCTAATCCTTTTAAAGTTCTACATGCTGGACACCTCTACACTAGCATTGTTGGTGACGCCATCGCCAATTTACTAGAAGTAGCGGGAGCAAATGTTCACCGAGTCAATTTCGGCGGTGACGTTGGACTACACGTTGCTAAAACCATGTGGGCTATTCTCAAGAGGTTGGATGGTGAGAATCCGGACAAGCTAAATGATATTCCAGCCGAGAATCATGCTGAGTGGATGGCCGAAGCTTACGTAGAAGGCACGAACGCTTACGAAGACGATGAGCGAGCCAAGGCCGAAATCATTGAATTGAACAAACGAGTTTATCAACTACATTCCGATAACGATCAAGAATCAGCCTTTGCACAAATTTATTGGGTAACTCGGCAGTGGAGCTACGATTATTTTGACCAATTCTACGCTAGAATAGGCAGCCATTTCGAAAAATACTATCCAGAAAGTAAAACAACACCCCTGGGACTTCAGGCTGTTCGCGAGCAACTTGGTAAGGGTGTCTATACCGAGAGTGATGGAGCAATCGTCTTCAAAGGCGAGCCATATGGACTACACACCCGGGTATTTATTAATTCTCAAGGACTTCCCACCTACGAAGGCAAGGACGTAGGACTACTCATTGCCAAACAGAATGATTATCACCCTGATAAATCAGTCATTATTACCGGCAATGACATCGCTGAATATATGAAAGTAGTGCTAAAAAGTGTTGAACAATTCATGCCAGAAATTACCAAAGTTACCACCCATATTACACATGGTAATGTAAAACTAGCTGGCGGCGTCAAAATGAGTAGTCGCAAGGGCAATATTTTAAGAGCTGTTGATGTTTTAGACGCAGCCGTAGAGGCCAATAAAACTGAATCCAAGGATAACGAACAAACTACTTTAGCAGCCGTCAAATACGCCTTTTTAAAGAGCCGTATCGGCGGCGATATCATCTATGATCCTAAAGAATCGGTGGCCCTGGAGGGTAACAGCGGACCGTATTTGCAATACGCTCACGCCCGAGCCAGGAGTATTTTGAGCAAAGCCAGTACTCAATCAACTGAACTTATTCAGTTAGATTCTAATGAGCGGTTACTAATGAGCAAACTAAGTGAGTATCCAGAGGTGGTTAATAAAGCGGTACAAGACTTGATGCCGCATTATATTTGCACCTATCTATATGAACTGGCTCAAACCTTTAACCGTTTCTATGAAAACAGCCGAGTTATAGGCGACGAAAGGGAACAACTAAGGTTAACCTTGGTGCAAAACTATGCCGATACACTAAAAGCCGGGCTAAAACTGCTAAACATCCAAGCACCGGATAAAATGTGAACGTTACAATCGTAGCTGGTTACGGAGATCAAACGGGCTACATCGAAAGAGTGACTAATGACTGGCCTGAAAGATATGACCTGCTGCCACACATATATGCTTTTGGTACCAACGACCCACCAGAAACTTACAAAGAACACTGGGAAGAATTCGTGGATGTACTTCGGGAGATTGGTCGAACGGCAGTAATTGGCATAAGTTTTGGGGTTAGCATAGCTGCTCGTGCAGTTCTGAATTACCCTGATATTGCAACCAAAGCTATCTTTATATCAGGCCCACATCTATTAAGTGATTTAAATCCACGTACCGTTGAAACCAAATACCCAATGCTAGGGAAATCGTTATCGGCATTTGACCCTAATGCGTTGCCAACAGAACGAATCATGACCATAAGACCGCTATGGGACAGCGTTATAAAGCCAAGCAAAGTGATGCTACCAGGAGCCAAAAACGAGCGCGTTGTCGCGTTTGGTCATGGGCTAGGAATATATACGGCACTTGCATTTAGGGCAGGGGCTATTGCAAACTTCATACATAGGTAATGGCATGACTATTATTTTTGATTTTGATGGAACATTGGCCGATAGCCTGGAGATCTTGCTCCTAGCCTACAACCATATTGCTGAGAAGCACAATTTAAGACATATCGACCGCAAGGATTGGCCATCGATTAGGCAAATGAGTTTCACTCAAGGGCTTCGTTATGCCGGTGTTAAGCCTTATCAACTGCCCGGGCTGTTAGCCGAAGGTAAACGCAATCTGCTGGAAAGGTCGTCGGAAATAAAAATTTTTCCAGGTATAGAGGAAGTTGTAACGGATCTGGCTGAGAGGGGTAATAATTTATTTGTACTTAGCACTAACAGCCAGAAATTAGTCGAAGATGTTTTAAGCCGAAGCAGTTTAAGGCAATATCTTCAGATTCTTAAAAGCTCCAAGTTATTTGGTAAAACTCAAGCCTTAAAGCGTTTTATCAGACAAAATAAATTATCACTCGAGAATGTCTGGATGGTTGGGGATGAACTGCGTGATATGCAGGCTGCTCGGCGCTGTGGTATCAAATTTATTGGTGTCACCTGGGGATTTCAGCCGGAAAAAATCAGTATTCCTGGCACAAACACGTGGGTGGCAAACGATCCTAGTGATATCTCACGTATTGTGGGTGAGGGTTACGACTAATACCAGCACTCGATTAGATGGCTACAACCCTGTTATAGTAAGAAGAACAAAGGAGATTTATGTCAGAGGAGATTAAAGCTTCAGAGCCAGTGAGACGTCGACAAACCACATTCCCCCCATTGAAAACGCCTAAATGGATGCAGGGTTTTGTAGATTTCGTCAGAGAGCAGGGAGTAGTTGGCCTGGCCATCGGTTTAACGCTTGGTATTGCCTCCAAAACGGTAGTTGATTCGCTAGTGAACAATATTTTTAATCCAGTCATTGGAGTTTTGCTAGGAGGCGAGAGTCTAAACACTAAATCGGTCTGTTTGAAGTCTGTGAACGGTGTCTGTACCTCCAATTTGGCCTACGGGCAAGTGCTTAGTGATATGTTGAATTTTGTCATCATAGCTGCCATCATCTATTTTGTGATCAAAGGGCTTAAGCTAGATAAGTTTGATAAAAAGAAAGTACAAGAATAGACAATGGAGCTTGATGAGAAAGACTGGAAGAAGAAACTAACCCCTGAGCAGTATAGTATTCTTCGGGAAAGGGGTACTGAAGCTCCGTTCAGCGGCGCCTTACTTCATAATAAGGATAATGGTATGTACACCTGTGCTGCCTGCGGTCATCCTTTGTTCTCCAGTGACACTAAATTTGATTCGGGTAGTGGCTGGCCCAGCTTTTATGATGTAGCCACTAAAGGCGCGGTTGACGTACATGATGATAATTCACTTGGTATGCAACGTACGGAGGTAACCTGCAAGAATTGTGGTAGTCATCTGGGGCATCTCTTTGATGATGGGCCAACTGACAAGACCGGCCAGCGCTACTGTATTAACTCAGTTTGCTTGAAATTTGAGCCCAAAAAGCCAAATTGATTCAGTAACTAGTCCCGCCACTTATGCCAAAGAATTCTTCTAGTGTCGTAATGCCTTTTGATTTCATTTCTTTTGATAAGTCTGTTCCCACGTAACGGAAATGCCACGGTTCATTGCGATATCCGGTAACACTACTTTTATTGGAAGGGTAGCGCAGAATAAAACCATACTTGTAAGCATTGGCCAGTAGCCACTTAGAGGCATTGGTAGTACCAAAACAATCCTCGTAGCAGCCAGCGCTACCAATATCTACAGCCCAACCAGTCTGGTGTTCACTATGTCCTGGACGGGCACTTTCGCTGTCGGCTTTAACTTGCCCAAAAGCCTTAACCTCGTTGTTATAAACGGCGACTTGGGTATCATATGATCTATAGCCGCTCTGAGCCACTAAGGCGTAACCAGCTGCTCCGGCGTCGGCGAACAGATTCTTGAGAGCTGTGGCTGCCTTAGCTCTCATTAACTGACCGCTGCCAACTGACGTAAGATCATTTGGGGTGTAACCCAAAGGGCTTAAGGCATGTGGTTTATTAACAACCACCCAAAGACTAGTCGGGTCGGTGGTCGAATACTTCTTCTTGTTAAAACTTGAACTCTGGCTTCCAGAAGTGCCATTAGAGCGAGATGAACCACCGGTGGAGGATCCATTGTCATCTGTTGATTGATGCGATCGCCACCACCAAAATCCCATGCCAATAGCAGCTACAAGTAATATAACTGCAAGAATTTTTCGAGTCACAGCGGTTTTAGACACAGCTAGATTGTACAATACCTCAAAGGACTAATGTGACTTATCAACTTGATCAAACCAAAAAACGGCACTGGATTTGGCCAGCCGTGATATCGCTGCTAGGTTTGCTGGTTGCAGTTGAGGCATGGTCGTTAGTTTCTCGCCATTTGCCAGTACAGGGAAGTTATCAAAATCCTACTACGGCCAATTCCGAGCCAGTACAACCTATTTCAGTCACCGGACACTATCTATTGAATGGAACCGTTGTTTGGGCAAGGGCTGTCGAGAAATATGCACACGGCGACTATTCCCAGCCTTTCAGTAAGCTAGACACTTTCCAGCCAAAAAAATACGACGCCTGGTCGACTGACTTCGAATGCCCGATTACTAACAATGTTGTGCCCTACGAAGAACAAGTTAACCAGTTGGTATTTAATTGTCGTCCGGAATTTTTGCCATACGCCAGTAAGTATTTTTCTATCTTTGACTTGGCTAATAACCATACCGACAATCAAGGAGGGGAGGCCGGCTTGGCAAAAACCAGACAGTATCTAAATAAGGCCGGTGTTCAGTACTTTGGTACATTTGATCCAGGTGATAGTCAAGATGTGTGCGAAGTTATAGCACTGCCAATAAAAGTTGTGAAATCGGACAAAACCGAGCAGGAAGCGGCGTTGCCGGTAGCTTTTTGTGGCTGGCACTACTTTTATCGTAAGCCACTAGCCGGCGAAATAGCTGTTATGGATAAATATGCTCGGGTTATGCCGGTTTTTGCCTTCGCCGAGATGGGAGTTGAGTATCAAGCTAAAGCCGATACTACTCAAAATGCCATAGCCCACCAAATCGTTGACCATAACCCAGAGTTTCTGATTGCTAACAACCCCCACTGGGTGCAGAACACCGAAGCTTACAAGGGTAAATTGATTGTCTACTCCACGGGTAATTTTATTTTTGACCAAGTGGATCCGGAAACTCAGCGAAGTGCCAGTATAGATGTCATTGCCAGCGTCCCGTACAGCGATAATCTGGCCAAATGGCTGGAAATAGCTCCAGGGTGCCTGACTTTCCACGACACCTGCCTAGCCCAAGCCCAAAAACTAGGCCTTACTAAAATAAAACTACAGCTTAAATTCGGAGTGGTGGCTGGACAGGGAGGAGCAGGCAAAATAACCCACAAAGCCGACAGTTCGACTCAAACTGCAGTTCTAGAACGCTTAAACTGGTCGCAAACCTGCCAAAAACTAAGCTATAATGCCTGCCAATGACTACTGACCTAATACCAACCAAGCTACTTTGGGTGGATCTGGAGATGACCGGGCTTGACCCGCGCCATGACGTTATTTTAGAGGTTGCCGCTGAGGTAACTGACTTTGATCTTAAAACCTTGGAATCCTACGAAGCAACCACTAAATACCGTCGAGAACTAGTAGCCGAACGTATGCAAAAGAATACTTTTTGGAAGGATTTTCCAGATAATCGCGACCACTTCTTGAATAATCTAGATAATGGCCGGCCTATTGTCGAGGTTGAGCAAGAATTAGTTGAACTTGTAACCAAGCATTTTGGGGCTGAGCCGGCAGTACTTGCTGGGAACTCCATTCATAACGACCGGAACTTTATAAAACAGTGGTTACCGACATTTGACCTGAAGCTCCACTATCGAATGCTCGATGTCAGTGCTTGGAAAGTATTCATGCAAGGTAAATTTGGTGTAGTTTACGATAAAAAAGATGTTCATAGGGCTTTCGATGACATCCAAGCCTCCATTGCTGAACTACAATTTTACCTAGATTGGTTCAAAGACCATGGATCACAAGACCGTTGAAAACTACGTACTGAGTCTGCCTAACGCTAAGTTGGACTATCCATTTGGCGAAGATGTAGCTGTTTATAAGGTCAAAGATAAGATGTTTGCGCTCATACCTGAAAATAGAAAACCCATGCGAATTAGCCTAAAATGCGACCCCCAGCTAGCCAAGCTTCTAAGGGATAAATACGAAGAAGTGCAGGAAGGCTATCATTTGAACAAAAAACATTGGAATACCATCGTTTTAAGTGGTCAGCTTAACTGGGAAGAAATACAAGCCCTAATTCTTCACTCTTACAATCTGGTGACGGGGCTTGATAAAACTTTGCCTGACGTTGGCTCAGGTGCCTGAGCCAATTAGTAAACCAGCACTGGCAAAACTCTGACTCAGAATAAATTTAAGTTGCTGACTTTTGCTTTCATCATACAGTTTTTTAAGATCTTGCTGATAGTCGGCCAACATAGTTCTTAATTTTTCTGAAAAAGTAGCATCAAAACGGTTAGCGGCTTTGGCCTGACTGAGCAAATCATCAGTATTACCATCTTTACCCAGGGCTAAATGTTTAGCGCTCGTATCTACGCCAACCTTTTTGGCATATTCCATGAGAGCTTGTTGGTCCGATTGAACTGATAGTTCAGTCGTTGCCGCCAAATTCTTAGTATCGGTGCTCTGGGCTCCGTCGCCGCCAAGGCCACTAACTCTTACGATTTCAGTTTGTTCCTGCATCAGTTTAGACCAGTCAGCCTTTGAGCTACCGCTAGAGCGACCTAACAAACTTACAACCACCGAAACGGCAATCACAAGAATTAACAGACCGCCGCAAATCATTATCACCCGCTGAAGCAAAGGGTTGCCCTTGGGCAGGAGTGACTTCTTAGGCGCCTTTTGGGGATTAAGAATAAAATTATATGGATCGTGAGCCGAAGGTGGCTGAATAGAGGGTGGCGCCGGTGGCGGTTGATGAGGCATAAGCATATTCTAGCAGTAGTCATGATTTGACACACAACTCTTATGCTATGAGCTGACTACTATTAGCTATAAGCTATAAGTATGGACGCTGTTGAGGAAATCAAAGCAAGGTTGAGCATTGAGGACGTTATTGGCCAATATGTTCAATTAAAACGAGCCGGCCGGAATTTCCGCGGCCTTAGTCCTTTTACCAATGAAAAAACTCCCAGCTTTCTGGTAAGCCCTGAAAAACAAATTTGGCACGATTTCTCATCAGGGAAGGGTGGAAATGTGTTCAGTTTTGTCATGGAAATGGAAGGGCTGGATTTTAAGGGAGCGCTTGAGCTACTAGCCAGACAAGCTGGCGTAGATCTCGACCAATTCAGTAATCGTCCCAGTAACGCCAAGCTCAAAGAACGGCTTTACCAGGCCAATGAACTCGCTGCTAAGTTCTACCAAGTGCAATTTAGCAAGCATAAAGTGGCCCTGGACTATGTTCTAAATAAACGCCAATTCAGTAAAAAAATTGCTCTGGAGTTTCGTCTGGGCTACGCTCCCAATACCGGTAATGCCTTATCAAACTATCTTAAGAAGCAAGGGATTTCAGAAGAAGAAATGCGCCGTGCCGGGTTGGTGGCGCGTAACCATCGGGGTAGCGACATGTTCCGCGGCCGATTGATTGTTCCACTAATGGATCCGCAAGGTAAGGTGATTGGATTTACAGCACGTCTGTTAGATGATCAACCCAATGCCCCTAAATACATCAACACTCCTCAAACGCTTTTGTATGATAAATCTAGCCACGTTTTCGGGCTAAACTTAGCCAAAGAAACTATCAGAAGAGAAAAATTCTCGGTGTTGGTTGAAGGAAATCTAGACGTAATTGCTGCTCACCAAGCCGAAACCACCAATGTAGTAGCCACTGCTGGAACAGCCTTAACTCGCCAACACCTTAAGGCACTAAGTCGTTTTGCTTCTGATATCCGGCTATGTTTTGATGCCGATAAGGCTGGTCTGTCAGCTACCGAAAGGTCTATCCCAATTGCTAGTGAAGTCGGCGTCACTCTCAGTATAATTAATTTGACTGATGCCAAAGACCCCGATGAACTTATAGCTAAGGATAAAGATGCCTGGGCCAGTGCTATCACCAAGCCAATTTATGCTCTAGACTGGCTGGTTGATTACTATCAAAAACAGATAGATATATCTTCCGGTGCCGGTAAAAGGCAGCTCAGTGATTTGCTACTGCCAACCTTGAGAGCTTTGCAAGATCCGGTCGAACAAGATCACTACGTTAGTAAATTAGCTAAATTAATAGAAATATCTCCGGCAGCACTTAGGGAAAAAATTAAAAAACCAGTACAAAACACCCAAATGCGCCGCCGAAGTACTAACAAGCAACTTGAAATTGATCAACAACAATTGGAATGGGCCAAAGCCCAAGATCATCTGCTCGCCTTAGCCTTAATGCGTCCGGACCTAAGAAACCAACTCGATCTTATAGATACCGACATGTTGCCGCAGGCCAGCGCTGGACAACTGCTTGAGTACCTTCAAACCCATCCTGAGTTCGACGGAAATCTAGCTCACGCTCCGCTGTTGCATGAAATAGCCGACTATGTCAAAATAATAGCATTACAGTATGAGGCACTTTTTGCCGATCTCGATACCGTCGAAGCCAAGTATGAGGCTAATCGGCTCCGAATCCGTCTTATTGACCTGTTTGTCAAAACGAAAAAAAGCCAATTATCAGCTGCTCTTAAGGAAGCAGATGACGAAACAGCTCGCAAGCTGCTAACACGTGTCAAAACGCTCGATACACTACTAAAGACAAGTCAAGAGGTAAAGTAAATGAAAAATACTAAAAAACAGCCTACCACTCCGCCAACGGATCATGAGGTTGAAGCAGAGCTAGCAAAGCTCAAGAAAGAATTATTCGAAAAAGCCGTCAAAGATGGCAAGATTGATCAGCGCGATATCTTCGCTTCCATTCCAGATACCCCAGATCATGCCGATATTCTCGATGAACTTTATACTGATTTAGCTGATCGAAACCTCGAAATTACCAGTACTACTGATCCCAGCACCGACGAATGGGCTACCGAGGAAGAGGAAATTGTAATAGATGACAATACCTACCTAGACGATATTGCCGATGACTCCGTACGACTGTATCTAAGAGAGATTGGTAAAATCCCGTTGCTTAATGCCCAGGAAGAACTAGAACTAGCCCATAAAGTGGTAGCTGGCGACAAGGGTGCCAAGGATAAAATGGCCGAAGCCAATATGCGTCTGGTGGTTTCTATTGCCAAACGTTATGTTGGCCGTGGGCTTGATCTACTTGACCTAATCCAAGAAGGCAATACTGGCTTGCTTAGAGCCGTCGAAAAATTTGATCCGGATAAAGGCTTCAAATTCAGCACCTATGCCACCTGGTGGATTCGCCAAGCTATTACCCGGGCTATTGCCGACCAAGCTCGCACTATTCGTATTCCGGTGCACATGGTCGAAACTATCAACAAGTTACTGCGTACTCAACGCCGCCTAACTCAAGAACTCAACCGCGAGCCGACTAATGAGGAAATCGCCGAAGCTATGGAAATCGACGTCGAAAATGTTGAACACATCCTGAAGATCAAACAAGAAATTAGTTAACTTAACTCCACAGCCCGTTACACCCAATGGGAATCGGGTCTAGCGCGATTACATGAAGCCGAGTAGTGGATTT
>CAZWRJ010000012.1:0-17689 GCA_964636215.1 uncultured Candidatus Saccharibacteria bacterium | reverse complement strand
ACCGCTCGACTTGCATGTATTAGGCACGCCGCCAGCGTTCATCCTGAGCCAGGAACAAACTCTCCAAAAAAAGAATCTAATTACTCAGATCTATGAACTGACGTTGATAGTTCGCCGAAGCGAACTTTTGATAACCCGAAAGTTATCAAATTGCACTACATAAGTTTTTAACGTTCGTACGCCATCGAATACTCTGACTAAATCCCAAGCAACTTTTTTTCGAGTTCGCTCGAGCAAGCTCTAATAAGCACCCACAAAGCGTGAAGTTCATCTTATCTGTTTCAACCAATCCTGTCAACTGTATTTTGGCGACTTAAGCAGTAGCATTTACAACAAAGTGAATTAAACTTAGTTTTTAGATTTTTACTGCCAACAGCTCGCTATTAACCGTCGTGGCTGGTATCTCGTCAACAGGTATTAGACCCACTTCATACCCATCACCATTTATTTTGCATCTAACGTCTCCGTCAGGGCTGTCTGCATAAACAGTGCCTACTTCATCAGATTCCATGAGATATGGGTTATGACCAATATAGGTGGCTATGAACATAATTTGTCTGGGTCTTGATCTGTCTCCAAATTCCTGTGCCCTGGGTAAATGCCAACCAGGTTCACCAC
The DNA here is from genome assembly GCA_964636215.1 of uncultured Candidatus Saccharibacteria bacterium. Classification (GTDB taxonomy): domain Bacteria; phylum Patescibacteriota; class Saccharimonadia; order Saccharimonadales; family CAZJQT01; genus CAZWRJ01. The sequence goes on along the minus strand of CAZWRJ010000012.1, from coordinate 17,071 downwards.
CATAGCCTATTGCGCGGTGATACTCTGAGATTTCAAACTTACCAGTTCCAGAGGTTATTGCAAACACATAGCCATCTGGAGCTTTTCGCCCAGTTTGGTCTAGTTCGCCAAGGGTTTGTTCTAACCTTCTTGCTTCGCGCTTATTGACATTAATAGCCTGGCCGATAGACGCAACTACTCTTAGATTAGCCACAAGGGCTTCGAGTTCGCGTTGTTCATCTGGTGTTATTTCTGCTAACTCTCTTCTAGGTGCTACACGCATAATTACTCTTTGCTATGTCTTAAGTTTCTGAGCCTTCACGAAACTCTTTTAGCCATTTTGAAACTCGTGTGAGTCTTGGCATATCAAGGGCTCCGGCTCCATCTAAGTAAGCAACAGCAGTACTTGATTCTTCCTTATGATCCAGAGCTAGCAGTATTTTGGCGTCTTTGTAACTTTCTTCCAGATCTTGAATATCGGCTTCGTATTCTCTTTCTAGTTCGGCTAATTCCCGGCGATAAACATCGTTTGGGGTTTCTGTTTCGGGAGGTGTTGAGGGGGTTTCTCCAGTCATAAGCTCATCTTATATTGGCGGCTTAAAGACTGCAAGCATGAGCGTGATGATAGGCTTTATTCGGGTTTCGCGTCCGGAACATCTGGCTTTGTCATTCGTTTAGCAATAACTCTCTCTACAAGACCCGGAGCTTGGGCACGAAAATGCTCAAGGCGTACTCTGGCTTTATCTGAAACTTCTCTATGTTCCCAAGCCAAAGCTATTACATCTTCGTCAAATTCTATTCTTAGCCTGGTTTGGTCGTCCTGATATCTACTGGTTCGTTCTTCGAGTGCTCTACTAAATAATTCGTCCGGGTCTTCAGTTTCCTGGTATGGTTCGTGTGATGCCTCTGTCATAGGCCAAGCATATAATTATATCTTGATCCACCGCAAGCATGAGCAAGACGCTATTTCTTGACTGGCTTGGAATCCTTGACTCCCTCTGGCTCTTCTATATCTAACTCTTCGGCTTTGTCGACTAAGGCCAGAGACACAACTCTGTCGCTGCCATTAAGTCTCATGATACGAACGCCTTGGGTAGCCCGACCGAGCGCCGGAATATTTTTAAGCCCCAGGCGAATAGTTTGACCGTTTTTAGAGATAATTATTACTTCTTGAGTGTCGTCACCGCTAAGTGTTTTTACACCAACCAGGTTGCCGGTCTTGCTATTAACTACCGCCGAACGAATACCTACTCCACCACGGGCGTGGGCGGTAAATTGATCAATTTTAGTGCGCTTGCCATAGCCTTGTTCGCTAATGACAAATATGTTGGAATCCTTTTCGACAATGTCCATGCCAATGACTTGATCGCCAGCCCGCAGGCGAATTCCACGCACCCCGCGCGAGACTCTACCCATAGGCCGAGAGTCCTTTTCGTGGAAGCGAATGGCTTGTCCTTGTTGTGTAGAAATCACCACTTCGTTGTCGCCCGTGGTCATCCGAGTCCACTTAAGTTCGTCGCCTTCATCTAGATTAATAGCGATAAGTCCAGATTGACGGACGTTTTTATATTGCTCAAATGGTGTTTTCTTGACTACACCTCTGACGGTACACATTAGCAAATTGCCGCCATTAGATTGCTTGCTCACATTGATAACTGAACTAACAGTTTCTTCGGGCTGCAGTTGCAATAAGTTAACGATGGCAATGCCTTTGGCGTTCAAACTAGCAGCTGGTACTTCGTAAGTTTTGATGCGGAAAACGCGGCCTTTGTTAGTGAAAAATAATAGGAAATCGTGGGTGCTAGCATTGACGACATGTTCGATTACATCTTCCTCACGAGTTACCATTCCGCGGCGACCTTTACCTCCCCTGCCTTGTTTTTTATATTCGGCAATCGAACTGCGTTTGATGTAGTTGGCGCTAGTCAGCGTTACCACTACTTGTTCGTCGGGCACTAAATCTTCGTCGCTTAGTTTGCCAAGCTCTTGAGGTATAACCTTAGTACGACGCTCGTCGCCGAACTGTTTCTTCATGGCCACCAGCTCATCTTTAATCAGTTTCAGGATTTTCTTTTCATCAGCCAGAATACTTTCCAGGTTAGCGATTATTTTAACGAGTTCGGCTAGTTCATCTTCGACTTTCTTGCGCTCCAGCCCAGCTAAGGCCCTTAACTGCATAGATAAAATGGCTTTAGCTTGGATCTCGCTAAGTTTGAACTTGGTCATAAGATTGGTTTGAGCTTCTTCGGTGGTTTGGCTAGCTCGGATGGTACTTATAACTTCGTCGATGTGGTCTAGGGCAATCTTTAGACCTTCAAGAACGTGAGCCCGGGCTTTAGCTTTCCTAAGCTCAAACTCGGTACGCTTACGAACCACTATCTGACGGTGCTTGATGTATTCCTGGATGATGTCCTGAAGTCCTAGAATACGGGGTTGAATACCGTCGATTAGAGCCAGCATGTTGTAGTGGAAAGTCAGCTGCAAAGGAGTTAGCTTGTATAGCTGATTTAGTAGTTTCTTGGGGTAAGCATCCTTTTTTAGGTCAATGACAATATGAACTTTGCCACGAGCCGTTTCGTCTCTTAGGTCGCGGATGCCAGCGATTTTCTTTTCTTTATAAAGGTCAGCGATTTTCTCCATTAAGCTGGCTTTATTCACGGTGTAGGGTATTTCAGAGATGATAATTTGCGGCTGACCTTTATTAGTATCCTCAATACTAGCCACACCACGGATCACTACCCCGCCCTTACCAGTGGCAAAGGCGGTTCTAATTGATTCTTTGCCGTAGACCATGCCGCCAGTCGGGAAGTCTGGACCTTTAATGTACTGCAGTAAGTCATCTAGGCTAGCATCGGGGTGTTCTATCTGATGAATTGTGGCATCGACCACTTCGTTCAGGTTGTGGGGCGGTATGTTGGTGGCCATGCCGACGGCAATACCCATCTGACCATTTAGTAACAAGTTAGGAAGTTTGGCCGGTAAAACAGATGGTTCTTTGCGTTCACCATCGTAGGTATCGATAAAATCAACGGTTTCTTTGTCGATGTCTCCTAGTAATTCTTCGGCGGCACGGGCCATTCTGGCTTCTGTATAACGCTCGGCAGCCGGTGGATCACCGTCCATAGATCCGAAGTTACCTTGCCCGTCTACTAACGGATAGCGCATTGACCAATCTTGAGCCAGCCGTACCATGGCATCATAAATTGCGACGTTACCGTGAGGATGGTAACGAGCCATAACAGTACCGGTGACGTTGGCGCTCTTACGGTATTTGCCGCCAGGACGTATGCCTTCTTCGAGCATGGTGTAAAGAATTCGACGGTGAACAGGTTTAAGGCCATCTCTAACATCTGGCAGCGCCCTAGCCACAATCACACTCATGGAGTAGCGAAGATAACTATCCTCCATAATATCTTCAACGGTGCGTAATTCAACGCTACGGGAATGACTAGCGCCAGTATGAATAACTTCTGGGGTGTTATCGGGTTTCACAGCCTGATCGTCACTCTGAGAGTTGGTAGGTGTTGAAGTATCGTTATCCATTAGCAAAAGTCTCCTGAGTCACTATATTCTGTGCTGGTATTACTAGCAGCTAGTAGCTTCAAGTCTTCTATGTTCATGGATTCGAATATTGCACTACCTACAATGTTGCCCACATAGGCACAACGTCCAACAACATCATCAAAATCTGCAGTATCTAGGCTACCGCCTGAAATTTTGTAAAATTCAGCAGCGTAAGCTACCGCAGACATTTCTTTTATAGGTGTATCAGGATTTTCCGGGTCAACATAACGAACCCCATTTTGATTCCAACCCCAAACACGTTCAATACGCACCCCGTTAGGGGCAACATTTTCAAGGGTATTTCTAAGCACATCCACAACGTCAATAAGTTCAACTCTTTGCTCAGGCGACAACATAGTTAAATATCCAAGTCCTTTACGAATTTAGCGTGAGTTTGAATAAAGTTCTTGCGCAGTTCTACCTCTGAACCCATCAATTTATTGAAGATGGCGTCAGCTTTTTCGGCGTCCTCCAGTTTGACCTGAATAAGTACTCGGTTTTCAGGATTCATGGTGGTGTCCCAGAGTTGTTCGGCGTTCATTTCACCCAAACCTTTGTAACGTTTTTGTTCGACAAAGCCAGCCCTTTTAAAGCGTTCTTCGTCGCTACCAACGGCAATTTTTTCTTCCTTCTTCCGGGCAGCCAACGATGTTTCTAGTACTTTGTCTAATTCTTCTTCATCATAGACAAAGATACTGCTTTTTCGGCCTGGTTTAACTAGTTCAAATAGTGGTGGTTTAGCTAGATATAGATGCCCGCCATCGATCACTGCCTGCATGTGTCGGAAGAAGAAAGTCAGCAACAATGTACTAATGTGACTACCGTCAACGTCGGCATCGGTCATTATAATAACTCGGCCGTAGCGCAAGCCCTTAATATCAAATTGCTCTTCTATACCAACGCCTAGGGCTTTGATAAGCGTAACGATTTCATTATTAGCCAGCATTTTATCCAGTCGGGCGCGCTCCACGTTCAGAACCTTACCGCGAAGCGGCAAAATGGCCTGGGTCTTACTATCACGACCGCTTTTAGCCGAGCCACCGGCGGAATCACCCTCTACTATGTATAGTTCGGAGTTTTCCGGGCTTCGACTAGAACAATCTGCCAACTTACCCGGTAAACCGGAACCTTCCAGAGCACCTTTACGAATAATGTTGTCGCGGGCGGCGCGGGCGGCCTTACGAGCGCGGGCGGCCAGCAGTGCTTTACCAACAATCTTACGAGCTACAGCTGGATGTTCCTCTAGGTAATAGGTAAAATACTCATTCATCACTTGGGTCACGTAACCTTGAACTTCAGGGTTACCTAGCTTATTTTTAGTCTGGCCTTCAAACTGGGGTTCAGGCAATTTAACTAAAATAACAGCTGTCAGACCTTCGCGGGTATCTTCGCCAGTCAAATTTTCTTCTTTTTCTTTAAGTAGTCCGTTTTTACGGGCATAGTCGTTAACTACTCTGGTCAGGGCCGTACGAAAACCGGTCAGGTGCGTGCCACCATCCGGGTTATAGACATTATTGGCAAATGCTTTGATAGTTTCGGTGAAGTTATCGGCGTACTGCAGAGCGATTTCGATATCACCGTCCTCGACTGGTTTATCGACGTAGAAAACTTCCTCGTCAACTACTTCTTTACCTAGGTTTAGGTGCTTCACATAGGATTGAATGCCACCTTCAAAATAAAAACTATAACGTTTGCCACTACGTTCGTCGGTAACGTAAGTATGTAATCCCTTGGTTAGATAAGCTTGGTGTCTCAGATAATCGACTACCCAGTCGTAGTCGAACTCTATCGATTCCTTGAAGATCTGGGAATCTGGATAGAAAGTAATTATAGTACCGCTGTCGCTAGCCGGGCCGGTTTTTTTGATCGGTGTCAGTGGTTTCCCACGCTCATATTCCTGGACAAAAACGCCACCGTCACGGCGAACTTCGGCTCTAAATTTGGTGGACAAGGCGTTAACCACACTGACACCAACACCATGTAAACCACTAGAAACTTTGTAGCCACCGCCGTCGAACTTACCACCAGCATGAAGCACAGTAAGGACCGTTTCTAGGGCACTTTTGCCCGTTTTGGCCATTTTATCAACTGGGATACCACGGCCGTCGTCCTTGACAGTTACACCCCCGTCAGCTTGCAGAGTTACCCAAAGGCTAGTGGCCTCTCCGGCAATAGCTTCATCTACTGAATTATCAGCAACTTCTTTAATTAGGTGATGCAGGCCATCTTTACCGGTGCCACCAATATACATACCGGGTCGTTTACGAACCGGTTCTAGTCCCTCCAAAACCTGAATTTGAGCAGAGTCGTAGTTTTTTGGCTGAGCCACGTTTAATACCCTCTTAAGTCTTATCTTTTTGCCACACTTATCCACTATTATAGATGACTTAGATGCCAAAAACAACCTTTTTACCCTTGTTTGAACACATGGTTTTATGGTTCAATAAGTATTGAAAATCATAAAAGAAATAATATGTTCAAAAAATTACTATCAAACCTGCCTTTTAACCCTAGTCTGATTCATCAGATCTCATTCTATGCCAGCCGGATGCGTAAAGAAGCCTCGGTTAGACGTCTAGGAGTAGTTTTCTTGGTTCTGGCTTTGGTAGTTCAAGCTTTCGCTGTAATGTCTCCGGCTCAAGCTTCGGTGACGGGGTCTACTAACGATATTTTGTTCGGTGGCTTCACTAGTCAGAGCGAGGCTGTTAGTAAATGTAGAAGTAACGTTCAAAGTTTTGCCACCATTTTAAATTACTATCAGGTGAGTTGTGATCACCTGGCCAGCGCAGCAACTATTTCTACTTACGTGAAGTCGACAGATTACAGCGGCAATCTAGACTCTTTGGGTAGAAACCCTCAACCAGCTTTCAACCCCAAAAATCATAAACCGTCCAATCAATACACCGTAAATATCCCGGGGCTTTCAACACTTTACATGAAGAATTTGTGGTACTGGGACACTTATAGCTCATCGACTTACAAAGTACTTCGAACTACCAATGCTAGTGGAGCAACAATTATGATTATGTACAGTTGTGGCAATCTAATCACCACCACACCCTACACACCGCCACCGCCACCTTTGCCGCCACCACCAGTAATCCCACCCAGCGTTAGTTGTTCTAATTTATCGATGAATGTTGCTGATAATAGCCGTATAAGACTAGGTAGTCATGTATTGGTGCGTGGTCAAGCCGCCGGACAGAACCTACCAGCCGGTCAAAAAGTAGATATGTACTATTCATTTATGAACACAGATTCTGGTCAGGTCGTTGATACCGACCAATCTTTGGGTGTCGGTTTCCAGGATAGTATTGCTAATGATCCGTCTAGTAAAGACTTTAGCAGTAATAGTAGTGGTCATTTTGCCGTACTACTTAGCGTGAAGTACGCTGGGATGACTGTCACTGGCAGTGCTAGTGGTAATTGCGCTAAGCATTTGACCGTTCAGAAGGCTTGTGAAGGTGTTCTAGATACCGAGGATCTAGAGCGTTGCTTAACCATACACAAGACCGCCCGGAACTTGACCCAAAATATCGCCGATGCCAACAACACCACCGCTCACGCCAGTGATAGTATTGTCTACACTCTAAGCGTTAAAAATACCGGTAAAGTGACCGTACCGCAGTTTGTCATAGAGGAAAATATGAATGATGTTCTGGAGTATGCCACCATCACTGATTTTCACGGTGGACAGTTGGACACTGATAATCACATGTTCTGGGCTCCGGTTGATATACGTAAAGATCAAGTTGTGGAACGCCAAATTACTATCAAGGTCAAAGATCCTATACCTAAAACGCCGACTTCAGTCTCCGACCCCAGCTCGTTTGATCTAAAAATGGTTAACGTTTACGGCAATAGTGTAGTTATTAACTTGCCTGGCCCACCCAACAAGAAAATTGAAACAGTTAGTGGTAGTTTACCGAATACCGGTCCAGGAACTAGTCTGATGATCGGTTTTGGAATAACCACCGTGGCAGCTTACTTCTTTGCTAGAAGCCGGTTGTTAGTAACGGAACTAGGTATCGTGCGTCACGATATAGGTAGTAGCGGAGGTCCAGAATGAGTGAACGTCAACCAAATCATCACAGTCAAGAGCACCAACCACATAGCTCTAGCGAACACATTGAACGGTTAGCCCAAGCCAAGCATGCCGAGGCCGAGCAAGCTAGCCACGAATCACCAACCGAACTACTAGAAAAGGCCCGGCACAGCGCTGCAGAAGAGTCTAAAAGCCAGGAACAAATCAAGTTGTCAGAGACACCCCAAAAAGCTGAGACAGCTTCCTTTGGCGAGCACCAAACCCTTAAGGATAATGCTTACTCGCGAGTGTTAGCCAACACTAGACAAAGTTTGTCAGCTCCCATGCGAACTTTCAGTAAATTTGTTCATAGCCCGATGATTGACTCAGTAAGTGAAGTTGGAGCTAAAACGGTTGCCCGGCCATCAGGGCTGTTGGGTGGTAGTATCGCTGCCCTTGCCGGCAGCTTGGTGCTTACTTACTACAGCCGACATTATGGTTTTAGGTATAACTATTTATTCTTTTTTGCCTGTTTTGTTGGCGGATTCTTGGTTGGTTGGCTACTAGAAATGTTGCTTTGGTTATTACGTCCTAAAAGACGAACTTAGGACGACGAGCTCATATTTGAGTCGTTGTTGGTGAAGTTGCCTTCGCGGTCAATTTTAATCGTGTCTTCGGGTTCGACTTCTTCTAGTTTATCGAGTGATAGTGGTGGCGGAGGAGCGGCAGTCTTAGGTGCCTGTTTAGGTGGCTCTGGAGCAGCCAACTTAGCCATTGGCTCATAAGGTGGCGTAGGCTGGGCAACGGGTTGTCGTGGGGCAGCTGGGGGCAAACCGGCGGGCGACGTTGGATTTTGCCGCTTGGCCAGCCATTCATCCAGGAATGAGGAAGCACCAGCAGGCGGTCTTTTAGTAGCAGCTGGACCATAAGGAGAACTTCCTGTAACTGGAGCGCTGCCCGGAGAGGTTCCAAATGGACTAGCCCCGAAGTTAGGGCGCGGCGGCGGTGCTACTGTTTTCATACGTTCAGTAATTTCGGCCTCAATAACGGCTCTAGGATGACCAAATTTAGCGGCTGATAGTTGCATAAGAGCTTGGCTTAATTTAGGGTTCGGAGTGCCTAGTGACGGTATAGCCGCCATGCTAAAAGGCTGCGTTGGCACACCATTTATTAGAGTTCGAACGATAGCATTGTAGTTAGGTACTCTGAGTAGGTCGTCTGGTTCGAAAATCGGTTTGAAGTACCGAGACAGAGTTTCTACATCGTTCTGACCAACCCTAAACGACACTATAGTACCCATATTACCGAAGACAGCGTCGCGAATTTCTTCGTTAAGTTGAGTGGTGAATTGGTTAGCCACGATTAGATTCAGTCGGTATTTTCGGGCTTCGCTCATGATGGTAGCGAAGGAATCGGTGGAGAAGTTTTGAAACTCATCAACATACAGACAAAAGTCGCTGCGTTCGGACTCCTCAATGTTGGCTCGACTCATGGCTGCTACCTGAAATTTCATCACAAAAATCATGCCTAGCAGTTTGGAGTTTAGCTCGCCGGTGCGGCCTTTACTAAGGTTAACTAGCAGGATTTTTTTGTTATCCATGACTTCCCTGAGATCAAAAGCACTCTTAGTTTGGCCGATGATATTGCGCATCATGCTGTTACTTAAGAAAGCACCGAACTTACTAACGAACCAGCTGACCACCTCGCCGAATTCGTTGGAGCGTTGTGACTGAGGCATTTCCTTTTCCCAAAATTCAATAACCGTTGGATCGGTAACATATTTTAACTTCTGCTTCACGTAATTTGGATCGCGGAATAATTTAGGAATATCAATGAAAGTACCCCCAGCTGGATCGGCCATGACGGTCAGCGCTGCATTACGGAACAAATATTCGTAGCGTGGGCCAATAATACCCTGCCTCTGAGGGTCATAGAGTTTGTAGAGCATATTTATGGCTTCCTGGATCAGAAAGTCTTTCTGATCGGCTGTAGTGGCCTCAAATAAGTTAAGTCCAAGCGGGTAGTCGGTCTCAGCTGGACAAAAATAAATGACGTCTTCGGTTCTCTCTCTTGGCACCATGGCCAGAAGTCGATCGACGGTTTCGCCGTGGGGATCGATAAAGGCAAAGCCATCGCCATTGAGCATGTCTTGAAGGGCCAGGTTTTCCAGGAAAACCGATTTACCTACGCCAGTTTGTCCGACGGCGTACATATGTCGGCGACGATCTTCTAGCCCTAGGCGAATTGGTTTTTTGGCACCCCTAAAGACGTTATAACCCATGAGCAAACCATCCTCGGGTACATTGCGCGGACCATCAACCTGCTTACTGGATTGGCGTTCAAGTTGCGAAGTTGGGATGTTTCTCTGATCTGGGAAATGAAACAGCGTGGCCAACTCCACCGAATTTAGAATACTTTGATTATTTTCTTGCGGGAAGAACCTTAGAATATAAGCTGTTACAAAGCGTTCGATATCTTTAGCTGGCGTGAACTTAAAGCCGTTTTTACCTTGGGAATCAAATAGAGAGAATGTGGCAACCACGTTATTTAAGATGGCTTGAGCTCTTTGGGAGATATTAGACGAAGCCACGACTCTAATCAGGACTTCGTAGCCTGGATGACGGGTTTTGTCATCGATGGCATCCAAAATAGCTTGATCAAGGTTAGACAGGTCTGGCTTGTTGCCGCCGGGTTTGTCGCCACCACCTTCTTCAGGTGGTTTAACGGCGGCTGTAGACAGTTGTTTAAGCCAAGAAAAAGCTAGTTCGCTGCCCTTTTTGCTAGTGTTGCCTTTGCGTTTCTTGCCGGCTATGGCCTGAGCTTGTTTTCGCCAGGATGGACTAGCCGGGCGTAGTAAGATCTGGATACCCGCTCCATCGTCTTTTTCTAGCGTGGACAAAGCATTAAGTAGCGACTGAATAGCGTCGCGTTTAAGGTCTTGGAAGGTAGCAATCGGGTAAGCAAATGGCTCTTTGAGCGTTAACTCACCACCGGTCGTGCCGCTAATCTTACCTACCGGGCTAAAGACATTGTGTTCAGCAACTTCTTCTATGCGAGCCGCTGGATAAGCGCTGACTACCGCCTGACGCACCACATCAATTAGCACCAGTGGTACGGCGGCATAAAAATTAACAAAACCTTTTGAGCCGACTATTTCAAAAGTCATATGTCTTTGACCATAAAAACGATTTTTAAAGCCTTTAGTAAAAGTGCTGGCAATAATGTCATACATTATTTGAGCTTTAGATATATTTTCTTCTGTAACATCGCGAACATCGCGTCCGCCAATTTCGGTATCATCGCTAGGTGGTGGTAGATGAATAAGCAATGGTACCATCTTAAGCCCCCGCTCATAATTCTTCTGTTCCCTAAAAATCCGGCGTACTTGGAAGAAAATCACTGGCAGTGCCACTAAAGCTAGCCCTAACAAGATGCCAAATGTAGTAATAAGGCCGTTCATGGTTTGCCTTTGACCTTTTTAGGTCTCGCCCAGTTTTAGATCTTTGTTGTAGCGTTTCTTTAGGTAATCGGCCTTTACCCTTGTTACTTCCTGGTTTTGAACATAAGGATCAGATTTGGTCTGGGCCACGATGGCTTTAGCCTTGGTTACCCACTCCTTTTCGATCAGGTCACCATCGTCGGCCACCAGATGACCAGTAGGCGCTGGCGTAGAGGTTGGTACAGCCGTCGTTGACGCCGCTGGTTGAGCTGGGTCTATCATCGGTACAGCCGCTGGTGGAGGTGTCGGGGCCTTTGCACTAATCTGAGTTTCTAGACTTGGCGTTAGTACTTCAGATTGGCCAGAAGAGCTGACCTCTGGTTGTGGCAGTTCGGCCGGCGGCAAATCAAGCTTTGGTTCCATATAGGACTAGTATAGCGAAAGTTAACTATTGACACTACCGTCTTAGGAAATCAGCTCTTACCAGATAGATTACTAATAAAGTACTGAACGTTAGCCCGAAAATAACATCTTTCCAACTCAGTTGATTAAGCGAAGCTAGTAATAGCCAAGTAACAACAGATGAGGCAACCAAAACTGGTATTAAACGGCTAGTTACACTTTGGCTTGTCAGTTTCAGAAGTGTAAGTAGGTGTTTAGTTATCCCATAGACTATCAAGCCTATCAGTATAAAAGGCACGATAAGAAGTGGTAAAGCTATATGTTGGGGATTGGTAACCGTTAAAAAGATAAGCAGAACCACAAAAAGAACTGTTATTCTAAAAAACTTGTTCAATTGATGATGTTTTGTAGGCATTTTCTTTACTATAAATAATGCACTATGGCCTTCCATAGTGCAAAGTTTACCTAGGAAAGCCTAGGACGATAAATCCGCTAGTGTTTAATTATTTATTAGCGCTTGTCGTCCTTGGCCGGAAATTATCGCTTTTTTCGCATTTAAGACGAAGTTGCGACGTAAGGTAGAAATTGTAGATTTTTGACTGTTTTGTTTTGATCTACTGTTCGGAGCATACACTTTTAGCTTTTTGGTGTCAATTATTTATAGTAGCTCTTTTTACAATAGTATAGATGTTATCTATTCAAATATTATTAAATTCATTTTATAAATTACGTTGTATTAATTATTTATAGTTTTAAAGCTCTTTTGTTTATAGTTTTGAACCATTTTTATACTTGTTAAGGTGTTATGACTCAAATTTAAATAATAGTGTATATATGTCTAGAATTAACGTTATTCACGCTTATTTGGGCCTTATTTGAGTATAAAAGTCATAGTAAAGACTTAATCCCTGGGCTTTAACATAAAGCTAATGATCAATTTAGTGCGCTCTTTACTGAACTTTAGACCCTTTTAGCCTTGCTTTGTACGTTTATAGATAAAGTTCCGACTTATTTGTATATGCTTGTGGCCAATAGCAGTTTACAAACATATTAAAAATCAAAAGTTGTTCTTAATTTGTGTAGTCTTGACTATGGTTTGTGCTCAAAATAGTCCAATTTAGGCCCCAAGTTATACACAGGTTTTAAATTATTAGCACAAGCATAGTTGACATAGTAAATCGGTCCCGATACTATTAGCTTGGCACTTGAATAAAAAAAGTGCTCAAAAACAAAAATGCATCTGAAACAACGGCTTCTCGCAAGCCGTTGTTCCATCAAAAGCTTAAAGGCTAAGGATGCAACAAAATTATATAAAAACCCAAAACCTATACTAACCAAAGACGACCAAATCGCTGGTCGTTTTTGGTTTTTAGCGACATAAGAATTATGGTGTCGTGCAATGGTCGCATGGCCAACGCCGTGTCTAGTATTAAGGAAGCTGGTAGGCTGACCAAGATTATTATTGAGTGTCATATAACCAATGTCCTGCCTAATGTCATTGTCGTCGGCTTTGCCAATAAGGCAGTAGATGAAGCTAAATAACGACTTAGAGCTGCTTTCCAAGCATCCAATTGGCGGAAGGCGTAAGATTAATTCTTGACCTCTGTTGGTTTATCTGATAGAATTCCGGTCAATCAGCTAATGTCAAAGTCAAGGAGTTCGCATCACTAGTCAGACACGCCTGAATGAAACCATTCGGGCACCACGCCTTCGGGTAATCGATGAAGACGGCCAACAAGTTGGCGTCTTGTCCCGCCAAGAAGCGCTGGATCTGGCCAAGCAACGAGGCTTAGACCTTGTAGAGATCTCCCCTAACGCTGATCCACCGGTTGTTAAAGTAGTTGACTGGGGCAAGTATAATTACCAACGCCTTAAACAACTGCAGAAGCAGAAGCGTCACACCAAGAACTTGGAAATGAAACAGATGCGCTTCGGGCTGAAAATCGGTGATCACGATCTAGATATCAAGTTGAATAAAGTGACGGCTTTTTTGGAAGCTGGTCACAAAGTTAAAATTACGGTATTCTATCGTGGCCGCGAGATGGCGCATAAGGACATTGGCTTTAAACTAGCCGAGCGCGTAATTGAACGGTACACCGATAAAGCGGTAGTCGAACAACCACCGCAACTTGCCGGTAAGCAACTAACGTTCGTGCTAAGGAGCAACAACAGTGCCAAAGTTAAAGAGTCATAGCGGTACCAAGGACCGTGTTCGGATTACCAAGAATGGTAAGGTAATGCGTCGTCATTCCGCCCAGAACCATTTTTTACAGAAAAAATCGGCTGCCCGTAAGCGGACTCTTGATGGTGTCGAAGCTCTGAGCGGCAAGAATGCCAAGAACATGAAATTGAGATTGGGAGCTTAGACTAATGCGCGTTAAAAGAGGCGTCACTGGCCATAAAAAGCACTTGAAAATCCGTAAAGCCACTAAAGGCATGAGTCACGGTAACCGTGTAAGTGTTAAGCGCGGTAAAGAAACCCTAACTAAAGCCCTAGAAAATGCTACCCGCGACCGTAAAGATCGCAAGCGTACCTTTCGTCAGCTTTGGAACGCTCGTATTAACGCCGCGGCTAGGATGAACGGCACAACTTATTCAAAATTAATTGCGGGGCTCAAGAAAGCCAACGTTGGCTTAGATCGTAAGATTTTAGCTGAGCTAGCTGTTAGTGAACCTGAAGCCTTCGCTACAATCGTCAAAACCGCCAAAAACTAATAAGTTCAGGAAGAGCAGCAATGGTTTTTGTGCAACAAAAAGCCCGATTTACTCGGGCTAGTTGCGATGAGAAACCCGTAGAAGCTTTAGCTTCGGGGGTGTCTCATAATGCCAGATTATCCGTAAGCCGGGTTCTGTTTTAGCTGATCATCTATCTTGTCCGTCAATTGCTCGACGGCTCTAGCGGTTCTTATGATGAACTCTGGCGGGACACCATCCGCGGTAAGCGGATAGAGTCCATCTCCTTGCAGCAGGCAGGGTTTACCTCTTCCAGTAGTCACCCACTGGAACTGTGGGCTTTTACCCCACTCGTTTCATCTTTACCCTCGATAGGGTAGTTTCGTTTCTGTGGCACTTTCCCTAGGGTTACCCCCGGTTGCGGTTAGCAACTGCCATTCCCTTTGCTGCCCGGACTTTCCTCGACACCTTGCGGCACCGTAATCAGCCGATAATCTGGCATACGTATTATAACATAAAAGAGATTATTTGGTAGATTTTGGTGTAGCGTCGAGTGTCTTGTTAACTTCGGCATCAGCCAACTTGTTGAGTTCGCGCGGGATGTGAGTAAAAGTTATTTTTTTGAATTTTTGAGCCTGGTTTTTAATAGCCTGATGGATTGGCCAAAGGTCACGATTTTTAACTTTAAAGATCCCTTTCATCTGATTGATGACTAGTAGACTATCCATGTAGGCATCTACTTCCCTGGCTCCGATTTTTTCGGCTTCTTCCAACCCGAATTTGAGTGCTTGGTACTCCGCTTGATTATTAGTGGTTATGCCTAGATAAACCCCAGACTCTAGCAAAATTTGGTCCTTCATGTCGGTTAGCACAAAACCGGAAGCTGATGGGCCGGGATTACCTCGTGAGCCACCGTCGGCATAGAGTTTGATTTGCTTATATGGTCCTGGCTGTTTTGCGCCCTTTTGCTTGGAGCCACTTACAAGTTGATCGATTTGCTTGGCCAGTTCGCGGTCTTTGTCAGTCACAGTATCGCCGGCATCATGAGTGCTAAGCCATAGTTCGACAACATTATAGACATTGTTGATCTTAGGATGGTGGTTTAGCTGCTTGGCTATATCGCCCACTTGGTTAATAAACTCAAGAGCTTCGTGAAAGTCTTTGAAAGCAAATTTTTGGTACAGTTGATTGTTCTTGGTCTGCCACATACCCGTATATCTTAGCAGACAATCATAGAAATGGTCGGGGATAGCAGACTTGAACTGCTGACCTCACGGCCCCCAGCCGTGCGCGCTACCAACTGCGCCAATCCCCGATATGATTATTTTAACTTACACTCGGTCTCCAAAGAAGATTAGGCTGCCGTTTCTAGCTCAGATAAAATTTGACCTACAATAACTATGGCCTCGGCTTCCCTTGATCCGTAAATACGTTGTGTATTTACGAGTTCAGGATTCTTGCTCTTGTCTCGTATGTACCTTTCGTGCTCTGATGACCATACAACATCCTGATTTTTTATTACTCCTGAGCGAATATCCTCGATTGTTCCAGGTACTTCATCCCTTTCACCAAACCGTCGTCCAATTGCGACATATCCTGGAACAAGTCTCCATAGTGGCGAACCGACTGAATCATTAGCATACTTAACACCTTTTTCGGTAACTACTGCTTCATCTGGCACCTGTTCTACGGCTATAAGACCTCTTACAATAACTGGGTACATCCCGGAGTTAAAACCTTGCGTGAGTCTGTAGTAACGTCCATCCACTTCGCATCCTATGGACGCACCACTTTCGCGACGATGAGCTAATGGCAGGCGGCCAATAGTTCTAGGATTGTCTAGAAGCACCGAGCTCCTTTTGTAAAATTCAACTACGACGTCTCTAGTGTGTTCATGACTAAGTACTCTTGGATCACCTCTCATCGTTCCAACTATAACTTGTGAAGTTCCAATAAACAAAAGCGAAACAAATAGCTGGGTTACCAACATGACAACCTGGATTACAATCCCCAGGTGGGTGCCCGCACGGTAAGACCACGGCCTTACACGAATATTGAGCTCCCTAATGATAAGTATTCAGATTATCATTTAGGTTGGCTTCCCAGCCTAAGTCCATTATACGAGGATTAGTCTAGCCTAGCAAAAGGTTGAGGAGAGCGTTAACGGTGTGATCGAGCACCGGACCAATGATCGGGATTAGCAGGAAAAGCAGCATCAAAAGCACCAAAAATCCCATACGTTCAATCTTTTGCATTACTTCTTGCAACGGTTCGGGTGCGAAAGCATAAAGAATCCTTGAGCCATCTAGCGGCGGGATTGGCAGCATGTTAAATACAAAGAACCAACAGTTAATGACTATAAAGTTATAGAAAATATTTGCCAAAGTGCCGGATGGATCAATTGTCCTAGCAAATAGTGAAGCTATGCAAGCTAAGGCTAGGTTTGTCAGTGGCCCGGCAGCTCCAATCAGTGCTGCTCCAAATTCGTCGTACTTAACTCGGTCTGGGTTAAATGGCACTGGCTTGGCAGCAAATATTGGCGGTAGCCCAGCCGAGATCATCAAAACCGGAAGTAAAACAGTAGTTAGTAGATCAATGTGCTTGAGTGGGTTTAAGGTCAAGCGCCCCATATCGCTGGCTGTGGTGTCACCAAGCCAATGAGACGTGAAAGCATGCATAGCCTCGTGTATGGCCATAGACAATAAAATAATCGGAATGATTATGATCAGGTCTGAGGAGTTGAGTAACATGTGTCTCTACAGTATATCAGTCTGGGTGTTGACCAAACAGAGATAAAGCGCTATACTCACCCCTTGAATCTCAAGGAATTACTCATGCAGAAATGTGATCTAACCGGCAAAGGCAAACAGTTTGGCAATAATGTCAGCTTTTCTCAGCGCCATACCAAGAAAGTTTGGAAGCCAAACCTCCAGAACAAAACTGTCGTAGTAGACGGTAAAAAAGTACAGCTAAAAATTAGCACACAAGCT
>CAZWRJ010000011.1:0-27398 GCA_964636215.1 uncultured Candidatus Saccharibacteria bacterium | reverse complement strand
GGCCTGCTTGGCCAGAACTTTCTTCTTGCGCGAAACGTCACCACCGTATAATCCTGTAGTTACATCTTTACGGTAAGCCGATATATCTTCGCGGGCAATAAATTTTCCACCAATGGCCGCTTGCAAACTGACTTTGAAATTCTGGCGAGGTATAACTTCCTTGAGTTTATCGACAATTTCCTTGCCAATTGATTGAGATTCCTGGCGGTGAACCATCATACTTAGACTATCCAGCCTCTCGCCTGCCACATAGAAATCCAGCTTTACTAGATCTTCAGCTCGGTAATCGGCTAGTTCGTAATTAAATGATCCGTACCCACTAGTGGTGCTTTTGAGCTGATCGTAAAAATCAGTTAATAGATTTGCCAATGGTGCTTCAAAGGTAATCAGAGCTTGTTTATCTACATAACTTAGGTTTTTCTGCAGGCCGCGCTTAGAAGCTATTAGCTGAATGACGCCGCCAATATACTCACTAGGAACGATAATCTCGCCGCTCACCCATGGTTCACGAATTTCACCAATCAGTGAAGCATCAGGTAGCTCGCTAGCAGATTTAATATCCAGTTCCTCGCCGCTAGTAAGAGTTACTTGGTAATCGGTCGATGGGTTAGTAACAACTAGTTCTAAATTGTATTCACGCTCTAATCGTTCCCGGACTATATCCATGTGCAGTAGCCCTAGGAATCCGACTCTAACCCCAAAACCTAAAACTGGTGAATTTTCTGGCATAAATTGCAGGGCCGAGTCACTAAGACTTAACTTTTCAATGGCTTCTTTTAATTCCTGGTATTTTTCGTTACTTTCTGGGAAGAAACCAGCATAGACAAAAGGTAACACATCTTTATAGCCGGGTAGCGGATCTTTAGCTGGTTCGGAGCTAAGGGTAATGGTATCGCCAACTTTTGCCTCTCTAGTACTTTTGAGATTAGTAACAATGTATCCAATTTCCCCTGCCGTCAGTTCACTGGATGGTGCCATGTCTGGTTTGAGCGCACCTAACTCTAGAGCAAGGCCAGCTGCATTGGTAGCCATCATTTTTATTTGGTTGTTTTTAGTAATCTGGCCATCAAATATGCGTACGTATAGCACCACACCTCGATAATCATCATAATAACTATCGAAGATTAGGGCCCTGGTTGGTTGAAACTGATCGCCTTTTGGTGATGGGATGCCAGAAACTATGCGCTCTAGTAGATCTTCAACTCCTTCACCTGTCTTGGCTGAGATATGCAAAATGTCTTCTGGTAGACAACCAAGTAGGCTGACGATTTCCTTGCTGACTCTAGCGACATCAGCCGCTGGCAAGTCAATTTTATTAAGAACTGGGATAATAGTTAGTTCGGCTGCCAAGGCAAGGTATACATTAGCTAGTGTCTGAGCCTGAATACCCTGACTAGCATCAACAACCAGCACCGCTCCCTCGCAGGCGTTTAGGCTTCTAGAAACTTCGTAGCTAAAATCAACGTGTCCTGGTGTATCAATAAGGTTTAGTTCATGCCCCTTGTAGCTCATGCGCACTGGAGCTAGTTTGATAGTGATGCCCTTTTCCCGCTCCAGGTCCATTTTGTCCAACAGCTGAGCTTTCATATTGCGCTTTTCGACTGTACCGGTGAGTTCCAGCAAACGATCAGCCAGCGTAGACTTGCCGTGATCAATATGAGCAATGATGCAAAAATTTCTAATATGTAACTGTTTCACTTCGGTAAGAGTATAACAGAGAAAGTTACTGGATTCGGACTGGCCAGAGAATTAACTGCTTAACTCTGGAAACCACCGGCCTAGCTTCTTCTAACCCAAACAAAGACGAAACTATGATATGTATGGTAAATGTAACCACTGTAATAACCCCTAGCTTAGCGCCTAGGGCCACAATACCGGTGTCGTTAAGTTTCAGGGGCAAGAGTGAAATCATCATGAAGGCACCAAGCAGAGTAAATCCAGTAACCGATAGAATTCGGCTAATACCGCCCCAGAAGTTGATGTCAAGCAGACGACGATCGCGAATAATCATGATAATCATGAGTAGAACTACTTCACTCATAGCTACCAACGACTGAGCCATTGCTAAACCAGCTATGCCGTAAGCACTAGCCTTAGCTAATTTGAAAGCTAGAACTATATTGAGCCCAATGGCAAATATTGATACGAGTAGTGGAGTAATGGTGTCCTTTTGGGCATAGAAATAACGTGACACGATGCTATAGACGATTCGGAAGAATATAGCCATTACTAAGAAACCAAAGATGATAGACACTTGCTTGGAGGCTTGACCAAAAAGCAGTCGAGCTAAATAACCTCGGCAAAAGAAACAAATAACTATAACTGGCATAGTGATCCATACCATGGTGCGGAGAACCGCTAGGAAGTCTTTTCTAAATAGATCCGGTCGGTTTTGAGATAGACGTTGGGTCAAACGAGGGAAGGCGGCAGTGGCAATAGAAGTACCGAACAGAGCAACTGGCACATTCATAAGCGTGAGTGCAAAGTTATAGTAGCTGATTGGCCCCAGACCAAGTTCTTGGGCTCGGTTAGTTTCTACTATGCTGTTGATTTGATCAATTCCTTGGTCGATGGACCTTGGTGGAAGTTGACGCAGTATTCTATGAAAATCTTTGCGCCGCCATTCAATCTTTGGCCGCCAGTGAAAACCTAACCCGATTAGACCAAAACAAGCCACAACCAACTGCACAAAGCCGCCTATAAGAGCACCCACCCCAAGCCCGATTACCCCAAGATTATACTTGAATATGTAGATGCTAAATATAATTGCCAAGTTGTAAAACAGTGGCGCCATAGCATAGAAAAAGAAGCGGCCAAAGGTTTGTTGAACACTGGTTAGAATGCCTGATAGGGTAAACAATAAGGGGTTGAGAGCAATTAGACGCATAATGGTGACCGCCTGGTGTAAATGTTCACCCTCAAGCCTAGGGGCCACGATATGGTGAATTAACGGTTCGGCAAAAACGAAAATAATAACTGACACGGCTAGCATAATTAAGGCCAACAGGTTTAATAGACTGGTTGTTAACTCCCAAACGCCGCGTTTATCACCACGTTCGAGGTGGTCGGCTATAAAAGGCATGAAGGCCACGCCCAAAGCTCCAGCGGCTATAGTGTAGAAGAAGAAGTCTGGAATCTGGAAGGCTGCAAAAAAGGCGTCACTACTACCAGGATTAACAACCGTGAAGTTGGTACTGACTAGACGGTTACGGAAAAAACCTAAGAGTTGGCCAAGTAAAGTCACAAAAATAAGCAACGACGCCGCGCCGCTTAGAGACATTCGCTTATTAGCCCGGTTAAATAGCCGATTCATTCAGCTTAATTATATAGCTTAAGGGCGGTTTGCTATAGGCTAAAGATAAGCAAAATTGTGAACAGGCGTTAGCGCAAATATGTTTAGTAAAGCGCTGCGGTTTTGGGCATAACCGAGCCCTTCAATATTTCCTTGACCTCTTCGGCTTCGACTGTTTCCTTTTCGATCAAACGTTTTTTAAGAATTTCTAGTTTTTGTACGTTGGCTTTGATGACTACTTTGGCACGGCGAGCGGCTTCGCTAATCAAGCTTTCTACTTCGTCGTCAATAACTTTGGCGGTCTCGTCGGAATACTGCCTCTCATGTACCATACGCTCTAGCATCATACCTTCTTCAACGTGGAAAACTTGATCACGTAGACTCTTGCCCATTCCTTGGTTTACTACCATATCACGGGCTAATTCGGCAGCTTTTTGCAGATCGTTTCCAGCTCCGGTAGTCACACGATCTTGTCCATAAATAACTTCCTCAGCGATGCGACCACCAAGCATTCTAGCCAACACGTCCTTATATTCAATGATGCTGTGATAGCTTTTATCCTCTGGTGGGATAAACCAAGTTACTCCGCCAGTGCCACCACGAGGGATAATAGTTACTTTGTGGACCATATCGCTGTCAGGTAGTACGTGTCCAACTATGGCATGTCCAGCTTCGTGATAAGCCGTTAGTTCTTTCTCTTTATCGCTCATGACTTTGCTCTTGCGTTCTGGACCAATGGCCACTTTCTCAAAGGCGGCGGTAACATCATCGCCAGTAATAACTTTGCGGTCATGGCGGGCGGCTAGAATTGCAGCTTCGTTAGCGATGTTAGCTAGATCAGCACCACTACTGCCGGCACTTTTAGCAGCTAAGGCATCAAGATCAACTCCGCTGTCCAGCGGTTTTTTGGCAAAATGGACCTTGAGGATCAAAGCGCGGTCTTTGCGGTCTGGTAAATCAATATTAACTCGGCGGTCAAATCGTCCGGGTCTAAGCAGGGCAGGGTCTAAAACATCAGAGCGGTTGGTAGCCGCCAGTACAATCACGTTAGTTCCCTGTTCAAAGCCGTCCATTTCGACCAATATCTGATTAAGCGTTTGTTCGCGTTCGTCGTGTCCACCACCCATACCAGAACCACGACGGCGACCAACAGCATCAATCTCGTCGATAAAAATAATACACGGAGCGTTTTTCTTAGCTTTAGCAAACAAATCACGAACTCTAGAAGCACCAACACCGACAAACATTTCCACAAATTCACTACCACTGATGCTGAAGAACGGTACTCCAGCTTCGCCGGCTGTAGCTCGAGCAAGCAAAGTTTTACCAGTACCAGGCGAGCCAACTAGCATTACACCCTTAGGAATTTTGGCACCGACTGATTCAAACTTTTTGGGAAACTTCAAAAACTCTACTATTTCCTCCAGATCCTGTTTGGCCTCATCGCTTCCAGCCACATCTTTGAAAGCTACTTTTTCTTTCTCATTGCCGTAAAGCCTAGCCCTACTTTTACCAAAGCTAAGTGCCTGATTGCCCTGCCCCTGGGCACTTCTCAGCAGCCAGAAAATACCAAGTAGCATCAGAATTGGAACTATTAAAGTACCGCCAACACTCAGCCACGTAGAGCTGGTACTCGATTCTGGTTTGTTGACGATTACTACATCGCGGTTCACTAGCCCCTGTTCATAAATACTTGAGCCGGGTTCTTTGCGCGAGACATTACTTGGTTGTTTGTCATCCTTGTTTTTAAAGACTTGCAGTTCATCACCGACCACTTCAATCTTTTGAATTTGGCCGACATTGGCTTCCTTAACAACCTCGTTGAAAGGCATTTCAGGTACAGTGCTAGGTTGCTTGAGACTGGCCCATATAATCAGACCAAACAGCGCTAACATAGCTAAAAAGCCGACGTTTTTGGCACTGCGGCGATTGTCTTTGCGCCCGGGGCCAGACGTTTTGAAAGGTTTCCTATCCATCAGTAAATCCTATTATACAGATATCAAAATAACAATACTAGCGGTCAGGAGGGTCGAGTGCCAATGTGGTTTTGTTTACCTTTAATTTATGGACTTTGTCGAGGTCATGTTTGGTATTCGCTCGTCCCGTTTTCATTGTCACCACCAGTTTTTCTATGCGTTTTCGGCTGATATCACGAATTCTGTGGCGATCAAGCCATTGGCGCGTAACTTCAGTTGATACTTGATGGGGCAAGCCAATAAACCAATGACGATCAATAACTCCAGAAGCCGGTTGAGCGTGTAATTGGTTAATGAGTAAACTGTCGATTTCGTCATTAACCGTTGCTAACTTATCTAGCAGAATCAGAAACTGGGCACGTTCTCCCGGTGTAAGTTTTGGTATAAGCTGGTGTCGAACATAGTTACGCTTGTAGCGCATATCTTTGTTGGATGGATCTTCTCTCCACGCCAGTTTATGGTCAGCGGCGTAATCTCTAAGTCTGTCTTTAGGATGAGACAGTAGTGGTCTGATGATTCCATCAGTACTTTTAAGTGACGTCAGGCCACGGCGGCCAGTACCGCGCAGAAGATTTAAGATAGCCGTTTCCAACAGATCGTCTTGATGATGAGCGGTAATAATAGCTTTGGCCCCTGCCGCCGTGCGAGCTTGGCGAAGAAAGGCGTAGCGAGCATGCCTGGCGGCAGCTTCACTGGTATATGGTCCGAGTTGACCATTATGATAAACAAAGGGTAGTTTGTGCTCCTTGCTTACACGTTGAACCAGTTGCCGGTCAAGTTCTGAATCTTTCCTAATACCATGATCATAATGAGCCACAACCAAGTTGACCCCCGGACGTTTTCTTAAAAGATCCAGAAGCACCATGGAATCAACACCCCCGGATGCAGCCAATACGTAAGTGCCGGGATTAAGTAGTAATTGCATACGTTAATAGTACTACTTAGCCAAGCTCGGGTAGTCTAAATTAGATTCAGCTGATGATTTGATACTGTCTGAGGCTCTGGTACTTCCTCGATAACAACTACTGAACGACAGCTGGCATTAGCCGCCCACCGGGCTTCTTCTTGCCTATCTACATCAACTAGGTACCCAACGTGCAAGTAAAGTTCGCTAAGCTCTCTGTTGGTCAGTGGTGGTGGTTTCGGTTTATCTTCAGAAGTAGGCTCTCTAGATTTTGAAGCTTGAGCAGATAGTGAAACATAACGAGCAACACGCTGGCCATATGATAGATGTAAAAACGGGTCAATCGCTCCTAGGACCCTACCAATTTTTTCTATTTCGTTGCTCTTTTTTGGAGAATTTGGTTGATCTAAAAAAATACCCGCATCAGCGGGCACTTCGGGTTCCATTTTTTCTAGACTGTCGATTGACATACTAGATTTTAAATATAGCACAAACAATAAACAGATGACAGCAGCATTTTTTGGAATTAGCAGGAGGTTGTTGTACGCTAGTCTCAACTAATGAAGCATGTTACTTCTATCAAACAGTTTCTAGACAAAGAACTCCTATCTAAGTTATTCACCCAAGCCGAAAAATTCCAATCACAAAACCCGTCTGAATATTCCGAACTCTTGAAGAACAAAGTTGTTGCTACTTTATTTTATGAACCGAGTACACGAACTCGTCTGTCTTTTGAAACCGCAACCCTAAGACTTGGTGCCGAAGTAGTTAGCACTGAGAATGCCGGTCAATTTTCTTCCGCCGCCAAAGGTGAATCACTCGAAGATACCATTAAAACCATCAACGGCTACGCTGACGCCATTGTTTTGAGACATCCTGCTCTCGGTGCGGCTGAGAGCGCTGCCAGAGTATCTGAAGTACCAATAATCAATGCTGGTGATGGAGCTGGTGAGCATCCCACCCAAGCATTACTTGACCTTTACACAATTCAACAAGCCTACGGCAAAGTAGATGGCTTAAAGGTTGGCCTAGTAGGTGATTTACTGAATGGACGCACTATCCATTCGCTGGTGCAACTTTTGTCAATTTACGATGTTGAGCTGATTTTAGTATCACCTCCTAGCTTGCAGCTGCCTGATAGTTATTTGACTCTCATACAGAAAAACAAAATTAGGTACCGGACTCTGTCTGGCTGGGACAACGAACTCAAAGATTTAGACGTCGTTTATATGACCAGGGTTCAAAAAGAAAGGTTTGAGACACTGAAAGAATATGAGGCTGTTAAGGACAGTTTTATACTAACAGCCCAAGAAGTCTCGAAAATGAAGAAGTCAGCCATAATCATGCACCCTTTGCCCAGGGTTAACGAAATCTCTACAGTGATTGACTCAGATCCAAGGGCCCGATATTTTGAGCAAGCCGCCAACGGTCTCTACGTCCGCATGGCTTTGCTCGAAATATTATTTGATAATTAAACTATCCTGATTTTAGGTAGTTATTAACTTCGTCGTATCTCTTCTTGTCAATTTTATTTGATTTGCGCAATAGATCCATTAATTCATTGAGTGTCATAGCGGCCTCTATTTTGTAACCTGCATTAGTTACTGCGTCAACTCCACCTTGTGGTCTATTAAACAAAACAACAAGTCTATCTACTACTAGACCGACTGACTCAACTTGTTTTATAGTTTCCAGCTTAGATTCACCTGTGGTAACTAGGTCGTCGAGTAGCACAACTTTGTCACCTTGCGTATAATCCCCCTCTACAGAACTTTTAGTGCCATGATCCTTAATTACCTTGCGGGGCTGAACCATGGGTCGTTTAGTGAGATAACCAACCGCCGCGGCAAATGGAGTTGCGGCTTCAGGTATGCCTGCTAGTTTTACCGAACTACTTACCCCGTCCATCATTTCTACATATGCATCAATAATTATATGGAAGGCGTCAGGGTGCGATTGAGCTTTCCTAAGGTCAATATAAAATGGTGACTTCAAACCACTTTTCAGTGTAAAATCCCCGAAACTTAGAAGACCACTTTCAAAGAAAGCGGCTGCTAATTTCTTTTTTGTACTTTCTGATACTGCTGTCATATCAACTCCTATATTTATTAATTTCATCGCGGGTTGCGAGTGCCTTTTTACGGGCGGCCTCAGCAAAATTTTTAGCATCCGAGGCAAAAATAATATCTCTAGCAGAGTTGATAATCATCCCTTGGCCCCTAGAATCCAAACCAGCTCTCATTATAGCTTCAACATCACCTCCCTGGGCACCGACACCTGGTACCAGGAATGGTACGTCGCCGACTAGACTGCGGATGGTTTTCATTTCTTCAGGGTAGGTTGCGCCGACTACTAGCAGGCAATTATTGTTAATGTTCCATTTTCTGGCTACTTCCTTTGCGACTAGTTGATAGAGTGGTTTACCATCCACTATTAGGTCTTGGAATTCGCCAGCACCCGGATTTGAGGTTCGGCACAATACAATCACGCCTTTGTCTTTCCGGTTCAGGAATGGTTCTAGTGCTTCCCTTCCTAAATACGGATGAAGGGTGACCGCATCCATATCAAGATAGTCGAAAATAAAATTCACGTAACCATTGTTAGTATTCCCGATGTCAGCCCGTTTGGCATCGAGTATTATGGGAGTACTTGGATTGTTAGCACGTAAGTAGTCAGCGGTAAGTTTTAGTTGCTGTATGCCGTTTGGTCCTGATGCTTCATAAAAAGCACTATTAATTTTGTAGGCACAAACAAGGTCAGCCGTTACATCAATAATAGCCTTATTGAAGGAGAACTGAGGTGTTGAGTCACCTTGTATATGGGCCGGCAACTTCGCAAGTTCGCTATCTAGCCCCACGCAAAGAAGTGAATTGTTCTTCTCCCAAGCCGCGGAAAGCTTTTCCAAGAAAGTCATTATGACTATGCTATCCTAAACCGTAGATATGCCGCAACTTTTCTATGATCCAGACAAGACCTTTGATGAAAACGTAGATGATGGCCCATTCTTCGACAAAACACCAAACTTAACTAGAAGTGGCGAACCACAATTTTCGTTTTTGGGGTTTCCACTTTATGTGCCGTTTGGCATTCCAGCAGGCCCATTGCCAACCAGCAAACACGTTAAAGCGGCGTTTGATTGGGGTTACGATCTTGTAGATTACAAGACTATGCGTACAGTTCCATTTACGTCTAACCCATTTCCAAATGTCATTCCAATAGCCGTAGAAGGAGATGTTAGTCTAGAAAAAGCCGATGCTGGGTTAACTATGGCTGATGGCTATCCTGAAGACATTACAAAGTTAGTTATTACTAATTCGTTTGGTAACCCTGGCCGCGGGCCTAAGTTTTGGGTAGAAGATATGAAGAAAGCTGTAGCGGCTGCTGGCAAAGGACAGGTAATGATAGCTAGCGCATTTGGATCTGCCAAAGAAGGAATGAGTTCTGAGGATTTTTGGCAGGACTTTGCTGATGCTTCCAAACTAGCCAAAGATGCAGGCGCTAAAATAATTGAATTAAACCTTTCTTGCCCAAACGTGGTTGGCGAAGGGATTGTTTGCTATACGCCAGATGCAGTTATAGGAATTTGTAATAGAACGCGAGAAGCTGTTGGTGACACGCCTGTAGTTATTAAGCTTGGTTACTTCCGAAAAGATCAACAGGCTATGTTAGAAAAAATGCTTAAAGAAATTGCCGGACTTATTAACGCAATATCAGTGATTAATACCATACCGGCCAAGGTCTACAATAAAAACGGCAAACAAGCCTTGCCTGGTGAAGGTCGTTTAGTTAGTGGTTTATGTGGAGCCGGCATCAAATGGGCTGGACTAGATATGGTAAAACGCCTAGATGTTATCCGAAAGTCGCAAGGGTATAGTTATGAAATTATCGGTGTTGGAGGTGTTATGACTACTAAGGATTTTCATGACTACCGGCGAGCTGGTGCTGAGGTTGTCCAAGCTGCCACCGCTCCAATGTGGAACCCAAACCTCGCTCACGAAATAGCAACTAGTTTATAGAATCCGTCCGCTGCCTGGTTTTGCAATAACTTTTCCAGCTTCATAAACAAGTCTGTTATGCAGCGTTACCCTTTGAACCATGCCAATAACTCGACGGCCGGCAAATGGGCTCCAGCCACATCTGGTTTTCAGATCTTCATTTTTAATTTCGTATTCTGACATATCAACTTCAACTTTAGTTTTATCGTCTGTCTTTACATTGAAAAGTTTGGCCGGATTAGCGTGCAGGCGATCAATGAGTTGTTGGTGCGTTAATTTCCCTTCCTGTTCGGCTGTCAGCATTAATGGAAGGGTCGTTTCTAGCCCGGGTACACCAAATGGTGGGTTATCACTATCCTTTTCTTCTTTGGTGTGCGGAGCATGATCGGACTCAATCACGTCAACAGCATCGATATGTTGCCAGATGAAATCGACGTCTTTTTGGGACTTCAAAAACGGTTTCATGTGGCCATAAGGACCAAGTTGTTCGGCCTCTTTGTTAGTCAGAAATAAGTGGTGAGGTGTCACGCCACAACTAATTGGCAAGCCAGCGTCTTTAGCCCGCATCACAAATTCCAGCTCGATTTGAGACGACACATGACAGATATGTGTTTGTTTAGGCACCGCTTTTAGGGTTTTCATAACAATCTCTGACACATCGTCTTCCGCATGAAGCAGTATTGGTTTTGATCCAGGCCAAGCCTTGTAAATTTCGATTAGTTTATTGGCATTAATAATAAAATTGCCGGTTGTCACGTTCATGTAGATTTTGAGCCCCATGATTTTGTCGATAACTTTTGGGAATTCGTCGAAATTATTGCCCAGTGTGCCAAAATGAAATCCCACGTCGCATACAATTTGTTTGGTCGCGCTGGCTATTTTGGCTTCTAGTTTTTCTAGACTAGTGATTGGCTCGATGTTATTGGGCATATCCATGATGGTGGTATAACCACCAGCTAAAGCAGCACTGGTGCCGGTCAAAAAATCTTCTTTGTGGGTTTGGCCCGGATCTCGAAGGTGAACGTGAGGATCTATTAAGCCTGGTAGAGTTATTATTTTAGGCATCAGAATTGGTTCTTTCCGCCAAATAGGGCTGATACTGAGCTGCCGTCAAATACTGCTTCTATGGCGTTCGCGACCAAAGGTGCAATTGATAGCACGACTAGTTTTTTGGATTTTTTAGCTAGCGGTAGAGTATTGGTAAAGATAACTTTGGAGAAAGCCGAGGCTTCAATACGTTCAAGCGCCGGGTCAGACAATATGCCGTGGGTGGCCACGCCATATATAACTTTAGCGCCGTTTTCGGCTATCAGATCGGCAGCTGCACAAATGGTACCGGCTGTATCAATCATGTCATCAATCACTACACAGATTTTGCCTTTAACGTCACCAATTAGATACTTAGCTTCAACGTTATTATGACGTTTGGTGGAACGATGTTTATGAACAATGGCAATGTCGCAGCCAAGTTGTGAACCGTAGCGTTCGGCAGATTTTACGCGTCCGGCATCAGGCGAAACGATAACTAGTTCCTTGCCTGCAAAATGCTTCTGAATGTAATTACATAGAATTGGGCGAGCAATTAAATGGTCAAATGGTCCATTTAAAAACCCTTGAATTTGACCAGCGTGAAGATCAACTGACATGATGCGATCAGCGCCGGCTTGAGCCAAAATATCCACAACTAGGCGAGCGGTTATTGGCTCACGACCGTCAGACTTGCGATCTTGGCGAGCATATCCGAGAAATGGGCATACGGCTGTGATAGATCTAGCTGACGCCCGCTTGGCGGCATCGATCATAATAGCCTGCTCCATAATGGCATCGTTAACACTCGCGCCGCCATGAGTCTGAACGATAAAAACGTCGCTACCGCGGACGGATTCACCTAAGCGACAGCTAATTTCTCCATTAGCGAAATTATTGAGTTGGACAGCGTGAATTGGTACTTTTAGGAGCTTGGCAATTTCGGTTGCGAATTCAGGATAAGCACGCCCACTCATGATCTGTAAGCGCCGTCTGGCTACCGTCAACATGATACCTATCCCCTTTTCCCTAACAATATCCTAGGCGAGGAGAGCCGTCAAATGTTTTAGATACAAATCATCAATAAGGTTGTATACTAAGCATAAGCTTAATAATTTAAGGATAAAAAATGGCAAAAGTACAAAGAAAAACAATTGATGCGGTTTTTGTAATGTTAGGTGTGGTGGCAACTGCCGTATTGATAGTGATAGGTGGGCTAGCTTGGTATGGTTACCATTTTGCTACTACTAGTGTTAAAAATGAACTTTCAGCACAGAAGATTTACTTTCCGGCCAAAGGTAGCCCAGGACTTGATCCAGCGGAGTTCCCTGGATTGCAACAATACGCTGGTCAGTTAGTAGACAACGGGCCAAAAGCCAAAGCCTACGCCAATGAGTTTATTGGCAAACATCTAGAAAAAGTAGCTAATGGCCAAACCTATGCCGAGGTAAGTTCAGCGGCTTTAAAGGATCCGACCAACCAAGTTTTGCAACAACAAAAGCAAGTTCTGTTCCAGGGTGAGACACTTAGAGGCCTCTTACTTGGTGATGGCTATGCATACTGGACCTTTGGGGTAATCGCAAAATACGCTGCCATTGCGGCTTTTGTAGGTGCAGGCATAATGGCTGTACTTGTCTGGCTCGGACTAATGCATCTGTCTAGGACCAAGTAGAATAAATTTGGAAATACTCCATATAATCTGTTGAAATAAATCAACCGATGAACCACAATGCTTGGCATGAGTATTAAAGTTGGGGTTCGTAACAGGTTAGAGGCGTACCGTAATCCCGTCTATTTGCTTTATGCCTTAGTCGGCGTAGTTGTTTTTGTGCTGAGTGCTTTGGTCGCCGGTAATGGGGTAGGGCCAGTTGAACTTAGCGTCTTTAGATTTTTCAATTCCCTGGGTCAACCACTAAATAATTTCTTCCAGTTCATATCATGGTTTGGCACCATTGGCATGCTTGTTATTGTGGCTTTAATTGCCCTAATAAGACGGCATTATGCCAACGCTATAAAAATATTTGTTGGTGGGGTTTCAGCCTATTTTCTAGCTCTTGCTTTAAAAGGTCTGGAAATACGGGCAAGACCTTATGTCATATTGGACAACGTCAACGTACGAGAACATACCACTAGCGCGTGGGGCTTTCCTTCTGGACATGCTGCCGTAGCTACGGTACTAGCGATTACGGCTTATCAGTACTTACCAAAACGTTGGCATAGACCAGTAACCATCTTAGCAGCCCTGGTTTTGATCTCTAGGATGTATCTGGGGGTCCATCTTCCTATGGATCTAGTTGGCGGCTTTGCCGTTGGTCTTTTTTGTGGGGGTCTGGTTAATTTCTTACTAGGCTCCAGACACTTCAGCCCAGTGCCATCCGCCAAACTTAAGAAGTCACTGCTACGTTTATCCATCCCTGTGCAAACGGTCAAGTTAGCGGCAGTTGATGCTCGTGGTTCAACCCCATATATGGCTACTTTAAAGGATGGTTCATCAATATTCGTTAAGGTCGTCGGCCGAGAAAATAATATTGCTGATTGGTTCTTCAAATCATGGCGAAAAATTATTTACCGCCGCCTAGAGGATGAGACGCCTTTTCTAAACGCCAAGCGTCAATTAGAGCACGAGGCATATATATCTAATCTGGCTCTAATTGCCGGTGTTCGTACGCCTAGAGTGCTGGCGGTGTTTAGTGTCCCTGGAGGTCGTTGGGGGCACGCCCAGGTAGCTATCGCTGGTAAATCTTTGGATAAGGTCGAGCCTAAACTCATAACCGATAAAGTAATCGAGTCAGTTTGGGAGCAGGTAAATATAATGCACGCTGCTGGTATCGTCCACCGCGATCTTCGCTGTGCTAATGTGTTCTTGGATGCAAAAGGCGTACCTTGGATGATTGACTTTGGTTTTTCAGAGGCAGCCATGCCAGAGGAATCAAAGGACCGTGACCGCGCCGAGTTACTAGCTTCTATGGCAACTTTGGTGGGAGCTGAAAGATCGGTTAGAGCCGCCAAGAAAATGCTTACCGCAAAAAAACTTAAAGCTACCGCGGCTTACCTTAGTTACTCTGTTTTATCCTCAGCTACCACCTCAAACCTTAAGAAACAAAGTGATTTATTGCCTGAAATTCGTGAACAAGTTGCCAAACAACTTCATACCCCCAAACCCAAGTTAGTAAAGATGAAACGATTAGATCTGAAAAGTCTATTGATTCTGGTAGTAGTCGCCATTGGCGTCTTTGTGATACTGCCAAAATTGTCGGGTTTCAGAGAATCTTTGTCGGCAATTAGAGGAGCCAGGCTTGAATTGGTTGGCTTAGCCTTATTGTTTTCGTTATTAACATATTATTTCGCGGCGCTGTCTTATTTGGCTCTATTATTTTATCCAATCAGCCAAGTTAGGCTTTTACTAATTCAAGCAGCCAGCAGTTTTACTTCCAAGTTAGCACCTGGTGGGGCAGGGGGTCTGGCCCTTAATGCTCGGTTTTTGGCTAAAAATAATCACTCCGCAGCTCAATCTGGAGCCATAGCCGCCATGAACACGTTTTTGGGCTTAGTCGGACATACATTAATCCTAGTGTTTGTACTCATTTTTGGAGATAGTAGTCTTCGTCAATCTTTTCATCTTAGAGATTCCCTGCCAGTTATTATCTGTATTCTGATTGGCTGTTTCATTCTGCTAATTGTGCTTGGGTTAATCACCTTCCCGTCCATCAGAAAAAGAGTCGCCGAAGTTATTAAAGGTTTTGGAAGAATTATTGGTGACTATAGGCATCACTATTACCGAATAGTTGGTTGCGTTATTGCTTCCATGCTTGTGACGCTTGCCTATTGTGGAGCGCTTTATGCCTGTGCCCATGCCCTAGGTTCAAGTCTAAACATGCTGCAAATAGTTGTGGTCTTTACGGTGGGTACAGCTGCAGCTTCAATCACTCCCACACCGGGCGGTATTGGTGGTGCTGAAGCCGGTTTGTTGGCGGCATTAGTTGCAACAGGTACGTCTTCGGATTTGGCACTTTCCATAACCTTAATTTACCGGCTAATCACCTATTGGTTGCCGATAATTCCTGGCTTCATAAGCTTCCGGTACGCCCTTAAGAAGAGTTATATTTAACCAGTCCGTGCGCAAATAGTAATTATTTATCAGACTTAGAAGATAAATGCTTGGGCATTACTATGGCAGTAACAATATAAGCCAAAATACCAGGGATTAATCCCGTAACAACCGTGAGTAGAATCCAGACTAAGCGAATGATGGTGGGATCCACCTCAAAATATTCACCAATTCCACCACAAACCCCAGAGATTTTTTTATTATTAGATGATAGATATAACTTTTTAACCTGTTTAGCCACTACTTGCCCCCTTTTTACTTTTACCCTTTTGCCAAAACACTATGTAAAGTATAGGGAGAATTCCAGCTGAATTTACAATTAATAGGGCTATAAACCATCCCTTTTGATCATGGTGCCCTGATTTCCAAAGAGCAATGCCTCTCCATACCATGTCCCACACTGCCAAGATAACTAGTGTGACAATCCAAGGAGTAGAAATTGATGCTTCCATAATATACCTCTCAGTATTTTACTCTGTCTTTAGGGTGCTGCCCAAAAGTGCGGCTTTGAACTTCATGTATTTGACGCATAATCATTACCGCCTTACTGATGAAACTCCAAGCTGCGCGACTCAATGTATTGCACAAAATTGCTGGCACATCTTTGGTTCATAGTCCGAATATTTATATCTTTAATTCGGGTGTGTAATATTACGGTACTATCAAAGCCTACTCGAGAATACTCGACACCGCTTACAACATCATATTTAAATTCGTCCTTACGACTGAACAGTGGTTTCCTGTCTAAAAATATAACCCGCTTGTCGGTTGCCACTATCATAACTGAACTGCCTTTGTGCTGCCCATATACCACGCCGCCAATGTGCTCATCTTCGTGAACAACCTGTGGCAGGTAGCGGCTTTCCATTTTTAACATCCCCGTCTTAGACACCCCCAAAGCCTGCAACTCCTGCTTAACTCTTTCTCGATGGTTGTACGGCTTGGCTATTACCGCTCTAGCTTGCTGATCGTTACTCATCAGTAGGCTACGCTGTAAGTGATTTGAAGTTGGTAGTACAAACATATCTCCTCCTAATACTATTCAAGCACTTCGATGTAAATGTTTCGATGACAGTGGTCAAGATAGGAGAGTGATATATGTCACACCAACGGAGCTAGTTTTTTATGTTCAGTTTTGACTCAAGAACAGGTAGATCATTAACGACAACACCTTTAGTGGTGATTTTTACTAAACCTTGTTTCTTAAGCTTGTTCAACTCTCTACTTATGGTCTCTCGACTTAGGCCAGTTCGAGCTGCTAGATCATTTTCTTTGAGGGAAATTAAGTATCTGCCTCCCTTTGACTCACCGGAACGGCGGCACTCAACAACGAGTTCGTACGCAACACGACTTTTGGCGGTTCCAGACATTAGTTGAACTACGCGACCGAGCAAGACGTCCATCCCACGGTATACCCGGCTCAATAAAACAAGTATGACGTCTGGATTAGCTTTTATGAAGTCTAGAGCGACTTCTAGCGGAATAATATGTACGTCTGTGTCTGTTTCAGTCTTATAGAAATACTTGTTCTGAGTCTGATTAATGGCCCATGACATAGGGAAAAACGACGGCGGTTTGAAGATGTTAACAATTACTTCGTCACCCCGATACGAAACGTCGTATTCCCTGACCCGACCTTTGGTTATATAGAAAATGTATTCCGGGTTTTCGTCGGCAAATATTAATATCTGCCCTTTTGAATAGGAGCGCTTAGGATACTTCGAAAATGCTTTTTCGACCTTCTCGCCAACTTCCATTTCCTGAAGCGCCATACTCTAATTACCTTATCTATAACTACATCATAACAGACGTCTAACCCAGGCTGGCAGCCTCGGCAGCAGCGCTAGGCTTAAGGTCGCGTAGTTTCATCATGCTGAATGATTTAAAGATGCCGATCACCCCTGCAATAATCGGTATCATTAAGGCGACTTGAAGTGATCTACTTCTGGCTTCTTTATTGATATTTAAAACCTCGTCTTGAACGTCCTGCGACTGATCAGCAATTTGCCCCTGGAGTTGTGAATTGCTCATAACTTGGGCATCTTCTTCCATTACGGTAGATATCTGGTGTTGTTGATCTGCAGGTATGACAGTGCTTTTAGTTGTTAGGTTGGTGAATGAAAAGGCCAGCACAGATAGCATTACACCACCAGCCATAGCTAGACCAAACGACAATCCGAATGAACCAGAAGCTGAATTAACACCTGCTGCTTCACTAACGTGTTTTTCATCGATTGGCGACAA
This sequence comes from uncultured Candidatus Saccharibacteria bacterium, assembly GCA_964636215.1. Lineage (GTDB taxonomy): Bacteria > Patescibacteriota > Saccharimonadia > Saccharimonadales > CAZJQT01 > CAZWRJ01. The sequence goes on along the minus strand of CAZWRJ010000011.1, from coordinate 9,853 downwards.
TGTGTAATTGTTAAGTTGAGAAACTAACAGACCAAGTCCGGCTCCGGCAATTATCAGTGGTATGGTTAGAGCCCAACCCGAATCGGTACGCGGAATAATCGGAATGATTAAAGCCAGTCCAACTGTGCTAAGTACAAAACCCATACGGATAATGGCACTCGGCCGCCTTTTGCCGGCACGCTTACTAGCTAGGATGGCAATTGCAAACATCGTTAGAGAAAGCGGTGCTATGGTTAGCCCGGTTTCCATAGCGTTATATTCAAGGGTCATCTGCAGGAATATAGGCAAGGCAATCATTGCTCCCCCAAGTATTATGTTTTGCAGCATCACTTGAGTAATTCCTAGACGGAAATGCGGTAATTTGAACAGGCCGGGATCTATTAGGTAAGTTTTACCTTCTCGTTTTCGCTTAACAAGCCAATGGGCAAGTAGTGTGAGTCCAACTATGCCGAAGGCGATAACCAACCCGACCGATTCTGCTCCCTCTTGCCACATCAGAATTCCCAGCACTAAGCCTCCCATACCTATCACAGATAACAGTGCCCCGGTAAGGTCAATTTTACGTGGCCCGTCGTAGACCACATCTTTAACAAGTTTTATGTTCATAAGAATAACTGCAATAACCACGGCTTCTAGAAAGAACGCTACTCTCCAAGATATGAAGGTGGTTAAAAATCCACCTAGCAGTGGCCCTACGGCTGCCGCAATAGCCGCTGCCGCGCCAACTAGGGCATAGGTTTTTCTTTGTGCTGCTCCAGTGAAATTACCATGTATGAGCGACTGCATAGCTGGTAAAAGTAGTGATGCCCCGAGCCCCCCGATTATGGCCCAGAAAATAAAGACATTGACGATGCTGTGAGTCAAAGTCATAGCAATGGCGCCGATTGCATAGCCTAATAGTCCAAGTACATAAGCTCGTTTTCGGCCGAAGATGTCGCCAATTTTGCTACTTATCAAAATGAAAGCCGCCGAGACCAGGGCTTCTAATGCAATCGCGGCTTGCAGGTCGCTAACTGTGGTTCCTAGGTCCTTTACCACTGCAGAAAGTGAAACATTCATAATTGACGTGTCCACAACCAGGACAAACATAGCCATAGCTAGCAGGACTGAGAGTTTATTATTTGCTTTTGACGCTACCTTAGTTTGGCTTTGTTTTTTTACCATTAGTCGTAACTTCCCTCTCACAAATTATTGTTTCTATTGTCCGCCCATCAGCCAAACTTAGCAATTAAAATTCTGTTAATTCTTTTGGAATCAGTTAGATAGAAACGGTTGTATGTAGTGGTATTATTGAGCGAGTGGATACAGAAGAGGAAGTACTTGATTTAGTTGATAGCAATAATGTCAAAATCGGTGTTATTGGGCGTTCAAAAATTACCTCACTAAAGGACGATGGAGGAAGGTATATACGTTCCGCAAATGCCTTTTTTCGGAATTCAAAAGGTTTGTACTGGACGCCCAGGCGTAATGAAAATAAACAGATAGCACCTGGCGGGCTAGATTTCGCAATGGCCGAACATATGGGTGCAGATGAAACTTATCTGGAAGCAGCGATCAGAGGGTTCCAGGAAGAGCTCAATCTGAATGTAAAAGCAAGTGAGCTACGTTTAATTGGGATTCTGGGTCCTAGGCCGGGCGTACCATATTTTGGTGCGTATTTTCTATACAAATCCGATATATTTCCCTCGTATAGCACCGACGATTATACGGGCGCGGATTGGATGACTGCGCAAGAAATTATTTCCAAAATCGAAAATGGTGAAAAAGCCAAGCCCAGCCTTGTACCTGCCCTGAAACTTTTATTATTACAAGAAGGTGCATTGTGAAGAACTTATCTAGAAGGAATAATTATAAAGCTATCTGTATGTTAAAGTTAAATAAATTCTGATGGAATTATTTGGGGAATATGTCAAAGCCTAGGCGCCGAAAATTTTTTAAGATTGTTGTTTGGGTGCTAATTGTCGTTGGTGTTTTAGCACTTGGCTACTATGCTCAAAAGTCTCAAAGTCAGAAAAACAAAAGTGCAGCGGCCGAACAGGCAGGTACTACTAGCCAACACTATAAGTTTGAGTTAGCTGCCAATGAATCATCGAAAGAAGACCAACTTGGTACCGACGCTGTCAATTTGGAACGCTTACGACAGCGATTTTTAAAAGCCGATACTGCCAAAGTCAATACCGCTCAGCTAGATGCTGAAATAAATTCCATCATAGATCACAATCCCTATATTATTTTTGGTATTTCAATAAAGGATCTGGGCACTGGTATCTCTTACGACTACGGCAATAAAACTGCCATGACAGCGGCCAGCGTCACCAAAGTATTAACAGCTGTTGATTATCTCAAACAAGTTGAGCTAGGCAAGAGAAGCCTTAGTACGACTATGTCCAATGGCTATTCAGCACAGTACAACATTGAGCAGATGATAGTTGTCAGCAACAATGATGCTTGGCATATCCTTAATGAAAATCTTGGCTACACCCAGATGCAAGATTACGCTCACAGTATTGGTTTAACTAGTTACGACTATACTAACAACACAATTTCTTCTAGTCACACTGCCAAACTGCTTAGTGATCTCTATCAGCGAAAATTAATCAATGAGTCTAATGCTCAACTATTGTTGTCGTATATGGAGCGGGCCAATTACCGGGATCTTATCATCCCTGCGGTGCCAGACCACGACACTGTTTATCACAAAGCAGGAGAATATTTGGTTAATTTAAATGATGCAGCAATTATTACCAATGGATCGGATACAGTTGTCTTATCTATCTTCACGGAAAGCACAACAACTTATGACAAGACCTTGGTTTCATCTTTAATTCAGGATATTACAGCGCCTGTTATTACAACCTTCCACCTCGACTAGGTTTAATACCTGTTTCTAAGTTAGACCTTGGCTTGTCTGCGGTTCCGATTAGTTATACCAATGGCCGAAATTAGTCCGCCTAAGAAGAGTAAAACTGACATAGCAACAACGCCTTTATGGAAAGCTTCGACACCATGTGAAACAGAACCAGTGAAGGCCTCTGCCCCTATCACCAGACCAATAGTGGCGATAGTAATAAGACCGGCAATACGAGACACGGCATTGTTTACGGCAGAGCCAACACCCGCATGCCTAGCATCGATGTCCCCTAAGATGGCCGAGGTTAATGGTGCTACAGTCATAGACAGACCTAATCCAAAAACCAAAACGCCCGGGAAAATCTGGGTCCAGTAAGCAACAGAATCATCAACTCTTAGAAGTAGCAAAAAGCCAACGGCACCAATAATGGGGCCTAGTGACATAAATAACCTGGGTCCATACTTGCCTGCTAAGGCACCGAATCGAGGTGACAGAATGAAAAGAATTATTGTCACCGGCACAAACGATAGCCCTGCATTCAGAGCTGAGTAGCCACCGACTGATTGTACGAAAATAATAAGCAGGAATATGGCTATAGACAGGCCGCCGTAGATTGCCACAGTGGCGACATTGCCGACTGAAAAATTTCTGACTTTGAAAAGGGACAGGGGTAACATTGGATTCTTGATAATTTTTTCGTAGAACAAAAAACTTATCATAGCAATTATTCCTACAATCAAAGGAACATAAACCATTGGATTGGACCAACCGTAATTTGGCTGTTCAATAAAGGCATAGACCGGTCCGCCAAGTCCCACAGCACAGAGTATGGCACCAATAAAATCTACCTTGGTATTAGGTGGTAATTTTTCTGGTAATTTGAGCATTTTTATAAGTAACAAAGTAATAGCAATCGGAATTATATTGATACCAAACACCCAACGCCAGGAAGCTGAATCAACTAAGAACCCACCGATTAATGGCCCGATAATAAAAGAAATACCCGTCCAGGCGGTCCAAGTTCCAATAGCTTTGCCTTGTGCCTCGCCACTGAAGGCTGAAATAATCATTGCTAACGAACTTGGTACCAATAAGGCGCCAGCAAACCCTTGGAAAGCCCGCATCACTATTAAAAATGTCGTGTTGGGAGCTAACGCGCATAAAATTGAAGTCACCAAAAATCCGATTAAGCCGGTGGTCAAAATCTTTTTGCGGCCAAACAAGTCCGATAATGAGCCGGCAATTAAAATAAAAGACCCGAGGGTTAATAGATAAGCATCGACAATCCATTGTTGAGCTGTTAGGCCCCCACCCAGATCTTTAGTTATAGCCGGCAAGGCAACATTCACGACCGATGAGTCCAGAAAAGCTACAAACGAAGCCAGGATACTTATAACCAGAAGCAGCCGGAGTTGCTTAGACATAACCTAAGCATAGCAGAGTCTTTAAGTGGCAGTAATAAGCATTAGTTTACAATTATAGGATATGTCAGAAAAAGTTATTACCAATACTCCCGTCACTGATGATGCTTTTAAAATCAGCCTTTATATTAAGGCTGCTGATGGGATTTTGGAATGTTTGGGTGGGCTATTCTTACTTATAATAAAACCAGGGCAACTTGATAGCCTGGCTAGATTACTGACACAAAACGAGCTATCCACCGATCCGAAAGATTTTATAGCCAATCATGTACTAAAGTCGGCGCATAATTTAACTTCGGCTTCACTGATCTTTGGAGCACTTTATTTATTATCACACGGGATACTAAAAATAGTTTTAGTTATAGAGGTCTTGCGGAAAAAATTATGGGCATATATAGGATTGATAGTAGTGACTGCTGTCTTCATTGTTTATCAAATCTATAGGTTAACCGACAAGCTCTCGATTGGGCTAGTAATACTTACATTATTTGATGTCCTGGTGATTTACTTAACTCAAAAAGAATACAGAAAACAGAGGTACCTTATTTTACAGAAGTCGTAATTGAATTGATCTTGGAGGCAGACTTAGAAAGCGCTAAGCTGTGAGTCAAGTTGCGAGCTATCACTGCTATTGCTGGTACCCGGGTCAACTTTGTCGAGGGTAGCGCTGGCTTTGTCCAAATCGCTCGTCGAGCTAACAACCGGAGCAGGTGGCACATCACTAGCCTTAGTTTCGTCATTTACCGTTTGCGAACTGTTATTATTTGCTGTGCTAGTCGTGTTGTGTTGGCGGTTATAGACAGCGTAGCCAACGAAAGCCAGAACCCCTACAACCGCAAGAATAATTACGAGTTCAACCACCGAAAAACCCGACTGTAATTTACGTAGTTTCATTATTCTTCTCCTTCCGTCTGATTCTCAGTTGAACTAGTAGAACCTTGTACCGATTTAACTCCTACAATCAAGTTTTTGACAGAGGTTTTGTATGTTTTTAGCGCTACAATCTCGGCCTTCAGGGCATCTTTGAAACCTGCTGCCGCACCTTTAGGATCTGTGCCATCGCACTTGAAGTCAACACTTGAAGATTTGACGGCATCAACTGTTGTCTGGGCAGCGTCCTTCTTGGTAGTAACATCAGCCACTAGTTCGTCGTAGTTATCTAGAGTCTTACCTTTGTCAGTATAGAAAGTTTCCACGCGAGTTGCGATGGTCGTGAAAAGATCAAGCTGTTTTTGTCCCCTATCAGCTATTCGAGCCATGATATTGTTAATGACTTTTTCTCGATTCTCACAAACCTTGAGCTTAACATCTGCTAGCCTAGTTTGGGCCGCAGCCTTGTGTTCTTGGGCGCTGGTTTGGGCTTCTGCTGCGCGTGTGCTTGGTGCAGCTACCACTACCCCAACTGTGGCCATACTCAATATAGCTACGCCGCTTATTACTATGCCTCTACGAATTAGTTTATGCATCCTGAGCTTCCCTCGCTTAGATTCATTTAAGTAATTTAAGCATAGGCTTTAAGAAATACACAGTCAATTGGAACAGATTAGGAGCAGAGTTGGTCAGGTGGAAAGATTATCTAGATTGTTTCACCAGGAGGAAGATACCACTTTAAACCTAAACTTGGTACTCTAGTTTTTATTTCAATTTGCTGCTCATCAGTTAGGCTAACAGGTTCTCTGCCGTCTTTAACATAAAGACAAACATCATCAATAATACCTTCGCAACTTGTTCTATGTTCAAGTTCTGCCTTCGGGTAGCAACACCCTACACCATTGATAATCCCCCAATACATACAATTTCTTCCGAGGTTTTCTTCTCTTGGAGAAAAAGTCTCTCTTTCAAAACGACCAGGCACCACATCTGTCATAAAACTAATAATACAATAAATAAGAATAAAGTGCAATATACTTACGGTGTGTGTTAGCCAAGCTAAAACTAGGGACTACAAGACCGATTCTTGAACCACTCCCCAGTTAGCTAGCTTAAGTCCTTTTTTTGACTTTAGGTATTCTCTTATTTCGAGACTCAGCATTGCCTTTAATTCTTCCTCACGGATGTCATTGTAAGAACTATGCTCTCTTAGATAATCATCCGAATATCCAACATGACACATAATCTCGTTGAAGTCGTCAGTGGCTTCGTCTATGGCGCGTTTAAGCGAATCAATAGAAACGTTATCTTTATTCAACACTCCAGAGCCGTCTACATTTAGGCCAAAGAAGGTACGTATAAACTTAACGTAGCTGAATCCTCTAACTGGAATCTTGAACTTGGCTGAGTAGTCCTTGAGTATATCTTTTATTTCTTTATTGTCTGATGGCATTTGCTTATGTGTATCGATGCTGTCGGGCCTTCTGCCTACAATAGATTCGAATAATTCAATCTGCCGTTTGAACTCCTCGTCGATGCTCTCACCTGACTTTGGAAAGAAATGCAGACCAACAGTTAAGTCTTTGTACTTGGATAGTCCGGCTGCTTCGCGAGCAGCAATGCCGTCTACCAGAACGGTCGTGCTAGTGACTATACCTTTTGTGTGAGCTTCGACAATGCCCTTGTTTACACTATAGCTGTAGCCAAAGTCATCAGCATTGATAATAAGATGCTTCATCGCTACATCATAACAAAGAAGTTAAATTATCTGATAAACCAAGAACGTAGCTAACCCTGAAGGTGTGGTAGTGGAGTCTAGTAACTTTAATGTAACACCATTCTCTTTAGCTAAATCTTCAATTAACTCAAGTGAACTAAAATCCGCCCAGGCAAAATAAACTCTGCCATCCGGCTTTAAATAGTTTTTGAACTCCTTGAAAAATTGTTTAGTCGTCTGATTATCCTCATCCCAAAAACAAATTTCAGTCTTATTAGCTGGTTTCTTGCTGGTATATGGTGGATTGATAGTTATAACGTCAAACTTGCGACCTTTGACGGGGTCAAATAGTGAACCCTCTAGAAAGCTTACATTCCTTAGGACTAGTTTCTGCTTGTTTACATTGCCGTTTTCGACAGCGCTTGGATTAAGATCTATGCCGACCACTTCTTTCGCTCCAGACATGGCGGCCTTTATGGCTACGATACCTGTACCTGTGCAAAGGTCCAAAACACTGTCGCCTTCATTAACTTGCATGACCTTGCAGACTAACTCACTATCTAAGCCACCGGGATAGACTTTTGGTAATACTGTTAGATTTATACCAGCTATAGTGTGCTCAAATGGCTCGGTTCGCCTGCTCATAGCAGCAATTTCTTCAGCCTGCCTGCCTAGGCGATATTGAGCTTCTTCTTCCCCGGTCATGGCTACATCATAACAAAAATAGTGTATAGTATATCGCCATGTTAGATATGTATGTGTCAAACTCAGAACGTTTAAGGCAAGAAGTACTTAGAGCGGCCGAATATACAGGTCATGCAGCTGCGATGGTTGCTAATCTTAGCATTGCTGGTAATCCAGATAGAGCTGAAGTATGGGAGGCAGAGAGAGCTGCATGGCACCGTAGACAAAGCGAGGCTCTTGCATCGGTATCTCTAGGTCGCCATGCTTTGATGGATGAAGCTGCAATTGTTACTTATGATACTTACATAGCACTTGCTGTTTCTGAGTTACCTGTTAAATAAGTAGAGAAAAGACCTCCGTTCCCAGAGGTCATAATGCTTATGCTTGGTAGCCGTGGTTCATTCGAATTGGAACCATATCCTATCGGAATTATCTCGTTGGAAAGAACTCTCTAAAGAGAGTAAAGAGTTAAGTTACTCTACCACCTCAGACTAGAACCTAATTACTTATAACTGGATTTAACAGGAACGACTTTCTGACGAAAATATATATTTAATCCTAATGCAAAGCCAACTAAAGCTAGGTAAATTGGAAAGCCAGCGGTTACTAAAGTAATAGTGCTGACCGCAATAAATGAAATACTAGCTCCAATTCCACTAATTATGAACGGTTGCCATTGTTCATGATGCGGGCTAATCCACGAATGGTAAAAAGTTGGTACAGCTCCAAAAAAGTCTGCGACAATATTAAAGAATATTGCCCATGCAGCATTACTTGTTGTTAACCATGCCACTATGCCGATTACTGAAATCGCTTGGCTTGTTCCGTCAATCCAATTGTAGTCATAGTCACCTTTTCTAAGTGCCATTATTAGTATTAAAAGCTCGATTAAAGTTGCTATTCCAGTAAGAAAAGCACTTGTATAGGCATGTTCACTAAGTGCAGCAATTGTCGCAATGCCGGTTACAAGTGACCAGGTAGCCCAAGATGCAATTCTGGGACGAACTTTGCCGCTTATTGTTTCCTTTAAGTACGGCAAAAACCCTAGAGCAGCAATTAGGGGGCCAATAATACTTAAAAAAGTTCTCATTATCTACATCATAACAAACTGTTTAGGCTGGAGCGGAACCTAAATATCTATTTCTATCTTCCAGTTCATTGGTATAAACGTCATATTTATAGGATGTGTGAAGTTCTGTTCTTTTTTCCAAGTAGAAAGCGCCTGTTTAAGCTCTTGAGTAAGTGCGTCAACATCTTTGACTTTATGGTCACTTAACCTGATAAATATTTCTATTGGAGCAACCTTAGCTTTTACATCAGCGTTATGAGCATAGACTGGGACATCGTCTATTCCAGTAACTTTAGAAATAACTGAATGAGCCGCATCAGCTAACTTCTGCATTTCTTCTTTAGTAACAACGTCACCATCGAACTCAATGTTTACAACGGGCATACACTATTCCTTTTCTGCAATTACACTTATCTCAATGGTGGCATTAAGTGGTAAAGCCTTTACGCAAACTGCTTCTCTCACCGGGTATGGTTCCTTGAAATAAGTCGGGTAAATTTCATTTAACTCAGGCATTTGAGACATATCAGTCACATAAATAACGACTTTTACAATATCGTCCAAAGAAGCTCCCGCAGTTTCTAGAATTGCTCTAATGTTCTGCATAATTTGGTTTATTTTTTCTTTTACAGAACCTTCAACTATCGTACCATCTGGCTTGCTATGGATTTGCCCAGCAACATATATATTTCCGTTACTCTCAATGCCTTGCGATAGAATGTGGTCTGCTTTCGGTGCATTGTCTGAAGATATTTGCTTTTTCATATCTTCAATCATATCAAAACCAACAAAAAAGACCTCCGTTCCCAGAGGTCATAATGCTTATGCTTGGTAGCCGTGGTTCATTCGAATTGGAACAGGTTAGGAGAGGAGTTAGCTAGATGGAAGGGGTTGTCTAGGCTAAATACTCTCACCAGCAACTAGCCTAGTCAGACCAACAAAGGCGTCCGTATTTATGCCCTCAGGCGGAATAATATCATTTGCCTCAGGACAGTAAACATAAGCTCGGCAGCATATCGTGCACCAAGTTCAGCCGTAGTATGAGCTTCGCCTGGAGACATACCTTGGGCAACGCATAGTTTTGCTGCGGCAAAAGAAACTTCACTTACGGCTCCTCTATCAACACCATCAAAACCTTTTACTTCTACGCTCATAATATTCATTTTCCTATCCATGAGACAAACTTGCAAGCATGAGCAAAAAGGGAAGTTAGTCTATCGGCAGAACTAGTTTATCTTGAG
>CAZWRJ010000010.1:0-28964 GCA_964636215.1 uncultured Candidatus Saccharibacteria bacterium | reverse complement strand
GGATTATACGGTGGTGACGTTTCGCGCAAGAAGAAAGTTCTGGCCAAGCAGGCCAAAGGCAAGAAACGATTGAAGCGCTTTGGTAAAGTAGATATCCCAGCCGAAGCTTTCACGGTTATGCTAAAACGTGGCTAGGCGCCCGGGCAGCCTGCAGATCTTGCATACCATAACCACCAACCAGGTGCAGGCCCTTTTCTGGGGTTGCAAAGCTCTGGCCAAGTTTTTGAGCCAACAATTCCATCGACAACAAGTCCATTTCTAAGTTGAACAGTCTGTACTTCAGATTTTGTTTTTGAGCCAAAGACACCATCAACTGATAAATACTTACTAGTATCCAAGCTGTGGTTATAGTAATTGAGTAAACCTTGAATATCACTCACACAATAACCACTAGATCCGTATCGCCAAACCGTTTGATAACAAGTGGCTGCATGACTTTTATACAGGAAATACCCACCACTAATGACTCCAAACACGACTACAAATAGAACTAATTGCTTGAGTTTTGTATTAGGATCAAGTTTACCCAACAGACTATTAAATTTGCTTTGTTTTTTCTTTTTGGCCACAGTAGTGACTCCTTTTTATTTTGTCTAGTAGGCTAAGGTGTTATAGATATCGATGCGATATACGTGGATAAGTCCACCACTCAATTCCTTGAGGCTATAAGGCACAAAATCTCCACTTGTCTTAGTATCGGTAACACAATTATATGTCCAATAAGCATCTTCAAACTTACTTGGGGCTGGTCTTACATCTACCCGCCTAGCTGTTCTGCCTGATGCAATGGATACGGTTACAGTTGTTGAGGTAGTATTCTTAATAACATAACAGCTTCTGGTGCTGACCCATGCAGGCTGGGTTGAATCTTCTCCGCCTTTACCAGGGTAGGTTAACTTATCGCCAGCCTTTAATTCGGCAACTGCAATATCTCCGAAGCTAGCCACAATGCCACTAGGATAATCTGCAGTCGAACCTGATGCTTCATACCACGAATCTTGTACTATATTTGGGAGTTTGTCATTAACATAAAACGAACTTGGACTAACAGATCCGTAGAGGGTTGTTTCTGGTGTTGCAGCGTGACTTTGAAGTAATAGATAAGCTCCAACTCCTGCGAAACCAATAATAAATAGCATTACCGTAAACCAACGAGTACGAACCATAACACCTAATTTACTTAAATTTTTTTGTTTTGCGGCCACAGTAGTGACTCCTTTTTATATTTTGACTATTAGCTTAAGCGTAGTATCAAAAATTAACCCTGTCAAATACTTATACACACAGGTTACTAGTCGTCGCTCAGTTCACTGCCAAAAACCCGGACCCTAAGAAACAGTAGGCGGAACAAAACGGTATAGACGTGCAGACTAAGAAATATCAGAATTACGCCCAAAGCCCCGCGGACTAAACTGGACAGGCTCGGCAACAAATCAACAGCTAGCTGTAGGTTTGACAACCCATATGGAATGAATAACCTTAAGAAAAACACCGAATATACAATTATCAACATCGCTGCCAGGATATGCAACACCCAACGCGTCCATAGTTGACGTAGAACCTTTGATTTATTGATGTGTACGTAACTAAGCTCCTCTGCAGTTTCCTCGGCGGTGGCAAAACCCCTGTAAACTATCATCGCGATAGTATATATACCCAGTCCAATTAACATCCAAAACATAAAGAATAAAATTTTATTTAAAGTAGTATTACCAAAAATCAGTTGATAGTAATTACTGAAGGTTGCGTGGGTGCTATTTACCAGATCGTTCGGGGTATTTGAGCCTAGAACCAAGTGGTACAACTTGTCACCATTCGTACCATACTTAATGAACGTACCAATCGTTAGGGTACTGGCCAAGCTAACGGTTACTATCAAACTTAAAACAGACGGAGTCACCAACTGCCAAACGGTGCGACTAGACTTACTCATATAGCCCCATATTAACTTTTAGCGTTTGGCTGCTCAAGCTTTATTTATCCTTAATCATTGGATCAAATTGTCACACGAAATATGAAACCCCGCGGGGCAAACCTCGCGGGGTCTTTCACGCGTGTTTGTTTTACGTTAATGTTACACCCAGCTTGAGCGTTTTGGAAGTTATTTTGTCCAAGCCGCTAGCAAAGCACCGTTGATGACCAGAACAACCAAGAAGTATCCGGTGTTAATGGCCCATAACTTCTTGCGAGTGTTCGCAAAAACAGTGTTTACTCCTTGAGTTATGGCTACAAAACCTAGCCAAAGCATGAAACCAACCACAGCACCTTCCATAGCGGTGTTTGAAGTTGACCATGATATGAAGTGAGCCAAAATCCAGGCTTGAACCAATGCCCCAAGCGCTGTTAGCACGTAACTCGTGCTACCGTCGCCCATTTCACTCATTTTACGGCCTGTCAACTTGGCCCAAGGTTTAGCAAACAGTGCTGGCGAGTACCAAATGGCCCCAACCACCATATTAACAATAGCGGCTACTAAGACAGCCCACCAGTTTACGTCTACATTTGGCATTTTACCCCCCGTTATTTATGTTTATATCTAACGCTCAAATTAATAATTTTGCAATCACTTCTTAGAATACTCTGTTAAATCATGCTATAAATATACTCATGACAAGGGGTAAATTAGTTATAGTTTCTGGACCATCCTCAGGAGCCGGTAAAGATACCATTATCAATGCTTTTTTGAAGCGTCATCCTGATTGGTATCGATCGGCCAGTGTTACAACACGCTTGCCAAGAGAAACAAACGAAAACGATGAAAGAATGAAATATGTTGATTCGAAGACCTTTAAACTGTGGCAAGAGCAAGGAAAGTTTTTAGAAACAGATTTTCATACCGGTGCCTGGTATGGAACTTTGCGCGAACCAATAGAGACTAGGTTAAGAAAAGGCATCAACGTAATTAAATTGGTTGATGTAAATGGTGCTCAACTCCTAAAGAAAGAAGCACCCAGCATTATTCTTGTATTTATTAGAGCTGAAAATCATGAAGCGCTAGAGTCACGGATAAGAAACCGGGCCAGTGAAAGCGAAGAAGAGATCCAAAAACGTTTGAAATTAGCGGAGCATGAACTGACATTTGAAAACAAATTTGACCACGTAATTATTAATCGAACTAACCAGATTGATGAGGCCGTAATTGCCTTTGAAAAAATACTAGGCCTGTAGAACTTTATACAAGTAAATTAAGGCAAAAAAACAAAGTTCCAAAGAGCATTAGCACTCTTGACACTCGAGTGCCAATTAATATAAACTAGCACTATACTATTATGAGTGCCATAACAGATCGACAGGCTAAGATACTAGCTGCAATAGTTGAACAATATGCTGAGGTAGCCAGCCCAGTAGGCTCGAGCCTATTAGCTAAGGTTTTCAATGTATCTTCAGCTACCGTTCGAGCCGAGATGGTCGAGTTAGAGCAACTTGGATTAATCGCTCAACCGCACACTAGTGCCGGTCGTGTGCCAACGGATAAGGGTTACCGCTTCTACGTTAACCATTTAGCTGCCCGAACAGATAGTGACGCCGAGGGACGAGGCGAAAGGGCATTAACGGCTAGAGTAGAAGGTGGTGGATTACCAGAACGCACTATCCGTAACGCCGTAGATACCTTAGTAGAACTTACTCATAACCTAGGCATGGCTACCATAGGCAATCAACTATATATGAGCGGTTTATCCAATCTGTTTGGTCAGCCGGAATTTGTAAATGGTGGACAAGTCCAACAGGTAGCGAGACTTCTTGACAACCTAGAACCCTGGCTGCGGGAAGCCGCTCCCAACGAGCCACTTAGCGTTTACATTGGTGCAGAGAATCCTATTGGCCGCAGTGCCGGCGCTAGTTTGATCATCAGCCGTTTCCGCAGTCCATTTTCTGACCACAGCTACATTGGTGTACTTGGTCCCACTCGTCAGCAATATCGCGATGTTATGAATCTCGTAGAACACGCTGGCCGAGCACTGGAAGGGGCTCTATATGAGTAAAAGGCCAACCCTAACTGATTTGCAACAACAGATCGGAGAATTAACTGAAGCCTTGCAACGCGAAAGAGCGGATAGTGACAATATTCGCCGACGACACGAAGAACAAGTTGCTAACCTCAAGGGCTTAGTTAAAGCCAATGTGGTTCGCGATTTATTGCCGGTAATAGACAATTTTGAAAGGGCTATTAAGCACGTACCTAAGGATTTAGCTCAAAATGATTATGTCAAAGGTGTTAACGCCATAGTCAAACAGTTCGAATCGACCCTTCAGCAAATGGGCGTGGAACGCATCAAAACAGTTGGTCAAACGTTTGACCCAAGATTACACGAAGCAGTTCATATGGAAGACGGTAAAGGATCTGTTGAGGTTGTTTGCGAGGAACTTCAACCCGGATATAAATTAGGTGACGACGTGATTCGTCACGCCACAGTAAAAGTTAAATTGGTTGATAAGGAGAAATAGAATGTCTAGAAGTTTTGAAGAACCTGTTGTCGAAGGTATTGTACCGAGCACCGTTATAGCCCAAGGATCAAGTATTAGATTCCGAGGTTTATCACCGGAAGCAATACAGATAATCTGGGATATAGGCCACGGAAGATATGACGGTTCTGGTCAAATTGCAGATGCAGGCCTTGAGGCACTTGTGGAGGCTCGAAAACAATCTGATTTAGATAACAATGGAATGGAGGAATAAATATGGGAAAAATTATAGGAATCGATCTAGGAACAACTAACAGCGCCATGGCAGTCATGCAGGCTGGTAAAGCTGAGATTATTGCTAACAGCGAAGGTGCACGAACTACCCCATCAGTGGTTGCCGTCAATAAAAATGGCGAACGTTTGGTTGGGCAAGTAGCCCGCCGCCAACAGGTTACAAACTCTGCCAATACTATCTACGAAGTTAAACGTTTAATTGGCCGCAAGTTTGAAGACAAAGAAGTTCAGCGCGATCTTAAGCTGATGGGCTATGAAATTGTCAAAAGCGGTACCGGCGTCAAAGTAAAAATGGGTGATAAAGAATATAGCTCAGAAGAAATTAGCGCCATGGTTCTAGGTAAGCTAAAAGCTGATGCCGAAGCTTTTCTAGGCGACAAAGTCAACGAAGCGGTAATCACTGTACCGGCTTACTTTGATGATTCTCAACGCCAAGCTACTAAAGACGCTGGTAAAATTGCTGGTTTGGAGGTTAAGCGCATTATCAACGAGCCAACAGCTGCTGCTTTAGCTTACGGTCTTGATAAGGCCGAGAAAAAGGACGAAAAGATTGCTGTCTATGACTTGGGTGGTGGTACCTTCGACGTTTCCATACTAGAACTTGGCGACGGAGTATTTGAAGTTAAATCTACCAACGGCGACACTCACCTCGGTGGTGCCGACTTTGACCGGGTAATCGTCAACTACCTAGCGGAAGAATTCAAAAAAGAAAGTGGTGTAGATGTATCTAGTGACAAAGCTGCCATGCAACGTCTACGAGACGAAGCCGAGAAAGCCAAAATTGAACTATCAACCACGGCGGAAGTAAATATCAATCTGCCGTTCCTGACAGCTGATGCCGAAGGACCAAAACATTTCGAGCACAAACTCACGCGTGCTAAGCTCGAAAGTCTAGTCGGCGAGCTAATCGATAAAACAGCTGAACCATGTGAAAAGGCACTAAAAGATGCCAAAGTCACCGCTAGTGACATCGACGCTGTGGTTTTGGTTGGTGGCATGACCCGTATGCCGGCCGTGGTCGAAAAGGTTAAGAAAATCTTCGACAAAGATCCAATGAAGGGAGTTAATCCCGATGAAGTTGTAGCCGTTGGTGCTGCTATTCAAGGTGGTGTGCTCCAAGGAGATGTTAAAGACGTACTGCTGCTTGACGTAACGCCTCTTAGTTTGGGTATTGAAACCTTAGGTGGCGTAGCTACTAAACTAATCGAGCGTAACACTACTATTCCGACCAGTAAATCGGAAACCTTTAGTACAGCGGCTGATAATCAGCCGCAGGTGGAAATCCACGTCGTTCAGGGTGAACGCGGCATGGTTGCCGACAATAAAAGCCTAGGACGATTCATCCTAGACGGTATCCCTTCAGCCCCCCGTGGTGTACCTCAAATTGAAGTGACTTTCAACATTGATGCCAATGGTATTTTGAATGTGACTGCCAAAGACAAAGGCTCTGGTAAAGAGCAAAGTATAACTATTCAAAATAGCGGCAACCTGGATAAGACTGAAGTTGAAAAAATGGCCAAAGAAGCCGAGGCTCACGCCGAGGAAGACAAAGCCAAGCGCGAAGCTATCGATGCCCGGAACATGCTCGATACTGCAGTCTATTCTGCTGGCAAAATGAAATCTGAGCACAAAGATAAACTTAGCGAGGAAGATATCAAAACGATTGATGAAGCTGTCGAAGCTGCTAAGAAAGTTGTAGCCGACGAAAAAGCTGACAAAGAGGCTCTAGAAACCGCCGCCAAAGAGCTGAACGATAAAATCATGCCTATTGGTGCAAAGATGTACGAACAAGCTTCTAAAGAAGAAAAGCCAGTCGAAGGTGAAGAAAAAACAGAAGACAAAAAGTCTGACAAAGACGAGCCAGTCGAAGGTGAAGTTGTCGACGATAAGGAAAAATAATGCCTTTAGGACCCGAAGATCAGGAAAAATGGGGTAATTTGGTCATAGAGCTAGCCAGATTACCCAAACTTGATGTTGTTGAACGTATTGCCACTGATGCGCGCATTGTCTTTGCTGTGCGTTACCTGAACGGTCTTGAAGACATGAGATACGACTACGACGTTCATGATACGCTTGCTCTGCTTCTATCTGAGTATTGTGTTGATTCAGAAGTTATGGATGCTGCTTTGGAGTTAGCTGAAGACAGGATTATGCATGACCAAGCGTGATTATTACGAAGTGCTAGGTGTTGGTAAAAGTGCCAGTGCTGACGAAATCAAAAAAGCCTTCAGGCGTAAGGCCGTGGAACTTCATCCCGATAAAAAGGGAGGGGATGAAGCAAAATTTAAAGAAATTAACGAAGCTTACGAAGTTCTAAAAGATACCGATAAACGAAAGCGTTATGACCAATTCGGTCATGCTGGTGTCGGTGGGTCTAGTGGCGGTGGTAATCCATTTGAAGGTTTTGGCGGTTTTGGCCAAGGCCAAGAAGTACATTTTGACTTTGGTGATCTGGGACTCGGCGATATATTTAGCAGTTTTTTTGGCGGAGGTGGGGGTTCAAGACAACAAACCCGTCAAGCTCGTGGTCGTGACGTCGAAACTCAAGTCGAAATTAGCTTTGAACAAGCAGTCTTTGGTACTGAAGTTGACCTGGAGCTAAACCTAGAAGATAACTGCGAACACTGTAAGGGCAGTACCGTTGAGCCCGGCCACGAGCTTAAGACCTGTGATCAGTGCAAAGGCAGTGGCCAAGTCGTCAGTGTCACTCGTACCATATTTGGCAATATTCAGCAGGCCAGTATCTGTCCCAAGTGTCACGGACGCGGCAAAATTCCAGAAAAGGTGTGTTCAGTTTGTCACGGTAAGGGTACTCAGCGCCGTAACCAAACAATTACCCTTAAGATACCAGCTGGAGTTGATGATGGCGCTACTATAAGGCTACGCGAGCATGGCGAAGCAATTGCAAACGGACCAAAGGGCGATCTCTACGTAGGTATTAGAGTCAAATCGCACAAGAAATTTACTAGGGAAGGCGACTTAATTCTCAGCGAAGAACACATAAGCATGGTAGAGGCTACGCTGGGAACTGAAATTGAAGTTGAGACAGTAGACGGACCAGTGCGAATGAAAATCCCAGCTGGTACTCAAAGCACCAGTGATTTTAAGCTATCTGGTCACGGCGTCCCGCACCTTAAAGGTGATGCGCGGGGAGCTCATATCGTGACTATTATTGTTGACACCCCTACTAAACTAACCAAAGAGCAGCAAGAACTTCTCAAGCAATTTGCCAAAAGTACTGGCAAAAAAGGTTTTTGGGGATAAATCTGTACAAACATTCATTGTTAGTGAATAATTGGACTTAAGATGAAAAAGCTTATGTCTAATGAACAAGGCTTCATACCTATGATTATTGCCCTGTTTCTGGTGCTTATAGCCATTATTATATTTGCTTATTTACACGTCCAGAAAGTCAATAAGTAGATTGACATACATAGTGAAATTATGCTATAATTAGTGTAATAATCCGCTTAAGGTTGTATTATGACAAAGATTATAGGCTCATTTGAACCGGTGACCTTTCCAGACTTTGCCAATATCGGGAAAGTGGTTGCCAAAATTGACACTGGTGCACACTCCGGTGCGTTGCACTGTACCAAAATTCATGAAGAAGAAGGAACAGATGGTCCAGTACTTCACTTCTCGCCGTTTGACCACCCAGAAGTCGAAATAACCGCCACCGAATTCGCCGTGCGTCATGTCTGGAGTAGTATGGGGAAAAGAGAGCGACGCTACTTTGTGGATACTACCATAATCATCCAAGGTGAGACCTACCCGATTATGCTTAGTCTGGCAGATAGAAGTGATATGACCTACCCGGTTTTAATTGGTCGCCGCTTTCTAGACGAAAACCAATTTTTAGTTGACGTTAAGCGTGGAGCTGAGTATCGTGAGCAAGGGAACGGTAGATTATGAAAATTGCTATTTTATCTAAAGGTCCGGGCAACTACTCCACTAAACGGTTGGTAGAAGAAGCTCAGTCTCGTGGTCACGAAGTACAAGTAGTTGATTATACCAACTGCTTTGCTAGCATTGAAAAAAGTAACCCAGTTGTTAGCTACCAAGAAAGCAATCTAGACGACATTGACGTTATTATTCCTCGTATTGCTAGCAGCTATACTCGCTATGGTTCAGCTATTGTTAGACAATTTGAAATGCGCGGTGTGTTTAGCACCACTAGTTCAATTGCTTTAGTTCGTTCTCGTGACAAGCTACGCAGTCTACAGCTTTTAGCTCGCGCCGGCGTCGGTATACCTAAGACGGTGTTCTCGCGTGGACTAACAAGCGATGTCGAAGAGTTAATCGAAAATATTGGGGGCACGCCGGTAATTATTAAGCTGGCCCGTGGCACTCACGGCAACGGAGTTGTCCTGGCAGAGACTAAAAAAGCTGCTAAATCAGTACTACAAGCTTTCTATGTTATGGACGAAGACGGAACTAACATCTTACTTCAAGAATTTATAGAAGAATCTGCTGGAACCGACATCAGGGTATTTATTGTTGGCGGTCAAGTGGTAGCCAGTATGAAGCGCCAAAGCTTAGACGATGATTTTCGCTCTAACTTACACCAAGGCGGTTCTGGCCGATCTATAAAACTAACTGATGAAGAGCGCAAAACAGCTCAACGAGCAGCCAGAGCTATGGGATTATCAATCTGTGGTGTGGACATGATGCGCAGCAACCGTGGACCACTGGTGTTAGAAGTTAACGCCAGCCCAGGTTTTGGTATTGAACAGGTTACTGGCCGCAACGTGGCCGAAAAAATCATAGAATACGTTGAGCAAAATGCCAAGGCTCGCAGGCGTCGTGACCGCGTAGGTGCTTGAGCACCCGTTTATTAAAAGCAAGTAGCATTTTAAGCAAGCGGCCGGTATCATCATGGTATGACTCCACTCCTGTTGATTGCCCTAGTGGCCGGTGTGCCCGCGGGTCTAGCCCTATTACTACGTGTTAATACAGTCTATTTATTTGTCAGCATAGTTGTCGGTGACCTGTTAGTCCAATCCGTTGGCGACACTGCCGGTCTTACTATACGGTCATTCATAACCACTAGTTCGGCCGAAACAATGACCAAAGTTGGGCTGCTAGCTATACCGATTCTTCTGACTCTTCTAATACTGCGCAAGACCCTACCTACTCGTCAGTTTCTACTACAAGTTGTACCTTTGGCCGCCAACGGTGCTTTGATTTTGGTCCTAGCTATACCGCTAATGACCGAAAGTATTCGCCAGAATATAACCAGCGTACCAATAGGTCGAGGCGTGTATCAAGCCACGGACGTAATAATTGCCGGCACAGCCTGCTTACATCTGATCCTCATGTGGCAACTAGGTCGTCCGCCCAAAGACGGACGAAAAAGAAAACATAAGGGCTGAAGCTAAGCTGCTAGATGCCAATTTACGAAACTTGGAGGGTCCAGCGGGGCTCGAACCCGCGACACCCTGCTTAAAAGGCAGGTGCTCTAACCAACTGAGCTATGGACCCATAAACCTCGGTGATTATAACCTATTACCCCTGTTGAGGCAATTTAGAAGAGATTTTCTTTCTGATTGCGCCGCCTTGACCAAGTAGCCAAAAACCACCATAGTCCACCAAGAATCGCCAAGAGAGACAAACCAATCCCAATATAGTACGTCATTGCGGAACGTCCACTACTACTAGTCTCAGTACCAGTAGTGGTTGGGAATTCTGTAGGCAGTGGAGTTTCACCCTCGTTCCCAGAAGTACTTGGAGGTTTGGTAGGTTTCTTGGTGCCGCTGGAAGTGCTAGAACCACCACCCGTCTCTGTAGTTGTCGTGGCAGGGCAAGTTGAGGACTGGTAAGTACCGTCTCCGTAGGTTCCACAACCGTAAGGCGAAGCCAGAACAGCCGGAGCCCCACCTAGGAGTAGACTGGCTGCGAAAGCAAAAGATAAAAGTAAGCGTTTCACTAATATCATTATACAACGACTATTTTACACGCTATCAATACTCATGATATACTTCATCCGTCAAACTTTAACGAAAGAGGGCATGATGTTTGGAAAGACAGAAGAACTGTTAATCGTTCTGCTTATAATTCTGCTTCTTTTCGGCGCCAAAAAGCTGCCTGAACTCTCTCGCAGCATTGGACAATCTGTTAAGGAAGTAAGAAAAGGCTTTTCGGAAGATTCAACTGACGACAAAAAAGAAAAATCCGCCTAAGGATTTAAAAGGTGGACTCTCAACAAGTCAGACCCGTTAGCGAGCTTCACCCGCCAAGTACTTTCATTGAACATGTCCATGAGCTGCGCTATCGGGTTTTAATAACAGCGCTAGCTTTTTTTGTCGGTGGGGTCTTAGGCTATATCTTTCATGCTCCGATTATTCGACTTATCGAAAAACCGCTACACGAAACCCTGTATTACGGTTCACCGGCTGGCGGTTTTAATTTTGTAATGCGAATCTGTGTACTCACAGGTGTCCTAGTCGCATTACCAGTTTTGATCCACAATTTAGTGTCTTTTATTCAACCAGCTCTAGGCGACTCCATTATCAAAAAAAACATTCGTCGTTACACTACGCTATCAGCAATTTTGGCGCTGGCCGGCGTAGCCTTTGCCTTTTTGATTATTGTGCCGATGTCACTAAAGTTTTTTAGTGGTTTCCAGGTAAATGGTATCCAGGCCCTGATCACTACCGATAGTTACCTAAGTTTCATCATAAACTCACTGCTTACGTTCGCTATCATTTTCCAGATACCGATTGTCATGACCTTTATTGATCGTATTAAACCAATGCCTCCAAAACAATTACTCAAATATGAGAAATACGTTATCGTGGGAGCTCTGGCTGTTGCTGTCTTTTTGCCGTTTACTTACGATCCAATTACGCAGTTTGTAGTTGCCATTCCTATAATCGTTTTATACAACCTCTCCATTGTTTTTATTTACCTCTTCCGTTATCGTCACCAACCAACTCCTGCCCCAACCCCAGTCCAAACTCCAACTCCAATACCGGCCTTTCAACCCGCAGAAGCTATAACTACCGAAATCCCAAAAGCACCCATACCTGTGGAAAACTCTCCTCGTTTAATAGAGGATATTGTCAGACCACAAAAACAAATTGGCTTAACGGCCTGAACGTTGTATAATTCCGCTTAAGGTCCTAAGTTATGAAAATAAACATAGATAGTTTGCTCTCTAAAGAGATGAATCGCCGCGATTTTCTGCGCTACATTGGTGCCATGTTTTTAGCCTTTGTGGGCGTTACTCGTTTTCTTAGTGTTTTATCACACCATCAACCAAGGTCATCCTCACCCATACGTGGTGGCTATGGTGGCAGTTCTTACGGCAGATAATTAATCAAGCTACCTAAGTAAGCTACTCAACGGGTTTTTATTCATTTATGTATGCCTAGTGTTCTTCACGCTGATTATGTGGTCTAGGAGTCGACCAAAGCATGTTAAACTAACAGATATAAAAGCGGAGTAGCAAGGTCTTGTCAGGTCATAGTAAATGGTCAACCATCAAACGTCAAAAAGGCGTCAAGGATGCAGCTCGCAGCGCTGTGTTTACCAAACTTGGTAACGCTATTGCTGTAGCTGCCCGTAGTGGAGCCGACCCAGAGATGAACTTCACTCTGCGTCTGGCTGTTGATAAAGCTAAAGCCGCCAATATGCCGACAGCTAACATCCAGCGTTCAATAGACCGCGGCAGTGGTAAGTTAGGGGGTGAGCAGATCCAAGAGGTTATGTATGAAGGTTACGGCCCGGGCGGAGTGGCAATTATCGTGGAATGCGCTACCGACAACCTTAATCGTACCTTGCCGGAAGTTCGCCTGGCATTTACTAAACACGGCGGTCGTCTAGCCGAGAAGGGAGCTGTAGCTTTTCAGTTTGACCGAAAAGGTATTATTAGAGTCCATGGCAATGGTGATGAACTATTAATGCAAGCTCTCGAGGCTGGATCCGAGGATGTTCAAGAAGAAGCCGACGAATCTGTTATTTACACTGACCCTAAAGAATTAGCTAAGGTAAGGCAATCACTTCAGGACAGTGGTCTAGATATACAAGAAGCTGAATTAAGCTACGTACCAAATAACACGATAGTCATTAACGACAAAGATACAGCTGGCAAAATCCTACGACTTATGGATGCTCTTGATGAGCTTGATGATGTTACGGCAACACATGTTAATTTTGATATTCCCGAAGAATTTTTGGTGGCCTAATGCGCGTTTTAGGCATTGATCCGGGAACCGGCATACTCGGATTCGGAATAATAGAAATAGATTCTAAAAATAAGCCGCATTTAGTCGATGGTGGTGTAATTCGTACTCCAGTCAAAGAAGATGACGCCATACGTTTACAAACTATTTTTGATGAGCTCAGTGATATCATTGCTCATACCAAGCCAAATGTAATGTCAGTCGAAAAACTATTTTTTGCCCAAAATGTCACAACGGCAATGACTGTGGCCCAGGCCAGGGGCGTGGTGCTACTCTGCGGCAAACAAGCCGACCTAGAAATATATGAATACACGCCCTTGCAGATCAAGCAAGCTCTGACTGGCTATGGCCGTGCTGACAAAAAACAGATGCAGGAAATGGTGCGGGTAATCTTAGATCTCAAAGACGTGCCCAAGCCCGACGATTGTGCCGATGCCTTGGCCACAGCTATCTGTCACAGCATGTCTGTGCGATAATACTAATAATGATTGCAACACTTACTGGAACAGTTGCCGAAAAGTTGTCTGAATTAGTGATTATTGATGTTAAAGGTGTTGGTTACGGGGTACTAGTACCAGCTGAAGATTATGGACATCTAGCAAACGGTGACAAAGTTAAGCTTCATATCTACGAGCATATCAGGGAAAATGCACACGAACTTTATGGCTTCAGTAAACTAGAGACTAAGCAACTGTTTGAGCAGTTGCTCAATGTAAATGGAGTAGGGCCTAAAATGGCACTAAACATTTTGAGTATTGGCTCGGTCTCCCAGTTACTAGGAGCAATAGCTGGTGGCGATGTTAAATTCCTGGAATCGGCTCAAGGTGTGGGCAAACGAGTAGCCGAACGCGTAGTAGTAGAACTCAAGGACAAGGTTGGCCTATCTAGCGATATGGCTGAAGCCGTTCTAAGGCGCCCCAGTGCAAGCCCTAACTGCCCTAGGATACTCTAGCGATGACGCGGCTATGGCCTTAGCCGCCGTTTCTAAGGATCTATCTACCGAGGAACGCGTCAAACAGGCCCTTAGGGGTAGTACCTTATGATTGAACGTATCGTTCAGGCTGACCTGCCTCCAGATGATCCGGTGGAAATCGAATTAGAAGTTAATCTAAGGCCCAAAGACTTCGCTAGCTACATTGGTCAGGAACACGTCAAGCAGAATTTGAACCTTGGTATTAAGGCAGCGAAAAAGCGTGGTGAACCACTCGACCACATTTTGCTTCATGGTCCACCAGGGCTAGGGAAGACCACTTTGGCTAATGTCATCGCTAGAGAAATGAATGCTAACATCCGAGTTACCAGCGGTCCGGCTATTGATAGAGCAGCAGACCTAGCTAGCATGCTAACCAATCTTCAAGACGGCGACATTCTATTTATTGACGAAATACACCGCCTGGGTCGGCAAGTCGAAGAGGTACTCTATAGTGCAATGGAGGACTATGCAATCGACATTATGTTAGGGAAGGGTCCTAGTGCTCGTAGCCTTAGACTAGATGTCCCAAAATTTACCTTAATCGGAGCTACGACTAGAACTGGTTCTCTGGCTGCCCCGCTGCGAGATCGCTTCGGGCATATATATCGGCTGGAATTTTATAGCC
Organism: uncultured Candidatus Saccharibacteria bacterium; assembly: GCA_964636215.1. Classification (GTDB taxonomy): domain Bacteria; phylum Patescibacteriota; class Saccharimonadia; order Saccharimonadales; family CAZJQT01; genus CAZWRJ01. Next base: position 14,482 of record CAZWRJ010000010.1, on the reverse strand, counting down.
CAAGCGAAATTGAAGCTATTCTTAAGCGCTCAGCCAAAATCTTAAAATCACCTCTTAGACCAGAAGCTGCCAAGTTAATCGCTAGCCGTTCCCGCTTAACTCCTAGGGTTGCTAATCGTTTACTCAAGCGTGTGCGTGATTATGCTGATATTAATGGTGACGGCATAATTGACAAAACTCAGGCTCAAAGAGCTCTAGATATGTTAGATATCGACGACATCGGTCTAGATGCCAGCGATCGTCGATTATTAATAGCTATAATTGATAATTACAAAGGTGGTCCAGTTGGGGTAGAAACGCTTGCTGCTCTTTTAGCCGATGAACGTACAACTATCGAAGATCATTTTGAGCCTTACTTAATGCAGATTGGCATGCTGGAAAGAACACCAAGAGGCCGTAAGGTCACTCATAAAGCTTACAAGCACCTACATAAAAAGCCTGGCAACTCCGAACAAACAAGCTTGGTATAATAAAGCCAAACATGAGTCCTAAAACCTTTGATAGAGACACGTTACCAAAACTGGATGCCGATACTAAAATAGTTATCAGACGTCACCCCTTTGGATTGGTAGCTTTATACCTAGAAGTCATAGTCGGTCTAAGTCTAGCGTTTGGGCTTAGTTTTTTCCTGGTGTCAGAAGTCGTCGACAATAACAGGCGGCCAGAAGTCTTCCATTGGCTTAGTATTATTGTGTTGATTATCGCTAGCCTAGCAGTCATCATTCTAATCCTAGCAGCTGTGGTATACCGCCAGAATCAATGGATAGTTACCCAGGACAATATCACTCAAGTTCTACAAATAGGACTTTTCAGACGTCAAACCTCAGAGCTTACCATGGCAAACATAGAAGATGTGACCGCCGAACAAATTGGTTTTTTGGCTGAGCTTTTTAACTTTGGTGCATTGAAGTGTGAAACGGCCGGTGAATTACCTTACTTTAAGTTTCTTTATTGTCCGAACCCCAACTTCTATGGCAAAATCATTCTAGCTGCCAGGCAAGACTTTATTAAACGCGACCCTGCCGCTGCTAAACGTGCCAACGATCTGTTAAATTTAAAAACTTAGCTATTCATGGAATGGATTATCACGAGCTTGCCTAAAGAGCGCTCGAACCTTAAGATTTTGGTCTTGCAGTTGTTGAATTTTGTCTAGTACCGATTGATCAATTTTGGGGTTTTGTACAGTCTGCAACTTTTCGGTGACAGCCGACTCATTTGGTTCTAGCTGATTGAATTGATTAATCCTGAAAACCAAAAAGCTGAAAATAATTAGCAGTATCACTACAGAAATAAAAACAGAATAACGCTTAATAAACTGCAGTGCGGGAATTAATTTACTAGTATATTTGGTTAATTGTTGTTTCATGGTTTTACATACACCGTGACTGTTATATCAAAACTTAGCAGACTGCGGTCAATGCCGTTTGGTTCGATGGAGATCTTCGATACCTGAGCGGTTCGGCGGTTATTCTCCAAACGCTCCAGGAAACCTAGAATCTCGTTAAAAGTTGATGGCTGTGTGGAGTCAGAAGTTACTGTGATATCAAGCTGATACAACCCTGAAATACCGCTGACAGGTTGGACCTGGGTTACCGGCGGGGCCTTAGGTGCGGCTGGAGTTGAAGAACCACCATTATCGTCTGTTGTGGTAGAACTAGATGGTGGTGGAGTCTGGCCAAGATTTGAAAGAGGGAAACTGACACTAGCAATCTGGACTCCGCTATCATGAGCAATGTTTACGATCTCACGGGTTGCCCGAGCCTGATCTTTATCCTGAGGTACAATTTGCTTAGCAATCTTGTCCTTGTCCTCATAATCTTTAATACCTTGTTTAGCTTGAATTAAGGCTGTTTGTTGTGCTTCGGCTATTTTGGAGTCAAGCTTCAGGCTAACCAAGTGTTGAGACTGTTTCTTCAGTAGCGAGTCACCAAAAACAACAGCGGCTACTAGCATTACGCCAAGTAAAGTAAGAGTTCCCAGCATGATAAAGAAGACTTTCTTGCTATTCATGAACTGCCCTTTGCTTGCTTACTGATAAATAGGAAGGGATTATTGCTGGTGAACAAGGCCCGAATCTGAACCGTGCAAGGGTACTGACTAGTAGTCGTAGTAGTTGAACTACCTTTTACACATTGAATACTAATCAAGTCGGCCTTATCAAATATTTTATTACTAGGATCTTGCAGATTGAGCTGTACCTGAGTAGCTGTTTGATAATTAAGTGCCGCTGCTTCCAGGTCGATTCCACCCTGAACTTTATCGATACTAAGATCAGTTAGAATTGTTCCATTTGGCATGACTGAGCCAATTTGCTGCAATAGCTTAGAAAACAGCACTTCTTTGGAAAGCACTTGTACGACCAACTTCAAGTCATTCGTAATACCTTGAATCTTAGTCTGAGTTTCGTCTAATTTTTCGTTCTGAAGAGTTTCGTTGGCGGTTTTGATCTGAGCAGTATAGGTGTTTATAGAGTTATTCAGATATAAATAGCCAACCCCGATGATTCCAGCCACCCCAATAATGCTAAAAACTAACCAGATTGCCCAATGGCGAAGTGCAGAGTTGCGCTTAGCATAGAGCATATTCTGCTTAATGTCTGGTGGCATAAGGTTAATCATACAAATACTTCCCCGGGTTTTATCAGCCCTAGTCCAGCGGCGGTTACGTACATTGTTTTCTCAACAGCATTCGGTGGTTCTAGCCCGCTAAACTCAAAGTGTTGCCAGGGGTCACACATTCGAACTGGCAGACGTAACAAATTGGTCATATGTTCAGACAAGCCTGGCATATTAGCGCCACCGCCCATGGTCACAACCTGGCCAATTTTGCGCTGAGTGCCGGTTCTCTCTTCGTAATAACGAATCATTCGCCTAATCTCTTTCATCATCTGGTCGATAATCGGATTCAGGCTCTCGGTAATCTCTTTTTGTTTTTTACTGAGGCCCAATCCATACTTGGTCTTAACTACATGGGCTTCGTCGTGTGAAATTTTAAGCTTTTGGGCTATAGCGTTGGTAAAACTATCACCACCACCCGGAACGGTTCCGGTAACGATCAAGGTTTTATCATAAATAGTAATATCGGAGGAAATAGAGCCAAAATCAATTAGTACAGTTGGAATATCACTGCGCTCAGCCTGGACAAATAATCGTCCAGCGGCACTTATAGTGGGTTCCACAACAACAGTTTCTAGTCCTAAAATTTGCATAAGGCTTAGGTAAGAATCAACAATCTTTTTTGGGATAGCCACTGCGATTAGTTCCATTTGCTTCTCACTACTACCTATGACCGTGTAGTCGACGTAGAGTTCATCGATTGGAACCGGCACATACTGCTCAGTTTCTAGGCGCACAGCTTCCCCTAAGTCTTTTCTACTTAGTTTTGGCAGAGTAAGAGTTCTAGTAAAGGTGCGGGCGGCAGGCACAGCTACCGCAACACGTTTGGTAGTGATGTCACCAACCAACTGCTTATCAAACAACTTATAAATAACCGAAGCGACTTTTTCTAGGTCGGTAATAACACCATCGGTAACGGCTGCTGGCTCGAAGGGAGTTACTCCATAACCAACTACTCGCCTGGCTTCACCTTGTCCATCAAGTTGCATAACCTTGATGCTGCTGAAACCGATGTCGAGTCCGAATAAATCTTTGTCTTGGTAAAAAAAAGTACTATCCATGCTGCCCATCAAAGCGTTCTACTGCCCTGTACTATAGCATACTTTCATCTATAGCCTCCGGTATCTTATTGCTCTCCAAGCCAGATCAACCGGTATTGAACTGGTGGGGAAACTTGGCTCAAATCCTAGGTCGAAAGGCGTTCCTGAATTTGTAGCGATATAAACGTTTTTGCCTGAAACACCGCCAAGCGAAGTTGCGGCTGCAAACTTGGTCTGATCGAGACAAAGACCATTAACGGCCAATAGATATAGCGCTGGGGCTTTGGTGTTACCGTTATTAGATAGATGAATGGCACCACCATCAGGGCAAGCACTAGCAATACCTGCTGGATCCGAACCGTAGGCGACAATTACAATTGGACCACTGCCAGCAGCAGTTAATACTCTCCCAAAATTCACCGTTCCTTCAACAAAAATGAACTTAATACCACTCGCTCCGCTATCCGGGTTATAAAAGGTTGGCGTACAAGCAGAGGTGGCGCACAGATTGGCTCTAATATGGACGTGGTTTTTAATATTGTATTGACCAGTTGTTAGCTGCAAGTTGCCTGATGTGCCACAACTGGCACTGATACCGTTTGAATCGTCCGGGTAATGAGTTTTCTTGGTGTTGCCTGTGCCCGGAATATCTCGAGGAAAGCTGCCAGTCGTCCAATCGGCACAGCCGCCAGGCGAATTTTGATATGAGCTATCCATATACTGGGACCAAGGTATATAGGTAGACCCAATTTGGCTGATGTTAGTTTGGTTAACATTAACGTCAAAATCTGAATTACTAGTATTTCCGGGCGGCGAGATGCAGTTATTAAAGCCGAGCTTTAAAATAGTTTTAGTCTGTCCTGCGTGGGTAAAAGATGTCGGCTTTTCTAAACTGCCACTACCGCCTATTGAACAGTTACTAGCACCGGTGTTCTTGCTGGCTACGGTTATATTCTCAGCTACTAATGTATTAACGTTTTTGGCCATGTTTATGTATCCGTTCAGCCTAATATCAACGGCCGAAACGGTTTTTACCGAACTGGCAATATCCAAAATATTCCGACTAACAATAGTAGACGCCGTCGAGCCACCGGTTCTTTGAACTGTTACCTCTATTTGTCTTGTGTACTTTGGCGTTGCGGCAGAAGCCGGTGAATAGAGATTTCCAGTTGCCGTAATTATTTTCTCCGATGCACTCGAACCGCTTGCTACGGTTGTAGCGTAAGTAGCTTTGTACTGAGCATTGGTTAACACGACCGTTTCGCTGCCGCCAGTTCCGGTGTAAGACGAACTATTATTTAAAATGGCAATGGCGGCATCGGCGCCAGACTCGGCGGCATACTGAGCTTCAAGTAACAGAACTCGAGATCGAGCTCGGCCTAAACTGGAGTTAGCCAGGACAATTAAACTGTAAGTTAAGGCGGTCAAAAAAGCAGTTAAGAATAGTATGGACACTATCACCGAACCGTTTTGTCTTTTCTTATCAGGTAGCATAGATAATTTCCTTAGGTATTCCTCAGAGCAATTCTGATTATTGTTTCGCTGAAGGTGCTTGTGGAAGTCTGGAAAAGAGCTTTCTTTTGAATATGAAAATCATATTGAAGGGCTTCTACTAACGGAAAGTCCGGGCCGGCGTAGCTATTGATGTTGTTGTCAAAAAGCGAATGCCAATCTATGGTATTACCACTCCTGGAGTAGTAAGTTGTATCAACCGAAGCCACATCGCTAAGTAAGGTTTTATCAGCAGGGCAGGTTGCAGTCGCTAAGGTTGGTGGACAGCTCGTTACAGCTTTATTGTTTGACACATTAGGATTGGCTAAAGTTCGCAACATTAGCTGTTTTGTAGTTCCATTCAGATATAAAACGTACTCATCTTCGTACGGCGCCGAACCATTCATAGCTATGGTTTTAGAAGTATTAATACTAATGTGCCGGAAGTACAAAAGGGGTGTGGTAGTGCCAGAACCGCCAACTGCTATATTGCCGGGCACAGAATGCTCAGTTATCCAATAGTTACTACCAGCTACTGGGTCAGGGTTGTTGGCATTAGGGTCTGGGATACTGTTTTGGAGAATCAAACCACTGCTAGTACCTACCAACTCTCTAATAACGTCCTGTACATCCAAGCGCGATCCAAAACTTGTAAGATCAGCTTCCAGCAATGAGCTATAACGCCAATAGCTTATGCCAAAATACAGGATTAGAGCTACAAATATTACGCTGGCGGCTATTACATTAACTAATTCCACCAAAGTGAATCCGGATTCGGACCTAGGTAATATTCGTAGTCTCATTGTTGAGCAATCCCGTTTCTGGTAATTAGCATCCTAAGTTCTAATGGCAAACCACTACCATGTAAATATCCAACGGAAATATCTACCACCTTGGAATCCGGTACTGCCTTCAAAGGATCAGAGCTAGCTAGTGAACTACTGTCAGTAACTGTCAGTGTGGGTGTATAGGTGTAGGTAATGCCGCTAGGACCTTCTGAAACAAATGTATTATTCGGGAAACAGTTAGAAGTACTTGACAGGTTGTTGTAATCCAAAGCTCGGTCAAGTTCCGGGCAAGTACTCAATACGGCGTAAATTTCGTTTAATTGTTTGGCGGTGGTGTAAGATTTTCTAACTGCATCAAACGCATTAGACAAGCCAACTACCACCATCGGAAAAATTATGCAGGCTATAAGTAGCTCAACAGCTGTAAATCCTAGTTCATTGAATTTCGATTTTATAGTCATGCTTATGTTTTATTATAACCTTAGTTTAATCTGTCAAAGTAGGTTAGTCGTTGCCAATATTTTTACTAAGCGAAGCAATTGGTCCCATAACGCTGGCTGCGATCACTCCGACAATGCTACCTAGTACCACTATCATGGCTGGTTCAATAATGGCGCTCAACCCGTCAATTACGGTGGCCACCTCCTCTTCATAAAAATCAGCTACTTTAACTAAAATGGTATCAATCTGTCCGGTCTCCTCACCAATAGCCAACATCTGACTGACGATCTGAGGGAAGTGTTTACTTTTGCTCAACGGCTCACTAAGCGGCTTACCGTTTCTAACTTCTTGAGCCGCAGATTTAAGCTCAGCTTCGATAACTTTATTGCCGATAGCTCCGCCCGTTACCTCCAAAGAATCTAGGACACCCACTCCGGCACCCATTAACGAAGCAAAGGTTCGGGCAAATCGGGCGATAGCAATTTTAAGTATAATTCCTTTAATTATCGGAGTTCTGAGAAGTAAACTGTGGAACTGGTATTTTCCTTTAGGACTCTTAATGTAGCGCCTTAGGCCAAACACTATCCCTGCGGTCAGCACAATCATAACTATGGCGTGGCTTTGCATAAAACCACTAATTGACATAAGTACACGAGTATAAATAGGTAATTGGGCGTTAGGCCCAGCCAGGTCTTTAATAATTTTACTTATCTTTGGTAAGACAAAAATCATAATACCAAAGAAGGCCACCACGGTGATTACCGTAATAACTGCTGGATACATCATGGCACTCTTTATTTTCTTGCGCATACTGGCGTCTAATTCAACCTGAGAAGCTAAACGTTTTAAAATTTCATCCAAAATTCCACCAGCTTCACCGGCCTTGACCATGTTTATATAGACTTCCGAAAAGGCGTTAGGATACTTGGCAAAGGCATCACCTAAAGCCATGCCACCTTCCACGTCTTTGGTTATGCCAGCTACAATTTGTTTGAAATTCTTACTTTCGGTCTGGCTTTGCAGGGTCGATAGGGCTCTTGTCAGTGGTACACCGGCGGAAATCATAGTCGATAACTGCCGGGTGAAGATAACTAATTCTTTGGATTTTACTTTTTTGCCTTTGGTAACCTTGGTACTTTTGGCTCCTTCGAGTTTGATCACCACCACCCTAAGACCTTGTTTGTTCAAGTTACTTACTACCGCTTGGCGATCAACAGCATCGGTTATACCCTCTATGGTTTTACCTTCTTTATTTGTAGCAGTGTATGAAAATCGCACGTTAATCCTCTGAGGTGACTCTTAATATTTCTTCTATACTGGTCTGACCGCGGAGTGCCTTAACTAATCCATCAACCTGCATTGTCACCATACCCTCTTTTATAGATTCTTCCTGAATCTCATCGCTGGTTGAGTTAGCTACGATCAGTTTTTGAATGGGCACACTGCCGGCCAAGACTTCGTAGATACCCATTCTCCCCCGGTAGCCACTGTGTCCGCAAGTTTCACAGCCTTCGTCATGTGCTCTATATAACTTTTGAATCTTTGATTCAGAAGTAGATAGGGCGTCAGTATTGACTCCGCCCTTACTGGCGCCACCCTTACCAATACCACCCTGTAGTGCTTGTTCCTCGAGCTCATGGAGCCGTTTCATCACCCCGTTATCATTGATCCCGAAGGTATCAGCAATCTGTTTAACCATAGGGGCATCAGGAGTAATAACCTCACGACAGTCAAGACAAAGACGTCTTACTAAACGTTGACCAACCACCGCCCTAATGGTGCTGGCAATTAGAAAAGGCTCAATCCCCATGTCTAGAAGCCTAGGCAGGGTAGTTGAAGCGTTATTGGTGTGAAGCGTGGCAAACACAAGATGTCCAGTTAAGGCGGCCTGAATGGCAACATCGGCTGTTTCGCTGTCACGAACCTCACCGACCATGATGACGTTAGGGTCTTGACGCATCAATGCCCTAAGCCCAGAAGCAAAAGTCATACCGGCTTTAGGATTGAGCTGCACCTGGTTGGCGCCCGGTATACGGTATTCAACCGGGTCTTCGACGGTCGAGATATTAACCGTTGGTTTATTGAGTAGACTCAAAATGCTAAATAAACTGGTAGATTTACCAGAACCTGTCGGTCCGGTCACTAGAATCATGCCATGAGGCTGAGCAATAGCCTTATTAATATTATCTAAACTTATACCCCAGTATCCCAGTTCTTCAAGTGTGGCCGGCTTGGATGACTCATTTAAAATACGCATAACTACCTTTTCACCGTCGGTGATCGGCAGGGTAGAAACACGTAGGGCATACATGGCCCCGCCTAACTGGATCTTAAAGCGACCGTCTTGAGGTGCTCGTCGTTCATCAATTTTTAAATTACTCAGGATTTTTATACGCGATACTAAGGCACCATGGACTTTCTTAGGAAGCTTGTTGGCTTCCCTTAAAATGCCGTCCACGCGGTAGCGAACGCTGACGTAGTTTTCCCTAGGTTCAATATGAATATCACTAGCTCCGGCCCTGATAGCATATTCAATAATTAAATTAACTGTCTGGGCAATTGGCGAATCTTCAGCCAGATCAGCCTCATCAATTTCTTCCTCTGTTTCGCCCTCCTCTTCGTCCTCAGGAGTAATGACTTTAGTTAGTTCGTTACCAATATTGCCGCGATATTGATCAAGAGCCGCTTGTATATTGCTGGCTGTGGCCACGTGGACTTTTAACTTTTCACCAAGTTGTTTCTGCAGGAAGTTCACGGCCTGAATATCATCAGGATCCTCCATGGCCAGTAATTTACTGCCGTCGTCACCTACACCAAAAAGAACCACCCCATAACGCCTAGCCACCCGTTCTGGTATCAGTTTCAAAACCTCGCGCTTAATTTCTTTAGCATTTAGTTCAATAAAAGGGATATCTATTTCATCAGCGTAGAGTTTTGTAAGATCTTTCTCCGTTATCAGGTTGGCCTGAACAACCAAATCCTGCAACGGTTTTTTATTACCTTTTTGTTGCTCTCGGACTTCAGTTAACTGCTCAGTAGTGGCTTTTTCAGCTTTAGTGAGCAATTTCACAACTAGCGCGTCAGCTATACGCATTGTGGCTCATTATAAAGTAAGCATAACCTACTTACCAGATATAAGAATTATTCCTAACTCTAAATCACTAAATACGGCCCATTCCTAAAAGCTCAAGCAATTTTCTGGCGTGTTGGATTTGCTATACTGAACACTATAAGAGGTGGAAGGAGGAGTACATGGCTGACAAGCAAGACACAACCGAACAAACAGGCAAAACCAAAGCGCTCGGGTTGGCTCTCGAAACCATCGAAAAACAGTTTGGCAAGGGTTCCATAATGAAGCTAGGTGAAGCTTATAAAGTGGCGGTGGAGTGTATACCAACCGGCAGTCTTAGTTTGGACCTAGCGCTTGGTGGCGGTATCCCCAAGGGCCGAGTGGTGGAAATCTATGGGCCAGAAAGCTCTGGTAAAACTACTTTGACCCTACATGCTATTGCCGAGGTTCAAAAAGCCGGCGGTACAGCTGCCTTTATTGACGCAGAGCACGCCTTGGATCCAGCTTACGCCCAGCGTATAGGCGTCGACACGGCTAATCTCCTGCTATCTCAACCCGATAACGGTGAACAGGCTCTAGAAATTGTTGAAACCCTGGTTCGCAGTAACGCCGTTGACTTAATAGTAGTCGACTCGGTGGCAGCGCTGGTACCACGAGCCGAAATCGAAGGCGACATGGGTGATAGCCACATGGGTCTGCAAGCTCGTCTAATGAGTCAGGCACTGCGTAAATTGACTGGCGTTATTTCCCGCTCTAAAGCCACAGTTATTTTCATCAACCAGATTCGTATGAAAATCGGCGTTATGTTTGGTAACCCAGAAACTACCACTGGTGGTAATGCTCTGAAATTCTATGCCAGTGTGCGTATGGATATCAGGCGCATTGCTCAAATAAAACAGGGCGAGGAAGTGGTTGGAAACCGAACGCGCGTTAAGGTTGTGAAGAACAAAATTGCTCCGCCATTTCGCCAAGCTGAATTTGACATCATGTACAACCAAGGTATTTCTAAGTCTGGGGATATTCTGGACCTGGCTACCGACCGAGGTATAGTCGAAAAAGCTGGCGCTTGGTTTAGCTACAACGATCAAAAGATCGGTCAAGGTAGGGAAGCCACCAAGGATTATCTAGATCACAATCCAAAACTACTCGACGAGCTAGCTAAGAAAGTCCGTGCTGCTGCCGAAAAAGAAGAATAGAAGATTTATATAACAGCGATAATTCATCTTCAATGATTTGTGGTAATTCTTTTTCAGACAACAACCCAAAGTCAATCGCTAAGTCATAAAGATCCGGGTTGTCGCTGACCCCGATTTGTCTATGTTCTTCGACATGAGTGCTTACATCGGAGTGATACTCCAGTTTTTGACACCCACTGTGTTCAACTAGGAGTTCCGTAATACGAGGCTCCGAATCCTTAATGACTAGGCATCCATCGAGTGGACACATGAATCTATAAATATCTTTAAAGCGTCCGTCTAAATCAACGACAACTTTAACTTCTTCAGGCGACATCTCGACTTGGTCAGCATGATTATCGCAACTAGCTCTAATAGCAGTCATAAACCTTTCCAATAAACTAACTGTATAAATCTAACCCTCTTGCGTAGTGTAATCAAGTCTAATGTTGCCAGGTTATAATATTCATGTCATGAAAATCTCCGCCATAAAACAACAAGTTAAGCGAGCTGATCGCTACTCGATCTTTGTTGACGATAAATATAGCTTTAGTTTAGGTGAAGGTGAAATACTCAACTCTGGTATTCGTATAGGCCAAGAAGTTACCAAAGAGCAGCTAGTCGAATTCAAGCAAGAATCAGACTTCGGAAAGATATATGAAAAAACACTTAACTTGTTAAGCTTCAGACCAAGAAGTGAGTGGGAATTACGCGACTATCTGAAGCGAAAAAAACAAGACTCCCCTACTACTGAGAAAATACTTAACAAGTTAAGTAAAAATGGTTATGTTAACGATCGGCAGTTTGCAGAGCGCTGGGTAGAAAATAGAAGATTGCTTAAGTCCACTTCCCGGCGTCGACTGGCCCAGGAGCTTCGTCAAAAACGGATTTCTGACGATGTTATCGATGAAGTCTTAGCTGCAGATGAAACAGATGAGAAACAAGTACTCAAGGAATTGATTGAACGAAAGAAGAACCGCTACCCAGACAAGCTAAAACTAATGCAGTATCTAGCTCGTCAAGGTTTCTCCTACGACGACATTAAATCTGAACTACAAAACAAAGACTTATGAAATAGCTGGTGCAGCATTTGGGACGCTGCCCTTAACCGGCTTCATGGGATCTTGAATGGTGATCTTTTTATCGGTAATCTCAATTATCTGATTGCGGTCGATACTCAATTGCCCGCCTAAACCTTTAGTCAGACTCTGGCTAACGTAAATCTTCTGGACATATAATGTGGCATCATCGACAGCATAATCGTTAACTTTACCTATACGATTTTTATTACTGGAAACCACAGTTTTACCGATCAGCTTAAAGCCTAGATCAAGCACTGGTTTTAAGCGTACTAATTCGTTTGGCTCCGCCAGTACTTCGTGATCGTTAACCACAAATCCATGTGGTAATTGATCCTTAATCTCTTGGGCCAACAATATAAGTCGACTACGACTAAAACGGTCTTGGCAGTAAAAACCTTCAAGCTTCAAATTATTAGGATTAATAATCGGTTCGATGGCTACAGCCACCTGTCCGCCAGTACGTAGTGACAATACTTGTTGATTGGTCAAGCCCTTACTTAGCTTAAGCATACTTCCAGTATAGTTTAGTGTGCAAAAAAAGGCTTGCCTAACCGTCCCATCTTGCTAGCGTACAGTTCTCATTGTAGGATATGAGGCGTATGAGTACCGTCAAGACATTGCAAATCGCATCCGACGATTCAAAGCAAACCGAGCAGCTAGGTGAGTCTCTGGGTCAACGGCTTAAGGGCGGCGAAGCCATAGAACTAGTTAGTGATCTTGGCGGTGGTAAAACTACTTTCGTTCGTGGCCTGGCTAAAGGGGCCGGTAGCAAGGATGTGGTGGCTAGTCCAACCTTCACCATTAGTAAGATCTATAAATCACCAAATACTGAAATTACGCACTTTGATTTCTACCGATTACCAGAGGCAGGTCTAGTGGCACATGAATTACATGATGCTCTCAATGATCCTAAAACTACGGTGGTAGTGGAATGGGCTAATGTAGTCAAAGACGTTTTGCCGGACTCGAGACTGACAATAGTCTTCGAGCCAACTAGTGAAACCGGTCGTAAAATTACTGTAAATTATCCGTCAGAATTAAACTACTTAGTAGAAGGATTAAACTAGTGCTCACCCTAACTATTAGAACCGATAAGCCTGAAGCTGAAATTGGTCTTTTTGATAATTCCAAACAACTAGCTCATAAAACCTGGCAGGCTGACAGAAAGCTGGCTGAAACAATTCATAAGCAAATAGTTACTCTGCTTAAATCTATCGGTAAAGAGTGGCCCGATATTAAGGCCGTGGTGATCTACCAAGGCCCTGGTAGTTTTACAGGACTGCGTATTGGCATGAGTGTAGCCAATGCTCTGGCCTATGGCTACGCCTTGCCAATTGTGACTGAAACGTCAGAAGACTGGATCAATTTAGGGCTGAAACGACTAAGCCAGGGTGAATCTGACAGTATGGCCAAACCAGCCTACGGTTCACCGATATTTACCACCCAACCCAAAAGCTAGCACCAAGCAACTCCAAAAGTGTTGTCAAGTTAGCCAAAAACTAGTATAGTTTGGGGCAGGATTACCACTGTTTTGGGGAGCAATCCACCGTTATTATTTAAGGCTTTAAGGCATTTTTGACTGAGTTCGCGCTAGCTAAAGAAGTGATAGTGAACGCTAGGCTGCAACTTAGTCGTACGCATTAGAAGGGATAAAAGATGGGTCCACTGATTATAGTGCTGACGCTGGTTGGTGCTGGTGTTGGCTATGGAACAAGTACCGCGATTACCAAACAAAAATTGGGGACAGCTAATGAAGCTGCCAAAAAAGAACTAACCAAGGCTAAAAAAGAGGCTAACCGTTTAGTAGAGGAAGCCCGCGAAGAAGTACGAAGAGAAGAACAGACTCGGCGCAAAGAATTCAAAGACATCGAACAACGTTTGATTGCACGTGAAGACACGCTCGATAAGAAAATCGACGATCTTGATAAGCGTGCTGAACATTTACGCAAATCAGAGTCTGAAGTTGAGCAATTAAAAGACGAGATCAGGGAAGTTCGTACCAAACAGCAAGAAAAACTTGAGAAAGTTGCCAAACTGACCAAAGGTGAAGCCGCTGACAAGTTAATGCAGATGACCGAACGTGATATTCGTGGCGATCTTACTGGTCTAGTTGCCAAACTTCAGAATGAAGCTCGAGATACTGCTGAGGAACAAGCGGGCACTATTATTGTCGGTGCTATGGAACGCATGGCCAGCGAAGTTACTGCTGAGCGCACCATTACCTCACTAAAACTCGAAGACGAAGAAATGAAAGGCCGAATAATTGGTAAGGAAGGCCGTAATATCCAGGCCCTGCAACGTGCCACTGGCGTCGACATCATGGTTGATGACACTCCTGGCTACATTGTGCTGTCAAGCTTTGACCCAGTCAGGCGTGAAGTAGCCCGCCAGGCTCTGGAAATGTTACTTAAAGACGGTCGTGTTCACCCAGGCCGAATTGAAGAAGTGGTCGAAAAAGCTCAGGCTAATGTTCAAAAAGACGTTATCCGGGCCGGTGAAGACGCCGCTCGCGAAGTTGGTATCATTGGCATTCCAAAAGAAATCTTGCAACTACTTGGAGAGCTTAAATACCGAACCTCCTACGGTCAAAATGTTCTTAAGCACAGTACCGAAATGGCTCACATAGCTGGCATTATCGCCGAGGAAGTTGGAGCTAACGTTAAAACAACTAAGTACGCTGCATTGGTTCATGATCTAGGCAAAGCCCTGACCCACAAAATGGAAGGCAAGCATCACCATATTAGTGGCGAGATGCTGCGCAAATACGGTGCACCTGAAGA
>CAZWRJ010000009.1:0-29126 GCA_964636215.1 uncultured Candidatus Saccharibacteria bacterium | reverse complement strand
TCCGGGGAGAGGATTCGAACCTCCGACCTGGGGATTAACAGTCCCTCGCTCTACCACTGAGCTACCCCGGAACGACGTTGAGACAAAACCTACGGTTTTTTCTCAACGGCCGTCGAATAAATCGAGTTTGCTTAGGCAAACCAAACGGCCTTCTCTTTTTCCTTACTCAGAAAGGGTAAAAGACTGCTGCATTATAGCTAAGCGCACACTGTGGCACAAGAGAAGAAAATGCTAACGGTACTTGAGCTCGGCTTGATTAGTGCGTTCCTGGTCGCGTTTCTTGATAACTTCGCGTTTGTCATACTTGCGCCTACCACGGCCGGCAGCGATTCTTAGCTTTATAAAGCGACCATGATTGAGTATCTCGAGTGGGACAATGGTCAAACCTTGTTGTTTGGCAGCCGCTAGCTGTTTGATCTCTCTTCTTTTAGCTAGCAATTTTCGAGTTCTAGCCTGTTCGGTTTCTGGCACACGGATATTATTATCGCCAGTAATCGTGGCGTTAAGTAACCACAGTTCATCATCTTTAATAGTGACATAAGCACCCCTTAAATGAGCCTGGCCTTTTCTAAGTGACTTGGTTTCAGCTCCAGTAAGTTCTAGGCCCACTACGAACTCATCGCCCAGAGCATAATCGTAACGTGCCCGACTATTGCTAATGTTTTTAGGTCGAGACTTCTTAGTAGTCATAAGATTATTGTACGCTAGACAGTTCTGCTTTAGCTGTATCCCAGATTTCTGGAGCATTACGCTTAACTTTCATTTGATACCACCACTCCGGCCCCCAAAGGTAAACTTGCTTTATGCCCGTCTCTTTGGCGTACTTAATCCGGCTTTTCAATATCTGGGGGCTGAATGATTTATAGAGTTCGTCGACAGGCGCTGAAGGCTCATCGTAGCCAGGGGGCAACCAAGCTTCGGCCTGCAACTCGTGAATCATCATATCTTTACCCTGGAGTATTTTGCTTATACCAGCTAATGAGCCGTAGGCCCAAGGCGGAAACGGATACTCGAGATAGCGATGGGTCCAAGTAGCATCCCAAACCCGCTTATATACGGACACTCCATACTCGTCAGGCACTGGTTGGCCAACCGGGAAGCCGACAAGATTGTTGCTGCGCGTGACAATAACGGTGTGACTCGAGTCAAGGGATTTAAGAAGCTTATACTCGGCAATTAGACGGTCACGATTTTTGTCCGGGCAATAACCAAAACCAACCAGGAAAAATTCATTTTCAAGCTGGTAGCTGTCTAGCGCTGGTGAGTTCTTATAGCGATTAACCACAGCCTTCATGTAATCATAAAGTTGTGGGTACCAAACACTGGTTGGCTCTCCTGAAGTCCAACTGGGTGGATGACACTCTGGCCAACGTGGTTGTCGAAGACCTACGGCCAGCGAGATTTTTGCTCCAGACTTCTCGGCTAGCTTAAACTGCCAATCTAAATTAGAGAAATCGTATTTGCCGCGAGAAGGCTCGATCTCATCCCAATAACTAACCAGCCTCAAGTGCTTAATACCAAGATCATTAATGATTGCGTTCAGAGTCTGATGTGGATCAACTCCCAAATGTTCAGCGTAAGAGCTAATAAAGGTTGCTCCCCAGGCCATTGGCTGGTTGCGCACCGAATATCTATACCAACATGATAGTCCGTACAAGGCTCCAGTAAATAAAATGATCATAGACAGGAGAATGGCAACAAGTTTTTGCCATAGTCCTCGGTTCCAAAACCGTTTAAACGGTTGTGAGATATACTTGACCACTAATGTTTTCGCTGAAGAACGATTCTTTTTAGAATTTCCAGATTGTTGGTCAGGTTCACGCTTTGGCATTTGGCACCGCTACATTAGTATAGTTATGAATGAAAAGTAAACCGCTTAAGCTATCAATAGTTATTCCAGTATACAACGAAGAGGATTATCTAGACACTTGCCTGTTGTCAATTGCCAAACAGTCACAAAAACCTTTTGAGGTTATAGTAGTTGATAACGGCTCGGACGATAACTCACAAGCCATCGCCAAGCGTTATAAGTTTGTCAGGATCGTAAACGAACCAATTCGCGGTATCGTACATGCTAGAAATCAAGGTTTTAATGCGGCCCGGGGAGACATTATAGGGCGAATTGATGCCGACAGTGTCTTGCCAGAAGATTGGGTTGAAACAGTAACTAAGTTTTTTGAAACTACTGCTGAGAAAGTAGCGTTCACCGGTGGCGCAAAGTTCGATGTAGTGGGCGTCCCGAAAATTGCCAGTTCTATTTATAACTGGCTAACTTTTCGCTTTAATTATTTCTTAACTGGCACGCCAACGCTGTGGGGTTCCAATATGGCCATCGAACGCCAGCACTGGCTAAGAGTCAGAAACGCCGTATGCTCAGATAGAGCGATCCATGAAGATCTAGATCTAACGTTGCATCTAAATCATCTCGGAGTGTACGCTCACTATGATCCGGATCTCAAGGTAGACGCAACTCTACGTCGGATCAATAGTGATAATAGCGAGCTATGGGACTATCTTAACTGGTGGCCCAATACGCTTAAAACTCATTATTACAGATCCTGGCCTGTTTGTTGGGCTGTAGGTTGTTTTGTGCCTTTTATCGTCACACTTTCTTACAAAGCTGTTTTTGGTCTGACCACCAGCAGGCCCGTAGTGGAAGCTCCGGATCTCAAGCCCAGCGACTAGTTAGCCGGATTACTTGTGTAGCCTCCGTATTGGTTAACCGATGGGCTACATTTGCCCCAAAGCCCAAGCTTAGCTTTCTGGGCAGACAACTCATCGGTGTGGAACTGATCGCTCTTGGTAAACGGGAAACTGAGGTAAGCAAAACCATAACCGTTCTTAATAATCTCATCATTTACCAGTTTGCCATCGGGTAGATAAATATAGCGTAATAATCGGTCATAGCGGTCCCGATTAGTGCTGAGTGGGTCGGCTTCTAGTCGCACTGGCTGATTGCTTATAAGTTGCTTGGTGTAATCAGCGGCAACTTGACCATAGCACTGTACGACTTTACGTGGATCATGCGTCTCCGGGGTATCCACTCCTATAAAACGTATCGTTTCATTCTTCCCATTCATGTCAACTACTATAGTGTCGCCGTCGTCAAAATTAGTCACTTTATAAGTGCCTGCCGGCAGAGCTTGGTTGATCGACTGGAGCGTGTTCGGATGCTGATTTAAATACCAGCCAATTCCAAGTACCGCTAGGCTGAGTAATAAGCTGGTCAGTCGACGTTTTTGAGCCCTGGTCATGAGTTAGTCATCTTTTTCCGCTAGAAATCGATACCTCGATTAGCTAGGAATTTATCGTCGAAATGATGTTTTAGCTTGGTCATATTGGTTGCAATGTCAACGTCTTTAAGTAAGCTTTTCGGAAAATCGCGCCCTGTTAGGCATAAGCTAGTAGCCACCGCCCTTCTGCTAAGCAGCTCGGCCAGATTTTTGTTGGTCAGCAACTTATCATGAACAGCGTTACTGATTTCGTCGCAGATTACCAAATCATAATCGCCACTACTAACGCAGTCCATGGCGATTTTATAGGTTTCTAGTGCCGCCCTTTGGTGTTGAGCCTCGGTGATATGTCTCTCGCTGAGCTCACCAGCTTTATAGAAACCCTTCCCGCCTTTGTAGAAAAACAACTGATCCTTAAATAAGGGCTGGATATCGCGCATGAAAACGTGCTCTCCGACACCCCAATGCTTAATAAATTGAATAAAGGCTACTCGCCAGCGGCTGCCAAGTGCTCTAGTCATTAGTCCAAGTGCAGCACTAGTTTTACCCTTGCCTTCGCCAGTATAAACAATAACTACAGATAGTTTTTGCTGGTAATCCTCAAATGCCATGTTGCTAGCATACAGAAGCTATAATCAAGAAACCAGTTGTTCGTTAATACCCGTCTCTGAGCTAAGAGAGCTAACTGCTAACCGTCCGCCAAAGATCGCAAACCTCAGCCTCACAATCGACCACTTAATTTCAGTCGCCTCAACTTGTGATCCTGTCCGCTCTCTCCGATTTATCAGTTCTTTGAACCTAGGATCCTGACTGATCTGTTCCTCTAGACCAGGAAAGCTAGCTAGTAAATAGGCATCAGAGTCAAGTACTGCCCTCCATGAATCAAAAAGCTCTCTAGTCTTGGCCGGATCTTTTGTCAGTGGTAGTACTATCTCAGGCTTGTTGTATCCTTGAACGAAGACCAAGGCACTGAGCAATTCTTCTTCACTAAAACCAGCGGCGGCTTCAGTAAACCGATCCAAAGCCTGACGCTGAATCTCGTCAGCACCGTCATCTATGATCATCGATGGTTCTTGTTCAGCCATGTCTTTCTCCTCTGTTATATTACCATATATAGCGTAAAGCCATCAACGATCAACACTATATGTGTGATAAAAATCACAATAACTCTATTTTAGGGATTCAACTACTTGCTTGCTTTTAGAGCGGCATCAATTCGAGGACGATCAAAGCCGACAATTATGGTGCCGTCTATATCGATGACTGGAATACCCATTTGGCCAGATTTCTTCACAGCCTCGTTGGCAAATTTAATATCCCGCTCAACGTTCTTGTCTTCATATTTAATACCTAGTTGATCAAAGTAGCGCTTGGCCATATGACAAAAGCCGCACCAATCTGCTGAATAAATGGTAACCATAGGTACCTTAATTGTAGCATCTAAGCTCAGATACAAACTCAAACAAAACCAGGTTGCGACTCCCCTGAAGCAACTGATATACTAATCTGAGATGGGGAAAACCGATAAACGAGGCAAAACTGGGTCTAGTGCTTATGATGTTGAGAGAGCGGCGGCAATCATGTCGGCACGGCAGCAATTCGTAAGCAGCAGTTTTAATATGGGCTGGCAGTTACTATTAACGGTTTTAGTGCCGGTCATTATAGGTGTTAAACTTGATGATCATTTTAAAACCACACCGTCATACACTCTGGCTGCTTTAGTTATAGCTACTTTTTGTGCTGTTATGGTTGTTTGGAATACTGTAAAAAGAGCTAATAAACGCTCAATGGCCAAGGAGGCTCGCTAATGTTTAGCTTGCTCACTATGGCCACCGAAGCGTCTCCAAGTGTTCATATCGCGCCAAGCGGACTTTTTGAGATACATGGCTATACCATAACCAACTCTATATTTTTTGGCTGGATATGTGCGCTGCTTCTAATAATTGTGTTGGTGATTACGGCCAGAAGGGCAACACTTAAACCTAAAGGTGGATTTACACAGATAGTGGAGGTCGGCAGCGATTTTATAACTGGTGTTTTAGAGGGCAGTTTTGGCGACCGAGAAAAGGCCGTCGCCTACGCCCCGTACTTTGTAACAATATTCTTTTTTATTGCCTTCTCTAATCTTTTAGGCCTACTCCCGGGAGTTGGCGAAGCCTTGACCTATAACGGCGCACCTGTTTTTAGGGCTTTTACGGCCGATATTAATGCTACGCTAGCTACAGCAATAATCTCTATGGCCCTGGTTCAATATTTGGCTATCCGTGAATCTGGTCCTTTGGGTCATTTGAGGCACTATTTTGCCGGGAAACTCTGGAATCCACTAACCTATTTAATTGGTTTTTACGAAATATTTAACGAATTGATCCGAGTATTTAGTCTGGCTCTAAGGTTATTTTTAAATATTGCTATTGGAGAAATCATCATCGCCGTGTTTTCTTATTTAGGTAAGTTTGCGGCCCCGATCACGGCCTTCCCGTTCTTGCTTCTTGAAATCGGCGTTTGCTTACTACAAGCTTACATTTTTGTGATGTTATCGGTTACCTACTTGTCCTTGGCGATTAGCCACGGTCACGATGAATCTGAAGCGCTGGAAGCTACGGCTGAGAGCATGGAGGCAGCAAGGTAAATGATAATTATGAATAATAAGGTATAAGGAGAAGCTATGTTTTACTTGGCGGAACTCACCGGTAACGTAGAGGTGATCGGTAAAGGAATAATGTTAGGTGCAGGTATGATTGGTCCGGCTATTGGCGTTGGTCTAATCGGTAACTCGTTCATGAATGCCGTTGGTCGTAACCCAGAATCATCCAAGTTTTTAGGTCAGATTTTGGTTTTCGTGGCCATTGTCGAGCTAATGGCGTTGTTAGTGTTCGCTTCACTGTTCATTATCAAATAATTATTAAGATACAAGAGAAAGATTAAATGATTCTATCGTTATTTGCTGAGGAGGCTACTAGTTCAGGCATCGGCGCCCTGGGTGTTAACCTAGGTTCTTTCATAATCCAGCTACTGACCTTTTTCATAGTCTTCATGTTACTTAAGAAATTTGCCTTCAAGCCGTTGGTGCGCCTGCTAGACGAGCGTCGCCGGGTTATCGATGACGGGGTAAAACTTGGACAGAAATTAGAAAAAGAACGTCAGAAGCTGGATGAAGAAGTTATTAAGGTTATGCGTGATGCTAGGAGCGAAGCTGATCATATTATATCTAACGGCCAAAAAGAAGCTCGGGAGATTATTCGTGAGGCTGAAAAGACTGGGCAACACAAAGTTGACACCATGTTAATCGACGCTGAGGCTAGAATTGCTGAGGAGAGTGAACAAGCTAAACACCGCCTAGAAAAGGAGATTGTTGGTCTCGTATCGGAAGCCACTGAGGCAATTGTTGAAGAAAAAGTCGACACCAAAAAAGACGCGGCCCTAATTGACAAAGCATTGAAGGGACGAAAGTGAAGTTACCTAGACACCAGCTAGTTGAAGCCATTGGTGAAAAAACCTTTCATGTCAAAGATTCTAAAGCCCTAGCTAAAGCTATAGCGGCCTATTTGCTTGACGAGCGACGGGTCAGCGAACTTGATTCGATCATTCGTGACGTTATGCAGTACAGGCTGGACCGTGGTTGGGGAGAAATAGATATAACCAGCGCCCATGAACTGACCGATGAGGTAATTAAAGATGCCAAAGACGTACTTAGATCCGAGCATGCGACAGCCAAACATATCAAGGTTGACAGCCGAGTTGACGCCGGTCTGATTGGTGGCCTGAAGTTAGAGCTGCCCAACGAGCAATTGGATATGAGCGTTAAAACACGCCTAGAAACTTTCAAAAAAGCTGTTAGCGGGGACTGGTTATGAGTACCACAGGCGACATCTCAATCAAAGAGCTATCAGACGACATCCGTCAAGCAATCGATCAATTAAAAAATCGTCCACAGATCGAGCATGTTGGTGTAGTTACTAGAATTGGGGATGGTGTGGCCTGGATATATGGCCTAACCAAAGCCGGCTATTATGAGATGCTAGAAATCCAAACCGCCAGCGGTAGTTTAGCGGCCTTTGCTTTCCATCTTGGCGAGGACGAAATCGGCGCGGTTATTTTGGGTGACGACACCGAAGTCATGGCCGGCGCCAAAGCCAAACTGACTGGCAAAGTCTTGGAAGTCCCGGTCGGCCCAGAACTAATTGGACGAGTAGTAAGCCCTCTTGGTCAGCCACTTGATGGCAAGGGCCCAATCAAAACTACCATGACTTCTAGAGTCGAGCGTGTGGCGCCGGGCGTATTGGACCGCAAAACAGTCCATGAACCACTAATGACCGGTGTAACGGCTATCGATGCCATGGTGCCAATAGGTCGTGGTCAGCGCGAACTTTTAATTGGCGACCGGCAAACTGGTAAAACAGCCATCGCTGTAGACACCATGATTAACCAACATCGTCAGAATACTGGCGTAATCAATATCTATGTAGCCATTGGTCAGAAACTTAGTAAGGTTGCTCGTCTTATAGAAAGGCTGAAGCGTGAGGGCGTTATGGAGCAGACTATCATCGTAGCCACTTCGGCAGCCGATCCCGCCAGCCTGCAATATCTAGCGCCTTACGCCGGCTGCAGCATTGGCGAATATTTTCGAGACAACAAACAACATGCCTTAATTATTTATGACGACTTGTCTAAGCACGCCGCCGCCTACCGTCAAATGTCACTGCTACTCCGTCGTCCGCCGGGTCGCGAGGCCTATCCGGGTGACGTTTTCTATTTGCACTCTCGCCTACTAGAACGATCTGCTAAATTGTCTGACGCACTGGGGGCTGGCTCGTTAACCGCTTTGCCGATTATTGAAACCCAGGCCGGTGACATAAGTGCCTACATACCGACTAACGTTATATCTATTACTGACGGCCAAATATTCTTTGAAACTAATCTGTTTTATCAGGGTATTCGCCCAGCCGTATCGGTTGGTTTGTCGGTTTCACGCGTCGGTGGCAACGCCCAGACCAAGGCTGTTAAATCAGTAGCCAAATCAATGCGTATTGAACTGGCCCAGTTCCGCGAGCTGGCGGCTTTTTCTCAATTCTCAACAGATCTAGATGCCGAAACTCGTCAGCGTATTGAACGAGGCCAACGCCTAACCGAACTCCTCAAACAACCTCAATACAATCCTTACTCGCTGTGGCAGATGTACGCCACCTTACTAGCGGCTACTAATGGTTGTTTTGATAATATCCCTCTAGACAAAGTGAAGCTGGCTGAAGCTAATTTGCTTCGCGAGCTCAAACACGATCAAGGCAAACAAGTAGAGAAGATTAATAACGGTGAGGAACCTGATGACAAGACAAAGAAAATGATCACCGACATCGCAAGCAAAATCGCCATTTCTTATAAACCAGCCGAACAAAAACCCCAGGAGGACAAATAATCGTGGCCAATACAGTTATCCTCAAGCGTCGAATCGGCTCCGTTAAAAATACCAAACAAATTACTAAAGCGATGGAGCTAGTCGCTGCCAGTAAAATGCGCAAGGCACAAGAATACGCCCTGCATAGCCGAGCCTACCGCGAAGCTGCTTATTCGTTATTGACTCGACTGAGTATGATTACAGAAGTTGAGGAGCATCCGTTGTTTGCCAAGCGCGTCGCCAAAAAGCGTCTATATATTGTAATTACTAGCAACCAAGGGCTGGCTGGGGCTTACGACGGCAATATATTGAAGCAACTGACCCGTGCAGCTAAGATCGATGTGGCCAGCGGTGTTAAAACCCAGGTCATTGCTATAGGTAAAAAAGGCGCTAACTTTGCTCGTAGTCTGCAAGGTATTGAATTAGTAGCTGCCTACACCGAAATGCCCGATCACCCCACAGCTAACGACGTCCGGCCTTTGTTGAACAGTGTTACCTCAATATTTAGTGAACGCCAAACCGATGAAGTGCACATCCTCTATACTCAGTTCAAATCAAATCTGGTGCAAATTGCCACTCAAATGCAAGTCTTGCCAGCTTACTTTGAGCAAGCCAAACAAGAAGACGCGCCAAACCTAGGTAGTGTTACTTTCGAACCTTCTATTGAAGCTGTGCTCGATAATGCTGCCATGCGCCTAATAGAAGTCCAAATTTGGCAAGCTTTACTAGAGAGTATCGCCTCCGAGCAGTCAATGCGAATGCTGGCCATGAAAAATGCCACCGATAACGCCTCTGATCTGATTGACGACCTAACTCTGGCTTATAATACGGCTAGACAGTCGGCGATTACCCAAGAGCTGGCCGAGATAACTGGTGGAGCGGAGGCAATACAACAATGAGCTTAGGATTATCAGCTACGACTGAAAAAGTAGTAGACGGTGTTCTACCTAGACCGGGTAGCTTCGGAGCAGGTAGAGAGCTAAGACGCTCAGACGTAACTCGTGCAGCAGGCATGGGGGTGCGTGCTGGTTTTGAAGAGGGTGCCAGATCAGCAACACTTGATTCAATAGCCCGACACCTAGGTGTAAAGTTAAGAAATCCTGGCATCCAAGTACCTGGGGAGTTTTCTCATGCATTAACGGATCCTACTGACGAACAAATCTTAGCGCATCTTGATAGTAAGTCTGCTATTTCATTTGGAGATTGGGGCCCAACTGACTTTATGAGACGCGTTACTCATGCTATTAGCTACGTCAATCTGGTTGAGGATGTTACTTTAGAACATCCTGATTTTTGGGTGAGAGTTGGCGAAGTGGCTGAGCCTCCATTACCTGATGAAGTTAGGTTGGACGAAATTGCTGGTTGTCTTGGATGGGCAGCCCAGGTTAGAACGATGCTACACGAGGCAGTACAACCATGAGCGCAGCTTCCCCACAACAAAAAAATACAGGTAAGATCAGTCAAATCGTTGGTGTGGTGGTAGATATTGATTTCCCTACTGACAAGCTTCCTGCTATTTATAGTGCTTTGACCTTGACGTTAAATGACAACGAACTTGTACTAGAAGTTGCCCAACACTTGAGCGAATCTAGTGTAAGAGCCGTGGCCTTAGGTAGTACTGACGGGCTCAAACGGGGTACGGAAGTTATAAGCACCGGGAAGCCAATTAGTGTCCCGGTAGGCAAAGCCACCCTAGGGCGTATGTTCAATGTCACTGGTCAGCCAATTGATGGCAAACAAGGCAAGTTTGACGATTATGCGCCAATCCATAAATTACCACCAGCCCTAATCGATCAATCAGCTAGTGTTGAGATACTTGAAACTGGCATTAAGGTTATCGATTTAATATGTCCCATCACTAGGGGTGGAAAGGTTGGTCTGTTTGGCGGTGCTGGCGTCGGTAAGACGGTGTTGATTACCGAGCTAATCAACAACATCGCTAAATTCCACAGTGGCTACTCGGTGTTTGCTGGCGTAGGTGAACGGACCCGAGAAGGAAATGACCTATACTATGAGATGAAGGAATCAGGGGTCTTGGATAAGACTTCACTAGTCTTCGGGCAAATGAATGAACCGCCGGGTGCCCGACTTAGGGTCGGTCTATCAGGCCTTACCATTGCCGAAGGTTTTCGTGACAGCGGTAACGACGTACTACTTTTTATTGACAACATTTTCCGATTTACTCAGGCTGGTTCAGAAGTCTCTGCCCTGCTCGGCCGTCTGCCTTCGGCGGTTGGTTATCAACCAAATCTAGCTCAAGAGATGGGTGCCCTACAAGAGCGCATCACCTCTACCCGCAAAGGATCAATTACTTCAGTGCAGGCTGTTTATGTTCCGGCTGATGACTTGACCGACCCAGCCCCAGCGACTACTTTCGCTCACCTTGACTCAACCATTGTCCTTAGCCGTTCCTTGACTGAGCTTGGGCTTTACCCGGCTGTAGACCCATTGGAATCAAGTTCTACCATTCTAGACCCGGAAATTGTCGGCGAGGAACACTACGAAGTAGCTCGTGAAGTCCAACGAGTCTTGCAGCGTTACAAAGACCTACAAGATATCATTGCTATTTTAGGTATGGAAGAATTGTCTGATGATGATAAGCAAACCGTCTCTCGTGCTCGACGTATCCAGCGCTTCTTGACCCAACCTTTCCACGTGGCCGAAGTATTTATTGGCAAACCTGGTAAATATGTAAAATTATCTGATACCATCACCGGCTTTAAAGAAATACTAGCTGGCAAGTATGATGATAAATCCGAAGCTGACTTCTATATGAAAGGCGACATTAGCGAAGTAAAGGGAGAAAAAGATGCTAAGTCCACATGAGTTGTCACCGACCGATGAATGGCCTGAAGATGTACGTGCTGGAATTTTTAATGGCCATTATAGAGATCTGAATGACGGCCTTACATTTGAGCAAAGGCTGGAGCTTGAAGCTATGAGACACGAAGCCCCTTCAGACCCCAAGGGACACTCGACAACACACCCACTTGAAACTGACCCAATTGATAAACCTCTACCGGAATCTTTAGGTGGCAGTAATACAGGTTTATGATCCATTTTGAGCTCGTTACGCTAGACGGTACAAAGTTCTCGGAAGACGTTTACGAGATCTTATTGCCAACTCTAGATGGCCTTATTGGTGTTATGCCTGGGCATATGCCACTGATTAGCGTGGCAACATCAGGTGTTATAAGTGTTCGTCGACAATCCAGCGACCGCGATGATCAAATGGAACAGTTTGCCATCAGTGGAGGGGTAATTGAGGTTGAGAACGACCTACTAAGGGTTCTTGTGGACGAAGCTGATCATGCTGACGAGATAAATGAGGCTGAAGCTCAGAAAGCCTTTGAACTCGCAAAAAAGATGAAGGCTGAAGCCAAGGACCAAGTAAGCCTGGAGCACGCTCAGAGTATGATAGATCGTCATGCTGTCAGGTTGCAGGTGGCCGGACTCAAGAGACGCCATCGTCGTCAGCAGTAGATTGGAGTATAATTCCCCGAGGTGAAACTTAAGCGCTTTGTAGTAATCCTCCTACTGGTTAGTGGTTTTGTTGTCGTAGCCTCTCAATTATCAACCTCAAATGCCAACTCCCTACTAAGCCCACAACCAGAACGTCGTTTTGCAGCAGTTGGTCATCATCATGGCCAATTTTCGGAAGCCGAATATAAAGCCATGGCCACTAATTACGGCAGGGTTATCATCAACAAGTTACATGGTAATACTATCAACGATGCCCACGCCGCAGCCAAAGAACTGAAGCTTCGCAACCCATCACTAAAAATAGAAATTTACTACAACACCAAGTATTGGTACGACGCCAACGAGACTCGCTGGGTAGAGCCTGGTTTTAACCCTGCTGAGCTAGAGCCGTCAGATTGCCCAAAGCTAAACGGTCTTTGTAAAGATTGGTATCTTAAAGATTTATCTGGAAATATTATTGCTCAGAATAAAGACCAAGAACCTAACGAAAAAGCCCATTACTACGACGTGTCTAACCCTGATTACCGCAAGTGGGCGCTGGAAGTTTTGCAGCACTGGATGAATGTTGCTCCTTACGATGGTATCCACTTTGATTCTGGCAGTGACTTAGCTAACGGATTTGACGGGCGGAATTGGGATAACTTAATCGGCCCTGAAAAGGTGGCCGCTTTTAATGCTGGCATGAAAGATCTATTTATTCGAGCCAAACAATTACAAGGTGTTCGTGAAGTGACCTTCAACGGGATATCACCAGCCCCATTTAGGGCAGCTACTCGTAGTCTTGATAAGCTGACCTATACTGACGGAGCAACTGACGAAAATTTTTGCATAAGTGGCAATGGTATCGATACCACTAACATACTTGCAGATATAAATATCCTGAAGAATTATGGCAGTAAATTTATCCTGCTCCACTCTAGCTACAACACCAAACTACCGATAGCCAATATTGCCAGTGTTGGCCGTTTCTGCCATGCTGCTTTCTTGATGGGATGGGTTCCCGGTGCTAGTCAGCACAAGTTCGCACTTGGTTCTTATGGTAGCGCAACATTGACAGACTATGAACTACCAGAATTAAGTCTGAATCTCGGCCATCCTACAGCCAACTATAAGCAGGTCGGTCAACTTTTATCGCGAACTTTCGATAATGGTTTAGTATTCGTCAACCTTAGTAGTGCTAGCGCGACCTTTAAATTACCGGTGTCGGCGAGCCTCGAACAAAACGGTAAATTACTTAAATCGTATGCCAAGGGGGCCAGCTATGCTCTATCTGGCCAATCGTCAGCCTACTTCATAAATCAATCCGCGGTCATGGCAATATCATCTAAGTCAGGTGCCACTAAAGCAGCCAACTCGACCAAGCTAGTCCCTGAACTTAGCTCGGTTAAAGATGTTCCCGGAGCTACAATACACGAGCTGGCTAGCCCAAGTGACATAAATGATCTTTATCAACAGACTTCTAATAAGCTGTTTTTCTGGCTAGCCACCAGTGCTACCGCTCTAATTTTGGCTGCTCTCTTCTCGGCCATAATCGCGATAATGGATAGGCTTGGGCTACTGAACCCACTTAAGTATTTATTTGGCAAGGTGAAGAGTAAATTATTGCCACCACATTGGGGCTCGCACCATTCCAGCCGTCGTACTTGAGCTTAAGCCCGTAAAGCACTATGATTAGTACATAACTAAGGAGGGTCCAATGTTTGGACGAAATAAAGTAGCTGCCTTGGTGGCAGAGTTTCTCGGTACGTTTACCCTAGCGAGTGTTGTGTTGGCTATGTCTGGGCGAACCACGTTTCCGTATTTTGTGGCTATGGCCGCGGGCGGAACCCTTGCTCTAATGGTTTTAGTTATTGGTTCGCTATCCGGATCGCATATTAACCCAGCTGTTACTATTGGTCTCTGGACCCTGCGGCAAGTTACAACCACAACTGCTGTTGTATATATTGCCGCCCAGATGCTGGGTGGGGCTGTAGCTTGGCGCCTCAATGAGTACCTGCTAAATACTCCACTGAACAATATTGCCAATAAAACTTTTGATTGGCGGATCTTTACAGCTGAAACAGTCGGTACGGTTATCTTTACTTTTGGTATTGCTGCCGCTGTTTTCCAGGGATTTAGAGGGCTTAGACAAGCTGTGACTATAGGTGGTTCACTGACTCTAGGAATTTTTCTAGCTACTTTTGCCAGCAATGGACTTTTAAATCCGGCCGTGGCACTTGGTGTAAATTCATGGAGTTTTATCTATGTAACTGCGCCAATCCTAGGTGCAATCATAGGCATGAATCTTTACGCCGTCCTGGTAATGCCTCAGTTTCTAGCCTCAAAGGTCAGTTCAGCTAAAAAGAGTTCCGGTAAACGACGCTAATCCCCGTTATTGGGAAGTCTAGGGTGCAAACAGTTTAGGTGCCTTGCACCAGGCGGAAAGTGACCATTCTTGATACCGTCTGCAACCGTAGCTAACCTTGACACGACACCAGAAATTCCCTTTTCGGTCTTTTGAACACTACCGGCGTAGC
Organism: uncultured Candidatus Saccharibacteria bacterium; assembly: GCA_964636215.1. Classification (GTDB taxonomy): domain Bacteria; phylum Patescibacteriota; class Saccharimonadia; order Saccharimonadales; family CAZJQT01; genus CAZWRJ01. The sequence goes on along the minus strand of CAZWRJ010000009.1, from coordinate 14,502 downwards.
CTGTGTCGACAAACTTCAGTGTAACCTTGGCTGGTATCTGCCCGCTATTAAGCTGCCAAGCTAGAGCATATAGGGTAAGTTGTTCGTTTGACCGAGCACGACTACGCGCTTTTTCCTTCGAATCCACTGAAGAACCAGTTTTATAATCAACAATCTCGACACCGTCATCTGATTCAAATATTGCATCAAATCGCCCCCGCATAATTAGCTCTATATCCGGCAGACTGACTCGAAAAGCTTCCTCGGCCAACAGTAATTTACGACTAGGCTCAACTGACTTATCTAGTATTTGCATGACAGTAGCTTCTAATTGGCGTCTGGCTCGCAAATTTTGGGCTAATGTATCAAATCCGGCCTTTGGCCAAGAGCTGTCGAGCTCAGCCCTTAAACGAGCTTTGTTAATGGGCTTATTGCCTAATAAGCCCCTATTAATAAGCTCTATTAAGTGGTGCATTACTCTTCCGTAAGTCTTGGCGGGGCTATCCGGCTGGGGCACTCCCAGAACATAGCGATAGTAGAAATCCAAAGGGCAACTTTGATAATTAATAATCTGACTGACACTCAGTACTAATTTGTTGTTATTGAATAACAATTTTGGCAGCGGTTGTAAGGCTTGCGTCCGAGTTGATTGGCGCCTAAGCTGGCCTAAAGCGGGCAGATTTAGTGATGAATTCTTTATTGACGATACCTTATTTTCAAACGTTTCGTTGATAAATCTTGAAGGCTTTCTTAGCGTAGTAGAACCATGGTGCAGACTATAGGTTAAGGTTAGCTGGTCCTTAGCTCTGGTCATAGCTACGTACATCAAACGGCGCTCTTCGCGAATATGATCATTGGCTTCTGGCTCGCTGACCTTGTGTAATTTTTCCGGTATAGCAAGACCGCTTGGTCTGTTAGCTAGCGGGAAAGAACCTTCGACGCAATCGATTATGTATACAATCGGCCATTCAAGACCTTTAGCTTTATGAACAGTCAATAGGTTAACTACTTCTTCGCTTAGATCTTCCGTATCATCTTGTCGCAAATCATCGGTTGCTTCCAAAGCCGGCAATGCTTCAAGGTAACGATTGGCGCTCGGTAGAATAGCCACCTGTTCAAAATTTTTTAAGCTAGTGAAAAATTCTGCTAAACGATTTACAGCTTTTGCCGATTGCTCATCATCCAGCGCCTGGTTGTAAAGTCGCTCCTTATAACCACTGTCGTCGATGATCTCATAGGCCAGTTGACCGACCCTCAAAGTCGCCGACTTTTGTTGCCACGTTTTCAGCTGTTTAGTGGCTTTCCTGGCTGTCGATAGTGATCGATCACTTGACTCTTCGATAGCTTCTAATAAACTACGGTGCTCCGCGCCCGATGACTTAGCTAGGCTACTGATCATATTAACCGGTATTTCGAACAAAGGTCCGGTTAGGGTGTGATAGAGACTTCGGTTGTCGAGAGGGTCTATGATTGTCCGTAGTGCTTCAATTAAATTAGCTACAGCCGGCTCTGTATAGAGTTCAAACTTCTGTCCGCTGAGTATGTGTGGCAACCCTTGGTGATGTAGATTCTCGCTCAGAAGCCTTAGGCTGTTGTGGCGTCTGGCCAAAACAGCTATATCACCAGGTTTTGAGCCCTTTAATAAACGGTTTTTTATATCCTGTGTAACCCATGCCAGTTCGGCTTCCAGACTTTCAAATAAGTTGGCTTTTGGTTGAGATCCTGCTCGTTCGCTGACGATTCGTTTGTTAATTTTCAGACGACTTTCTAAACGGTAAGGGTCATTATGTTTTATCAATTTGTGAGCCGAAGCCAAGATTTGCTTGGTGGAGCGGTAGTTGGTGATTAAACTAACTTCCTTAGCCTTTGGGTAACGCCGTTTAAAATCCAAAATATTATCTAGCGTTGCTCCCCTCCATCCATAAATACTTTGATCATCGTCACCTACCACCACTAGATTACGACTTCTTGCCACGATTGAATCTACTAGCTGAGCTTGCGTTAAGTTTGTATCCTGAAACTCATCAACCATCACATAATCAACCTCTGACTGCACTTCAGCTAAGACGTTAGGTCGTTTTTTAAATAGCTCAATTACCAGATAAATTTGATCATCGTAGTCGATGATTCCTTCCGCTCGACAAAGATCAACATAAGTCTTATAGGCTAAGGCTAGCTCGGTCTGTTTCTTTTTTTCGAATTTATCCGAATCGTCGTCGACTTTTATAGATTGCGCAAAAGCTTGGTAGTCACCAGGCGATATAACATTTTGCTTTAAGCGTGAAAAGTAAGCAGTCAACTCTCCTAGAAGAGCGTCGGGTCGGGCAACAGGCGAAAAATAATCAAGCTTTAGTTTGTCCAACCGCTCTCTTAAAAAAACTATCCTACCTTCATCACCAATTAATCGAAAATTACTAACTAGACCAATATCATTAGCATAGCGCCGCAGTAAACTTTCCCCATAGGCGTTAAAGGTCATAATTGGCAAATCTGGTTGCACCCCTACCCTCCCGGAATTTATACGGTCTTGCATTTCGGTGGCTGCCTTCTCGGTGAATGTCAGTCCTAGCAATCGCCCTGGACTAACCCCTGAAGCGATTAATCTGCGCAGACGCTCGATTATAACTCTTGTTTTACCAGTACCAGCTCCGGCTACCACTAAAGCTGGACCAGTACCAATATTGACTGCTTGCCCCTGTTGAGGATTCAACCGAAAATCGTCCGATCTAAAGTTATGCACATAGCTATTGTAACCTGCGCGTTGCACGGCAGGCGTCAGCAGTCTATGCTAGAAGTATTAACGGAGGATTACAAAAATGGCTTCGGTCAAAAAGATTGAAAATGGGCTGGCGGACGTCTTCAAGGGTTTACCTAAATTGCCCGAGAGTTCTAAGGATAGTTTAGTAAAAATTTGGCCTTGGATAGCACTTGTAGGTGGTATCTTACAGATTTTTGCAGCTTACTCTCTTTGGAAGCTGGTTCACTATACGAATGCTGTTATAGATTACGTCAACCAAACTTCAATTTATCTTACCGGCAAGAGCATTGCCCCTACCGGCGGAGAAAAATTTGTTGTTTATTTGGGTATAATTATGCTGCTGGCTGAAGGTGTCATTATGATCATGGCTTACTCGCCAATGAAAAGTCGCTTACGTCGTGGCTGGGATTTAGTATTTTTGGCCACCTTGCTTAATGTGGTTTATGCTGTGGTCCAAGTATTCACTTATCACAGAGGTTTCGGCAGCTTTCTCGGCAACCTTTTTGGCTCAGCTATCGGCTTTTACTTACTGTTCCAAGTCCGTGATAGATTCGCCAAATCCAGAGTTTAGTTAACCAAATTAGCGCTAGTTTGAAACAAGCTGCCGTAAATAGCGGTTTTGTTTTTACAACAAAGACTTGATATTTACTCAAGAAGCTTCCATACTGACATCAGAACAAACAGAGACTTCGGGTGGTTGAAATAAAAACATGGTCAGCTGCTTCGGTTGAAGCAGTGGTGTTATAGCCAAGCAAAAGTGTCATGTATCAGCTAACTACGGGGAGTAAATATGAAAAAAGTTAAGCCCATAGCCAGAAGGTTTCGCAGTATACTACTGGTACTTGTTTTGGCAATTAGCCAGGTAGTCAGTGCTTCAGGCCCATTTATTCACAGTCAACCAGTCTCTGCGGCCCCGCTTTGTACGGTTGATACTGCCGGAGCCAACGATGAACCTGGTCAAAAAGATTTAACTAAACTCTGTGTTGATTACGCTGGCGTCCCGACCACTGTGGCAACTACTTGGAACTGGGATGAAACAGGCACAAATGGCGCGAACACTCTAGACGCCTGTAACTTATTTGATACAAATGGCGATGGCAATATTAACTATTCTGTTTGTGTTACCACCCAAGACGATCCAGCAGTATTTCAAAGTCTAACAACGTATTCATGTGGAGACGACAAGGTTGATCGTTGTACCTCCCCAGTAACAGTCGTACCAAATGGAGCAACAACTTGCTCAGTCTCTCAGCAGAACACCGATCCCTTCCCGAGTGGTGCTTCTTACCCCAAAGACACCGAGGGCAGTTGTACAGTTAGCCTTGCCGCAGTCGGTGGAACAAGCGCCAAACTGATTGACGTTTGTTCCTATCCATCACAAGAACCAAATTCTGACCCATCGGACTGCGTAATTGCTCAGCCTAAAGCCGGGAAATTAGAGGTAGTAAAACATTTAGTTCCTGCTGACGATCCCGGCCTTTTTAACTTACAAATTGATCAAGTCACTAAAGCCACTGACGTTGGTAATGATGGCACAACCGGCGAAGTGGTAGTTGGCGAAGGTAATCATGATGTGGCCGAACTGGCTGGTACTGGTACTTCATTGGGCGGATATAGCTCCAGTATTTCTTGCCGCGATCTTAACGGTACTGGCTCCGTAATTGCTAGTGGCAATGGCACTTCACTTGCAGATGTTCCGATTGCCGATGGATCTGATGTGGTTTGTATAGTAACTAATACTGCCAGTAGCTCAATCACTATCTCCAAAAATGCCATCCCAGACAGCCCACAGGACTTCGACTTTACAACGACAGGTACAGGAGTAAGCGATTTTTCTTTAGATAACGACAACACCCCCACCCTGCCAAGTAGTAAGACTTTCAATGGCCTGGCTGCAGGCAGCTATAGCTTTACCGAAACCGCCACCACAGGCTGGGACTTTGATAATATCAGTTGTTCGGAAGGCGCCTCAGTGGTCAAGGACGGCGCTAAGGTCACCATTACACTTAGTGCTGGCCAAAATGTCAGCTGTACATACGTAAACCGCCAACGTGGCAAAATTATTGTCCATAAGGTTACTCAGCCGGCTAATGACCAAACTGACTTTCAAATTACAGCTAGTGGCAGTGGCGATATTGCCGGTAACCCAGATAGGACCCTCAACACATCTCAAGATGTTGTTTACGACGTTGCTCAAGGAACCTACAATGTTAGTGAGCAGGATAAAGCGGGCTGGATGGAATCCGCAAATACCTGCAGCAACCTGGTTATAAATGGCAACACACCACTAGTGGATGGTGTACCCACCCTTTCTTGCACCATAACAAATGTTAAATTGGCCAAACTAAAAATAGTTAAAGATGCCCAGCCTAATGATCCACAAGACTTCACCTTCACTGTTACCGGTGATGGGCTAACTCCCTTCCTACTCGATGATGATAGTGATGGGACACTGCCAAGTTCTCAGCAATTTACCGATTTAGCACCTGGCGATTACAGTGTAACTGAAGGCTCAGTCTTTGGTTGGGCTTTGAAAAACGCTACTTGTGTAAACACTACTTCGGGTAGTCTAGTCGACAGTACTCTAAGTGTGACCCTGGCGGCTGGGGACGACGTAACTTGTACTTTTGTTAATGAACTGCTTAAGGGTTCGATATCTGGGACCAAGTATGAAGTTAACGCCGATCAAAGCGTGGTAACAACCCTTCAAGGTTGGATTATCCAATTGTGGCAAAACGGTCAGATGGTCGGCCAGACAACTACCGATTTGAATGGAAACTACAGCTTTACCGATATTCTACCGGGTTCTTACAGCTTATTAGAACAACTTCAGAGTGGTTGGACTCAGATATTTTCTCCAAACGATGTTAATCTGACTGCCGGACAAGACGTTACTGGCCAGGATTTTGGAAACTTTGAAAACGGTAGCATTAGCGGCTACAAATTTAACGACCTTGATGGTGACGGTTATAAAGATGCTGGTGAACCAAAACTGAGTGACTGGCACATCAAATTATTCTATGACAACGATGACCAGGATAACTTACTGAACAACCTATATGATGAAACTACCACCGATGGCAATGGCAATTACCAATTTACTAACCTACCACCAGACAGCTATGTAGTTTGTGAAGTCCAGCAAGCTGGTTGGGTACAGACTAAGCCAACAAGCGATGGCTGTTACAGCGTCACTATTGAAATGTCCGGCGAATCTAATCCTAATAGGAACTTTGGCAACCAGGCCAGAGGAACTATTACCGTCATCAAAAACGTTGATAATGACGGCGACGGCAAAGTTGATCAGCAGGATGTAACCGACTGGGTTTGGGACATCGATGGTCAAGGTGGTTTTTCAACCGGCAGCTCTAATGATCAGACTGTAGTCGCTGGTTCACATACCGTGTCAGAGCAGCAGAAAACTGGTTACCATGTCCATAGTTCCTCATGCACTGGCGAGGAAGCTGTGCAGGTATCCACCGAGGTACAAGTTAATGTTTCGCCAGGCGAGCACGTGGTTTGTACCTTTAATAATGCCCGCGACACTGGCAAGCTAAGAATAGTTAAACAGCTAATTCCTTCTGATGACCCGGGCCGGTTTAACCTCAATATCAATGGTACGGCTTACGCCGAAGCTGTTGGCGATAAAGGCACGACTGGTTTTGTGCACTTAGTTACCGGGCAGTACGAGGTTTCCGAGACGGCTGGCGACAATAGTACTGACCTTGGTGATTACAATAGCTACTTTAGGTGTTTTGTTGGCGAAACCTTAGTAGCCAGCGGTCAAGGCACCGTTATCAGTGACTTAACGGTCGGCAGTGGCCAAAAAGTAGTTTGCCAATTCTGCAATAAACGTCGTCCAGAAATCACCGTCATAAAAGATGCACAGCCAAATGATCCACAAGATTTCCACTTCACTATTGATAAGTCTTACGATAATGAAAATAACAACGTCCCATTATTTGGATCTGGGCTTGTGGCACCTGACCTACCCAATTACCAAGACCATACCCGTTCATTCTACTTAGATGATGATTCTGACAACACCTTGCCTAATACTCACACCGAGCAATTTGCTAAGGCTGGTAACTTCGTCATTACCGAGGACGCGGTTGAAGGTTGGCGGCTGGCCGATATCAAATGTGAAGGAGCCGAGACTTATCGCGAGGACAATAGCGTGGTTGTGGAGCTCAAGTTCGGTACACATGTGACCTGCACCTTCACTAATCAGGAAAATGCCAAAATAGTGGTCACCAAATTCAATGATCTTGATCGAAATGGACAATATGATCCTGAAAAAGACACCCTTGGACTTAGTGAACCCGCCTTGCCTGACTGGCTGATAAACCTAGATAAAGACACCCAGACCACTGGACAAGATGGCACCACCACCTTTACAGACGTATTACCGAATAAAGGACATGAGCTAAGCGAAACCCTCAAAGATGGCTGGCACCAAAGTAATATCTACTGTACTAACGAACGTGAAGACGTTGGTGAGATTGTCAACGAAGATAGCTACACAGTCTACCCGCAGCCTGGAGAAACGGTTAATTGTTTCATTGGTAACTACCATGAAGTAGTATTAAATCTCACCAAGTCTAACAATCGCCCTAACCCCACACACACTGGTGATGTGGTTACTTACACCTTAGTAGCTTCTCTACCTGCAGATAGTGGAGTTCTAAATAAAGCCAAGGTTCTTGATGAACCACCAGAAGGTTTCGACTATGTCTCAGGCAGCTGGACGGCTATGTCTTCGGTGCGCGGTGATCTTAAGCTGAGCGCAGTTACACCCGAGCCAGGTTATGGTTCTTCACCTGGCCTTTGGCAACTAGGCACTATGATCCCCGGTGAAGTAGTTACCCTAACCTATCAAACTAAAATTGCCAGCTCAGTTACCCCAGGAACCTATCCTGATATAGCATTTGCGGGCGGCTGTGCTTTGCCAGCCCAAGATCCCTGCCCAAGTTCCGAAGTAGTTCTAAGTAACCTAAGTGTTACTACTACACCGTTCGTTTCAACTGAGGTAACTGTTGTAGAGCCCGAGGTATTAGCGGCCGAGACAACTGTATTGGTTAATACCGGTAACGGCTCAGTAGCGGCTTACAGCATGATGGCCCTAGCTCTTCTTCTGACGGGTGTTGGCCTCGCTCTTGGCAAGCGTACGGTGAAAGGAGGTGTTAAATGAAACGTTTAACATTCATAGTTTTAACTTTAGTAAGTCTAATCGGTTTCAGCTCTAGTGTCTTTGCTGCCTCTTCATATTGGCAGGTAAACATCACTACTCCGCACACACCTACCACCAAAAAAACCTTTGGTATAGGGTACACAGTACTATCGACCAACGACAGTGATAACTTCACCGTCGACCTCTACCAAACTGGTGTGGCTAATAAGTTGGGCGAACAAGCGATTACCGGACAGCCTGGTAAAGCTGGCGGTGCCGGCGTGTTCACAGTTACAGTACCTTCGACCGGCACATTTCACTACTATATTACGGCTAAAAACAGCAACGATCCTACCCCCAAAACGACCGATACCGTCACTGTAACTGTCAATGATCCACCAGCGCCAATCGTAACCACTGTAACTGTGGCGTCAGCAACGACATCAAGTGGTGAAGGTGGTAGCGGCGGTGGCACTACAGGCACCGATACTAATAACGCTAGCGATGGAACCTCCGCCGATTCTACTGGTCAAAACTTGCGTGGGGTAGTTAGTAAAAAAGCCGCCTCCACAGACAATAACCCATCTCAGCCAGCGGTTTTAGGTACTTCGGCTACTGCTTCCAACGACAATAGATGGTGGTATGTAGGTATAGCTATACTGCTGCTACTAGGTATCACCGGCTACTACGTATTTAGGACTCGGCAAATCGATAAGAGTTAATTCAAAAAACAGAGTGATATAAACAAAAAGGAGCCTTTTTAGGGGCTCCCTTTGTGCCACCTCACGATGGCAATTACATCGTAACTCTACAGAATATGACTGTCAACTATTAATTTGCTACCCTGTGGATAACTTTGTAGACGCCACCTTAGGCTTTGTTTATTTATAATTTACTTACCTGCTGGGCTACAATAATTATATGAAAAATGCGAACAAAATGAAGCCGGCGGAGTATGAGAAAGTCGGCCGGTTACTTGAGGAAGTTGTTGCGGCTGGTTACAGCAAACCATCAAGACTTCTATGGTATAGCTTTATTCGAGGTATTGCTTACGGTTTTGGAATTTTTTTAGCCGGTACATTAGTTGTCGGAATAGTTATGTGGATCCTGGGTTTATTTGATCAAGTACCGATTATTGGTAGATTTATCGAACACATAATCAATAGCATAAATGTCCAGTAGGTCCATGGTCTATGATTATTTTCTGAGGATGGCGGCTGTTTGTCCGTAAAGGGTAACGCTAGTAACGGATGTGCCGGACTCGTTTTTGTAAGTTCCTCCTAACTGAACTGTTTGTGGGGGGTTAACGATTTGAGTAGTCGGGTCTTTATAGGCCTGCGCATTCACCACAACCGTACCGGCGCTAAAGTCACGTCTGTATACGGATGTACTACCTGATACTAGGAAATAGCTGTTGGTGGCTCTGCCCAGATCCCAACTTAGCCAAGGCCTACTGAGCCACGATAGGCTTTCTGTGCCATCATTGCCTTCGTCGTAAACTGCATGTCCGCCGTTGGCCAACAAATAGCTTGCAGCCGTAAATTCGGCCCCTACCGCATCCGTGAAATGCGTTTGGGCTCTGACAATAGCCATCTTACCGACTGCTTCCATCTGGGCTATCTCGTCGACCTGGGTCTTCCAACTATTACCCGATGCCATATTGCCTGGCAGATACTCAATCCAATACTCGTCGTAAGCGCCGCTTAAGTTACGAGTATAGTTGCTCCATAGTCCTGGGAATAGCCGGGCATCGGCTTCATTCGCTACAGCAATTAAACCAGCGTTGCTAAATGCGGTGCCGATTTTGTCCAAAAACACCTGATATGCCGCCTGCAGCGAAGCGTCAGTCGGATATTTAGGAGGACAAAAGTCCTTGTGGTAGGTATTGCAGTGAACTAAGCCATTATCCATGAACACGCCATCCCAGCCATGAGCTTTGACATCGGCGATGACGTTGGCGATCCATTTGTCTTGGTATGCGGCAATACCCACATCCATTTGCCAGTGACCTGGGAAACCATCGTACTCAATCCGGTTTCCGGAGCCGTCCTTTAGAAACCAATCCGGGTGGTTGGCATCGGCGTCACAGTAGCCAACTCCGGTGGCTATAGCTGATGGGTCAGTACCGCAAGTAAGATCAATATTTCTGGTGGAAGTCAGGTCCTTGTAAACTAAAGCCAACGAGCCAGGGCTGCCAGCCTTGATTTGCGGGATCATACCGTATTCATTGGCAGGGGCGTTCATAGTAAAGACGCGGAATCGTGGAATTAAAGACAATTCCGTAGAATCGAATGCGACATTCCACTTATTCCACCGACGCCAGATGAGCCCTATATTGCCTTCGTTTTGAAAGGAGGGTCCAATGTAAGTATAAGTCTGGCCCGCTACAGCCTGTTTATAAGCATCCCAAACCAATTTCTTTGTATAGTTCGGTGAGGTGCCGCTCATCATACTGTAGATCTTTGTTGATGGGTCGTTTGGGTCGTCCCAAATAGTATAGTTAGCTACCCCAGTGTAACGAGTATCAGCTATATTATCTGTAACCCTAGTTGCCTGGGTGGCTTGATCTGGTTTGTTATCTGGGTAGTTGTATTCGCTAAGTAGTATTGGTTTTGCTGAAGCCCCGGCGTTATCCATTTCACTGCGTATGGTGTCCGTAATGCCGTCGCCTAATGGGCCCCAGGTCCATGATTGCATACTCCAAGTTCTATCTGACCCTATTGGCGGGTGTGACATATCTGAGGCATGGATACTAAAGCCATCCATGTAAGAAGCAATAGTTGGGAACAAAGGTTTTACAAAATTATTAAATTGACACCCTGCATTACATGTATCACCTAAACCAATTGCCCCAACCCATACCCTAGCATCGGGGTAATTTTGTTTTATCCACGTATATGCATCCTGAACAATAGCCAAATACTGGGCGGGTGTATATTGGTGCAGATTGGGTTCATTTAAGATTTCAAAATCACGCGCACCTTTCCCGTAATACCACGGAACCTCATTGGTAATCACGGTATGATAAGTAGACGGAGTGTATTGTGTATTTGGCTGTCCGAGAGCTGCCGTACCCGTACTACCCATTTGGGCCAGAACTTTCATACCTCGGCTAGTGGCGCCGTCAACCAGGGCATCATAGGATGGGTTATGTTGGTATCCTAGGTCTAAGCGTACCCACTTAGCTCCTAATTGCTGGGCGTTGTTCAATTGATTGTCTCTTTCTGTCGTACTGACGAAGGCAGTATGGTTAGGGAATGCGATACCGGGACCACTGACGTATGAAGCTGACGAAGTACCCCAGGCACCGGCTAATATAGACAAATCCAAAACAGTGACCTTCCCGTCGCCATTTAGATCTCCGGTTGACTGAGTTTGACCCGTCTGGCCGTAGTGGGCCGCTAATACACTTAAATCGAGTACATCAACTTTACCATCACCATTAATGTCGCCTGTAGCGGCGTGGGAGTGATAAAGGACTCTAAAACCGATAGTTGCAAAGGTTATAGCGAAAACCAGCATAATAGTAAATCTATGTCGCTTGATCATACGTTTGAATTTCCGAGTTTTCCCTGGGCGTTTATTTCTCTTCTTCACCTATAGCTGCCTTACTACATAATACTATGGTAATATGATAGCAAACAGCTAGTGTTAAATTATTTATCAAGAATTAGTTTATGAAAAAACAGATTAGCAGGGACACAATCAACAAACAGCAAAATTTGGTGAGAAGCGACCGTTTACCTTTTGTAAGAGTTGGGACTGCCTTAAAACGTCTTTTACTCTCTATACTTGCCTGGTCTTTATTACTACTGCAATTGTCACCATCTGCTTTTGCTGCCGGTTCTGCCACCTTAACGCTTAGCCCATCTAGCGGTAGTTATACCAAAAGTAAAACTTTAACGGTAACAGTTCACGAAAACAGTGGTTCCACAGAAGTTAATGCCATTGAAGCTGATCTAGGCTATGATAAGGCGAAGTTACAGTTTGTGAGTATCGATACTTCCTCCAGCGCCTTTGATCTGTCTTTTATAGCTAGTGGGGGTTCGGGTAGCGTCCAGATAGTGCGAGCTAAGTCATCAACCTCGGTCACCGGCGATCAGATAGTTGGCTCAGTTACTTTCAAGGTCTTGGCGGGCTCGGGAACCACCTCTATAAGTTTTCGCGATAGTTCTCAAATCGTTCAAACCAATCCTACTCAAGATGTTTGGGACCACGATACCTCTGGAGGCACCTACACTCTGAAAGGTGACACTACTGGCGGCAGTGGCGGCGGTTCTGGCACCCCGGGCGACAGCGGTGGTGGCAGTTCATCTTCCTCGAGTAGCTCCACGACAGCACCTGTTAGTAAGAAAACCAATCATGCGGCCCCTAAGGCTTCGGTTGTTGCAAATGGCTACTATGTGGTTATTAAGGTTGTTGACACTAAAGGTAACCCTCTAGAAGGAGCGACCGCAACCCTTGAAGGCCAATCACCTGTATCTACTGACAATACCGGAACGGCTGGCTTCTATAATATAAAAGAAGGCACATATAATGTTACAACCGAGTTTAAGGGTCAAACTGTCACCGAACCCGTCACAGTCGTAAAAAACGATTCTCCGGCGGCTCAAGTGTTTACTATAGTCATCAAACAAAAAACCAGCGTTGTTGAAATCTTGATTTGGTCAGGCATTGGTTTATTAATCCTTCTTGCTCTGGTTGTAGTTACTAAAAAAATAGTAAAGAGAATTCATAATAGACGAGAATCAAAATTTTATACCCAAAATCTCCCCACTAGTCCTTCTCCCACTACAGGGTCTGGAGCAGGCCCTGGGCACATACCCAGCCCTACCCTTAGCCAATCCCCTTCTACTAACCCTAGTGGTGTAGTTGTTGGGGTAGTTGATAACAAAGGTCTTAAGAAGCCAAAATTTTAGGATAACAAATGGTCAAATCAAATCACCATTCATCAACCAAGAAACTAGAAAAGTTTAAAGTCAGCAACTTTAAAAACTCACGTCATTCTAGAATGTTGGCCCTAGTTGCGATGTTGATGGTTGCAGCACTGGGTACTTGGACACTTCTGAAAACTTTTGCAGCTAATGATTCTATGTCTCTGGTCCCTGCTAGCTCATCGGTTAGTTTGAGCTCTAACTTTACAGTGGTGATACACGAGAATAGTGGCACTGATGCCATCAACGCCGTAGAAGCCGACTTAAACTACGATCAAACCAAACTGCAATTTGTAAGCATCGACACTACTACTAGTGCTTTTGATCTGAGTGCAGCAAGTAGCGGAGGGTCAGGCAGCGTCACAATTGCCCGAGCCAAGTCCGGTACAACTCTAACTGGTGACCAAATTATCGCTAGCGTTACTTTCAAAGGGATTGGAACCGGAACTAGCAGTGTAACTTTCGCTAGTAGTTCAGCGATTGTTTTGGCCTCTACCGCCACCAATGTATTAAGTATTACCAATCCCGGTACATATACCGTTAATGATGTCACCGCTCCAAGTGTACCTAGTGGCCTGACTGTTGGTACTAGAACAGTGAGTTCAATTGCTTTTAGCTGGACAGCTTCAACTGACAATGTCGCAGTTGCCGGCTACAAAGTTTATCGAAACGGTGTGTTAATAAACGGAAACGTAGCAACCACTAACTATACCGATACCGGACTCACACCCAACACTAGCTACACCTACACTGTGTCAGCTTTTGATGCCGCCGGTAATGTCTCAAATCAGTCAACAGCGCTAGTGACTTCTACGTTACCTGACACCACAGCCCCAAGCGTGCCCTCCGGTCTGACCGCTGGTACCAAGACCGTTACCTCCATTAGTTTCAGCTGGACAGCCTCAACCGATAATGTGGCCGTAGTTGGCTACAACATCTACCGTGGTGGCACTAAGATCGGAACAAGCTCTACTACTAGTTTTACAAACACGGGTCTTACGCCGAACACAAGCTACTCCTATACCGTTTCGGCCTATGATGCTGTGCCAAACACTTCGTCTCAATCAACAGCCCTGGTAACTAGTACATTGGCAGACACCCAAGCCCCGACTGTTCCCGGTGGGCTTAGTTCACCAAGCCAAACCACCAATTCGATAACCCTTAATTGGACGACCTCAACCGATAATGTGGCCGTGATTGGCTATAATGTCTTCAGAAATGGTTCCAAGGTCGGTACTAGTGCAATCAATAGCTACACTGACGCAGGTTTAGTTCAAGGCACGTCATATACTTACACTATTTCGGCCTATGATGCTGTGCCAAACACCTCAGCAGCCTCTTCCCCAAGCACCTTCCCGACTATTACTAAACTCGGCGATATCAACAGTGATGGACAAGTTAATGTTCTTGACCTTTCCATACTGGCTGCACATTTTACACAGACTGGGAAAGCACTTCCTGTAGGAGCAGCATATGCACATTCTGTGCCTTCTGAAGATATGCTTTTGTCAGGGATGATTAGACATAGAGCCCCACTCGCTGCATCAGCCAAAACTGGTCTTTCAGATATGATGCCTGCTATGTCTGAATTGGGACCTAAGGAAAGTTGCACCACAACAGTAAAAATGGATTTGACACAGTTTACAACATTTTATAAGAAA
>CAZWRJ010000008.1:0-34324 GCA_964636215.1 uncultured Candidatus Saccharibacteria bacterium | reverse complement strand
CTTCTTCTCCATCTTTAGCGCTGATAATCTCGTAGCCTTCAGCTAGCAAACGGGCCTCATAAATTTCCCGTAGGTTATTGTCGTCCTCGACTAGCATTATTTTGGTCATACTGCCCTCTTCTAACTTCTAATGCTTATCATTTGTTGCTATTGTACCACGTCAAGCTTCAAGGTGTGAAAACGGCTGAGATTGTTGAAGTTGTTGGAGCTCTTGAGCCTTTTGACTGCTGAGACGCGGCAGGTTTATATAAAAGGTGCTGCCCTCCTTGATGACACTCTCCACCCAGATCCGCCCATGATATAACTCAATGATCTTGCGGCATATGAACAGACCCAAACCACTACCACCTACGGTGCGTGTAGTTGAATTATCGACCCGGTAAAATTTCTGAAATAAGTGAGGAACGTCTTCCGGCGGGATCCCTACACCGCTGTCACGAATAAATAGCTGAACCACTTTATCATCACCGGTAAGCCCAATAGTAATAGTACCTTCGTCGGTGTATTTAACGGCATTGTCGAATAAGTTGGTTAACACTTCCCGCAGCCGATCCGGGTCAACTTCTACATAATACAAAGGTTTAATCACTCGGCTCAGGCTACCTTCAGTAGGACCTTGATTTCCTGTTGAGCCAATTGCAAAACTGGTCTTAAGGCCTTTCTTGTCAGCCGAAAATCTTAGACCATCAGTTAATTCCTTAACAAAACTAGCCAATTCTATTACTTGGGGATGATTAGATAACCTCCCGTCTTCGGCCCGAGCACTGGTTAGAAGATCTTGGAACAATTTACCCAGGTGCTGGGTACTTTCGTGAGCTTTAACCAAATAATCACGAGCTTTAGCGTCAACTTGGCTGACCTTGTCGTTCAGCGCCAGCGCTAAGTAGCCTTCTATGGCAGCAACCGGT
Source organism: uncultured Candidatus Saccharibacteria bacterium (assembly GCA_964636215.1). GTDB lineage: Bacteria > Patescibacteriota > Saccharimonadia > Saccharimonadales > CAZJQT01 > CAZWRJ01. The sequence goes on along the minus strand of CAZWRJ010000008.1, from coordinate 33,416 downwards.
GTGCGCATTTCGTGGCTGGCGGTACTTATGAAATCGGCTCTTTGGTGTTCCTCGGTTCTAGCTGAACTGACATCACGAAATACCGCTACTGTTCCTATTAAATTGGAACTTTTGGGAATAACAATCGGCGAAATAACCAAGGAGACAATCAAGGTTTTGTTATCCCTTGAGATTAGTCTTACTATTTGGTTATATTGCTCACTAGTTTTTAAAACCCTCTCGAATGGGTTAGCCCGATCGTCTAATGGCGTGCTGTCTTCTTTCTGAAGCTTCATGACCTGTTCCACACTTATGCCAGTAGCTTCCTCCATAGGCCATCCAATCATCTTGGAGGCCGATTGGTTTAAAAGGTTTATCTTCCCGTCCGTGTCAGTAACAATTATGCCGTCACTAATTGATTGAATCAGAATTTCAGCCTGTTGCTGCTTACTCTTGAGTGCCCCGGTCAACTTGACGACTTGCTGGCTCTCCTGGTCCATGTACATAGGTCGCCATATCAGGTACGAAATAATACCAACTAGATAATTAACCGCTAGAACAATACAACTATAAAGATCGACCCGAACCACTCCTTGAGTGTTGGTAGTGATCACAATTAAATACATAGTGGTGAGCATCAGGAAGCTCAGGATCATATAAGCCCCGAACATACCGCCAAACAGAATCATTATCACCCAGCTTAAATGGAACCAAGAATGCAATCCACCGGTGTTGTTTATGAGATTAACGCTTTCGAGCATCACTAAGAGGTTCAGTATAAATGTGGCATTACGTAGGCTATAACGATCTCTGACACGATTGAAAGCCAAAACTCTATAAAGCAGGATGGCCGAGGCCAGTATCAATGACAGAGATGTGAAGCCATGGCTCCGGATATCAAACAAAGTTGGGGCACCGATAGCTATCAAACTTAGCGCCAGACAAATCAAACCAGCACCCGTCAGTAGCCAGCTGTAGATGTTGTACCACTTATCATTTACTAGTTGCATGTTTCTTGTTTTTCCCCTAAGACGCCGAGGGCCCACCATAACAAAAAATCACACCAGGCTAAGCGCTTATGTTCAGTATACGGTAAAACCCCTGTTACAAAAAGAAAACCACCGCATTTTTGGTGGTTTAAATTTCTTGGTGATCCCAAGGGGAGTCGAACCCCTGTTGCCAGGATGAGAACCTGGTGTCCTAACCACTAGACGATGGGACCATATTTAACGGCCAAATATTACCATAACAGAGGTAATTTTCCTAGTTTGTCATGACAAATTGGCCGATGGTAGCTCATCCCAACGGCTAACGTAGCGTGGACTGCGTAAACCGCGGCGGGGTTGCCAAGCATCACCTAAATCCTCAGCCGCAAAGTGCACTCGGCCCTTGCCGAATCTCTCATTTAGCTGATCAACCGTCCGCATTCTGGCCTTGGCTCGCATTTCCTTATTTATATTAACTACCCCAAACAAATCAGCCTGAAGCTGGTCGGCTGACACAAAATCCCAAAGTAGCACACCCGCTCGATGATATTCATGGGAGGGTCTGTACATTTTACCTAGCTGTTCAAGCAAGGAGCTTATTAGTTGGCCAGTGTCAGCGGTAGGAGTTTGATAGGTCACCTCCCTACTCCAACGCCTATAACCTGGCTTATGTTTATTGGTGGTCAAGAATAAAGCCGCCCGGCGGGTTAACTGCCTATCTGTTCTCAGGCGAAAAGCAGCCTGGGTAGCAAAGCTAGCAATGGCTGCTTCAATTGACGGCAGATCATTAGTGTCACCACCAAACGTTCGAGTCCGGGCGATGCTCTGACGTGCTTTGCCCTCTAACTCCAGTGTGTAGCAGCTGGTGCCGTTGAGTTCACTGACCATTTGTCGTCCGTGAATACCCATGATTTGTTGAGCATATCTACCGGGTAGTTGGCTAAGCTGCCAAGCATTCATTAATCCTTCAGCCTTTAGCCTTGGTGTTAGACGCCAGCCGACGCCCCAAACACTTTCAATAGGCACCGCCTTAAGGTGATGCTTTGTTTCTGTGGCGGTAGCCCCAATGAAGTCTAGAACTCCGTCCAGCTCCATATCTTTTTTACCCCTATCCGAAGCTAATTTAGCTAGAGTTTTGGTCGGACCTATACCTATAGAAACCGGTATACCTACCCACCGCCAGATGGTTTCTCTAACCACCCTGCCCCACGCCCCATAATCCGAGATACCCAAGCCGGCCAGATCCAGAAACGATTCATCGACCGAATAGATTTCAATCCTAGGTGTTATGGAAGTTAGCATCTGAGTGATGCGCCGGCTGATGTCACCGTATAGTTCAAAGTTGGCCGAGAACTGCACTACCCTTTGATCCTTGAATAATTGACGATATTTAAAAGCCGGGGCTGCCATTGGGATCCCTAGAGCCTTGGCTTCATTGCTGCGCGCTACCACACAACCATCATTACTAGACAGTACTACCACTGGCTTACCTTCTAGATCTGGCCGAAAGAGCTTCTCGCAGCTGACAAAGAAGTTATTACAATCGATTAGGGCAAATAGCGGCCGGTTCACTTCTTGCCCCTGTACTGATGAATAACGGCCGTTACTACACCCCAGACTTCAGCTCCTCTTGGTAACTTATGCCGGGGAGAAATACACAGTTCACTACCCCAAACCCAGACCACAGGGTCGTTTGGCTTGGGCCCCATAGCTCTATCAACTATGGCAATATCGTCAGCAAAGATTCCTTGCCTAGCCCAATCATTACCAGCAATTCGCATAAAATAAGTACTGGCACTGTTTTGAATCAATAGTTGATTAAGATCAAGTGTTTGCAAACTACTGTCGGTGGCTGGGTTGGGAAACCCATCGTGAACACTCACGCCACCAGGATTTTCATAATACATAGAAATTACTCCGTTATTTTAGGGAAATGGTGGTCGCCACACCTATAGTAATAAGACGACGATTGCTTGTTGGAGCCATGCGCTCGGGAGGCGCAAGACGAGTAATTTCTAAGTCTGCGAGTGGAAATCTGGCAAGCCAGAAGTACTCACATGACCATGTTTATTATAACGCTTATATCAACTAGTTTGAAGTTGGTCGAGGAAGGACACAAGTTCTTTAGGAGTGACCTCGGCTTTGACGATATAACCGTCGGCCTGGTTTTCAATAGCTGCCCTGCCCTCATCGTCCAGCTCTAAATTAGTGGTAATTATTATTTTAGATTTTAAGTCGGGTGTTTCCTTGACGTCCCGCAGTCGCTTTAAAATCTCTGTGCCCTTAACTGTCGGTAGCATTATGTCCAGCAGAATAATATCGTAGCTAGTAGTCTGGGCTTCCTTAAGGGCCTCCTGCCCATCGATTACTACCTTGACTTCATAACCAGCCTTGGTTAGGGAGCGAACATAAAGTTCACTAATAAAGTTTTCATCCTCGATGATTAGCACGCGCCGGTTTGTAGTAGGTTGCTCATCCATCTAAGTTACCTTCTATACAAAGAGTGATTTTTAATCCAGCCGTGGGCAGTTCGTATCATGCCATCATTATCGCCATTCTCGAGTTTATCAGCAACTTGTGAGTATGGCACTAACGTGAAACTAACGGTGGTGCCTTCATTCTCTTTGGAGTTAACCCAAATATCACCACCATGGGCGTTAACAATCGCTTTACTAAGATACAGCCCTAGCCCGGTTCCACTAATTTGGCTACGATTTCGATGGTTACGGTGGAATTTCTCAAACAGCGTGGGCAGCACACTAGTCGGTATGCCTAGACCTTTATCTTCCACAACTGTTTCGATTAGCTTATCTTGAGTTTGATAAGCCCGAATGGTGACCTTTTGACTATTACCGCTATATTTCAGGGCATTTTCTAATAAGTTATTTAGCACTTCGTAGATGGTGGTACGATCGGCTGCCACCGTTGGCAGATCGTCTCCAATCTCGCAGACAATCTCTTTGCCTAGAGCCTTAGCTCTCATAGATAAATCACTGCAAACATGTTCAACTAACTCCTTCCAATGCTCTTCGGCCAGCTTAATGGCCAGCTGATTTTCCTCTACCTTAGCCACGCTGAGTATTGTATTTACAAAAGCTGTTAGCTGCTGTGCAGAAGCGGCAAATCGGTACATAAACTCTTTTAGCTCAGGGTCAAGCTTGCCCTCCAGCTCTTCCTGAAAAACTTCTATATAGCCACGCATAATAGTAAGTGGGGTGCGTAGTTCATGGACAGCCAGCGCCATATAGCTCAGTGCCTGGTCGTCTTGCTGATATTCGGTAGACCGGTCAAATAAAGTGATGATAAACTCAATGCCTGTTGGATTGTCACGATTATAATAACCAGCCATATCGCACTGCTTTAAAGTTGCGGCGTCGTCCTTTAGGTGGAATCGCACGCCCCGCCAATAAGCTGTATCCGTAGCCTTGTTCTTCTGACAGTCATTAACCCACTTCTCCAGGGTAAAATCACTGGGAAACTCCAGATCAAGTGCGTCATATAAAGGTTTACCGAGTAGCCCAGCGCTATCTAGCCCGCAGTAGCTGTAAGCAGCGTCACTACCAAAAGTTACTAACTGCTGCTTATTGAACACCAATAACGGCAATGGTAAATGACTGATAATGTTACTAGCTTGAGTGGCTTCACGACGATGTTCGGCCAGTAGTTTATTATCCTGGATACTAGCAATTTGGAATAATTGATAAGCTACATTTGTTACATATTCTCGACCAACTTTAAGATCGTCAAACCTTGGTGCTGCCACTGCTGCTTCGTCAGGAGCAATATGAAGGATGGCTTTACCTAAAGCTTCTAGCGGTAGTTTAGCCGTTTGAGCAGCTACTTCAGCGACTATAAGGGCCATTACAATACAGCTAATTGCTAAAATCCCACCAATTTGTAGATCGGTAAGGGTGGTTTTTGCCACTAACCACCAAGTACCCATGCTCAGCGTAGCCACGGTACAAAGGGTGATAACGAATATTCTCAGGCGAATCTGAGCGACGGCCTTAGATAAATTTTCCATATCCTATTTTTTGTAACTAACGTCCGAACTAGCACCGACCACCGTAATCCAAGTTTGTCCAGGGTTCAACCCTAATGGTGCTCCAGTAGCATCAGTGAAGGTCAACTGAGTTTTGTCGTCCGATTTATGCCATTTACCTTTAGTTACGCCTCCGTCCTGGAAGACATAAACCGTTCCACTACCATTCGTCTGATATGTGGAATGATGACCGTCGCTGGCCAAACCATATCTGGTCACCAGAACAACCACAACTTTTGGAGATAACTGTTTGTGAGACTTTTCGTCAATGTGTTTGGCACCTCCTTCACTTCTTAGATAGCTGTTGGTTTTCTTGTTATAGGTGTAGTGCACACCAAAGTCTGGTCCGGAAATGCTGATGTCAACTAGTCGAGCCTTCGGAGTCGTTAACGGCTGTTCCTCTTTACGAAGGAAACCAGTAAAATTACTGCTCGTCCAACCTTTGCTCTTTTCTAGCGACCTTAACTTGGCCATGCTTGTATAGACATTGTGCGGTGCATAACGTGTCGAAACTCGCCAATAAGCCTGGGGGTTGAAGAATTGGTCTAAGTCCTTGACACCCAAACTTTTAATATCGGCCATAGCGTCTGGGCTGCCGCCGACATGCGCTAGCGGGGCGTCAAATGGTAGTAGCCACCTTAAGTAGTATGGCCGGGCACTGCGCACTGGACCTATGTAGCTAGGTTCGGCTTCTTGGTAAAGCGCCAGAAAGCGAGTTATACCACCCTCGGCTATGGCTTCGAATACCACGCCTGCGTCTTTAAGCGCCGACTGCGGCCTTGCATCTAGACTATTTTCGATCATTATTCCGGTTACCGGCAGTTTATTGAACTTGGGGTCGACTTGTACGCCAGTTAATTTTGAAGCTTCGGTTGTAGGAACGGCTTCAACTTGGGCTTGAGGCACCGGTGCCTCCTTAGGTGCCTTAAATAATGTGTAAACTCCAAAAGCCAAAGCAGCTGCTAGTAAAACAGCCAAAACAATAATTAATATTTTTTGCCAAAGCTTTCTTGACCCCCACCAAGTTGCTAAACTGGTTTTCATTTTTTTAAAGCGTGATTGCTTAGATGGTTTAGGCGCTTCACTTTTTTCAACCGGTTTTGGCTCTTCGGTGTCAGTGGCGCTGATAGTCTCTGGCGGTACAAAAGCTGGCTCTTGGTCGTTACTTTTAGGCACCGACTCAGGCAGCCCATCGCCCGCTTCGGGCGGCTTAATATCATCAAACATAAGGACTATTGTACCAGAGGTCTAATGGATTGACAAAATAGTAATAATAATGCTATAATAATCAAGTTTTCCATCGTGGAAACGGTGCAAATCGCACCTTAACAACGTGTGAGAAAGGTGAACCATGGCGTTGCGACGTCTTGTAGTGTTCGTGTTGGTACTCGCGGGCTTGTGGGGGTTGATCATTTCCTCCCTCGGGCTTGTCTTCGGACAGCCTCACTTGGGGCAGTGGCCCGTCTGGCAGCTGGCAACCCTTTGCCTGCTGCTGGCGATCGTGCTGTTCCTCATCGGTGTCGTGTTCCAGCGACTCCGAGTGATCCACATAGTCGTCTTGGCGATGGGCCTGATGTTCGTATCAGGGATCCCCATGATCGCTGTAGGCGCTGAGTACGGCCATAACGGTCAGTGCATGCTCGGAGTGATGTTCCTCGTCATCCCGTTTGCCTACTGGATCCGGTGCCTCCTGGAGGCAAACCGGCTTACTTGACGACAACCTTACACCTCGGAAGGAGGTGAAGTGCCTATGTCTTGGAAGCTCTACTTCCTGACAATCCTGCTGGCCCTAGTTGGTGTCAGCATGACGATTATGGCCGTTGCGATGAAGAATCGTGTAGAGTTCTACTCTGCCGGTGTGGTTCTTCTGGCGGCCTTTGTAATACTGCTCTGCCTTCTGTCGAACGCCTGGCGAGATTCTCGATGAAGTCAGTTGCGGTTGCTAGGGCAATCAGGACACAACCCCCAAGGGTTGTATTACTGCTCTGCCCCATCGGCTCCTCACACGTTGTTTTTCGTTTACGTAAGTGTGTACTTACGCTGATGAGCTGGAAACAGCGAAAAACGAAGTGCTTAACCTTGCTTATTTGCAGTGTTTATAGTATAATTGCCTTATATGATTTTGAGAAAACGGCAAGAGACTGTTCCTAGTGATGCCGGGACCCTACTACTTCTTCAAGTACCTAGAGAGAACGAGAAAAAGGAATTAGCCGCTGAGCAAATGCTGGCTAGTTTACATGGCCTGCTCCACGATGGATCACATCGACGTTTTCATCCTTCAGTGCGCGAGCGACTAAGCTTCGAGATAGCTGTTCAGGCTAAGCGCATTGGTTTTTACGTTTGGGTGCCTAGCCACCTTAAAGGATATGTAGAAGAACAAATCTACGCCCAATATCCGACCGTTCACATTGCTGAGGTGCCTGACTATACCCAGCCTTCCACTGAACCCTCTATCTCCATGGCCGCTGAGCTTAAATTAGTGGCACCAGATCCCCTGCCAATTAAAACTTTTCCTAGCTTCGAGGTCGACCCTTTGGCCGCTATCACCGCTACCCTTGCCCAGTTTGAAGAACACGAAGATGCTTGGATCCAGGTAATTGTTCGACCGGCCGACGATAAATGGCATAAAAAAAGCGAGCGCTACACCGCTGGCATCCGTGGGGCCAAGACCGGTACAAGCGGTAGCTTGGGTGTACTCTGGGCTCCACCAGAATCTAAAAGCGAAACTCCTAAGTTAGTTGAACATGAATCAGCTCAGGCTAGCGGCGCCGAAGAAAAAAGTCACAAGCTGGCCTACGAAGCCTGTATTCGTATTGTCTACCGCGGTAACACCACACCGGCCGCAGCCAGAATGCGCCTCCAATCCATAATCGCTAGTTATAAACAGTTCAATACTACCTACCTTAACGGTTTTGGTCTTCGGTCCATGACTGACGACCAAAGGATGCTAGATCTTTTTAGGACAAGGCGCATTGAACGATCCTTCATTCTTAATATCGAAGAAGTAGCCAGTGTTTACCACCTGCCACACACTAACGTGGAGACGCCCAATATTCTCTGGGCCAGTGCCAAAACAGCCGAACCACCGGCCAATTTACCACTTATTAATGAGACTACCCGTGGAGATATCAGCCCGATCGCGGTGACTAATTTCCGCGGGCATAACACTATGTTTGGTATGCCCCGCGTTGACCGCAGCCGGCATCTCTACATTATTGGACAAACCGGTGTGGGTAAATCTGGTCTACTTGAATTACTAACCATTTCCGATATCTACAGTCCCTACGGGTTTGCCGTTATTGATCCCCATGGTGATTACGCTATCAACATCTTAAGACGCATACCAGCCGAGAGGGCCAAAGATGTTATTTACTTCAACCCGGCGGATACTGATTTCCCTATCGCTTTCAATCCTATGGAAGTGACTGACTCCAAGCTAAAAACCCATACTGCTTCAGAGCTGATTGGTGTACTAAAGCGTATGTTCGAATCCTGGGGCCCGCGGCTGGAGTACATCCTGCGCTACAGCATCTTAGCTTTACTCGACTACCCAGACGCCACCATGCTCGATATAACTCGTATCCTAACTGACAAGAGGTTTCGAGCTGATGTGTTAGAGCATGTTCAAGACCCGGTAGTTAAGAACTTCTGGTTAGTAGAGTTTGCCAGCTGGAACGACAAATTCCAAGCCGAGGCCGTAGCCCCAGTACTTAACAAGGTCGGTGCCTTCACTGCTAACCCTGTGGTTCGTAATATCATCGGCCAGCCTAAAAGCAGTTTCAATATCCGGCAGATTATGGACGAACGCAAGATTTTGATCGTTAATCTTACCCGCGGACTGATTGGCGAAGACAATGCTGCCCTGCTAGGCGCCTTGATGGTTACTAAAATTCAGCTGGGGGCCATGAGTCGGGCTGACATTGACCAGTCTGAGCGTGCTCCTTTCTACTTATATGTTGACGAATTTCAGAACTTTGCCACCGATAGTTTCGCCACTATTCTGTCCGAGGCTCGTAAATATGGCCTAAATCTAACTGTCGCTAACCAATACATTGCCCAAATGAGTCAAGAAGTTCGTGACGCTGTATTCGGTAACGTCGGTTCAATTATTTCTTTCCGAACTAGTGCCGATGATGCCCGAGTAATGCTCAAATACTTTGAGCCACAGTTTAGTGATTCTGATCTGGTACACATGCATAACCGTCACTGTGCCATTAGTATGACTATTGAGGGCGAGAAAGTTCAAGCCTTTTCGGCCACCACCCTAAACTTACCTGAACTTGGCACCGACTATAGTGCGGATATAACCGAACACAGTCGGAAGACTTACGCCGTCAACCGTAGCCACATGGAAGACTTTGTACACGAAAGATACGGCAGCAAACCGAATCTATCTAAACCAACTACTAACTACCCCGCACCAAAACCAAGCCAAGAAGTTAATGTAAACCAAGCCGCTAAAACTTCAACTAACCAACCGGTTTTCAACCTAGGTAAGCTAACCACTCAAGACTTGTCCCCTCCTTCTGACGGCACTGCTCCACGCAAGAAGCGCAAGCGTACCCGTTCTCGTCGTAAAAAATCAAACGTAGCCCAAGGCACACATGCTCAAACCCCCAACGACGAAACAGTTATCCATCTAAGATAATCAAAACAAGCTTACTTGTCTAAGTTTATTGCTTAAGTAGCAATTATATATTACAATAACATCCCTGGAGTTATTATTTATGAGTGTTAAACCCGAAGAATATGAAAAATTTGATAGTCTCACTCGCCAAATGGGCGAAATCCTTGAGGTTATTGGTTTGGCACCCGAAGAACACGTCCCACTTCATCAGTTAGCATTTGATAGAACATATTCGATAGCTCAAGATCTATTGACCGCACAACCCGAGCTAGAAGAAGCGCATCGTAAAGCTGCTAAACTAATCCTAGGTCTGACGGTCGAAAGATACACAAAATTTTTATCAACGCGGCGAGTTCAAGACTACCTTTTGGGTGGCTTGCTTGCTGAGGGAGAAGTATTTGAGATACCTCCGCGTAGAGTAGCGGATGCCTTTAGATACAATCGTGAAGATTATGAGGCCTTTGAGGTGCTGTTCCCTCCGGCTGTGTCCGAGGATGAAGTAGAGGACGAGGACTTATCCCAAGAAGAATTCGAGAATGAAGTCAACACCCTCGATATCATAGAACATCTTGAGAAATCCGGTTTGTCTCCTGCTGATCTAGCAATTATAAACCGCGCTCTGGGACCAGTGCCTGCTAGGCTCGATGATCTTAAACGCGAAGAATGGCAGTTAATTACATTAAACAATGTTGAGTGGGAGGCCTTAATCTCAGGCTTCCCTGGCTTACGCCGCAATGTACAACGACTATTAAAGGAAGTAGATATTGAAAGCCGTTGGTTAGAAGTTACAGCTCCTAGGGCTAAGACAGCCTATCAACTTCTTATTGGCCCGGATGCCACGAAAGATAAAGAAACAGAAACCGACCCCAGAGCAGGCCTTAAGCAGGTTTTTGGTCCAGGTTTTGATGCAGCGCCAGAACGCCGAAGGCCTATCATAAGAACAGAGACGATAGTTGTCGCCAAAGAACTACCGGCAGCTCCAGAAGCAGATGTTGAAATGGATAGGCCAACAATTGAAAGAGCCATATTGTTTGCTCGTGATCTTAAGAAATTCATGAAGCACTTCCTAGTTATTCATGCCGATAATAGGCTAAATTTTGCTTCAAGGCAGGTTGCTGAACTGCTTGGTGATGAAGTAAGCCGACTAGAGGCACGAGAAGCTATATCTAATCTAGTACGAAGTGGCGATTTGTTTAAAGGGCCTTCGGTGGGTGGAAGCCGAACCCTGCTTGCCGAGCAACCCACAGAAATGGTACGGAAACGACGTAATGGCGAAGCCTCAAATGATTCAGAGCAGTTGGATAACAAAGAATTTACCGCAGAAGACTTCATGCTTATTGGTCAGGTTTGCGATGCCCTGATCTCTGCTCGTTATCAAACAAAAGGGCTAACTACGCTTGAAATCTCTCGCCAGCTAGGTGTAGACGAAGCTTCAATCAAGCATGTAGTAAAACATGCAGTTTCGGCAGGTCTACTTGGCCGACAGATGAGGATGGTTAGATCTGGCAGTCCTCGCTCAAAGCTAAATAGACAGGCTACATTTATTATATTTCCGACACAAGATGCCTGGGGTTTATATCGTGAAAATCCCGGCCAATATCTGTCAATGTTAATGGGATAAAATTCACACAAGATCATTGACCTGTTAAGTAGTATATGTAATAATATTCGAGCCTTTTAGGAGGTATTCCTGTCTTAGGATGGGTGGCTAACGCAACTGCGGTTGTGAGAGTAACAGACTGCCGAGTTCTATAAACACGGGATGAGTACATTCACAGGGGTGTCGACGTGCGATCAAACGTGCTAACCCCATGAACAAAGGAGAAACCAAGCCATGGCCAATAAGGTCAGGGTACTCAACTGGGCGCTCGCAGAACTGGACGATCAGCTCATCGTGCGCGGGGTCATCGATCCGGCGTCGCTGAAGGACCTCAAGATCGCTCCATACCAGCGCGAGGTCTTGAGCGAGGGCAAGGTGACCAAGCTGATGGACGCTCACCGCAACGGCGGTGTCGACGACATCAAGCTCGGCATGCGCGGGGCTCGCACCAGCGAGACCGACGACGGACAAGTGCTTCTCTTGCTCGACGATACCTACATCATCGACGGGCAGCAGCGCACGGTAGCCGGCATCAGGGTCATGAAGGACGACCCGCCGGTGGTCCCATACATCGGTGCCACTATCCGGTTCAATACCGACGAGGCGACGGAGCGCAGGCTCTTCCGCATCTTCAACCTGGACCGGACCAACGTGTCGGGCAACGTCATTCTGCGCAACGAGAAGGAAGACAACCCGGCGCTGGCGGCCCTGTTCCGTCTGACCCACGACGCGTCCTTCGTGCTGCGTGGTCGGGTCACATGGACACAGGCTCCTCGCAAGCACGAGCTGATCTCGGCAACCACCTTCGTCAAGGTGATCGGTCGGCTCCACGGTCGCTTCGGTCCCGGCAAGGGTTCCGAGGTGCTGGCCGTGGCGTCTGGCCTGGACCGGATCATGGGCAACATCGGTAGGCCCACCCTGGTGGCCAACACCAAGGCGTTCTTCGATCTGATCGAGGAATGCTGGGGACTCAGCATCATCGAGTTCGTCAAGGGGGCAGTGGTCATCAAGTCGACCTTCCTCATGACCCTGGCCAGGGTGCTCGTGGACCACAAGGACTTCTGGACCGAAGACCGACTCACGGTCCCAGCTACGCTCAGCGCAAAACTGAGCAAGTTCAAGGTCAACGACCCGACCATCGCCAACCTGGCTGGTTCCAGCGGCGCCGCCGGAGATGTGCTGTACGACCTGGTCGTGCGTCAGCTCAACAGCGGACGTCGCCGGCCACTGGAGACGTGGGGTAAGTCCGCGGTAGAGGTCGTCTCATGACGCCCTATGCCATGGGTGACACCGGAGAGTGCCTTGCGCACTTCAGAGCCAAGTTCCCCACCGACAGTACCCGGCCCCTGTTGGCCGAGTTCTGCCACGTCACCACCGACACCGTCGGCAGGTGGTTCAACGGACGAAACCTGCCCGTCGGCGAGGAGCTCATCCGGCTGAGGATTTTCCTCGCCTTGGCCAATTATCGGGTCAGCGAGTTGGACGACCTGTCCAAGTCGCTTCGAGAGTTGGCTCAGGTCATCGCGCTTGACGTGATGACGCCGGACGAAGTTCGTCAGGCCCTCGGCTACAAGAACATTCAGGACGTCTACCGCGTCGTCCTCAGGGGCACAGGCTTGATGGCCGACAAGGTACGCAAACTGGCACGCATCCTGGGCGAAACCCGCGACAACCTGGACAAGCGTCTTGCGATGTGGAATGCCAGGCTCGAGGATGTCATCGCGGACGCCGTCAACGCTCCACGAGGACGCCAGGCGCCCCCGGCCCCGGTATCCACCATTGTCGAAACGCTCGGAGTCAGCAACGAGGCTGTGGTCATCGACCACCTCGTCGCTGCCTTGAGTGCAGTACTCGACAACGGCAGCAAGGGTCGGTCGACGTCAACGGGACATTTCGTCCCTGAGCCGTTGCCCGAAGAGCGGATCAGGCTGATCCAAGAGTTCGTCGACGACAGTCGTCTGCGACGGCTCATCACTCAGCTCGAAATGCTCGGCTAGCTCTCCTGAAGTTCCAAGTCTTGGCTACTATGCCTTGACGAAGCGATCAGCTCATCTGATCCTAAATCCGGAAACTCCGGTCATGGGGTGGTTGAGTAGAAGGATTCTACGTGAGCCGAGTCGATTCCCATCGATTCTCCTCCGTTCCCTTCTCCCCCACCTCATGTTCAGCATTTTAGTAAGTGTGTGCTTACTCTGATGAGTCCCAAAGGACGAAAAATGCAACTTCAGTTTGAATTTACTTTAGAAACCTTATTTAATAGACAGACATATGAGCTTTGTAGACCAAGCAGAAACAGATAGATTACCCGTTACAGAGTTAGACATTCCCCTGACGGCCAATGATTCTATTATGATGATTGATTTGCCTGACGCTGAGTTTTTAGTGTATGACGATCAAGTAGTTCAACTTGACCCCGGGGGCAGTAAACTTCTCCGCTCACTTATACGGGCAGGAGGTCCAATTAACCTCGGTATATTTGACAAGGTCGGGTCAGGCTCACAAGAACTCGCAAATGCATTTTGGTTACTCGAATATGATCTTAAAGAACTGACTGGGCTTAGTGAGCCTGTTCTTACAGCCCACCAAGAAGAGTTAACCTACAGGCTTAATCCTGAACTTCACATTGCACTGGTAACGGAAGAAGCCTTACCTGGGCTTATCGCAGAGGGGATATTAACTGATGAACATATGGTAACTATAGGTGGCCTGGTGGCTGCTACCAATACTATTAGAGCAGCCCAACAAGAAGCTGAAAGACAGAAATTAAACAAAAAGCTAGAAAAACAAAAAAACAAACGACGAGATAATGGCGAACGAACGCACTCTGGCCTTCGGTCGATGTGGAATGCCCCAGCAAAATTAGAGTGGGAAGAAACATCCTCCTTCACCCCTGAAGAGCTTAAACTTATAGGCGATAACCTTCCTCTAGTCAAATTTGTCGTACGTAACCTTGCTGCTTACTACCCTGCTTATACGGATAGAGAAGAGTTGGCCCAAGCCGGTTTTTTTGGGCTCATGGAGTGTGCCAAGCGCTATGACCCCAGTTATGAAGCATCGTTTAGTACCTACGCCACACCGCGTATACGAGGGGCTATATTGGATCACCTAAGAGAACTTGATTGGGCGCCAAGAACAGTTAGACACAATGCACGCGTCGTTGACAGAACTAGAAACGAATTAGCCTCTGAGCTTGGCAATTTGCCTACAGCAGTAGAATTAGCTGAAAAGCTAGGGATTGACGAAACTACTCTAGCTCGTATGGAGGCGGATTTCCATCAAGCCCGACTAACGTATTTGGATGAACCCATTCTTAACACAGCTGGCGACAATGATATCACTGTTATTGATTCTATATCTGACCCAGAAGCTTCCAAGGCCTTTGAAGTAACTGAACAGGGCTTTGCGATTGAACTCTTAGCCGGTTTACCCGATAGAAAGCGTCGTGTCATGGAAGAGTACTATCTTAACGGACTAACCTTAGCACAAATAGGTGAACTCATGGGTGTTACGGAGTCCCGCATCTGTCAGATACACGGGCAAGCCCTAGAAGCACTTAGGCGAGTGTTGGGGGAAAACTGACATATAAATTGTTGACAGCAAGGCAAAAGCAAATTGGAGCGAATTGTTAGAAAACCGCCAGTTGCTGGTCGATTCGGCGTAGGGTAGTACCCTTGCCCAATACATTCAAAGTGTCGGCGAGCCCTGGGCTAGATGACACTTGAGTGGTTGCTATACGAATTAGACTAAATAAAATAACTGGTTTTTGACCAGTTTGTTCAAGCAGTTCATTAAGCCGTTTGGTCAAATCCTCTACCGAAAAGTCACTTTCGGCAATTACGCTCCTGGACTGCTCAAGTAATTGTTTTAAGTCATTCTTGCCGATGTTCTTTAGCTGCTTATGACCTGTAATCAAATCTTCATTTAAGGGTAAATCGGTAAAGAAAAAGCGAGTTAGGTCTGGTAGCTCGGCAAAATACTTTAACCTTTCCTGGACTAGGCCGAGTACTTTCTTTTTATAACCTTCATCACTATTTTTGGCCTCATCTGACCAAAAATCAGTAACTTTGGAATAGAGATCATCAATTTTTAATTCTCGAATATGGGCACCATTTAGCCATATTAGACGTTGCTCATCAAAACGGGCGCCACTAGTCTGAACTCGCTCCAAACTAAACTTCTGGACCAGTTCCTCAACCGAAAATACCTCTTGTTCAGTGCCATCGTTCCACCCCATACTGACTATAAAATTAATCATGGCTTCTGGCAGATAGCCCTCTCGGGCATAGTCCATAACATCTTTGGCTCCATCTCGCTTTGACAACTTCTTCTTACCGTCTGGTCCCATGATAAAGGGTGCGGTAGCCATGGTAGGCCAATCTACTTCTAGCGCGTCATAAAGATTTAAATATTTAGGCACGCTGGCAATGAACTCCTGTGAGCGAATTACGTGGCTGACTTCCATTAAGATGTCGTCGATTATGTGACAAAAGTTATAGGTTGGGAAACCGTCGCTTTTAATCAAAATAAAATCATCGACTGCTTCCTCGCCAGCCGAAAGGTCACCGAGTACTAAATCATGCCATTTATAGCTCTTTGGCTCAGACTTAAAACGAAGTGCGTTCTTTGCGTGCTCCCAAGCCTGTGGGTTCTCGGGCCGGTGGTTTCGGTATAGAAACGGCTTTTTGTCGGCTTTGGCTTGCTCTCTGAGCTCATCAAGTTCCGCTGGGCTATATGGATCAGCGTAAGCCCGACCTTTGTCTACCAACTTTTGTCCCCACTGTTTATAAATATCAAGTCGCTGACTCTGGGTATAAGGAGCATATGCTCCACCATTATCTGGACCCTCGTCCCAGTTAAGGCCTAGCCACTTAAGGGTATCCATAATGTGGTCTATGGCTCCTTCGACTTCTCTGGCTTGGTCAGTATCCTCAATTCTCAGTATAAACTGACCCTTTGCTTGTCTAGCCGTCAGCCAGTCGAATATGGCATTACGTACACCACCAACATGCATATAGCCGGTGGGGCTGACAGCAAATCGAGTTCGGATAGGTTTCATCCTATTGATTATCTCATAAGGCCTATTCAGGCTGATAATTTTTAGTGGATGTGCCTAGAGGCTGTTGGCGATCTGTAGCAGCTGATCGCTACTTAGATTAGAGTTGCCCTCTATCTTATACCAAATACCACCATCAACCCAAGTAGCATTACTATTGCCATAAAGAAAGACAGTCTTGCCTTTGTCTTGAACTGTTTGATGAGCACCTGTAGTACTTACGTAGTTATCGAGCAAGCTCTGGGTATCCCAAGTTGATCCGGTCTGAGTTAAGCTAAAGTTTCTATCGTCACTATTGGAATGATAGCCGACAATAACTTGGCCCGGCTTATACTCGATCAGTTTTTTCATGCTAAAGCCAGCCGGTTGATAGTTGGGCAAAGTGCCATGGACCCCAGATCTACTATCAGCCAACTTCATGGACAGATCAGGCAATCTCTGATAGGTTAGAAAACCACCAAGTAATAAGACGGCCAGCACTATAGCGCTGGCATTTAAGATCTTCGGGCTTATGTGCAATCGTTTAGCTACTCGGCGATGCAAGTGAGCCGGCTTTATCTTGGGCATTTTGTGGCTGGAGGCCCTGGCCAGAGCATCACTTAAGGGGTTCGTTTGCGGTAAAGCAATGCTCCCAGCGGCCTGGGGGGCGGGACTATCAAGAATGGACTGGTTAGAGTGTTGTTTAGGGCCACGACCAGCAATCAACTGGTCATTAAAGTGTTTTACTAGAGAACTTTGTTTTACTGATTCGGCACGGGCCAAACGTGCCTTAGGAGACGGCACTGGGTGGTTTTGGACCGCTGGCAACTTGGTGTCAACAGCTTGTTTGGCCACTGGTTGTGGCTTGGGTACGGCTCGGCGTACTAAGGTCTGTGATTTTTCAGGCTGGTGACGTGGGGTCTGAGTATCGGCCACTCGTCTAGGTGGGTGGGCTGGTCGCCTACTAAAGCCGTCCATCGATTCTATTCCTTTGGGAGTACTAATCGATGCAGGAGGCTTACCGGCTGGGGTGCTGGTTAAAATCTTTCCTGTACGCGCGTCGTACTTATTACCATTCAACTCTATGAACTGATTATTGCCCACGGAACCCTCATTTTAGCAATATTGGATGCAGTAATTGATATCTTAAACCTATCTGGCGTTGACTGCAAGTCCGTACAGTTAAACCCATGTAAGTTTGCGTAGAAAAAGCGGGCCAAACACCATATACTTAAACGGCGACTATGGACTTTCTCGATCCCAAAAAAAGGCGCGCCCAGCGCATAAGACTGTTTATCGGCTATGGACTAATGGCAATTGCTCTAAGTACAGCTACCCTGATCCTGGTGTATGCCACGTACGGTTATGATATCGACCGCCATACAGGTGACATTATTCAAAATGGCATGGTAATTATTGTAGCTCGTCCAGAAGCCAACATATTCGTTAATGGTAATAATACCGGCAAAACCAATGATCGTCTGGCCTTGCCTGAGGGTAGTTATAAATTTGAGCTCAAGCGCGACGGCTATCACAGCTGGTTTCATAATGTTTCTTTGGTAGGTGGTGAGGTCGAAGAATTAACCTACCCAGTCCTCTTCCCTACCAAATTGTCAGCCGTTAAAGTTAAGAGTTATTCTAAGGCTCCTGTTCCGGCGGATACCAGCCTAGATCATCACTGGCTAGTAATGCCACTGTCTAGCCCGCTAGGTAGTTTTGACGAAGTTGATTTGTCAACCACCAAAGGCTCGGTGTCTACCATCAAGTTACCTTCCAATTTGCTCACTTCGTCCGGGACGAGTCACAACCTTTCAGTTATAGAATGGTCGACCGACAACACCCATCTACTTATTAAGCACACCTGGAGCGGCGGTAACGAATTCTTAATACTAGATCGTTCTAACCCTAGTCAAAGCTCAAATATTAATAAGCTTTTTAGCAGTTCGAAATTTGACAAAGTAACGTTTCAATCCGGCAATCCTAGCCAGCTGTATCTTTATAAGTCAGCCGACAAAACCTTGGCTAAGGCAGACACCAGAACAAAAACTGTCTCGCCCTTTTTAAAGAAAGTCGAAACCTTTAATAGCTTTTCTAATGGTGTTTTGCTTTATATGACTTCAACTACTTCCTCAAGCCCTGCTGTTGTACGAATCGTACAGAACAACCAAGACTATTTGCTTAGAACCATACCTAAATCGACAGCTGGTTACCTACTAGAATCTAACAGCTATGGTGGACGGTTGTTTGTAGCCGTAGGTAGTCGTGCGGATGGACATGTTTATTTATATGAAGACCCGCTCCGGTCATTAGCCGGTCAAACGGGTATTACTCCCATACCCTTCAGGGTATTAATTACTAAGTCAGCAGATTATCTATCATCTCCACAAAATGGACGCTTTATTATGCTGCAAGGCAGTGATGAGTTTGCTGTATATGACGTGGCTAGCGGTCGTCAATTCCACTTTCTATTAAAATTGCCCCCAACCAACCAGCAAGCTAAGTGGGCAGATGATTACCACCTCAGTCTTGTTTTCAAGGGTTTTGTTAAAGTGTTTGACTTTGATGGGGCCAACTTACAAACTCTGGTGGCCTCTTCCACGGACTTCACCCCAGCCTTTAGTCAAGACCTATCTCAATTATTTAGCGTATCAGCGGCCAGTAAAAGTTCAAGCAGCCTTGCACTCTGGCGTACCTCACTTGTAACCAAGTAACTGAGGTTTTAGGAGCTTACCCAACCCCAAAAACGGCTCCACAGGCTTGGTGAGTTGCTAGGCAAGGTCTTTGGCGTTGGTTGAGTGCCTTTAACTGAACTGGCGATGTTTTTGCCCGGGTCTGGTGAAATTTGGTCACCTATAACCACCAGGCGGTTTATGCTTGTCCCCGGAGGGTCACAAGTAATTAGTGTGAAGGTCGCTGGGTGCCCGGGTACCTGACCAAGCACGGAAACTTCATCCGGCTTAACCACTTTTTTATCGAATACTTTATAAACATAGCGTTTCCCGTCTTTCTGAAGATAGAAAGTGTCGCCTGGTTGCAGACGCTTAAGAAGCACAAAAGCGAATTTATACTTGCCGGGATTAAAAATATTATTACTAGAATGACCAAATATCGCCCCATTACCCAATTCACCTGGGCTAGAGGTCGTGGCATAGTGTACTACACCGTTCTCCAGCGCTGTCTCAATAGCACCCTCGTCGATAGTGTTTAGGGTGTAAACCACTGGAATCTCAACATTAATTTTAGGTATAACAATTTCTGGATTATTCCCGACCGCTGCTTTACTGGGATCAATAATAATTGAGGAGTTACTAAGATTGTGACTGGGTGTGATAAACGGTGCTATAAACCTTTCGTTGAAGAAGCTAAATAGTAGAATAATTACTACTAAACTGCCACAAGCCACCCCGAATACTAGTGATTTTAGGTGCCCACCACGCTTTCTGCCTGTCTGGGCTCGAACGTGGCGTAATACGTCATTTTTTATATTTACGGCACTGCGGGTTTTAGTTTTTCTAACGTGTTGCTGGCTAGGCTCCTGGGTTTTGGTCTGCACGGGTTGGGCTGGAGCAGTTGAAGCCGTTTGACCCCGTTTAGCGTGCTCGGCGTAGAATTCTTGCCATACTTGATGTTTTTCATTGTCAGGTAGGCTCTGGTAGTAGTTGTGCCAAGCAGTTTGAATATCAGCTAACGAACGACCACTATGGCTAAGCTCGTGCATGTATTTTTGGTGTTTTGAACGGTGCTCAGCCTTCTCAGATTCAGCCAACTCTTGCTTGGCTGCTGGTTCGTGAGCATACAGTTGCTCGACCTTCTGACGGATAAGATCGGCGGCTGGGTTTAGATCAGAGTCGTATTTGGATTGGGCCATAGTCAATGCTTATGCTGGAAATAACAGATAACATTATAACTGACAGTAGCGGCTATCAGTTGAAATTGGACAAATTCTTTTAGGATTGCTAACGAGACGGCTTGTTCCCCTTCGGTGAACTGGCCAATTATAGTACAATGGGCGGGTCTTACCTACTCATGGGCGGGTGGCGGAATGGTAGACGCGCTGGACTCAAAATCCAGTGGCCGTAAGGTCATGAGGGTTCAAGTCCCTCCCCGCCCACCAATTATAAGATTTCTACTAGCGAACTAGTTGTAGCTTCAAATGGTTTATTCGAGTTCTGTAACCACCAAACAACAGTATGAGCGGCAGTTTTAACACGCCATACTGGCAGTTTAGTCTTTAGTTTAGTAGTGCTAACCTTGCCACGGCTGGAGACGATAATTTGATCCAAATGTTTTGTAACAATTATAAACGGGTATTTCAGACTAAAATTGTGTAGCTGTTCAATCAAGCGGACTAAATCCATGTCAAATGTCACCAAAAAGCCGGCTGAGCTGGCTATTTTCTGTAACTGAGCAAAACTGAGTACTAGCATAGTATTTGGTCTGTCGAGGATGTTTTGAGGCTTTGCGGTAAAGATGTCCAAAGCATCTTTAGCCAGACACATGGGTCCTGAATAATCCTTAGCGAACTGTTCCAGGGCAATGGCAGTCTCACTATTACGCCCTATATCCCCGGCTACGAGAACGGCATCTGCCCAAAGGGCTTCCTCCAGCCACTGTGTAACTGCCTTTCGGTTGAACCCCCCGCTAGAAGTGGCTGGGGCGTAGCTGACTGTTTCCAGCAACTGGCCGGCAGTTTTTTTGACCGATTCAGGTAATAGAACTCTAACCGATCCCGCACCTGCTTTAACTGATTCATTGTAGGCCTCAGCCGGCGCACCTAGCCCAAAGGTACTACCACCGATTACTAATAACTTGCCGGCCGACCGCTTATTTTCCGGTCGACTCCATAAGATATCCTCAAAAAGTGGCCCATCGATTGTTTGCTTGAGCCAATAATCAGCCATTTAAAGATCCAGCGTAATACTTACCGGGCAATGGTCAGAACCCATAACATCGGCATGGATTTTGGCTTCAACTACTTTGCCCTTGATAGATTCTGAAACTAGAAAATAGTCTATTCGCCAGCCGACGTTCCGGGCCCGGGCATTGGCCCAATGTGTCCACCAGGTATAGTGGCCATTACCTTTGGTAAACATACGAAAAGTATCTACAAAGCCGTGATCAATCAGCTTACCAAAGCCCGAGCGCTCCTCGTGGGTGAAACCGCGCTTGCCAACATTCTCTTTGGGCCGCGCCAAATCATCCTCGGTGTAGGCAACGTTCAAATCACCGCAGAATATAACCGGTTTTTTTTGCTCTAGCACCTGGCAATAGGCCAAAAATGCCTTATCCCATTCTTGCCGGATAGGTACTCTGCTCAGATCATCCTTAACATTTATGGTGTACACGCCCATGATAAAGAACTTATCAAATTCAGCTGTAATAACTCTTCCTTCTTTGTTTGGGTCACCATAAACGTCTCCCTCGACCTTGTATTTTTTGACGATATCATCAGGTAAACCGTTTTTAACCGCGATTGGTTTAACCTTAGTAAAAATAGCAGTACCACTGTATCCTTTCTTCTCTGCCGAAAACCAAAACTCTTGATAATCTGATGGCTCTATTGGTGACTGCTCTGGTTGAGCCTTGGTTTCCTGCAAGCACAGAACATCCGGTTTTTCTTGCTCGATAAACTTCTGAAACAAACCTTTGTTCCAGACGGCCCGGATCCCATTGACGTTCCAGCTATAGATCTTCACGCTGTTATCGTATCATCTTAACTTTAACTGGTAAAACATGCTCGAAATGAAAAAAGAGGCAGTTTTTGGCCTCTTTTTTCTGGCTTCTCGTGAACTTTCTAGTTCAAAGCGGTTTTGACATATGTAGCACTACCGTTAACAGTACCTTCGTAGGTAGCTGTTAAGGTGTAACTGTCACAGTCACCCCCAGCACCGTTATCACAACCCGCAGGAGTGACTACGTAACCGTATTGGTTAGCGCCGGCAGCACCTTGGACAACCTGGCCCAAAGCACCTTTTGGATCGCGTTCGGCTTCGACATCAAGACCCTTCATATTGGTCTTAACGAAACCACCAGCAGCGACGTCTTGAACGTCAGCCAATGTTGGATACTTGCCGGTTTGAGCGAAGTAAGCCTCCAGCTGACCCTGAAGCGCGTTAATATCTGTTTCACGCCCAGTGTTTCTAGCCTTCTGCTGAATGCCCGTAAAAGTCGTAATGACAAGTGTTGCCAAGATGCCAATAACGACAATCACGATCAATAGTTCCACAATGGTGAAACCACTTTGTTTAGTTTTATATGTCATAAGAGTGTGCCCACCCTTTCCTATGGTTATTTTTATAGTGACGAGCGCATTTTATAACATCGCTGGAGTAAGCGCAAGCGGTATGTGGATAAGCTGTTCAGAGGTTTTGGCGGAGAGGGAGGGATTTGAACCCTCGATGGAGTTGCCCCCATACTGCCTTTCCAAGGCAGCGCACTAGGCCACTATGCGACCTCTCCATAGCCCTTGCCCAAGTATAGCGAAAAAAAGTTTAAATAACACCTTGAAACAGTTGAGCTCATAGGAGTAGACTAAAGCAAGCATGCCGGTTATTGAATTGAAAGACGTCAGCAAACTGTACGGCTTCGGCGATGCCACAACCGTGGCACTTGACGAGGTTGGTCTTACTATTGAAACAGGTCAATTCGTGGCCATTATGGGTCCTAGTGGTTCTGGCAAATCCACGTTATTAAATGTCATAGGTTTATTAGACAGACCGACGCACGGTGAATACAAACTAGGTGATCGTTATGTTTCGCGTCTGCGAGCTAACCAGCGCGCTCGTGCCCGCCGTGACACTGTTGGTTTCGTGTTTCAATCATTCAACCTACTTCCCCAATTGACGGTTATAGAAAACGTCTCACTACCCTTAGCTTACAAGGGCATGACGCATACCCGAAGGCTCAAAATGGCTAGTAACGTCCTGGAGCGAGTCGGGTTGTCTGACCGCGAATATTTCTACCCCTATCAACTTAGCGGTGGTCAAGCTCAGAGAGTAGCTATCGCTAGAGCTCTGGTTAACAATCCCAGCGTTATTATCGCTGATGAACCGACAGGTAACCTTGATAGTGGATCTAGCCGTCTAGTCATGGAACTCTTGAGCGACATCCATAAAACCGGCAGCACTATTTTGATGGTCACCCACAATCCAGAATTAACTCGGTACGCCAACCGGGTGGTCTTCATGCACGACGGACAGATAGTTTCTGACGAAATATCAGCTCTTGGCGAAGTACCATCTATTGCCAAAGCCAGCTTCTATACCCTGCCACATACCACATTACAGGATGATGCTGCGGGGGTCTCAGAGTTAATGAAGGCCATACCCCATAAGTCCAAAACCACTCGTAAAAAATCGACCAAGAAAAAGCCTAAGGCCAAGAAATCTAAGACATACCGGGTGAAGAAAGCACCACAGAAAAACTGATGCTAGGCGACTATATCCGAATGGCCCTAAACTCCATATCTACGGCCCGCTGGCGAAGTTTTTTGACGATGCTCGGGGTGGTGATTGGCGTAGTTAGTGTGGTTACTATCGTCAGCCTTGGTGAAGGAGTCAAAAACCAAGTTAAAAAACAAATTAATCAAGCGGGATCTGATCTGATAACCGTCCGTCCTGGAAACATTGTTAAACGTGGAGCGGATGGCAGTATAACTTCAGTTAGATTGATCAACCTTTTGGCTGGTAGTAGTTTGAGTGACACCGATATTCTAACCGTCCAGAAAACTCCTGGGGTACAGTCGATAGTACCATTTGGCCACCTGGACGGCCTAGTCCAAATTGATGATCAACCAAGTGAAAGTATCACTTTAATTGGTGTTGGTTATCAGGCCCCAGACGTACTTAGTCAAAAGTTGCTTTATGGCAGTTTCTTTACCGATAGTGAGAAAAACTCAGCAGTGGCCGTAATAAGCCGCCAACTAGCAGTTAAACTGTTCGGCGAGAATGTTCCACTCGGTCGCTCATTTAAAGTCCGCGGTCAGACTGTAGTTGTTCAAGGTATCTTCGACCAATTCGCTAATAATCCCTTAACCCCAGGCATTGATTACAATTCGGCCATATTTCTGCCTTTTGATTTTGCCGAGCAACTTTCTGGCCATTCCTTGCAGGTTTATCAGATACTACTTAGGCCAGCTAGCGGTCACACCCTGACATCAACCGTCGAGCAGCTAAATAGTAGACTCAGCGCCGCGCACGGTGGGCAGACCGATTTTGCGGTTCTGCAAGCCGCCGATAATCTGGCAATCGCTAACACCGTCTTGCCGCTGCTAACCGGCTTGGTAGCAGCCGTAGCGGCAATATCATTGATCGTTGGTGGGATAGGTATTATGAATATTATGCTGGTTTCGGTTTCGGAACGAACACATGAAATAGGCATTCGTAAAAGTGTCGGCGCCACTAAACGCCAAATTCTCGGCCAATTTTTAGTAGAAGCTATGGTACTGAGCACAGTCGGCGGTATCATTGGCGTTTTATGTTCCCTGCTAGCTAATTACTTCATTCGTCTCTGGACTAATCTCGAGCCGGCGATCAATCTACCAATCATGTTAGCAGCTGTAGCCGGGGCTTTAGTTGTCGGTATGTTCTTTGGTATGACGCCGGCGCTTAGAGCCGCTCACAAAGATCCGATCGAAGCCCTAAGACGAATCTAAAATTGTTTTAAGAACTGCTGGTCAATGTGGTGGGTGACAAAGAATAATAAGACTATACTCAAGACAGCGACGACGAGTAAAATGACGAAGCGTTTACGTTCATTCATGGTAATTGCCTTTCTAGAATAGCCGTGATCACCAAGCGGTAGCGTGTTGACCACATCGGATCACAGGTATATATAGTTAATCGTTTGTCATTAGTGGCACCCTCGACACCTACGTCAGTTGGTTCCACATCCCGCTTATCAGCAACTTTATATACATATAGTTTATGATCCCACACAACTACTACCTGCTCGCCAACCTTAACCTTATCTAAGTGATAGAAGATCGAGGGTCCGTCGTAGGTGAATCGGTGGCCAACCAAAACTGTGTTACTGCCCTTGTCCGGTGTGCTTGTAAGTGGCCGCCGCCAAATGCCTAGATTGACTGTATATGGGCTGGTTCCGTCAAAAATTTTATCATTGAGTTGCAGGCTGGGGATCACCAAATGATTAGAGCTGCGGTCCAGTTTTGCTAATGAATCGTTACTACTAGGATCCACCTTAACAGGTTTGGTGATATGAGTTTGAACCGCGAAAGTAGCCTGCGGCCATAGTGGTGCCAGTAGTACATAACCGTTACTGACCAAGATAACTGTTAGAAGCAACCAGTTAATGCGTTTTAAGGTTTGGTCACTGGGCCACTTTAGTTTCATCATCATAAGTATAATTGAAAATCAGTCTTCGGGTTTTAGGCTAGCGATATTCGGGGTTTTCGAAGTCAAAACGGGAGCCTGCGTCCCATTTGCTGCGTTGATTGCCCTGGGCTGGGATGCCGCCGGCGTCTTTGAGCATTTTGGCCAGATGCATCAGGTTCCAGGTCATAAAGGTGGTATTGCGATTGGTAAAATCATTATCAAAACCAACAATAGTGCCGTCTTCAAGTTTGTCACCATAGCTAGGCCCTGGCCCAGCCTCGCCGATCCAACCAGCATCGGCTTGTGGTGGTATGGTATAGCCAAGGTGCCCCAGGCTATATAAAACATTCATAGCACAATGCTTGATACCATCTTCGTTACCAGTAATTAAGCAGCCACCAACCTTGCCATAATCGGCGTACTGGCCCTCTTTATTAAGGATATGTGAGTTAGCATACAGTCGCTCAATTACTTTTTTCATAACTGAACTATTATCACCAAGCCAAATTGGTCCACATAGCACTACAATGTCGGCTTTTTTTACCTTTTCGTAGATATCTGGCCACTCGTCAGTCTTCCAGCCGTGTTCACGCATGTCCGGCCAAACCCCAGCGGCAATATCATGGTCCACTGCTCTAATAACCTCAGTTTTGACCCCATGCTTATCCATGATTTTCTTACTAACATTTATAAGTAGCTCGGTATGGCTTTTGTCCGGGGACTTAGTAAGCGTACAGTTAAAATAAATGGCAGATAAACCACTAAAGTCCCAATCTTTCATTATGCTACCCCCTTTTGACGTCGCTGCCTACGCTTGAAAAAGCTCTGCAAAACTACTAGATACAAACTGAATACTGGCACCAATAATGCCCATACCCCGATTAACTTACTGACGACTATGGTAACTACCACAGTAACCAGTAACCATAGCAGGAACGACCGGGCTCTTATGCGTAACCTAGCATATTCTGCCGCCAGGTAGTAGTAAGGGAAAACGGTTATTACTAAGAAGGTGCTGGACAATAGACCAAATATTAATACAACTGCTAACCCTTGCCAGAATGGGCTAGAAATAGCCAATGGTATGAGTGACACCACAGCTGTCATACTGGTGGCAAATAACGGTCGGAAACGCTCTTCTAGAGCTTCCTTAGCGGCATCAATAGGTTCCATCCCCGCTCGCCTAGCCTGATTAGCATAGTCGGTAAGTAAGATTGTATTTTTGATGCTTAGGCCGATAAGGGCAAAGAAGCCGAGCATAGCAAAGAAGCTAATAGCGTTATTGGTCAGAAACAGTCCAAGCATGATGCCGAAGATACTAAACGGAATAGCCAAAAATATGAGTAGTGGCTGCAGGAAAGAGCGGAACTGTATGGCTAGCAGTACAAACATGGCTAGTAGTAGTACTGGGAAGGCCAACGCCAAGGTCTTAAATGACTCTTGGTTTTCCGATTCCTGACCAATGTCAAAACTTAGAGCATCAGAGGGCAAATTATATTCTGCGAGCTTCTCGGGTGGGAAATCTTTTTTAACAGCATCTTGAGCAAGAGTTACTAACGTAGTGGTGTCGTTACCGTCGAACCCTGCGGATACGGTTACTATAGGTTTACCGTTTGATCTAATGTACGTGCTAGGGGTGGAGACGCTGACGTTTACCATATGGGCTACTTTACCGCTTGGACGCTTGAGTTCTAGTTGTGATAAATAAGCCGATAAATCCTTGGCCAATCTATAAGCTGCAGGCCGGTTCTCGGCGTTAATCTGTACTATGAAAGCGGCTGAAGGCGGCCCAATGTCTAGCTGGCCGACCGTTACCCTGCCCTGCTTAAACTGCGAATCAAAACGTTCCTGCAATTGTTTGACTATTTCTGGTGAGCTAATATCGCGTTTGCCGTATGGGGTAATTTGAATTTGTTCAGAAGCTGACTGGGCCGTACCGCTGTTGTAGTAGGAACTTTCCACAAACTCCGGCCCAATGACGCCTGCGGCTATCTCATCGACATGAGCTGCCGTTTTGTTGGCTGTTTCAATCGACACCCCGGGCGGGAAGTCGATGCTCAGCACAAGACCGTTAGTATCCTTGGTTGGTGGGAAGATATTAAATACAACTTGTTGAGCAATTACCAGACCGGCGACCACAAAGCCGATCCCAACTAGAACTGCCGCACCGATAACCGTTCCCAATTTCTTACGTGAGTGTCTAGCCCATTGCATCGGTCGGGTTATAAAGTGAGCCAATTTAGCTTCAAACCCAGCGGCAATTTCAACTGGTCCCTTCTTGGATAGTTGTTTTTTGCTAAGTAACAAAAAGCGGGCAAAAAATGGAATAAAAATCAGGGCTACAAACAGACTTATAATAAGCGAGGCTACCAAAGTGATTGGTATGGCTCTAATAAAGCTGCCAAGTATGCCGCTAACAAATGCCAGAGGCAGAAAACTGAGAGCGGCGGTTAGGGTGGCGGCTACCATGGCCCTACTAATCTTTCGAGTAGCTTGAAGTACAACCAAACGTCGATCTTTTTGTTTACGACGAGCGCTGTCGATAGCTTCGACCATGATTATGGTATCGTCAACGATTAGAGCCAAACCAAGTATCAAGGCAAACAAAGTAATGACGTTTAGGCTATAGCCGATTAAGTACAGAAACCCGAGTGTAGTTAGCAGCACGGTAACCATTGAGATGACGGTTATGAAAGAGGCCCGAATAGCAATAACAATCGAGCCTACTACCAGGACAGCCAGAAGTCCTTCGAGCAATACTCTCTGAAGTTCGCTAAGATTTTCTTTAATCGACGGCGCAAAACTGGCGCTAACGTGCATCTCATAGCCTTGGAATTGGGGCTGGGTCTCGATTTTGGCAAGTGCGTCCTTGACTTGTTCGTCGAGCTTTATGACATCAGCTCCTTTATTAGCAGCTATACCAACTAGCACGGAATCGTAAAAATCTGTCTTCTCATCTCGCCTGATTCCAAAACGATCGAACGAATGCTGGACACTTACTAGTTTGCCGGTGGCGGGATCAGTAACAGTCTCAAAAGGCTGCTTAACAAAGACATCTTTAACTAACGGAAGATGTTCGGCTTGCAAGGCTTTCACTAATGATTCGGCTTTGGCGGCAAGCACCGATACCGGTACTTTATTGCTAGATGCCAGGAAGGAAATAGCCTCATCGATTTGCTCGATGTCCCCTCCTGTTGCTCCAAAGTAAGGAACGTTATATTGAATGGAGGCGTTTTTTGGTATGAGGTGCGAAGATTCTACGGCCGTTTTCAGAGTGTTTGCGGCGACTTGTGCATCAGTTCCGTCTGCGTATTGGATCTGAATATTAAAAAAGTTATCGGCGCTCTGTGTTTGAACAGTTTTAACGATGTCTTGCCCGCTAGCAATATCAGAAATTGGTTTGGCAACTTGCCTATCGACTTTGGCCGGGTCATTTACATAATAAGTTCCGCTGACAAAAGCGATCGGGATATTAACACTGGGAAAGCCTTCTCGTTTTAGGAGCGTGGTGTAGCTGGCTATACCCATGGCCACTAGCGATAACCATATAAAACCTGTTAGTAGTGGCCTATCAAAGAAGGCCATGGTTAGCTTTGGCAGCAACCGGTCCCTTGGTTGTTCTAGGCCCGCCTTTTTTGAACTACGTTTGACCATACTTCTCCGCCACTTACTATATAAGTTATATTCTATCCTAAATCCCCGGGAAGTCGATTTCCCTAGTCTTAATGAGATGTTTTGTGTTACATATAGTCTCATGAGTCACGAAGTTAAGATCCACGAAGCTCAGACGATAATTCTTAGAGAACTTCTCTTCCTACCCGATGCTCGCTTCAGTGAACTGCAAAAAGCCACAGGTCTTGACAGTGACCATGTCAAATTCCATATAGCTAAACTACTTGAGCTCAAATATATAGAAAAGAGGCCAAGCGGAACCTACCGACTAACTATCATTGGTAAGGAACATGCCAATAAGCTAGATACCGATGCCAACACCATCGAGCGTCAACCAAAAATATCGGTGATTATTACTGGTTGGCGGACGCGCACTCGTACTAAACAAATTGAATTCTTGGTCCAACAACGTCTGAAAAACCCCTATTTTGGCTATTGGGCTCGCATTGGCGGCAAAATTCGCTGGGGTGAAACGATTCTGGAGGCCGCGGCTAGAGAATTACTAGAAGAAACCGGCCTAACTGCCAAGCTAGAATACAAAGGTCTTTATCACAAAATGGACTACCGGACCGATAGCCAGGAAATGCTTGAAGACAAATTTTTCTTGTTATTTAAGGCCACAAATTTTAAGGGTGAATTAAAAGAACAATTTGAAGGTGGTAAGAATGCCTGGATGACGCACGCTGAGATCGATAAACAAGACAAAGTTTTTCAGGGCATGCGTGAAACCTACGGTTTTGTGAACCAAGACCATCTAACTTTTCATGAAGAAAAACTGTACTACGACCCCGAAGACTATTAACCCAGGTTACTATTTTGGGTAATACTTGTTGTAGCGCTGGTATTTAGAAACACCACGGTGCCAGTTAGAATACCAGCCATTTTCGTCCCAAAGTGTATAGAGTTGTTCAAAATATGCTTGATAGAGCTGGCTAACTCGTTCTAAGCTAAAATTATCAACTGCGTACTTACGAATGGCTCTAGGAGATTTGAGTTTGTCGAGATTCTTAGCTGCCCAAACGGCTTCGCCAAGAGTTCTGGCTCGATAGCCGACTTCGCCGTGGATGATGTTTTCTGGGAAAGCTCCCCAGTCTGTGGTAATGACTGGTGTACCACAAAATAGTGGCTCAATTGATGTGCCTCCAAATGGCTCCAGATAATATGAACAAACAAAAACGGCCTTAGCCCGGCTCATCAGCTCACCACGCATTTTAACGTCAGCATGTCCTAGATGTTTTAGATGATCACCCTCAAGAGTAACGCTATCAGAAATTATTCGATTACCCTCGATTTTATTAACACCTTGCCCAACCAATACTAGCTTGGCACCAATACGCCGGGTGACTTCCGCGGCCATGTCCGGACCTTTGCGCCGAATCATACGACCTATGAAGAGAAAATAATCATCTTTCTTTTCCCGTAGTGGGAATTCAGCGGGGTCAAAGTAGTTTGGGATGACCGCATCAAAGGCCCGTCCGTTATCGTCATTAAGTTGTCCTTGAACATAATGCATTTGGGCATAGCTCTCGTATACCCTATATGGTGCATATACTCCGTAGTATCCAATTCCGTATTCCACACTCATTAGATCTGGCAAACCATCCGAAATTTGTTTTTGACAGACACCAGCGATAACACAAATAAAATCACGTGGTTTGGCGCGCTTTTTTATCTCTCTAATGGCGCGTTTATTGGGTATAGTCCAGTGCGGTAAAGTTTCATTCCAGTTGATCCTAAAAATTTCTTGCTTAAAATCATAATCACCAAACCACTTACGCTGTTCTTTCTTACTGACTATGGTAATAAGCTCATCGCAAGGAGCTTCATTGTCCTCTGAGGCATATAAAAACACATCATGCCCAAGTGACTTCATCATCCTGCAAAACTTAATGACTTTCTGCGTGTAAGCACAAGC
This sequence comes from uncultured Candidatus Saccharibacteria bacterium, assembly GCA_964636215.1. Lineage (GTDB taxonomy): Bacteria > Patescibacteriota > Saccharimonadia > Saccharimonadales > CAZJQT01 > CAZWRJ01. Next base: position 2,231 of record CAZWRJ010000008.1, on the reverse strand, counting down.
CACATACTCAGATGTAGTCTGAGTATGTGGTAACCCAATAACGTGAAAGCGAAACTTCATTCATCAATTATTATCACATTTTTTATCGCACTAACCGAAAACATTAAACCAGAAGATCATCCAAAATTACTTCAAGCCTATTACGCTCAGTCAAGTCAGCCCCACCTAAATTAGCGCGGTTTACAAGCTCATCAGGGTCGTCATCAAGGTAGTACATCTCATATTGATCGTCTGGATTAGCTGTAAAATCAGCTGCTGGAGTGCCGGTACCTTCAATGTAGCGCATTAGTTTTCTATTTTTGGTAAATACGCCCTCACAATCCGGATCTGTGGGGTTATCTTTTCGGAGGTACAGGGTAGCTCGGTCGGGCTGAGGGTTATTTATTAACTCTACTAAGCTAGTCCCATCAGGGTCGACACCAGTGGCACTAAATACATCTAGTAGTGTGGCTGTAATGTCTTGCATTGGATTTACAGGGCTAATATTGACAGTTCCAGGAACACCACCTCCACCAAAAACTACTACCGGTACACGTGCAGCCGGGTCGTATGGAGCATCTTTTGATGACCCCAAGGGGTTTTGGTCATTCTGTTCAGCATAATAAGCACCATTGTCTGAAGTGAAAATAATCATGGTTTCATCATCAATCCCGTCTGCCACCAGAGCGTTATAAACCCTTTCGATCTGAGTATCTAAATCATAGGTTTCCCGGATTTGCTGTTTAATCCACTTTTGCATTCTAGCCCGTTGGGTTAGGTTCATGTTTGCGGAAGATGATATCCATGATGGTTTTCCTGTGGTATCTGTTAACAGTTTAGGAACCCAGTACTTCCAAGTGAACTTTTCCATGCTTTTAGGCAGCGGGTTTTGCTCAAACGGATCTAGTAGCTGAACGTGGGGGTTAGTCGGTGTCCACCAACAAAACCAAGGCGACGATGCATTTTGAAAAAAATCTATAACCAGATTAGCACCATGAATCACTTCATGTTCAGTTGATGTTGCTGACGAGCCAGGTGTTAGTCCATCCGTCCATTTGCACGTATAAGGATACTGCTCACCACTAGAAATAATATTCCACGTACTCCAGCCTGCTCTTGGAGTAATTTGTCGATAAATATTTGGACACTTGCCAACAAATCCAGTCTCTACGCCAGCGGCCTGCAACCAAATACCTATTGAGTCGGTAGCAGCTGAACCCATGCCATCAGAGTTTTGGTAGGCGCCGTTAAGCGCCCCGTTGGCGTTTTGGCCCGTTAATAGCCCAATCCGTGCGGCTTGGCATATGGGAACAGAGTGTCTGCTGTTTGGAAAATAAATACCGTTCTTGCGCAAATTGCCACTGACAAATGGCATATACCTGAGTAGATCCCAACGCATATCGTCGGCCATAACTACAAGGACGTTCATGAAGCTAAATCTCGTGACACACGGAAATATTCATAATCTATAAATAGTGATCTACTAGTACCAGAACCGGCTGTTTTCCAAATATTAAAACAGCGTCCGTAAGTATCGGCTGTGTCTTCGTCCGGAATGGTGCTACCTGTAGTATGGGAGGTAACAGGCGTATCCATGTCGTTTATGTAGAAGTAGGCATTTCCGCCACTATCACTAACTATTCTCAATCTATACCAGGTGTCCTCGGCTAGTACGACGTTTGAATCCTGGTTGTCAGGCGTACTGTCAGAAGTGGTCACACAGTGTATCGTTGTATCAGCACTGGAATACAGGAAGTAAAACCCATGAACTGGTGTAGCAATAGTAACAGTAACATTGGTATGCAGTCCTATATTCCAACTTGCGTCATTTACGCCATTATTGATCGAAGACATATATATTAACGTTTCCCAAATGAATTCAGTGTGCCCGTATAACTGGTTTTTGCCAAGCTGAATTACAGCACCGCCAGACGCGCCAGTGCCCGTATTGAGTTGTACGACACTGGGCCTACTGTTAGCTCCGCTGGCAGTAGCAGTAACAGCGGAATTTACCACACCAGTGTCAGTTGTACCTACAGCCCAACCAAGCGAACCGACCAGGCCAGTAGTACCGCCAGTATTAGGGAAATCGTCCCAGGTGACAGAGTAAGCATTAAGGAAATCAGGTGACGCCTGCAAACTCATCAAATTATAGGCATCAAACGCCTCTGGGTGAGCGTTAGCGTCAGCGTCATGGGCGGCAATGTTAGAAGCTACTTGAGCGTCTGTATAGGTCTTAGTGGCTTTCTGTG
>CAZWRJ010000007.1:0-35036 GCA_964636215.1 uncultured Candidatus Saccharibacteria bacterium | reverse complement strand
CAAACACGGCTGACTGTAAATCAGCTGGCTTATGCCTTCGGGGGTTCGAATCCCTCTCCCTGCACCAAGGTATCCCAAATTTGTTTATGTTTTGTTTGCTACAATCAGACTCGATAATTATAATTGAGTCAGATGTTTCAAACTCCTGAGCAAGGTGAGTGGTACTGTGTTTTTGTGGGCCAAGAAGCCGAATTTATCACTTACGCCTACGACGAAGATTATGCACGACTCAAAGTAGACCTCTATCTTGGTGAGAACCCCGGTGTCAAAGTCCCAAACTTACTCGATTTTGACATATGGGCTAAACCACTTGATCCTCTGGAAGCAGACCAACAAGCAAAACTAAAGGTTCTTGCACCGAGTGTTAGTGTTAAGCTCGTTGGCGTATCAAAGCCACTATGTCACCCGACTGAACAGGTCCCCAAGACTAAACCAGAACAGACGCTGGGGCAACTTGTTTTATTCGCAGAATGCGAATATTACACTAAAAAAGGTAAAGTGATAGATTTCAAAGCTGCTTAACAATCTGATAAAATGCTTTCGTTCTGTTGCCGACGTAGCTCAGTGGCCAGAGCGGCTGTTTTGTAAACAGCGGGTCGTGGGTTCAAATCCCTCCGTCGGCTCCAATAGATATTGCTTATCTGTTAGCAATCTGTTAAAATTTTATTCGATATGGCTAAAAAAGGCGACAAACGCAAGATAATTGGACTGGTTAGTGAAGGTAGTGGTGGTCGTCACTATTACACTACTAAGAGTATTCAAAACACCCCTGATAAGCTCCAGATAAGAAAATATGACCCAGTACTAAGAAAACATGTTCTATACGTTGAAACCAAGAAATCTCTGGGTCGCAACGAAGTTAAACCCAAAAAATAAATTATTGTTGGCTAGTAGTAACAACATTCAAATCTAGTACCGTATTTATAAGCTCGGCGTGACTCCATACCAAGGGTGTTACTGAGACTGGCTTGCCATCAGTAGGATTGACTTGCTCTGACAATACGCCGCTTGGCAAAGCGTGTCCGACAACCCAATCTACGTATTTGCGGGCTTTATCGGCTTGCTTGGTTCTTATATAGTACTGAGCCATCCAAAGAGTAGTTACAAACCAAGGGTTACCTAGGAAGGGAGGAGTTGATGCAAAATAGTGATCATACTCATAGCGCGGAGTACCTCCCGATGGTGAGTGATCGAGCATAAGCTTTTCAATTTCGCGCACTGTTTTGTCCAAATTACCAACTGACTCGTTAGTATAGAACCCAAAAGTCATCACTCCGTAAAGTGACGAGACATCAAGGGTATCATCATATTCAAGTGTTCCGTCAGCCTTGAGTAAAAGTCCCTTCCGATATATCCCGCGAGTTGGCTCGAAGAGTTTACTAGCGGCTGATAAAATAGTCTCAGCAGCCTTCTCCCAGGCAACAGCATCATCTGGGTATTCAAAAGCTTTAGCAAACTCGGTGGCTACTAGCAACGCCTGATAAACGACCGAAGTCGTATAGGTGGAAGTTAAAAACTTTTCTTCCCAAAGATCGTAACTGGGGTGAGGTAAACTGGTCTCGGGATCAATAAACTTAGCCATAAAATTAGCACATGGTTGAATGAATGTGCCATACAAATTTCTGACAAAATCTTCGTCACCAGATTTTTGATAATATTCACCAAGCATATATATAACCACGGCTGTCTCATCTTCTTGAATTGCCAGCTCACGACGTTGTCCGTGTAAAAGAGGGTGCCAGGTGCTTCCTATGGACCTGTCTGGCTGGTATTTGTGCATTAAGTAACCATCAGGATTTAAAATATCACGGCAAAACTCGAAAAATTTCTCAGGTTCTTCCTTGAAACCAAGTCTAATTAACGGCCATATGACGTAAGCTCCATCACGAGGCCAAACATAGCTATAATAATCTTTGCCGTAGTTATAGATTGATGAATCACAGCTAGCAATAATCCCACCACGTTTATCAACATGAGCCTTTATTGTCATTAAGGACTTCCTAGTTATATCCAAGTACTGCTTATCAATATTGTGCAGAGTATTAGCTGCGGTCGATAGCCATTTTTTCCAGTAAGCGCGGTTATCTTCTAGTCTCCTGAGTAGCCCGTATTTTTTTAGTTCCAGGTGAATATTCTCAGCCGTATACTGCGATTCGGCAGCCACTATCCAGTAATCGACCTCTGCAGACTGTCTGGGTTCAATCTCATGACTAAAACGGATTACTGAATCGACTCCTCCATGTTCCACAGGGCTACCGGATAATTCACCGTCTTCGGCGTCGCGGTAAGTACCTTCTTTATCAACACTTCCATAATTACCAATAGCAAACTGATCATATACCTGACCATTTTTGTCTTGTCCATAAATTAATAGACTACAACGGCCTTTGTAGTCGAGGATATAGCTTTCATCGGGTACAAAAAGAGCAGTATCGGCCCGGCCAGCTCTTGATATCTCAAAAACCTGATGCATAAATAGTCGTATTAAACGCTTTGAGCCGGCTTCGTTTGTGACTAAAACTTGACGACAAAAAGCGTTAACCTCTGAGTCCACAAAGTCAGAAAAGTGTAATGTTACTTGCAACTTCACATGTGTCATCTTGATCGAGCTTATCAAAGCTTCAGATTCTGAATTTATTTGAATTACCCATGTTCCATCGTCGACCCAAGAAAAGACACCATCTACCCAGATACCAATTTTATGGTGCATACTGCGAGCCGTAGTTAGATTGTCTAACCCAACATAAGGATAATAAAAATCATGTACCAAACCATGTTCGTTTAAGCCGACAGTCAAACTGCCGTTACCAAGCATTACCGGTCTAGCCATGATTGCCCACCATTTTTTCCATTCGCTACAATACCTGGCCTAATTCCATCAAACGGAACCTCAAGTCGTGCCACGCATTCATATAGTTCATAAAGGCTTCATAAGGTGTGTCGTAAGGGCTGAAGTAGGCGTGTATGTCGCCGTCATTAAACCACTTAGTACACATATAATAAAAATGATCCGATGTTTGTAGTTTGCGCCAATCGTTAAGTATCTGTTGGTCTCCGCTATTTATTACAGCGTTTTGGAGTTGGTAAATAGCTTGAATGGCTTGTTGTTGCATAGGGTTGCCTGTCCAAGCTGATAGATCACGTTCAGTATCAGCCCAGGTTATTGTTTCGGGCATATCTAAAATATCCTTGGTCTCAATTTGCTCTGTGGCTTCTGAAACGTTCAAGAATCTATGATCGTTAGTCTTTAACCATTCTTCAGGTAGATGTTCCAGAAAATCAAAGATCCCACTATCGCTCCATTGGTGTTCCCCAAAGGTTTCATAGTCCATGAAGAGCCCAAAGTTAGTGGCATCACCCGACTCACTTAACCAATGGGCAAACTTGTCGGCCGTTAGTGGCCAGCCAGCCCAGGTCCTATCTCCGAAGCGAAACGTAATGTCGTCACTTAAATGGTAGTTTCTTAGAAGTATCTTCACTTTTTCGGTATAAGGCGGCCGGTAAACAAAATTCGGACTACGCCAACCAAGAATAGGGTCCCAGCCTTCGGCCAGAATTGCTTTATAACCAGATTTATCGGCCCAGACACCAAGATCGTTGTTGTAAGCCAGCTCCGTATTCCTAAAAGCTGTAGGTGTCTGATTAAACAGGCTTTTTATTTTCTGTCTATGAAGTTCAACCTGAGTTTCGAATTCCGATTGTGAATGAAAAAAAGCTAGAGTGTGATGATAGGTTTCACCAAGTATTTCAGTACGCCCAGTCTTTGTTAATGCTTGGAACGACTTTAACGTAGCTGGAGACCATTGTTCAAATTGTTCTAAAGCTGTGCCGCTAATAGACAAATTCAATTTAAACTCAGGGTGTTTATCCAGCAGCTCCAATAATTTTTGGTTGGCTGGCAGGTACGACTTCTCAGCAACTTTATGAATTAAACTTTCATTGTTACTTGGGGCATCTGCAGATGAATCGAAATAATTGTGAAATTGTCCCGCGTCAAAAGTGGTGTAATGCCTAAGTCTGAACGGCTGGTGTACATGTAAATATAAGATTATGGATTTTTGGCTCATACAGTTGCTCCAGCATGCCTAGCATAAATAGCCTCTATGGCATCCGCCGCTTTTTGCCAATTCATAGCGTCATACTCTTGATTCAAGTTTAATTTCAAAGTATCAAGTAGTCCTTCATTCTGTACTACTGCCGTAATCTGATTAGCCATCTCATCGATATCCCAGTAATCAACCTTTAGACAATTACGCAGCACTTCACTGACTCCTGATTGTTTAGATATAAGTGAAGGGGTATTGTAAGCGGCAGCTTCCAGTGGTGTTAGCCCAAAGGGCTCTGAAATTGACGGCATTACAAATATATCGCCAATAGCAAAGGCATCTCGGAGCTGTTTACCCCTTAGGAACCCGGTATATATAACGTTTTGACTAATTCCAAGCTGAGCAGCTAGCTCAATTAACTCGTGGTATTGTTCGCCGCTGCCGACGATCAAGAAGACAGTACTAGGCATTTTTTGCAAGACTTTTTGAGCAGCTTGTAAGAGGTTGGGTAGTCCTTTTTGAATAGTTAGTCGACCAACGTTCACCACTACTTTGTAGCCATGTGCTTTTAGACTGGCAATGTACCGAAAAGCACTCTGGGTATCCAGTGGCTCCATGGCTTCAGGGTCTAAGCTGTTATGAACTACATCTATCTTGTCGGCAGGTATTCGATATTCGTGGACTATCGCTTTCTTAGTGCGTTCACTAACAGCAATGATGCGGTCAGCAAGCAAGAAGGCCAGTCCTTCGATCTCTCGAACCATCAGGTTTCCTGTGTGTCCACCAGCTCTGTCAGACTCGATTGAATGGACATGTAATATAAGTGGTCGGTTGGATACTTGCTTTGCTTTCAAGCCAGCTCTGAACGTTAACCAGTCATGAGCATGGATAATGTCGAACTCTCCCAATAATGCGATCTTCTCAACCTCTTGTTCGTAAACTTTTTGATACTCTAAGGCATCGGAATTCCAAACATTATTAGAAGTGTTTGTAGTTTTAGTTTTATAAACACTAACGGCGTTTAATAAACTCACAGGGTCTTTAGTACTGGCTGCTTTAACTCGCATAAAATCAACTTCATTACCAGACTGATAAGGTAATACAAACTCTATATCGATGGCTTTTTTTGAGATAGCTTTACAGAGTTGGTAACAGGCCACACCAAGTCCACCGCTGTTATGGGGGGGCAGTTCCCACCCCAACATTAGTACTTTCATTGTCCTCTGTTTTAGTCTACGTTTATTTAAGCAACATTATAGATGACGCTACCTCGTTAGCACAACCTTTTTACAAGTTTTTTAGATATTTAAAGTCTACCAGATGACAAACTGAGCTTTCTCGGGTATCATAAGCGCTACAAAGGGGAGTAGCTCAGCCGGTAGAGCGTCGGTCTCCAAAACCGAAGGTCGCAGGTTCGATCCCTGTCTCCCCTGCCAATTTACAGTTTTGCACCGAAGAACAAATTGTTATACGATATTAGTCAATGGCTAAACTTGAACTGTCACAACCAACTTTATTTTTACTTTACGGTTTTCCAGGCGCCGGTAAGACCTATTTGTCTAGACAGCTCAGTGAAGAGGTTAGAGCAGCTCACATTCAGTCTGATCGCATAAGAAGTGAAGTATTTGAGACCCCTAAATTTGATCGATCCGAAGACAAGGTTGTCAGTAATCTGACCATCTATATGATTGAAGAGTTTCTCAACGCTGGGATAAGCGTAGTTTGTGATATGAATGCCATGAGAGTGGCTCTAAGGCGCAGCTTAAGAGAGTTAGCTAGGCGTTCCAAGGCTCAGGTGCAGTTTATCTGGCTTCAATTAGACACCGAAACAGCTTTCTCTAGAGTAGTTAACCGTGATAAAAGACGAGTTGACGATAAATATGCCATGATACTTGATAGAACCAGCTTCGAAGCACTAGTTGGACAAATGCAAAACCCTACACCTACCGAGGAATACGTAGTTGTCAGCGGTAAACACACCTATCAAACACAGCGAAGCGCAGTCATAAAAAAGTTGTATGCTAGTGGATTACTACAATCCGACCAAACCACCGCTGGCCTTGCCAAACCTGAACTGGTAAATCTCGTTCCCAATCCCAATGGCGGCCGGGTAGACCCTTCACGACGCAACATCCTAATACGCTGATGCCACAAAAAATTATAGAACTTCCGACAATTGGAACGGTTGTCCTTCAAAAAAATCGCTTGAGTCGCAGCTTAAGGCTAACGGTAGGACATCAAGGACAAGTTAAATTAACTATGCCAACCTGGACACCATATAGAGTTGGACAAGCCTTTGTACTCAGTAAAACAGAATGGCTAAAACGGCAATTAGTGACCCGTCCTCGTACTAACTTCAAAGTGTCAGACAGAATTGGCAAGTTCCACAGACTTGTCGTCAAAAAATCTAAAAATGACTTACCCTTAGTTAGAGTTACGGCCGATAAAATTGTAGTTAGCTTGCCAATAAGCACGGTTATCGAGCAAACAGAAGTTCAAAACTTGATAATACCAGCGGCTGTTAGAGCTTTAAAACAAGAGGCTAAGAGTTTATTACCAGATAGATTAAAAGCACACGCTCAAAGACACAACTTCACTTTTCATTCCGTGAACGTAAAACAATTGCGAAGTCGCTGGGGTAGCTGCACAAGTGCAAGGGATATAACGCTGAATTGTTACTTAATGCAATTGCCGTGGGAGCTAATAGATTACGTACTGCTACATGAATTAGTACATACCAAAGTTCTAGCCCACGGAAAACCTTTTTGGGAAGAGCTTGCTAGGGTGGTTCCCGATTTGCCAGCCAAACGAAAAGCTATTAGAGCTCATAGACCTGACCTGCTAACTTTTATATGAGTCAAGAATAACTTAAACAGTTGTGGCATAATTAAGCTTATGCCTGAGCCTGAACAACCATCTGACATAGATTCACCTGGCCTAATAACTTCTGCTAAAAAAGCAGCTGGCGTAGTAAGAAGTTCTTTTGCGGGAGGGGCACAACTGGAGAGAGAACGCCTAACTAGCCTTATTAACAGCATGGCTGATGGCGTTCTGGCAACCGATGAGCGTGGCAAGATAGTCACGTCTAACGGTGCAGCACTCAATATTTTGGATGTCAACAATAGCCTAACTGACAAGTATATTCACGAAGTTTTCAAGATAACTGATAAAAATAACCAACAAATAGACATTGAAGAAGTGGTAATGTCTACCAAAACACAATTTGTTAATCGAGATTGGAGACTGGTTTACGGTGATGGCAGCATCGTCAACCTGTACATTAGCATTGCACCAGTTAGGCTTGGCTTTGGCAAAGCTGGCCAAAAGGGCTTCGTTATATTACTCAGAGACATTACTAGAGAGAAATCACTCGAGGAAGAACGTGATGAATTTATTAGTGTAGTCAGTCACGAACTAAGAACTCCGATTGCAATAGCCGAAGGCAACATTAGTAATGCCCAAATGATATTTGAGAAGGCTGGTCTTAATTCACTAGATATTAAGGCAGCCTTGGAGCAAGCCCATAGCCAAATTAATTTTTTATCAGGGCTAATTAATGATCTAGCTACCTTATCTCGAGCTGAAAGAGGTAGATTAACTGTAGACATTGAATCCATAAATGCCCATGATCTATGCCAGGAATTACTAAGCGATTACTTACCAGAAGCCCAGAAAAAAAATCTTGATCTCAAAATTGACCTTGACCCCAATTTAGAACTTTTACAATCCTCAAAACTTTATGTCAGAGAAATTCTTCAGAATTTTATAACCAATGCTTTAAAATACACCGAGACGGGATCAGTCATTCTGCGTGCTACCCAAAGAAATAATGGTCTTGAGTTCCAGGTCATTGATACGGGAATAGGTATAAGTAAAGCAGACCAAGAAAAAGTCTTTGACAAATTTTTCCGGAGCGAGGACTACCGTACAGCAAAAACCTCAGGCACTGGGTTAGGCCTTTATGTCACTATGAAACTTGCCAGGCTTATTCACGCTGAGATCAGCTTAACAAGCGAGCTAAACAAAGGTTCAACTTTTAGTGTTGTTATTCCGAACCTTCAGTAGGTGGCTAACTCTCTGGACTCGTGTCAGGTAACCGAGGTACAACATGCATCACCGGAATACAGATGTTGCGTTCTTTCCACTCTACGGTGAAGAATTCATATTGAATCATAGAAACGTACCCTAGAGTTGTTTCAATAATAACCGCGAGTGGATAGTTAAATAGTCCAAAAAGCATGTTGTCCTGATCGCTTACTCTCATAATTATCAGGTGAGTCAAAATTAAAAGCAGGACTGACATAGCTGTTATTTGAACAGTCGATTTATTTTTGGCTATCACTCCAACAATAAAAAACCAGAAGGGACCAAGTAAGAAAAAAATGTTAAAGACTGTTAGTGCTAGTGCATTTTCTGGTCGTCTACGGATCTTTGGATACAATGTTCTAATTTCTGTAGCTCTCTGTTCGGCAAATGACTTCTGAGTCAATACTTCAAGCTCGCTGCTTGACCTAATAAAACTATAGCCGTCGGTCTTTATCAGCCCTCTAGCAAGATAACCCTCCGGTAAAACCGAGTGACTAAGACCAGAGAATCCGCCCATATCCATGAGACTAGAGCGTTTTATTAGCCAACAACTACTAAGCACTGGAGGACGTTCGAAGGCTCTCCTAGGTAAAGCCAACTCCCACCAATAACGCATGGGTTGGACTAAGGCTGTTAATGCTGTGCCATTTCTTCTTTGCGGCAAAACACTTATCATTTTCTTTTTGCGAACCTGTGCTAGCTTTATCAAGTTACTTATAGCCTGCGGACCGATACGGACATCTACCCCAAGAAATAACACAAAATCCCCTGTCGATTCGCTGTATAACTTTTGGTAAGCTTGATTTTTGGCTAGCCATCTTTCTTTAGGTTCATCACCTTGCACAAATCTCACTCCGTCGTGAGCAAATTTTTTGATAATTTCTGCCGTTTGATCCTGCGAGCAATCATCTAAAACAATTATTTCTAGTTTTGGATAATCAGATGCCAAAACAGTTTTTAAACAGGCTTCTAGCTCAGCTGTTTCATTTCGAGCTGGTATTGCAACACTAACCGTTGGTAAATCACTAATAGCCGCATTCTTGCTTTTTAAACGAAACTTTAATCGACCAACGTTTTTAAGTGTTATTGTCAAAAGACTTAAGGTTATTAACAACTGAAGAACACTAAGCACATCAACTAAACTATTCATAGTTAACCTGTTAGCTAAGAGAAATAGCCAAGCTACCACTAGATGATAGCCAAAAATGAATTGAGATGTTCTTTGACAAACTCGTCTTAAATAGTAAGGATGCATACGACCTTTTACAATTCGGGCAAGGTTAAATACTCTAAATAAAGTCAAGAAGGCTACAAAAGGCACTAAGAGAGGTACTAAATCGAAAAGTAACCAGCTGCTACTAACAACAACTAAGATAAGCAACGGTATAATTAGGGTATGTCGAAGTCTCCAAAGACCAGCTGAGTAGGTCAATAGCTCAAAAATATAAACAATAACCCAGAATATAAGCATAATTCACTACATAATACCTTACGTTCTAGTTCTTTACTTAGCCAACACCTTATGCTATATTGACAGCTGACGAACCTGCCTAGTGGTAGGTTTTTAAATTTAGGAGCAGTTTCTAACGTGGTTAAAAGCCAGAAACCTAAACGCCAACTAAAGAAGTCACAGACCGTACGTGAGCGAGCGGAGACTAGTAAAACACCTGAAAAGTCTAAAAAACTAAGTAAAGCTAGCTCTGTAGCCAAGCGTCCGCTTAAATCTTTAGCCAAAACTGGGCGCAAAGAATATTACTTGCCGTTACCGGACAATAAATATGGGCGGTTTTTTAATAAAAAACACCACTTTATTCCCAGTTACTTCCGTAAGAGTTGGCAAGAACTTAAGAAAGTTCAGTGGCCTAACCGTAAGCAGACCACACAACTGACGATAGCTGTTTTCTTTTTCGCCATATTTCTAGGGCTACTAATCTCGCTCAGTGACTATGGTTTAGATAAATTATTCAGACGATTGATTATCAAGTAGGAGATTAAACATGAGTAAACGATACGACGCCAGCAAACAGTGGTACGCCATTCATACCTATAGCGGTTATGAAGAAAAGGTTGCCGAGAGCATCAGACAACGTGCTGAGAGTCTTGACATGAAAGACAAAATTATTCAGGTTCTGGTACCTAAAGAAAAAATGATTGAAGTAAAGAACGGTAAACGTAAGGTTGTCGAGAAACGAATATTTCAAGGCTATGTACTCGTACAGATGAAGATGAGTGAAGATGCTTGGTACATCGTGCGTAACACCCCATCTGTAACTGGTTTTGTGGGTTCTGGAACAGAGCCAACTCCAATTAGTACTGATGAGATTGACAAGATCATGAAGCGTATGGGTCGGGCTGAACCAAAACATAAGATCGATTACAAGATTGGCGAAGTGGTTAATATTACTGATGGTCCTTTCAAAGGTTTTGATGGCTCGATCAATGAGGTTGACGCCACAAAAGGTAAACTCAAAGTACTGGTTAATATGTTCGGCCGTGAAACTCCTGTTGAGCTAGACAGCCTACAAGTAAAAAGAGTCTAGACAACAGAGGTGATAAGTAGTATAGTTAATTAGTTACGCGCTCCAAGTAAGGAGTTATTTTTATGGCAAAAAAAGTTACAGCTAATTTGAAGATGAAACTACGAGGCGGCCAAGCCAATGCTGCGCCTCCGGTTGGTAGTACTCTGGGCCAATACGGTGTTAATATGATGGATTTTATTAATCCTTTTAATGAAGCGACCAAAGACCGCATGGGACAGGAGTTAACCGTACACATTGGTATTTATGAAGATCGTACAATGGATTTTCGAGTTGTTGGTACCCCAACTGATGATCTTATTAGAAAAGCTCTCGGAGTTGATAAAGGTTCTGGTAAACCAAACAGTGAAAAATTGGCTAAAAAATTAAATCAAAGTCAACTCACTGAAATAGCTGAAACCAAAGCTGTTGACATGAATACCTCAGATGTTGAAGCTGTCAAAAAAATGGTGGCCGGTACAGCCCGTAGTATGGGTGTCGAGGTGGAAACATGAGTTCCGGCGGGCGAGCTATGGATCGATCTGAGTTCTTAAATACTATCGATAGACCTGATAAAGATCCTGTCTCGACTGCTTTAGGTAGTGCCTGGCAACAACTATATGATCTATCTGAAGAAGGGGACCCAAGTAGGGTGACAGAGATTACAACTTTTGCCTCAGAGTCAGCATTAAGGGCATTAGACAGTGAGGATCCAAACATGCGCCAACAAGGACAAGCTATGCTCGACCACCTCGGAGGTTTAGGGCTTTAAGAACTAAATTAGTGGGAGGCTTTAAGAAGCCGTTTGGACCACAAAGGAGAAAACATGGTAGTAACTAAAAAATCTAGTAAGGCAAAGGAAGCAGACGATGGGAATAATCAAGAAGTTGATAAAACTGCGACTAGGACAGATAAGCAAGACAAAGCAGTAGGAAAAAAGCCTGCTGTTGCAAAAGCCGGTAAGCGAAGTGCTAAGGCCGTTGCCGAAGAAGAGGTAAAAAAGTCTAAAGAAGCCAAGAAAAGCGAAGTTAAATCCGCCAGTGAGTCTGTTAAACCTAAGCTAAATACAAAGCCACCTCGAACTAAACTTGAAAGACGAGGTAAACATTACAAACAATTAGCTGAGCAGATTGATAGAACAAAAAATTACTCACTTGACGACGCTGTCGACTTAGCTATAAAAACTAGTCCCACCAAGTTCGATGCTAGCGTAGAACTTCACGTACGTTTAGGGGTTGATCCTAAGATAGCTGATCAAAATGTACGCGGTATGGTTGTGTTGCCCGCCGGAAGTGGCAAAACAATTCGTGTTGCGGTTATTGCCGAAGCAGACCAGATTGCTGCAGCCAAGAAAGCCGGTGCTGACATAGCAGCCAGTGACGAGTTCTTACAGCAATTAGATAAAGGTAAGCTTGATTTCGATATTTTGATTGCCAGCCCAAGCTATATGCCAAAGCTCGGTAAATACGCACGTGTCTTAGGACCAAAAGGTCTAATGCCCAATCCTAAAAGTGGCTCAGTTACAATGGATGTAGTGAAAGCCGTGACTGAAGCAAAAGCCGGTCGTATAGAATATCGAGTTGATAGCGCGGGCATAGTTCATCTAGCTGTAGGCAAAGTGAGCTTTGGCAAGGCCAAGCTTTTGGAGAACACAAAAGCAGTTATAGAGAGCCTAAAGAGCCACAAACCAGCTTCCGTAAAAGGCAACTACGTATTGTCAGCGTTCATAACTACCACCATGGGCCCAAGTATTCGTTTGGGTAACGATAGTTTCTAAGACTAAAACACCGATGGTACAATTAAGCTTATGTTTAAGGATTTTGTTTAGTGCGTGTTATAGGTCTGACTGGGCCGATTGGACACGGTAAATCGACTTTCGCAGAGGCCTTGCAAGAGTTGGAGCCTTCATCGCTTCGCCTTGAGTCTAGCTTGATCGTTTCAGAAGTAGCTAACGCTATGCAGTCTGTGCTTACCGATCTACCGGATCCGTATAACGTTGACCAACTTAATAATTGGTTAAAAGCCTTGCCAGCAATCTTACTGCAGGTTATCCATACTCGCTGCAGTTTTGACCAGATAAAACTTGATCAAAATTCCATGGAAGAGCACCCCATTGAGTATCAAAAGCTGATTTTGCATGTTGAGAATCTACATCGAAAACCTGAACTGCTGACCCAGCAAATTGCCCGAGAAAATAAAGAAAGTTATCGACCCTTCTTGCAATGGCTCGGCGGGTACTTAGTTCAAAAAATAGATAACGGTATTTGGTATAACGAAATCATCAGACGCTTAAAACAGGCTTCTCAACAGGGTATTAAACTTTGTATTGTTGGCGGGGTGCGCTATCCAACTGACGCTACTATATTAAGAAGTAACGGTGCATTAATTGTAAAAGTCTACCGGCCAGGGCATTTGCAGAGTGATTTATTAGATCCTACAGAAAGAGAGCGCCAGAATATCCAGGTGGATTGTACGATTATGAGCAACGGAACTTTAGATGACATACGCAAATTTGTTCCTAAATTTTATGAAGACATGAAGACAGGACAACTGCAGCCCAAATACCACACGGCGGCCTTATAATAATCGTGACTTTACAAACCAAAAGCTAAAATACATAATATCTTTGTTACTTTGAAAACTAAGCAGGATAAGCTTTATGACAGACAATGATGCCGACGGTTACTACGATAACGATGATACGAAAACTGAGGAACTTGATCTGAGTTTTCTTGATAAAGAAGACGAAGATAAATAATCGGTCCTCGGCGATGAGGGTAGGTCTGGTTGTACCTCATATTTTCATGCACCACCAGATTCTACCTAATGTTATATTTTCTCCAGCCCACTTAGCAATTAGTTTGAGCGAAGGCTTAAGTGACCTAGGTGTCAACGTCACCTTATTCACACCAGGCCGGGTGGACGTAAAAGTACCTAATATTACAGCTGATCTGACTTACTTTGAAAAGGAATTGAAAATAAGGAACGACTCATATCTAGAACTACTTAAGAAACATCCATTCACTTTTATAACTTTAGCAAGGCAAGTTCAGGCTGAAGTAATCTCTAAGGCATATGCTATGGCAAATCATGGCGAGCTGGACCTAGTTCATGTCTACACTAATGAAGAAGACATAGCCTTATCGTTTGCTAAACTATGCACTCAACCAACTATGTTTACCCACCATGATCCATTTAATTTCCTAGTAAATTACAAAAATATATTTCCTAAGTACGCAGATCTAAATTGGTTGTCCCTTTCTATGTCCCAGCGAAACGGGATGCCAGAAAAAACCAATTGGCTGGCTAATATATACCACGGCTTAGATGAGCAGAAATGGCTTCCTAACTATGAACCCAAAGGACAATACATAGCTTATATCGGCAGGGTAATTGAACCGAAAGGTGTTCATTTGGCTATAAAAGCAGTGTTGTACTATAACTCCTTAAATCCAGCTAAGAAATTTAGCTTAAGAATTGCTGGTAAACACTACAGCGGACATAAGAAAGACAGTTATTGGAAAAGCTCCGTAGAACCGTTTATTGATGGGAATACTATAATTTACGAAGGTTTTCTAAGTGACCTGGAAAGTAAGAAGAAATTTATAGCCAATGCCCAGGCCTTGTTAGTGCCTTCTCTTTTCAACGAACCGTTTGGTATGGTTTCCATTGAAGCCTTGGCTTTAGCTACGCCAGTAATTGGCCTGGATTCCGGTGCTATACCAGAAATTGTTAGCGACAAAGAAACCGGATTTGTGGTCAAAAAAGCCAAAAATGAGTCGGCTACAGTAGCCAGATTAGCCGAAGCTATCGCCAAAATTCCGCAGATCAAAAGACATACCTGTCGCCGAGAGTTCGAAAAACGCTTTACTCTGGAACGTATGTGCAAAGAACACTTTTCGGTATACCAAAAACTACTAAAGGATCACTAAATCGGCTTTAATCCTGGGATGTGATTGGTAGTTTTCTAGTATAAAGTTCTCCTCTTTGAATTCATCAATATTATCTACCTTGCCTACTATTTTAAGATTCGGGAAAGGTAACGGCTTGCGCCTTACCTGCTCCTTGGCAAGCTCAGTATGATTATTATATAAATGAGCATTACCAGCTGAAATTATTAACTCTCGCGCCTCAAGTCCTGTTAGATGGGCAACCATCATAAGTAGCAGACTATATTGGGCTATATTAAAAGGGGCACCAAGGAAAACATCCCAAGAACGTTGATAAAGCTCAAGTCGTAATTTACCTTTAGTGACATCAAACTGAAACATAGTGTGGCATGGCGGTAGTCGCATCTCTTTAAGTTCCGCAGGGTTCCAGGCACTGACTAATATAGCCTTGGAGTTGGGATTTGTTTTGATTTGGTCGATAGCCCATTTTAGCTGATCAACTTTTTTACCATCGGGTCCGCGCCAGTGTCGCCATTGTACGCCGTAAACTGGACCTAAATTCAAATCTTTATCTGCAAACTCATCCCAATAGTGAATATCGTGGTCTTGCAAGTATTTAATATTGCTACTGCCCGAAACAAACCATAAAAGTTCATGTAAAAGAAGCTTGAACGGCATTTTTTTTGTGGTTAATAAGGGGAAACCCTGCCTTAGATCAAATCTTACTTGATAACCAAACAAACACTTAATGCCGTGGACACCTCTTGTTGGCTTGCTTTTGCCGTCTTTTAGAATATCGGCCATTAGTTTCAGATATTGGTATTCTGGATGTGCCATAGGTCACATTATAATGTACAGCTAACGTTATGGATAAATCACAGATTAATCAAATAATTGAGCATTTTGGCAAGAAGGTCGTTCGCCAGTACCCAGTCCAAAAAGGTTACAGAAATTTAAGTTATAAGATCCTACTTAGCAATAGTCAAATAGTAAATCTTCATCTTTACAGAGCCGAAACTGGAATAATAAACCGAATACAGCGAACGAACGACTTAAGTGATTTTTTAGCTAAGCAGGGAGTAACTTGTCGCAGAACTCTTGATAAACGAATTATTTTAATTAAAGCTGGTCGAGTCCAAAAATATGCTTGTTTATACAACTACTTACCAGGCAAGACCATATCTTGGGAAGCCTACACTATGGAACACATAAAACAACTTGGTGGATTGATGAGCGATATGCACTTCGTGGCTAGCGGCTACTTGAGTAAACAACTTCCGCTTGCAAGTGATGAATATACACAGATTACAAATAGGATGAAGGGTTATTTTGATAACGTCGACACAGATAAAGCTATAACTTCTAAGCTTAAAGTTAGGTTAAGCCCTCGACGCTTAGATAACTATTTATTGTTATTGAGGCTAACTTCTAATTTACCTTTGAGACAATCACTTCACATGGATATGGTTAGGAGTAATATCTTATTCTCCGATATAAAAAAAGTAGAGTTGACGGGAGTTATTGATTTTGAAAAAGCAGCCATTGGGCATCCTGCGTTCGATATAGCAAGGACTTTGGCCTTTTTGTTGGTGGACTGCAAATATAAAACAGAGAATCAAATACGCAAATACTTCATAGGTTCTGGCTATAACAAACGGGGTAAAAGTGACTTCACTAATGTAATTATGAAAAAAGGTAGTGAAAAGATAGATCTCTTGGAAGCTTTACTAGATATGTTTCTGACCTATGATTTTTATAAATTTCTTAAACATAACCCTTATGAATATTTAGACCAAAACGAACATTATTGTCGCACTAGGGACCAGTTATTGGCGCGAGGTGTGTTAACTACTGTAGACTAAATTACTGGCTCAATTAAGCTAAATTGAATGTTAAAATATAACTAAAGGGAGATGTCCATGGCTGCGTTATGGAAAAAACGACTGATTTCACAGAGTGATCTAATGACTTTGCGTGAGGCCTTAAAGTTAAAAGACAAGAAAATTGTTTTCACAGCTGGTTCCTGGGACCTCCTCCACGTAGGACAGTGCCGTTATTTGGAAGAAGGTAAAAAACTTGGTGACATTCTAGTTGTTGGTGTTAGTAGTAATGAGGCTATCCGAAAGGTCAAAGGCCCCAACAAGCCTATCTTGGATGAAAAAATTCGAGCTGAAATGCTAACTTATCTGCGCCCCGTTGATTTTGTTACGCTTTTGCCAGAGCCAAGCTGCCAGCCATCACTTGGTCTATTGCAACCAGATGTCTTCATGACAGTTAAAGAAGACTGGACCGATAACTATAAACAGTCCAAAGAGTATAAAACGGTCACCAAATATGGTGGGAAAGTTGTCGTTGTCGATCGCCAATCAACCACACTTTCCACTACAAAAATAGTTCAGCGTGCTATTGGTGGTCATTTAGGAGAAATCTTCAAAGACTTCATGGAGCTACGTAAGGATCCACTCAAAGAATAAGTATGACGCTTACGCCCGCCGAAAAAAAGAAGCAAGAAGGCTACCGTGACGCCCGTGTCACTGGTAAATATCATGATATCTGGCAAAGTGTTGGCAAATGTGTGTTTTGCGATCTGAATGAGACTTATAAGTTTTACGAAGAAAACGGCATAGTTATGACAGTAGCACTATATGCCTATATAGACGGTCATATAATGATTATCCCTAGACGACACGTTAGATCGGTTAAAGAGTTGACTGCTAGTGAATGGGAAACCATGAGAAAGTGCATGTATTTAGCTAAGAAGCTCATACGACAAGCGCACGGCATCAAAGGTATGCAAATTGTTCAAAAGGACGGCAGCGAAGCTCAGAGCACGGTCGAGCATTTACACTTTCACTGTGTTCCCTTTGACGCACCAGACCTTTCGGTGTGGAATTATCGAAAACTCAACTACACCCCTTTAGAGAATGTTAATCGTTATAAAAACTTTGATAAGAAAACTCAGAAACTTAGCAAACGCTTCAAGGAAAAATATGAAAAATAGCCAGGTTCTCGATTGGGCAGACCTAGCTTTTTCTAGCAAAAGTTCAATAAATGATTTAAAAGTCACATTTTTAGTTGCACCAAGGGAAATATCGCTGGAGCGCTTCAAACAAATCATTAAAACTTATTTGCCGGCGGGGAATTTACTCTTAGGTATTTCCAAAGAGCCATTTGTGTCTGGTTTTGAAGATCAACCTCAATTTAGAATGTTAAAGCTAGATACAATCAATAAAATTATTGAAAAGGTAAACAACTCAGACTCAAAATATAAGATATATGTCGTACATTATTTTCAAAGGGAACTAGAATACTTGCTAACGAAACTTAGTTTTAGAAAGGTCATTCTGGTCAACGGATCATGGCAACACGCCTTTCACACTACAAAACCATACTACATACTGATAAACCGGAAACTACCTTATGAGCTTATTCCCGCCTTTACTGACGAAAAAGAAGCTAAGGCCTACGAGAAGACCATAGATATTGCGGATGTGAAACCTAAAACAACCTCTTTGTTAAACGAAAAACAACTCTTAGATTTAACAGAGAAAACTGCTCACTACTCATTTGATTACAACAGCCAGACTGGTTTAGTCTTAGCTAAGCATACCCGTGACGGTTACAAAGTGCTTCTTAAAACCTTTAACAAAGTAGTTCCATTTCAGACTTATGCTTTGCTTAATGGAGCTGAGAGGGAAAAACACTTTTCTCCACCGCACGATCTTAACCATTACGACACTGTACACGCGGAAGTTGAAGCACTACTCGAGGCCCAGAAACATCGTGTTTCTCTAGAAGGTACTACCATTTTTATTAATTTGCTTCCTTGTCCAACCTGTTCTCGCATGCTAGCTGACAGCCCGATTAAGGAAATTGTCTATAAACTGGATCACTCTGATGGTTACGGAGCTAGAGTGTTACAACTCGCCGGCAAAAAAGTTAGAAGAGTTGTATAGGCGAGGGCTTTTGTCATCGCAACCGTAACGACAGATGGATTTATTCAAACATCTCAATCCAAATAGTCTTTTGCTACACTACAAGGTACTTGCCAGTCAGGCCAAGACTCTTTAAAGTAAACGTTAGTAAATGGGGTGTGGCCTTTTACGTCTAAATATGGAGGTACACACAGATGGAGCTTAGACCAGGCTCATTTATAGCTGTAGAAGGTGTAAATGCTCGTGCTTCTGTATCTAGTCTGGCTCGCCGACTTAAAAATCTTAATTACACTGTCTTAGAACTGCAATTCCCTCAAACTGACAAAGGCTCAGGTTATTTTGCCAAACAGTATTTGTCAGGTGCTTATGGTGACGTTGGACCCTACGCCAACACCTTGTTTTTTGGGTTAGATTGGTTTGATAGCATCGAACAGATCAACGGTGCTCTAGAACAAGGTACAGTTGTCTTAGTTAGCGGCTTTGTGGGCCGGGTAATGGCTGAACAAGGTGCCTTTTTTGAACATTCTGAGCAAAGAAGAGGATTTTTTGTTTGGCTAGATAACGTTGCTTTTGAGCTTCTTAAACTCCCTAGACCTGACAAAACAATCGTTACAAAATCAACCAACAACGTGACGGCGACTGAAGCCTACATTGATCTTTGCCAACTTTTCCCTAAAGATTTCACCTTACTTGATTTTGGGCGTAGCAGCAAAGCTCTATCTAAATCAGAGTATGGTTCTCAAATTTTCAAATTAATCGAACCGCTCCTACCAGTGCAACCGAGTTCCAAAAAACAAGAATCAAAAGTAAGCACTATACCGATCGATCTTCATTATGAAATCCCAAAAGCGCTAACAGGCGACGTAAAAACACATTATCAAACAGGGCTGGATAAACTTATAAAACTGCATAAGCAACTCCTACGTCAACTTCAGGGTCAAAGTAAAAAATTATCTGAGGAAGCTGCTAATAAGTTAGTAAAAACTGCCAGTGCCACTTTACCTATAGCCACAGTCGATGCAGAACTAATCAAAGAGTCTTCAAATCATCTAACAGAATTACTCGACAAGGAACTGACCACCAGTGGTGATCTTCAACCCCAACCACTTGCTTTAATTTCGTGGACACCCCGTAATGAGTTAGATAGTTTGTCAGATCTACTCTACAGCGAAACTAATCTCTCCCAGGCACAACTAATAAAACAACTTGGTGATTGGGTATATGAAAAGAAAGCTAAGTTATTTTCACAAAGCTTGAGTTTACTAAGTTCTAAACCTTTAACAAATTCGATACTTCAAGACATAGTCTATCGTTTTGACGTTGTTAGTGACTACGCCACTTATCTACGTTTCCGGTCTTATGACTTAGGCAAAATGCCATCTCACCAGCTATTAACAGCTCGTTATGGCTACAATACACCAGAGGAAGTTGAGACTAGTGGCTCAGCAGTGTTGTTTGAGAATTGTTTTGATCTAAGCTTAGAGCTTTTTAGCTCCCTGCAAGCCAAAGGTTTTTGGCAAGAGGCACAACTAGTAACTTTGACGGGACACAAAAATCGCTGGCAGCTCACTATAACTTTGTCAGAACTTATAAAACTCTCTTTACGTCTAGATGCAGATCCCTTAATTGATGAACTAATCGAAGCCATTAAGGATGTGCATCCGCTTACCTACGAAACCTTTGTCAATACACTACCTAAAAAAGCTTAGTTCATGCCCGCTCCCTGTTGACGTTGATGTTCCAGTCTGTTAAAATAATCTTGTTACCAAAGACAGCGACGGGGAAACCTTGATAATGTCGCCGAGGTGCAGATACAACTTTTGTTTGTGAGCACTTTTTAGAACCTCTGGTAACAGAGGTTTTTTGGTACATCGCATGAGCTATACGGTCGAGAGCCTATGCGCTAACTCATAAAAGGAAACATATATGGCTTTAACCAAAGATAAGAAGAGTCAAGTAGTAGCCTACGTAGCTGGCCTATTGGCTGATTCCAAGCTAACAGTAATAGCCGCTTACAAAGGCACTCCTGTTAAAGCTATGCAAAGTTTAAGGCGAGAAGCTAGAGAAGGTGGGACCAAGGTTCAAGTTATTAAGAACCGTCTAGTGATACAGGCTCTTAAGTTGAATCCAAACACTAAAGACTTAGGGAGTAACGCTTTAACTGGCATGTTACTCTACGCTTTTAATAGCGAGGATGAAGTTGCTCCTGCACAAGCCTTGGCAAACTTTGCTAAAACACAGCCAACACTAGAATTTATTGGCGCTATTACTCAAGATGGGCAGTTTTTAGGTGCAGATGATGTTAAGTCGCTAGCCAGCTTGCCGAGCAAAGAACAGCTTCGAGGTATGCTAGTCGGCACCTTGGCTGCACCACTTAGCGGATTTGTAAACGTGATGGCCGGCAACATTAGAGGCGTATTAAATGTCTTAAACGCCCGTGCCGAAAGTTTAAATTAGTTGAAAGGAATTGATATGGCAGATGAAGAAGTAAAAGTAACAGAGAAGAAATCTGAAAAGATTTCTGTTCCTAAAGAATTTGAGAAGATCACTACTGAGCTCGATAAAATGTCAGCTCTAGAGATCAGTAAATTTGTTAAGTTTCTAGAAGAATACTGGGGTGTTAGTGCCGCAGCTCCGGCTGCTATGGTATCAGCTGCTCCAGTCGCTGGTGGCGAAGGTGCACCCGCAGCTGAAGAAAAAGCTGAGTATGACGTCGTGCTTAAAGATGCTGGCGCTCAAAAAGTAGCCGTTATCAAAGCTGTTAAAGATATCACCAACCTTGGGTTAGGTGAAGCCAAAGCTCTAGTTGATGGAGCTCCTAAGACCATACTTGAAAAGGCTAAAAAAGAAGACGCTGACAACGCTAAGAAAGTTTTGGAAGAAGCCGGCGCAACTGTAGAATTAGCCTAGACGTCTAAACTGAGACTTTTAACTGCTTGAACTTCTTAGGGTTCAGGCAGTTTTTAATTATCCACAGTTTCCGGTATTTGTTTGACTTGACTAAAGCATCGTGGTACGGTATGGCAAGAAGTGTACCTAAATAAACACTTTATGACGTGAGAATAAAATGGCTGAGGTTCCAGAAAAACAAATTAAACGACTAAAAGCGCTTATACAAGAAGCCGAAACCAGTATGGCCGCAGCTAAAGAGCTGCTGGTTAGCTTAGTCGGCGAAGAACCTTTGCCATCCTCGTTAACTACTGATGAACCACTTGGTAAAATAATTGAGGGCGTGTTTGATGGCCAAAATATGGTTGGTTCAGACGGTAAAAATTACCCTGTGCCAGCTAACTACGCTAGTAAATCAAAGTTGGTTCAGGGTGACATACTGAAATTGACTATTTCTGATGACGGTTCGTTCCTATACAAACAGATTGGACCTGTTCCAAGAAAACAGGTCGTAGGAATGCTTAAGCTAGAGAACGGTCATTACTTTGTCGATGTGAATGGCAAGATGTACCGAGTGCTACTGGCTAGCGTCACTTACTTTAAAGCCAAACCCGGGGACCAAGTCAGTGTCAATGTTCCAGAAGACGATAGCCAGTCCGAGTGGGCTGCGTTAGAAGCTGCATTGTAACAGAATAAATACAACAGACCACCGAAGATTAACGGCGTATAATTGTTTAGGTATGGGAAAAGCGTTGTACCGGAAGTACCGTTCTAAGAGTTTGTCTGAAGTTGTCGGACAAGATCATGTTACAACTGTACTCGCAAATGCTCTTAAGAGTGGGTCCTTAAGCCATGCCTATCTCTTAACTGGACCTCGTGGCGTAGGTAAAACCAGCGTTGCTAGAATTTTAGCCCATGCTGCTAATGGGCTTGATTACTCTGGTGACGAGATCAATCAACTGGATATAATCGAAATTGACGCAGCTAGTAATCGAAGGATAGACGAGATTAGGGAGTTACGCGAAAGGGTAAATATTGCCCCAACTAGTGCTCGTTTTAAGGTTTATATTATTGATGAGGTCCATATGCTTACCAAAGAAGCTTTTAATGCACTATTAAAAACCTTGGAAGAGCCTCCTGAACATGTCATTTTTATATTGGCTACGACTGAAGCTCACAAACTGCCAGAAACAATTATCAGTCGAACGCAGCGATTAAATTTTAAACCCGTTACAGTTGAAGAGACAGTTAAACATTTAAAAAAAATTGCCAAACAAGAAAAAATTACTATAAGCGATGACGCTCTGGAACTCTTGGCTCGTCATGGAGAAGGTTCCATGCGTGATAGCATTAGTCTCCTTGATCAATTAAGACACTCGGCGAGGGAAATAACTCTTGATAATGTTCAAAGTGCTATCGGACAAGCACCCCAAAGCCTAATTGACGAGTTGCTGATGGCTCTTAGGGCCCTAGATCAAGCCAAACTAACAGATGTTATCGATTCAATCAAACAAGCAGGAACTCAAGCTCCAGAGGTAGCCCATCAACTGCTCAATGAATTTCGAGGACAACTTGCAAGTGGACAACTCACCCTTCCTAAGGATCAAGTTTTTGACCTTATGCAAGCCCTATTAAGTGTCGACACATCCATCGATCCACAGCTTAAACTAGAGTTGAGTTTGTACCAGACTGTTTTAGATCAAGTTGGAGACGCTAAGGTTTCTGATTCCGGTTCAAGCACGGTTAATTCTCAACCTAAAAAAATACAGGCGCCATTGAAGCACCCGGTTAAGCCTAGTCAGATGAGTAACACCGAAAACAACGGAGCTCTATCTGCGGATAATTGGGAAGAGGTGTTAGGTGCCTTGAAAAAACGACACAATACTCTTTATGGGCTGGTCAGAATGGCAGAACCAGCTTTTGGAAACGACACCTTGACTCTAAAATTTGGTTTTCAGTTTCACAAAAAAAGATTAGATGAAGGTAAGAATCAACAGCTGTTAGTTGATACCATAAAAGAAGTCACCGGTCAGCCAATTATTATCGTAACAGAAGTCGGTGTCCTGGCTACTCCGTCTATAGTTTACGAACAAGAACAACCAACCGGCACATTTGAAACCATAAGCAATATTTTTGGCGGCGCCGAGATAGTAGACTAATACTATGGAACCTGATGGTGTTTCCAAAACACCACCCCAAAACACCGATGCTGAAGCCAGTCTTCTGGGCGCTATCTTAATCGACACTGATGCGCTTATTAAAATTGCTGATCAAGTTAGTGCTGATGATTTTTATGACGAACGTCACCAACGGATCTATCAAGCGATTATCGAACTTTACGATAAACATAATCAAATTGACGTCTTAACACTTGCAGATCATCTTAAAGCAAGTGGTAATTTAGAGTTGGTGGGCGGAGGAGCATATCTAACTGAACTGACTAATTATGTGCCGACAGCTTCACACGTAGAACAGTATGCTGAAATAGTTGCTCAGAAATCACTACGTCGACGACTAATTAAAGCTGCGAATGATATAACCACCATGGGTTACAACGAAACACATGGCTTACAAGCTTTGATTGAAGAAGCCGAGACTCGTCTGTTTGAAGTTAGCCAACGTCACGTAAAACAAGACGTTACTAGTCTAGAAACTATTCTTGGAGAAAGTTTTGATCGATTAGACGAGTTACATAAAGATAAAGGTAAAATCCGTGGTACGGCAACTGGCTATAAGGACCTTGATAACGTTCTAGCCGGTTTGCAGAAATCCGATCTCTTCATCTTGGCTGCTCGACCTTCAATAGGTAAAACCGCTCTGGCTCTTAATATTGCTCATAATGTAGCTGTTCAAGACAAATTACCGGTTCTGATGTTCAGCCTAGAGATGAGCAAAGAACAACTGGTTGACCGATTACTTGCTATGGAGTCGGGCGTTAATGCCTGGTCACTTCGGACCGGTAATTTATCGGATGAGGATTTTGAAAAAATAGGCCAAGCTATGGGAACCCTCAGTGAAGCTAAAATGTTTATTGATGACTCCCCAGGAATTACTGTCAGTGAGCTTAGAACTAAAGCTCGCCGCGAGGCTCATAAACACGAGCTGGGTTTGATTGTAGTTGATTATTTGCAACTAATGAGCGGTGGCGGTCGTTATGCCACAGAAGGTAACCGCGTCCAGGAAATAACTGAAATATCTAGAGGTCTAAAGAGTGTAGCTAGAGAACTAAATGTCCCGCTCATGGCACTCAGTCAGCTTAGTCGTAGCGTCGAAAGTCGTAGCCCACAGATACCACAGTTGTCCGATCTAAGAGAGTCAGGTTCTATTGAGCAAGACGCCGACGTGGTAGCTTTTATTTATCGTGAAGATTATTACAACCCAGACACAGGACGTAAAAACTTAACAGATATTTTCATCAAGAAACATCGTAACGGACCGGTTGGTAATGTGGAGCTATACTTTGACCGTGACAAGCAACGTTTTAGGAGCGTTGACACTAAACACGCTCAACCATTCGAATCCTGACGATGATATACTAGTCTGGATATGAAAAAACCAGTCGATTTAGTACGTGATTGGTGGCAACCTGTGCTCATTTTTGTGGCCGGACTGTTAATTTTTTTACTTATTTTTACTTATCGACTTGGGTCACTTACCGGACATTTTAGTAATGTTGAAGTTAACTATATTCACAGCACAGAAGTTCAACATTGGCCGTGGCAAGATCCTGTATTCGCACCACATCGCTTAATGACCTTTGGTCTTCGTAAAGCCCACCTGTCTACGCCAGCGGGGCTGAGACTAGTTAGCGTCTTTATCTCAATGACATGTGTCTTATGTGGCTTATTATTGTTCAGGCAATGGAACACTAGACGGGTGGCCATTCTTGCCGGGGCGTTACTGATCGCCAGCAGCTGGTTGTTAAATAACAGTCGAATCGCTTTGCCTGAAGTTATGTTTTTGATGATCATCCCAATTGTCTGGTTAATGGTATCGCTGGATACTACAAAGTTTCATAAATTGACTTTCATAGCTCTAATCTGTGGCGTCTGTTTAACATTATATGTGCCTGGTCTTGTCTGGTTGTGGTTGATTATGCTTGTTGTCAAATGGCGATCAGTGATTGAGCATCTTAAACAAATACCATGGTGGTTAATTATGGCTAGTATCTGTCTGGTTGCGGCGCTGGTGTCTCCGATTGTTGTGTCCACTATGAACCAGCCGTCTTTATTACTTGTCCTAGCAGGACTGCCTGTTCACTTGCCAAATCTATCAGACGTCTTACATAACTCTCAAGAACTCATAAAAAATCTGTTCTTTATATCAACTCCTGATCCGGTTTTGAGGCTAGGTCGATTACCAGTGTTGGATATTTTTACCACTATTTTAGTTGGCATAGGCGCTTATAGCTTGCGTTATCATCTTAAATTAGCTAGGACCAAGTTAATGTTGGCTTGTATTATTCTGTTTAGCATTTTGTATGTTCTAGGAGGTCCGGTGACCCTTATAGCTTTATTACCGTTTATCTACTTATTGGCGACGAGTGGGCTAGCCTTTTTACTACAACAATGGTTTACGGTTTTCCCGCGTAATACATTGGCACAAACTATTGGAACGACTCTGATATCGGTCGTAGTGCTACTTACGGCTTTTTATCATATAAATAAGTATTTTATAGCCTGGCCTCAGGCCCCAGCTACCCGCCAAGCCTTTAGTCAACACCTGTAGTTCTGGTATAATAACACCTAAATTAGAGGAGTGTACTATGAGTCGTTTTGACCAAGCTAAAATGTTATTAAAGGTGAAGAAGCTGCAAAAAGAATTGCAAAAAATGACCATCACCGTCGAAAAGGGTGATGGAGCCGTAAGCGTGGAAATTACTGGTGAACAGAAAATTAAAAAAATCCACATTGATCCGGAATCTGTTGATCTCGATGACATTAGCCAGTTAGAGCGTTGGATTGAAGATGCTGTCAAAGAAGCGATTCAACAAAGTCAAAAGATTGCTGCCGAAAAAATGCAACCAATGATGGGCGCTTTAGGTGACCTTGGCTTGTAGTAAGGAAAGAAACTGATGAGTATTCTGCCGCCAGCTCTAGAATCAGTCATTGAGGCTCTGTCAGCTTTGCCTGGTGTCGGATCTAGAACTGCTGAGCGTTATGCTTATTACTTACTTCGAACTGACTCCTTGGTAGCCAGCGAATTGGCAACATCCCTGAGTAATCTACATAAAGGTGTTGGTTATTGCCAAAAAACTTTTGCTTTAGTGCCGAAAGGCACAACTATTTCTAAGCTGTACAGCGATTCTAGTCGTGACAAGACCATAGTAGCGGTAGTGGCTGAACCTTTTGACATATTAGCTCTAGAGAAAACTGGACAATATCAAGGCACCTATCACGTTTTAGGCGGTCTGGTTTCACCAATTGATGGTGTAGGGCCGGGACAATTACATATTGGGCAGCTACTCAAAAGAATTAAAGAGGATGAAGTTAAGGAAGTAATATTGGCCACCAACGCCAGTGTAGAAGGTGAATCAACCGCTCTCTATATTCAACAGCAAATTGGCAACCATAAAGTTAAAGTCACCAGACTCGCCCGAGGGCTACCAGTTGGTGTTGATTTAGAGTATGCCGATCAAATTACATTAGGACGAGCTTTAGAAGGTCGCACATTGCTATGAGTGATTCAGTGTTAGGCGATCTAAAAAGACTGGTGGAGGGTTCTAAGCGAATTGTGGTCGTCCAGGCGGACAATCCTGACGCCGATAGCATTGGCAGCGCTTTAGCCCTAGAAGCCATCTTAAACGAGCTAGGCAAAGACATTTATTTATATGGAGCAGTCGATATTCCGGATTACCTAAAATACCTAGAGGGTTGGAGTCGAGTCAACCCTCAGATGCCAAGCCAATTTGATGCCAGCATTATCGTCGACGCTAGTACTAAGAGTTTGTTTGAGAAGGATGTATCAGCTCTAAATTTGCTTTCCACCAAGCCTTGCGTAGTGCTCGATCATCATAAGCAAACGGCCAGTGACCTGGATTTTGCTACCATTATTAACGAACCAGGCAACTCATCAACTTGTGAACTCATATTTAAACTTAGTAAAGAGTTTGATTGGAAGTTACCGGCTGACGCCTTACCGTATATCTTGACTGGTATTTTGGCCGATACTCAAGGCTTAGCCAATCAACTAGCATCGTCTGGAACCTACCGAATAGTAGCTGAGCTAATCGACATGGGAGTTGACCGTCCTGCTCTTGAGGAAAAACGTCGTGCTTATAGTAAGATGACTGAAACAATTTTTCGTTATAAAGCTAAGCTTATAGAGCGAACCGAACTATTTTCCGATAGTAGAATAGCTATTGTTAGCGTACCTCAGGAAGAAATTAGCACCTACAGCCCTTTATATAACCCCGGACCCTTAATCCAAACCGATATGCTTCAAATAGAAAAGGTTCAACTAGGAATTGTCTTCAAAGTTTATGATGATGGGCACCTAACAGCCATGATACGCTCTAATCCGTCGGCCGGCATTGCAGATAGATTAGCCCTACACTTTGGCGGAGGAGGCCACGCTTTTGCTAGCGGCTTTAAGCTGTCGGATGGACGAGCTTTTAATGAGGTTAAGGTAGAATGCGTAGCAGAGGCCACTAAATTATTAGATGGCCAAAGCGCGGGGACACCCAATGAAACTGTATAATACGCTAACTAGAAAAGTTGAAGAATTCACCTCACTTAAACCAGGGGAAGTGTCTCTTTATACTTGTGGGCCGACGGTTTACGATTATTATCATATTGGCAATCTTCGAAACGCCGTCTTCAACGACACGCTAAGACGTAGTCTAGAAGCCTTGGATTATAAAGTTCGGCACGTCATGAATATAACTGACGTTGGTCACTTGGCGTCAGACGCCGATGAAGGCGAAGATAAGCTTGAAAAAGGCGCTAAACGCGAAGGCAGAACTGTCTGGGACGTTGCCGAACAATACACTGATGCTTTCAAGAACGACATGCAGGCTTTAAACGTCTTGCCGCCAAATGGCTATAACAGCTCAAAGTATCATGACACCTATGCCAGGGCCACAGAATTTATCCCTGAACAAATCGAAATGGTTAAATTGCTGCTAGCTAAAGGTTTTGCTTACCAGGCAAAGCAAGCTATATATTTTGATGTGACTAAATTGAGTGATTACGGTGCTTTAAGCGGCCAACCCTTAGACGAAAAGGAAGTTAGTGTTCGAGAGGAAGTCGTCTCCGATTCTGATAAACATAATCCTCACGATTTTGCCATCTGGTTTTTTGCTGTTGGGCGTTTTGCTGACCACGCTATGCAATGGGAGTCTCCATGGGGAAACGGGTTTCCTGGTTGGCACCTCGAGTGTTCGGCCATAATACACACCACTTTGGACGAACCAATAGACATTCATACAGGCGGGGTTGATCATATTGGTACACACCATCCTAACGAGATAGCTCAGACCGAAGCAGCTTTTGATAGCCCTTTAGCTAAATATTGGGTTCATAATGAATTCATCCTAGTTGATGGAGCTAAGATGTCTAAATCCAAGGGTAATAGTTTCACATTGGAGCAAATTAGGGACCATGGGTTTGATCCTCTTGCTCTACGACTATTTTATCTACAAGCTCATTACCGCTCGGAAATAAATTTTAGTTGGGAGAATCTCGAAGCGGCTCAAAACCGTTTGAAAGATCTATACGCTTGGGCTGACCTCAGACACCAGCCAGACACAGACTCTATGCCAACTGAATTAGACAATCTTTTTCGCGACACACGTCAGGCGATTATGAAGTCTTTAGAGAACGACTTAAATACGCCGGGAGCTCTGGTTTATCTTGGTAAGCTGGTTAACTACATGCGAGATACACCAATACCTGGCGTAGAAGGCAAATACACAAACGGAACGCTTGAGATGTTAGATGCAGTCCTTGGGCTAAAACTGAGTGAACGACCCGGCATCTCCCAGGATCAAAAAGAATTAATTATAACTAGGCAAAAAGCACGTGAATCAAAAGACTGGCAGAAGTCAGATGAGCTACGCTCACAGCTTAATCAACAAGGAATCGGCATACGTGACAATGATACTGGTTCTAAATGGTATCGACTTTAGGGCTAAAAAGAACTTATTTACTAGTTTCCGGATCACTCAGAAGTTGTCTTGTCTCGAGATAGTCCAAAATTGCTACTCTTAAGCAACCGGCAACTGGTATAGCCACAAAACCACCAAATAAGCCGCCGAAACTTACACCGATAATTACTGAACTGAACACTAATAAAGGTGACATGTTAGTTGTGTTGGCTTGGATATGTGGTTGGATTATATAGTTCTCGAGTTGTTGATAGAGGATGTAGTAACCCAGAATAATAAGCGCGGCAATTGGTGAAGTAAAGAGCGCCACTAAAGTGACAATAGCTGCTCCTATTAAATGTCCGACCATCGGTATGAGACCGCAGAAGAAGACAATTACCATCAAAGCAATTGGATAACTAATGTTTAAGATAAACAAGGGAACCACTATGAGCGAAGCGGCCAAGGCTGCCAGAAGCACTTGTCCGTTAAAGTATCCTTTGATGACTTTATACATGTCTCTAACTAACTTCCTAGCGTGTGGTTTTTTATCGTCAGGTATTAATCTTTCTCCGAATTTAAGCCATCGCGGACCTTCGATCAACATCATGAAAGTCAAGACTAGTATAGCTAAGACAGAGAAAACACTACTTGATATATGCGTGAAGGTAGTTACAGCTGTGCCGGTAAAATCATTAACCCTATCAGATAACTGTTGGGAGATTTTACTCACTTGATCTTCAAGCTTATGCTGCCGTACAAAGTTGCCAAGGTCACTGTTTTCCCCTCGAACATTTTCAATAAGCTGTGGGGCAATATGAATAAAATTATTAGTTTGATTAACTAGGGGTGGAACAACGCTAGCTATAAAGCCAATCAATATGGCAATAATGACTAGAAAAGATAAGGCAGTAGCCAAACTACGACTGCCTCGACGTTTGCCAGGCAAACGTTCAGCTAACCAGTGTACCGGACTATTAAGTGCTAAGGCCAGAAATAGGCCAGTAAATAACAGAATTAGGGCATGGGTGGCTTTTTGTAATGCTGCCAACAGTATAAGAGATAATATGGCTATTAAAAGTACACGAACAACCGTTTGATTGGAGACTGTGATTTCAACGGTATTATTATTTTTGTCTCTTTTAAACCATGAGAACATAAAGGTATTATCGCATGCCAGAGGACATTTGCAAGATGTTCGAGCTTAAAGACTACTTCAAAAGACGTCTGAGTTTGAGTGGTATCAGCCCGCGAGCAGTTTTATTGTTTAGTAGCAGACTTGGACCATGATTTTTTAGGGATGAAGTTAGAAACTGGAAATCGCTAAATACTACCTTCATGTGTTGTTCTATCATGTCATTGTCAAAGAAAAGGTCGTCCTTAACGCCGACGTGCCAGACCGGTAACGCCACACGACGCTTGCAATTGTCCAGCGTTAACATCGAAACCAGTGTAGACATGTGAGTTCTCAAATTATTTTGGTGCCAAAGTTTAATCTCAAAATTCATCACCGCCTGGCGTTCAGAAGCATTTAAGCCAGTGAATTTGTCTTTAGCATTTTTGGTTTTAGGATAAACGAACTGCAATATAAACGGTTGAAGACAGATATATTTAAAATAAAAAGCTGACAGTTTATGAGAGAAGAATCGTGCTCCAATTAAATAAGTTTGACGCCTAGTTTTAGTAAACTTAAAGTCGTCATGGTGGGCAAAGCCAGAAGCACTAACCAATAATCTGACCTGTTTGATTAGGCTGGGGTGTCGCTGTAACATTCTCGTGACGATCACAAACCCAAAACTGTATCCGACGATGGTTATAGGCTTATCTTTGTAACGAAGCTTAATAAAGCTCGATAGATAATCAGCCATGTTATCCAACGTTGGCTTCTTGCCGATCGTGTAGAAACTATCCATACCGCCAAACCCAGGCAAATCTGGCATAGTTACCGCACCATACTTATTTAGATCAAAAGCTATAGGTGAAAAGCGCTCTAACGATGCATGATGACCATATACCAACAAAATTTGTTTACTACTGCCTTTAGGCGGTGGCAAGTGTAGCATTCGACCTCTAAGGCCGTTCATGTTTAGGGGTGTGACAAATTTAGCAAGTGTCTTGGCGTGAGGACTAGACATAGTAGAGACACTTTAACCCGCAGCTTGCATAAATATCAAGTAGTTTTATAAATAGTTTAGAAATATTCGGGTAAATGTCGCAATCGCCAAAGTAATGAGGGGTTTGGTAGATCACCGTCAGCCAAAACATTGATATTATGAAATTGATTGCCTATGGCAATCTCAGCTCGTCCAACAACGTCACCTTTTTTGATTGGCATCTTGAGTTCATTAGGGAGGATGGCCACTTTAGTGACGGTACCTGGCCAAATTGGCAGCGTGAGATCCTGGCTAGCGACAAATTGAACAGAAGGTGTCCCTAAACTTTTGATTTCACCAAAACTCTGACCTGCATGAATAATTGTCTTTAATTTAAAATTAGTTAGGCTAGTATCTATTAAGTTTTGGCTTGACTGCAGGGCGCTTGCCAAGTTGGGTGCTCCTATAACTGCTCCAATAACAGTTACTGCTTGTTCGTCATTTATTTGTCGCGTGGCCGAAAATAGATAGCAGCCGCCAGCCTGATCAGTGTTGCCCGTCTTAATACCCGTAACACCGTGCTTACCTAGTAGAAAATTGACATTTGAGACAACGCCAACGACAGGTAAGTAGGTTTGCTTCAAGGCTACAATCTTGGTCAATACGACGTTTCCAGTGACGGCTTTCGCTAAGTAGACTAGATCTTTAGCTGTGCTAACAGTCTTTGGTGAAAAGCCACTGGCGTCAGCAATATGTGTGTTATTCACCCCGAGCGATTTAACCAAGTTATTAGCGTAGTCTAAGTACGCAGTAGTAGAGCCAAAAGCCCAGTTGGCAAGCAGTTCGGCGATATTGTTGGCTGAAGGTAGCAGCATAGCCTCAAGGGCCTGGTATTCAGTTAATTTTTCTCCAGCCACTACTGGTATTACTGACTGACCTTGGCTGTAGGCTGATTGATAATCTAGGACATCGTCGTGGCTAATGGTGATAGTTGGACCATTTTCTCCAGCTGACAGAGGAAAGGCCTTGAGAATAGCTAGAGCAGTAACGACTTTGGCGATACTGGCTATTGGCTTGGGGGTCATTTTGCCATTTTGGGCCAAAACCCCATAGTCTGGAGTACCAATAGCTGCTTGACCATAGTTTGGCCACTTAAGAATTGGTTTTGTATCGGTTTTGAAATTGGGAGTTATTGTGGTGATGGTAGGGGTAGGTAAGGGAATCAACCATGCGCTTAGAGAATATATACCTATAGCTAGGACAAATAGTAAGACCACCAGGACTCGTCTAAGATTTTTTCTAGATCGTTTTAAGCGTTCTTGACGTCTGCTAGTGAGCTCTTTCGGTTCTATAACCCGCATCAACCATAAGTATAGTCTTAGCACCTGTTCATAACATTGTAAAAAATACTTGACAGTCACTTTTTAAAAGCGTATACCGGAGTGTAGAGACTTTTTCATCTCATACAAACAACGCTAGGAAGCAAATCGTATGTCTATATTAGAACTTGAGCCTTTGCTTGATCTGAACGGTGCTTATGTAGAACCTCACCCAGATCGTGAATTTGGTTTGGCAGATCCAGATAATCTTTTATCCGAGGATGAGGCAGAACCCCTGGCTGAATTACAAGCAATTACTGATGGTTGGACGGAAGTGGTTGACGGTAAAAGATATGTTCTTGTTCACCACGTTCAAAATGATCGACGTGTGACAAGCCTTGTGTCACCAAAAGGCTATCGCCGATTTGTTGCAGGCGTACAAATTTTTGAGAATCGTGCTCTTTCTGTTGTTGAAGGACCAGATGGAAAGTTTCGCCACGAACAACATCTTTTTACGGATTTGCATGTGCCCGGTCGACCCATTAAGAGAAAAGAACATCTAGAGACCGTTGAAGCGCTTGATGAAGAAGGTAGACTACTATTTCGTCGTTTTCGCGACCAAGCCGTCGCTGCTTGGAGTCGAGCCACTAAATAAGTTATAATCGAGCTTTGTTATTGGGGAGTGGCCAAGCGGTAAGGCACCAGTTTTTGGTACTGGCATTCGGGGGTTCGAATCCCTCCTCCCCAGCCAAACACCACACTAATCCTTTAAACGGGCTCAGGAGTTGGTTCCCTGAATAGAACTGCAGCATCCGGTATCGTATTACGCGATAAGCCAAGCTCACTAATTGCTAGAATCATATCCTCATAGCCAAGGCCTTGATTTATAACGCATGCCTTCGGAAATGAGCCATATCCACTAATCAGACTTGGCAATAGGTTAGCTTCTAGAAAAGTCGGCGTGCCGTGATCATCTAAGCGAATATCTATGCGCCCGTAATCACGCGCACCCAAGACTTTAAAAACCTCTAGAGCTAGCCCCTTTACGGAGTGGGATATAGCTTGGTCGGTAACTCCAATGGCTTGTTCGGCGTTGGCCGACTTTACTTGATCACTCAGAATGCGTATGCCGTTTCGGCCCGCTGGTGCAATTAATTCTAGGGGCATTGCCAAGAGTTCAGACGATAATCGATCCTTTAGTATTGCGACACTGAACTCACGACCTGTTAGATAGCGTTCAATCAATGAGTCGGCTCCAAAATCAGTCGCCAGGGAACCGACTTTCGCCTTCAACTCATCAAAGTTATTAATCACAGACTGAGGGTCAACCCCAAGCCCGCCACCGCGGTTAGTCGGCTTTACAAACAAAGGATAAGGCAGCGTTATATCGCTTTGCTTCAAAAGTTCATTTTGTCTGACAACATGATGCGCTGAAGTTGCTAAACCAGCCGCATGCACGCTTTGCTTGGCGAGTGTTTTATCAGCGTCATACTCATGAGCAGTCTGAGTTGATCCAGTATAAGCAATGCCGCAATCATCAAGAAAGCTAGTTATCCAAACGCCAGCCGGGTCTTGCGGGCCCAAAATTGGGTCATTAGGTACAAACTTCATGCCTAAAAATACTAAATCAGGTCTTTTGAAAGCTAGCGCTTCAAGATCTTCTACTGTATCAACAACCGTAACTCCAACTTCTCTATAGTGGGCTGATAAAGTATCGTAGATAGCATCGCATGACTCCTGGCTCATTGAGCTCAACCAAGTCTTGCTGGAGCGCACTATCTCAATGTGCCTAGCTTTCTTTATAAACATATTATCCGTTCTGGTTAAATTTTGATGTTGCTCAACTGGTTCTAGGTCAGTCGTGTATTAGTAAGCTTTTCGAAAGCCACCGCCGCCACCGGAACGATCTTCTTGAGGCCGAGCCTGATTTACAACTATTGAGCGTCCGCTCACGTCTTTGCCATTTAGTTCTTTAATAGCATTCTGTCCTTCTTTGACATCGTCCATCTCAACAAAGCCGAATCCCTTAG
Organism: uncultured Candidatus Saccharibacteria bacterium; assembly: GCA_964636215.1. Lineage (GTDB taxonomy): Bacteria > Patescibacteriota > Saccharimonadia > Saccharimonadales > CAZJQT01 > CAZWRJ01. Next base: position 146 of record CAZWRJ010000007.1, on the reverse strand, counting down.
ATTGGCCGGTATCTCTATCTTTAATGACTACAGCACTCACAACTTTACCTTGCTCGGCAAAGAGCTTCTCTAGGTCTTGATCTGTAACACTGTAAGCTAGTCCGCCTACATATAGTTTCATTGCCATGTTGTTATTCCTTCTTTTA
>CAZWRJ010000006.1:0-39802 GCA_964636215.1 uncultured Candidatus Saccharibacteria bacterium | reverse complement strand
AAGACTAACTAGGTAGACTAGCGGACCCGGGGGTAGTACCCGGCAGCTCCACCAAGCATAAGCGTAATGACCTCTTATATTTGAGGTCATTTTTATTTGATTTGCTATCATATTTGAATGATTGACAAGTTTATGGAGTCACGTGCCATTGAAAGCGATGACATGGTTGATCCAGGCTATACACCAGAACAAGCAGTTTTAGGATATAAAGACAGTGGTCCTGAAGATTCTAATCGTTGGGCCGTTTTACTTCCACCCTGGCACACTCACCAGGACGACTGGCATTATACTGCTTTCGCTGGACATCTAAACAGGCAGGGTTTCGCAGTTCGAAGATATGATTTTAGTGATCATATTCTTCAACCAGACTTAGACAGTGTACTAGCCTCATTTCACCACATTCAAGATGTAGTAACTGAAGACTTAGAAGATCTGACAGAAAACACACAGCTAGAAGAATTCCACCTAGTATCTGCCAGTCTTGGGACAGTCTCCTTAGCGCTTTTAGCGGAAAGACTACCAAGATTTACTGGCGCAACAATAATTGCCGGAAGCAGTGACCTTGCTCGTAGTATGTGGCATGGGTCTAGAACTGTAAAAATACGCCAAGAGTTAGAAAAACAAGGGGTTGATGAAAAAACAATTGTTGAAGCCTGGCAAGACCTTGCTCCAAAAAATCATACGAGTGCATTTAAAGGTAAGCCAGTGAATATGACAGTCTCTTTAACTGATAAGATTATTCCCACTATCTATCAACACGAAATGGCAGAAGAGCTTGGAAGAGCTGGAAGTAATGTGCGAGTTAAAACTACAAGACGCGGCCACTATGCCACCATTGGTATTCACTACCATTTTCCTGGTAAATTGGCCACATAGGGCATATCCCCTCAGGGGACTAACAACTTCTTTCGTCTTTCTTTCTCTTGTTTGAACTCTGTATAGTAATCCCAGAGTAAATACCTCCATTCTTGTTATTGCTACAAAGATATGTTTTAATCTGCATCATGGAAAGATTAGATGAATCAACTTTTGAGGCTGCATTAGCTCGTTACGACGCTGATAGAACAGCCTTCGAAGAAGCAGTTCGCCGAAGAGACAATGCTGGGAACCCAGTTACCAAAGTAGTTTTCGGTGCCATGGCCAAATTGCGCAGAGCACAAACTGCTCACAGCGACGAAAATGCTGGTATTTTAGCTGAACTAGATGAATTACAAAGCTTGAGTCAAGCCGAACCAGCTGACGTACAACCATCAGACCCCGTATAGGCTCATAAATCCACATTATCCAACCTGGGTGTTGACCGGGCGTCAGTATTGACCTAGGCTGAGATCATGCTTTCCAAAACCAAACACTTCGCTAGGAATCTATTCAGACGCCAACGAGGCCTGTCGGCCGGTGATGTTCAACCAGCTCGCGACTATATCGCTGACTATTGGGAAAAGCTTACTCGTTTTCATCCAAAAAACGACGAAAGCCTAATTGGATTACCTAATCCTTATCTAGTGCCTGCACACGAAGAAGGGCACGAGTTTGATTTCAATGAGCTGTATTACTGGGATAGCTATTTCATGGTTCAGGGTTTATTAGACAAGACTCATCAAGACCTAGTGCAAGGTATACTTGACGATTTATTTGTAGAGTTTGACGTATGCGGCGTAATCCCCAACGCCTCTCGTACTTACTTGAGCGGGCATTCCCAGCCGCCTTTTCTAACCAGTTTTATATGGGATGTTTATGATGAATATCATCCCGGGAAACGATGGTTAAAGTCAGCAATGAAGGTGGCCGAAGCTGAATATAACAAAGTCTGGATGGGGACCACCAAACCTCATGCTCGCCTAGTACATAAAGGTCTAAGCCGTTACTATGACCTTAATTATTTGCATGACTTAGCTGAGGCCGAGAGTGGCTGGGATATGACACCAAGATTTGGCCGCAAATGTCTCAATTATTTACCAGTTGATCTGAATGCTCTTTTGTATAAATACGAAATTGATCTGGCTCGTTATTATCACTTTCTAGGTGATGAACAAACTGCTGATAAATGGGCTACCTTAGCACACGAACGTAAAAAGATCATGAATGATCTAATGTGGAGCAGTCTCAAGGGCTTTTACTATGACTATGATTACGTGCGCCAAAAGCGCTCAGTTGTTAGCTCACTAGCTGGTTTTTACCCGCTGTGGGCTGGGATGGTCAGCGAGAAACAAGCCGCTCAAATGGTTAAAGCCCTAAGACGTTTTGAGCAAACTGGTGGGTTGGCTACTACTGATGTGCCACAACTCGGTCAGCTAGTTCGCGCCGGCACACCGACCCAGTGGGCTTACCCCAATGGCTGGGCGCCGTTACATTTTCTGGTCGTGCAAGGCCTGGAGCGCTATGGTTACAAGGACGATGCTAGGCGAATTGCCCTGAAATGGCTGAGAACCAACCTGGATTGGTTCAACAAAAACGGTATTTTCTTAGAAAAATATAATGTTGTTTCACCAGAAAAACCACCAGCTAAAGGTTTGTATCCTTCACAGACGGGATTTGGTTGGACTAATTCGGTGTTTGAATACTTTTGCCGGAAATTTATCGACGTACAATAAATTTCTAAGTTTTAAGGAGTAGAATGAAGATATCTCGGGATTGTAGCTCAGTTGGCTAGAGCGCACGATTCACATTCGTGAGGTCCATGGTTCGAATCCATGCAGTCCCACCAATAATTTATGAAGAAGCAAAGCGCTGGAATTTTAGTTTATAGACGTAATGGCCAGAAGGTTGAGGTTCTGTTGGCTCATCCTGGTGGTCCTTTTTGGGCCAAAAAAGATAATCAGGCTTGGTCTATCCCGAAAGGTGAGTATCAACCAGAAGAAAATCCTTTTGTGGTAGCTAAACGTGAATTTGAGGAAGAGACTGGCCAGAAACCACCCGAAGGCGAATATCAGGAGCTCGGTAATATTGTTCAAGCCGGTGGCAAAATTGTTACCGCCTGGGCTATCGAAAAAGACCTAGGCTCTATAGTAGCTGCCAGCAATAGTTTTACTATGGAGTGGCCACCACGCTCTGACCAGCAACAAACTTTCCCAGAGGTGGATCGGGTAGAATGGTTTGATTTATTAACAGCCACCACAAAGCTTCACCCCGGCCAAGATGAGTTAGTTAGAAGACTAGCTACCAAACTGGGCGAATCACTGCCTGAGCAAAATTCCGGGCCTAGTGAAACAGAATTGAATAATCAGCAAATTTCACTTCTGTAAACTGGTACAATAGACCAGTTATGAATTATTACATCACCACCTCCATTCCGTATGTTAATGGCGAGCCACACCTAGGCCACGCCTTGGAGTTTGTAATGGCTGATGTTTTAGCTCGAGCTGCTAGAGCTCAGGGCAAAACTGTTATTTTTAGCACTGGAACGGATGAACACGGTGGCAAAGTGGCCGAAAAAGCCGCAGAACTCAAGATGACACCGCAAGCTCTTAGTAACAAGATGAGTCAGGATTTCAGAAATCTCTGCAAGATCTTGGATATTAGCAATGATCGTTTCATCAGAACGACCGACAAAGGACATGAGCAACGGGCTCAGCTTATCTGGAAAAGTATCAGCAAAGACATTTATAAGGGCAAATACGAAGGCTGGTACTGCACTGGCGACGAGGAATTTTTTACTGAACAAACTGTCAAAGCTAACAAGGGCATCTGCCCAGACCATAATCGTCCTTACGAAAAAATCGAAGAAGAAAATTATTTCTTTAAACTTAGTAAATACACCGACGAGATAAAAACCAAAATCGAGAATGGTTCCTTTCAGATAATTCCAGCTACTCGTAAACACGAAATCCTCAGCGTACTTAAAGACGGCCTGGAGGATATTAGTGTCAGCCGGCCCAAAGACAAAATTGCCTGGGGCATTCCAGTTCCTGGTGATGACTCCCAAGTGATGTATGTCTGGTTTGAAGCTCTAATGAACTATTTAACAGTCCTTGGTTATCCTGAAAACGATGACTTTAAGAAGTTCTGGCCAGCCAATGTTCAAGTGATTGGTAAGGGTATTTTGCGCTTTCATGCAGCCATTTGGCCTGGCATGCTACTAGCACTTGGTTTGCCGTTGCCTAAAACTCTATACGTCCATGGTTATATAACCGTCGACAACAAAAAAATGAGCAAATCACTAGGCAATTCTGTATCGCCAATTGACGTCATCAAGGCTTACGGTACTGATGCCTTCCGTTACTTTTTCTTAAGGCACATCCCGTCATACGAGGATGGTGATTTTAATTGGCAACGATTTCATGATGCCTACAACCACGAATTAGCCAATGAGCTTGGTAATGCTGTTCAACGTACCGTTGCTATGGTTAAACAGTATCAAAACGGTATAATCGGCGATATTCCAGAAGGCGGTCATGACAAAGCCCAAATCTGGGCAGCACTGGAAAAATGTCACTTTGACCAAGCTCTGGATGCCATTTGGGAGCAGGTTCGTGGGCTCAACCAATACATCGACGAGGAAAAACCTTGGGAAATACACAAGAACGGTGACACCGAACATCTCAGGGAAGTATTAGCTTATCAAGTTAGCTGTTTACTAGAGATTGCCGAGCTTTTGACGCCCTTTCTGCCGACTACCGCTACTAGAATCCAACACGTCATAAAAACTGGTTTAGTTCATCCTCTAGAAACTACCTTGTTCCCCCGCAAAGAAAAACTCGACGTCCCCGGGGCCTAAAGAAAAACCATGGAATTGACAGACACCCACTGTCACATACATTTTCCTGACTATCAGCTTGACCCAAGGGCGGTTCTTGATGAAGCCCAAAAAGAAGGCGTTAAACGGTTAATCTGTGTAGGCTGCACCTTGAGCGATAGTCAAATGGCCATTGATTTTGCCAGCTCTAATCCAGGGTGTTGGGCTAGTATAGGCTTACATCCTCACGAAGCTGAAATTTATGTCAATGACACTGTCTTACTGGATAAGTTTCGGGATCTAGCTAATAAGCCTAAAGTGGTAGCCATTGGCGAAACGGGGCTTGATTACCACTACATGCATTCGTCTAAAGAAGATCAGAAAAAACTATTTAGATTTCAGTTGGAGCTAGCCTCGGTTAACCAGAAACCATTAATTTTTCATGTTCGAGAGGCTTTTGATGATTTTTGGAAAATTTACGATGAATATCCGAGTTTAACAGGGGTAATACATAGTTTTTCGGCCGGTCAGAAAGAACTTGATGAAATATTAGCCAGGGAGCTCTACGTTGGTCTTAATGGCATCATGACCTTTACTAAAAACGCTGAACAACTAGCTGCAGCAAAAACAGTTCCGCTGCAAAAATTACTACTAGAAACAGATGCGCCCTTCTTGACACCAGCCCCAGAGCGTGGTACAATCTGTCAGCCTAAACACGTGGTGGTGACTGCAAATTTTTTAAGCAACTTGAGAAATGAATCTCTCGAGGAGCTAGCTGCGGCCACAACCCACAACGCTATAAAATTGTTCGGGCTAGAGGACTAGATGTACACACCAGAACAAGCACCAGAAGACTTAACCGCTATTCCGCGACAGCGTAAATTTGGTAATTACGCACAATTACGAATAGTGTTCGAAGTCATCCCACCAGAAGACCAACCACAAGTCCAAAAGCCAGCACAAGAATCTAATGTCGTAGAATTTGTCCCTAAAGCCCCAGAGCCTCAAATCACACCACCGACTTCTCCATCAACTGATGTAGAGGCCGCTCAAAAAAGTGTTGCAGATGCATTTATTCAATACGAAGGATTAGACAGTGATCCAAAAGCTGCTTAATACCATTCTAAACGACCGCCACAATCAGCGGAAAGCTGACCTGTACCGCGATCTTATTCGTCACGAAGCTCGAATTGGCGGCCAAGTTTTTGGTCCAATACCGGCTGGCCACAGACGGGAATTCTTTCGTTTGGACGACCACAGTTGGATTTGGCACGAGGAATGGAAAGACCAATCCGGTAAGACACAGATTAGAACCACGCGTTATGATGTCCGTCCTGATGGAGTACTAAAGTTTCAAAACGGTCAATACCAGAGAATTTCTAGACAAGAAGCCTTACGTTTCCGCCAAGCTGTTGAGCTGTATGTTGAGCGAGTTGACCGCGAAATGTACGCCAACATCACCTAGTATTACTAAACATAAGCTTTAGGTTTGCTTAAATGGCTAAAAACCACGTATATCTAGATTATGCAGCCGCTACACCGTTAAATAAACAAGTTCTCGCGGCTATGAAGCCTTATTTGAGTGATCAATTTTATAACCCATCGGCTATCTATCTTGCTGCCAAACAAGTCAACCAAGACCTAGGTAGCGCCAGAAGTAAGGTGGCATCGGTACTAGGAGCCAGATCCAGCGAAATAATTTTTGCAGCTGGTGGCACCGAGGCTAACAACCTAGCGATCTTTGGGATCATGAAACAATTTCCAGGTAAGCACCTGGTCGTTAGTAGTCTGGAGCATGATTCGATACTTCAGCCGGCCAAAAAGTTGGCGTCTAAAGGCTTTCGTCTCACGGAGCTTAGACCCACCCAAGAAGGCCTGATCACCGCCGATGAACTCAACAAAGTTATTACAAGTGACACGGTGCTAATCAGTATTATGTATGCCAACAACGAAATTGGTACCATTCAGTCAATCAAAGAACTAGCTGGAGTTATCCAACAAATTAAAATCGAACGGCTTAAAAAAGGTAATAAACTACCGCTTTATTTTCACACAGATGCCTGTCAAGCAGCTAATTATCTTGATTTACACGTAAATCGCTTGAGGGTTGATCTTATGAGCCTGAATGGTGGCAAGATCTATGGGCCAAAACAGAGCGGTGTCCTATATGTCAGTAATAAGGTAAAACTTGAGCCTTTGATTTACGGTGGCGGCCAAGAACGAGGTCTTAGAAGCGGTACTGAAAATGTGGCAGCTTCAATTGGTTTGGCTAAGGCTCTGGAACTAGTTGCCAAAAAAAGACCAATAGAAGTTAAACGCCTAAATTCGTTACAGAAATTACTTATTGATCTACTTAGCCAACAATTGCCACAGGCAAAAATTAACGGTTCCTTAAAACATCGTCTGCCTAATAATTTGCACATAACCATACATGGTCAAGATAATGAAAGACTATTATTTGCCCTTGACGAGAGAGGCATTGAATGTGCAGCTGGCTCTGCTTGTAGTGCCAGTTCTGCCGAACCCTCCCATGTACTAAAGAGCATTGGCCTTAGTGATAAAGACGCCCAGGCTAGCTTGCGCATAACCATGGGCCAATTCACTACCGAAAGCAGTATTCGTTACTTTGTTGACAGTTTGTCTAGTATTGTCCACTAGCAGAGGTAGATGCCTATATCAAGTGATTTCCATAAGCGGTATCTTTGAGGTATATTTATACTGAAGTAATGAGCACAATTTAAGGTGGGAATTTTATAGTGAGTGCATGGGAGTTAGCAATAATTTTAGCCACTCTCTTATCGGCGACTGTGGCTTTTATTTATATAGCTCAGCAACTCGGTAAAGGTCACGGCTCAAAGACCGGTAAAGATCCATACCAAGATCAAGCTGAGCGTGACGTTGAACATATCTTTAATAGTGATTTTCGCGAGGAACTGCGTAATCGTGGGCGGTTGCACTTTGAAAAAATTATTGGTGAAAATGCTATGTTTTTGCAACAAGATCTACGCCTAACAACCTCTCATTTGAACGATTTCATGAAGGAAGAAATTACTCGGACCTTGCAGGAAGAATTTGCTCGCTATGAAAAATCAATCACCGATGCCAAAGATCTAGCCACCCAGTCTCTTACTAAGACCCAAGAAGCTATTGAACAACAACGTCAAATGATGGGTCAACAATTGACCCAAGAACTCAATAATGAGAAACAACGTTTGATCAAACAATTCGAAAACAAGATGGCCGACATCGTTAATCATTACGTACTGGCGGCCGTTGGTGACCAAATTGACCTCAGTGATCAGCTGGAATATATCCTGGGCGAACTGGAAACCCATAAGCAAGAAATCATCGAGGACATAACTCATGACAGCTGAGCTCGTAGAACTACACCTGCCTACTAGTGTAGTTGGCCGAAGTGATATCTTTCGTTTACAGAAAGAACTTGTTACTGTCGATACCTTTTTACGTCAAGCGGCGGTGCGTCAACCTGGTACATCTATGAAGTTGCCGAGAACCAGTCGGCTATTTGATGACTTAATTATGCTAAACAAACTTAACATGCTTCAAGAAGCTGATCGCCAGAAGCTAAAAATCTACTTGGAGTCTGTCTATGAGCAAGCTCCACGTTTGCATATGAGTTTTAGTACTGATCCATCGGCTATTTTCCTGCAAAAACTCATCACTTGGCTCAGACAGAATATTCACCCTCAAGTTATGTTACAAACTGGCCTACAACCTGGAATGGGTGCCGGCTGCACAATACGTACTGACAATAAATACTTCGATTTCAGCCTTCGACAAAAGTTTACTGACAAACGTTCATTACTAATCTCACGTTTTGAACCTAAATCTGATGAAGTTGCCAAAGGAAATCCGACGGCATGAATGGTGACAACAAACACTTTGACCGACTAGTCAAAAGCGGCAACCCAGTGGGCGAAGTTATTTCCGTAGATCGTTTCTTAATTCGAGTACGTGGTTTACAACCATGCAATACTAGGGCGCTAGTAATGTTTTCTGACGGTAGTAAGGGGTTTGTGCACCATATAAACGAAGACGATGTGTTAGTTCTGCATCTTGGATCGAAAAACCTGACAGTTGGCATGGTGGCTGTAATTCAGCACCAAGAGCTAGTCTGCAAAGTTGGCAAGGACTTCATAGGCCGAGTAGTCAGCGTGACGGGTGAACCGCTAGATGGCAAAGGACCAATTGCTGCTGACGCAGTTTGGCCAGTCTTTAACGCGGCTCCCCCACTGCATAACCGTAAACTACTTGATACTCAACTAGAAAGTGGAGTTATGGCTGTCGATTCGTTATTCCCGGTAGTAAGGGGTCAGCGTATGGCTCTACTTGGTGATGGTAAATCAGGCAAAAGTACTTTAGTAACTCAACTTACGATTAATCAAAAAAACACTGATCAAATAGTGGTCTATGCTTTAATCGCTAAGAGTCGAAACGACGTCGATACACTGATTTCTCAACTGGAAACCAATGGTGCACTAAGCAAAGCCATAATTGTAGTATCCACCATGCTTGAGTCGCCGATCATGAACTACCTTGCTCCTTATGTGGCCTGTTCCATGGCGGAGTACTTGTGGCAACAATTGTCCCAAGACACCATTATTATTTACGATGATTTAACTAGCCACGCCCACGTCTATAGAGAAATCGCCTTGCTTAGTGGTGTTAGCCCAGGACGTGACTCTTATCCAGGCGATATGTTTTATACCCACTCTAGCCTCCTAGAAAGGGCTGGTCGTCTTGAAAGCACAGGCGCTCATTTGACCAGCATTGCTATCGTCAATGCTGCCGGTGGAGATATAACAGCTTATTTACCCACCAATGTTATGTCAATCACCGATGGTCAGTGGATTTTGGACATGGATATTTTTCGAAAAGGTATTAGGCCGGCCTTAAATGTAGGTTTGAGTGTTACCCGTGTTGGTGGTGCAGGTCATAACAAGCGCCAAAAAGAACTATCTGCCAAAACCTTAAAACTACTAGCTGATTACCGTCAGGCTGAAGAATATTCACATTTTGGTTCAGAATTGGCACTTGAGACCAAGCGAACCATGACAATTGGTAAACAAGTTTTTGAACTTTTAACTCAAACCACAGGCACTACTTTCTCGCTAATTGCCCAACAATTAATGCTTGATATCGTACTTAATCTTGAAGATAACTCCTCCGTAGACATTGGAACTTTAAAATTAAACGTTGATAGTTTTGCGTCTATGGTAAAGGATGATAATAGTTATCAGCCGGTGCGAGAAGAGCTTAAAACTAAATGTCTAATAAATCTAAAGATTGATTCAACTCAAGCGGCTCCAAAATTCGACCAAGACAAGACGGCAGCTGCTAAAGGCGCTAAGCCTGAAGTCCATCAAAAGGCTAAATCATGAAACGGCCTAATGATATCAAGCGTGAAGAACTAGCCATGACCACCCTCGTGGAGTTGACTGGTGCTTTTGAGAGTCTGGCTAGTATGCGCATTGCTCAGATTAAAAACCAAGTGCTTCAAGCCACTGAATTTTTTAAACAACTTTGGTATATATACTCCCAGCTTAGAGTTAATCCTGATTTTGGTTTTGGGCGAAGACAAGAAGCAGGCCAGGTTAACAACAAAGAACTCTACATATTGATTACTGCCGAGGGTGGTTTTAGCGGTGATATTGACCAAAAATTAATCAAGTTGATGATGCAAACTTATCAGGCTGATAAGAACGACATCATTGTTATCGGTCATCACGGAGCGCTCCAGCTAGCTCAACGAGGGGTTTCCTACAAAAAGTACTTCAAGTTGCCGGTAAGAGATCAAAATATCAACGTGGCACCAATTATTAATGAGATCCAAACCTACCGTAGCACTGTGGTTTTTTATCAGGAATACGTCACTCTAATGGTCCAGGATGTAAAACGAATTGAATTAATTAATGTGGTTCAGCAACAAGGCCGAAAGGCTGCCGCCAAAGAAGATGTCATCAGTGAGGCCAATTATATATTCGAGCCCAGCACCTATGATCTAGTTGATCACCTAGAGCGTTCCATGCTCTACATAGCTGTGAGCCAGCTAATTCTTGATTCCAAACTGGCCCAATATGCTTCACGCTTTCGTGCCATGACTGCTAGTCATCAAAGAGCCGACGAAGCAGAATCTGATCTCAGACTAAGTTTTAATCGCTCACGTCGAGCACTTAAAGATGAGCGTCTAAAAGAGGTAATAAATGGGCTGAAAAATAAACACAGCAAGGTAGGTTTATGAGTGCTGGTGAAATCATCTCTATAAAGGACTTGGTCGTTTGGGCCCAGTTTGAGGACGATAGCCCCAATATTGGCGAAGTAGTAATTGTTGATAACGGTTTTAACACCAAACTACTGGTTGACAAACTAGAATCTGATTCGGTGGCTATTTGTCTAAACATACATTCCGATCGCCGCGTGCAACGCGGCATGGCTATTAATCGAACCGGCAAAGGTATTGAAGTGCCAGTTGGTGAAGTGACGATTGGTCGGATTCTGAACGCTGTCGGAGAACCACTGGACGGCCAACCACCTATCAAGGGCGAAAATGTGGTTTATAGAGATATTCTTCAGGTTACTAAACGCAACCTAGACTTTAAAATTACTAAACCCGAAATATTAGAAACAGGCATTAAAGTTATTGATTTCTTCACCCCTTTTGTTAAAGGTCACAAAATTGGCATCGTTGGTTGGGCAGGGGTTGGCAAGACCATAACTACCATGGAGCTTATAAACAATGTTGCTCGCAGCCACGCTGGCTTGTCGTTTTTTGCCGGTATTGGTGAGCGTATTCGGGAAGGTCATGAACTGTGGGACACGCTTCGTGAGAACGATCTGCTAAAGAATACCTGCATGTTTTTTGGCCAGATGAATGAGAACCCAGTACAAAGGGCCTTGGTTGGTATAGCAGCCACAGCTGGTGCTGAATACTTTCGTGACGAAGTGGGTAAAGATATTCTATTTTTCGCTGATAATATGTACCGTTATGTCCAAGCTCGTAACGAAGTAGCTATCATTCTTAACCAAACTCCTAGTGAAGGTGGTTACGAGCCAGGTATTTTCTCAGACGTCAAAATTTTGCAGGATCGTTTGAGTTCTAACGATAAAGGTTCGATAACATCAGTCCAAACTATCTATGTGCCGGCTGACGACTTATCCGATCCGGCCGTTCAGTTTATTCAGCACGAACTAGATTCCATAATTGTTTTATCTAGAGAGGTAGCTGAGCAGGGTATTCGCCCAGCAGTTGATCTAAACAAGACTACTTCTTCGCTACTAACCCCCGAGATTGTTGGAGATCGTCACTATGTATTAAGTGTTCAGGTTCAAGCTTTGCTGCAAAAGTATGAATCGCTCAAAAGTATCATAAGTATTATTGGTGAAAACGAACTGTCTGTTAATGATCGTGCTGATTACGCTAAAGCCAAGCGTTTGATTACCAACTTTACCCAAAATCTAAATGTCATGACTAGGCACAATGACATTCCGGGCGATTACTTCACTCGTGAACAAACCCTGCAAAGTATTGAGGAGATAATCGCCTGATGATGGCTACCAAAATTACACCAAGTATTCATGTTAAGATCCATGCCCCATTTAGAGTTTATTTCGATGGCCAGGCCGATAGCATTTCGGCCGTTAACGGAAAAGGTGCTTTTGACATCCTGCCACATCATCATAACTTCATGACCTTACTCAATCCCTGTGATGTCATAGTTAGGCATGATAACCAAGAAGAAAAAATTCCTATTGCCCGCGGTATTATGCACGTCAAGGCCGACGAAGTAATTGTCTTTTTGGACGTTTGAACGCATCTGTTCTTCTCTTTTGGGATAAATACCTCTAAAATGGGTCAGTTATGAAAATAGTTTACGTTGGCATGAGTGGTGGCGTTGATAGTTCACTTACAGCGGCTTTGTTACAAGACCGCGGTTTTAAAGTTGTCGGGGTCTATATGAAAAACTGGACACAGGATTTTCCTGGCACACCGTGCACTTGGCAGGAGGACTACCAAGATGCTAAAAGAGTAGCCACTAAGTTGGGTATTGAGTTCAAGGTCTTTGATTTCCAGAAACAGTACAGACAGAAAGTAGTGGATTACATGTTAGACGAGTATAAAGCTGGTCGGACGCCAAACCCAGACATAATGTGCAACCAGGAAATTAAGTTCAAACTATTTCTAAACACAGCTTTAGAAAATGGTGCCGAACTGATTGCCACTGGCCATTATGCCAGAACGAAAAACGGACAACTCTTAACAGCAATTAATAAAGATAAAGATCAAACTTATTTTTTGTATCGCGTTAGTGAAAAAGCGCTTCAAAAAACCCTATTCCCAATTGGTGAATTCAAGACCAAAGCAGAAGTTAGATCAATGGCCAAAAAATTTGGCTTGTCGACAGCCGACAAAAAAGACTCTCAGGGTATTTGTTTTGTCGGACAAGTGGGCATCAAGGAATTTCTACAGCAATACGTAACAACTAAACCAGGACCGATTATTGATCAGAACGACAAAGTTATTGGTGAGCACCCCAGCGCTATTTTCTACACCATCGGACAACGTCATGGGCTGGACGTGGGAGGTGGCTTGCCATACTACGTCGTAGGTAAAGATATGAAAAAGAACACTGTTTATGTAACTACCAAGTTAGATGACCAACGGCTGTGGCAAGACAGCATAGACCTAACTTCAGTACATTGGATCAATAGCTCTCCCGATCTGTCGAAGAGCTATCAGGTTCGGACTCGTTACCGTGCACCCCTAGTAGGCGGTTCTCTTAGGATAGTATCTGGTAAGCTCCAGATAGTATTAGCCGAACCAGTACGGGCTATCACTCCTGGCCAGTCAACTGTCATTTATGATCATGGTCGTGTACTCGGTGGTGGTGTTGTCATCTGATAGAATAAGCTGCATATGACCGCACAAGAAATTCGCCAGGCTTATCTGGACTTTTTCGAGAAACAACAGCATAAAGCAATTCCCAGAGCACTACTGGTACCATACAACGATCCTACGACCTTATTTACAGGTAGTGGTATGCAACCGCTTATTCCCTATTTGCTAGGTGAGCCTCATCAGGATGGTAAGCGATTGGTGAATAGTCAGACTTGTTTGCGTGCCCAAGATATAGACGAAGTGGGTGATAACAGGCACACCACCTTTTTTGAAATGCTCGGTAACTGGAGCCTTGGTGATTACTTTAAAAAAGAGCAATTGCCGTGGTTCTTTGAGTTCCTTACAAGCGTTGTTGGCTTAGACCCAAAGCAGCTTTACGTGTCCTGTTGTAGTGGCTTCCCAGAATTTAATGTGCCCAAGGATACTGAGTCTGCCTCAATATGGAAGGGACTTTTTGAAGCCAAGGGTATAGACGTCAAAGAAGTCGAAATAGGCTCTGAAGCTAACGGATACAAGGTTGGCGAACAAGCTGGCCGAATTTTCTTTTATGATGAAAAAAACTGGTGGAGTCGCAATGGTGCACCCAAAGAAGTTAAAGTCGGTGAACCGTGTGGCCCGGATAGCGAAGTATTCTTCTTGCTTGAATCAGTCCAACACGACGAAAGGTGGGGAAAATATTGTCATCCAAACTGTGACTGCGGTCGCTACATCGAAGTTGGTAACTCGGTGTTTATGGAGTATTTGCGTACAGAAAAAGGTTTTGAAAAACTGCCAAAACAAAATGTTGATTTTGGAGCAGGCCTAGAACGCATCGCCCAAGCCGCTCTTAACAGTCCAGACATGTTCAAAATCAGCCTACTTTGGCCAATTATTGAAAAATTGCAAAATATATCTGGCAAAAACTACGACAATCATACCGAGAGCATGAGAGTAATTGCCGATCATTTACGAGCTGCTACCTTTATGGCTGTAGATGGTGTAACACCGAGCAACAAAGAACAAGGTTATGTAATGCGTCGGTTTATGCGCCGGGCAATTCGGTTCGCCTTTGAGCTTGGTATCGAACAGAATTTCATGAAAGAAGTAGTGCCAGTGATTGCTGATATGTATCACGACGATTTTCCGGAGGTCGCCGATAAACGCCAACAAGTTATCGATACACTCATGAAAGAGGAAAAAATCTTTCGCCAGACTTTAAGAAAAGGAATCCATGAGCTTACCAAACTTAGTAGCAAAGGTCTTACAGGCGATGAAGTTTTCAAACTCTATGACACTTATGGTTTTCCGGTCGAACTGAGCCTCGAAGAAGCCTTTAAGCAAAATATAGAAGTTGATAGTGCTTGGCAAAAACAATTCGATTCCAGGATGACCGAGCAACGTGAAAGAAGCCAGACAGCCAGTAAGGGCACATTTAAAGGTGGGCTTGGCGGTCAGACTTTGCAACACAAAAAATATCACACTGCTACTCATTTGATGTACCAAGCACTCAGAGATGTGTTAGGTGACCATGTAGTCCAAAACGGTAGTAATATCACCGAAGAACGACTGCGCTTTGACTTCTCGCACCCCGAAAAAGTTACTCCAGAACAGATCAAGCAAGTAGAGGATATCGTCAACGATCAAATTAACAGAGATCTAAAAATTTCTTGGGCGGAATATCCTACCGAAGAGGCCAGGGGCAAACTTGGAGCCCTTGGTCAGTTTGGTGATCGCTATGGCGACACTGTTAAGGTATACAAAATGATAGCTGACGGAGCCGATAAACCGTATAGTTTTGAGATTTGTGGTGGACCTCATGTTGAGCACACCAGTGTTTTAGCCGAAGACGGTAAAAAGTTCAAAATTGTCAAAGAAGAAGCATCATCGGCTGGCATCCGAAGGATTAAAGCAGTCCTTATTTGATAGTCGTCACATCAATTATTACCCCTGTTTTATGCTATAATCACAAGAACTATGCTCTCTAAACTCAAAGAGTTAAAGGCCGCCGCATTGTCCAAACGAAATCAGAGCTCTAAGGGTACTGAGTATCTGGTCGGATTGGACATTGGTACTGAATTCGTCAAAGCGTTAGTTGCCAAGATTGATAATGACACACTGGAAATTATTGGTGTTGGACGTCAGCACCAGGATCTGACTGACATGCAGGCTGGAGCCATTGCCGACATTGCAGCTGTGGTTCGTAATTGTGATGCTGCTCTTAACCAAGCCGAGGAGGAGGCGGGGGTTAGTGTCAGAACAGCCGTTATAGGGATTGCCGGTGAATTAGTAAAAGGAACCACGACAACCGTTAAATGTCGCCGCAAAGATCCCAACAAACAACTTGATATTGAAGAGATAGAACACATCATTGGACTAGTTCAAGAACGAGCCCAAACTCGAGCTAAGCAGCAACTAGCCTGGGAGCTTGGAGGCAAGGATGTCGACATACGGTTAGTTAACAGCGCTCTGGTAAGAATTGAAATTGATGGTTACCAAGTTACCAGCCCTGTCGGTTTCCAGGGCAAGGAAGTCATGGTTCAACTATATACAGCCTTCGCACCGTTAATTCACATTGGAGCACTAGAACGCACCGCCCAAGAGCTTGACCTTGATCTGCTGGCCGTGGCCGCTGAACCATTTGCTGTAGCTCGTGCAGTCATTGGAAATGACCCAAATGCTAACATGAGTGCCATATTAATGGATGTTGGCGGTGGCACAACTGATATTGCCGTAATCAACGAAGGTGGTGTGCAAGGAACGAAAATGTTCGGCATTGGCGGTCGAGCTTACACTAACTCAATTGCTCGGGACATGAGTATTAGTTTTGGCCGTGCCGAGGAGTTAAAACTAGCCTTAGGTGACAACCGTTTACCGGCTAGTAAGCAACCGATCGTCAAACAGCCGCTGACAAAAACACTTGAAGTTTGGATTAGTGGAGTAGAATTGGCCTTGGGCGAATTTACCATGATTGATCACTTGCCTAACCAAATTTTCCTCTGTGGAGGCGGTTCTAGTCTTGATATGCTAATGGAGAAACTGGCAGAGTCCAAATGGTACGACGGACTACCTTTCACTAAACGGCCAGTAATCAAGCATATTCAACCGGAAAAAGTCGTAGGTATGACCGATAAAACTGGTAAAGTAAATGATCACACGCTCATTACAGCCATGGGGCTACTGCGTGTTGGACTAGATACCCTGCAAATGCAAGATGCTAGTAAGACCGAGGGTTCTATTCGTCAACGAATCGACAGGATGTTACAAATATGACCAAAGAAGTTACTAAAGATACTATTTATATTGACGTTGAAGATGAGATTACTGCCATCATTGACAAGTTGCAGCATTCAGAAGCCAAAATTGTCGCACTGGTGCTACCTAAACGTAGTGCTGCCCTGCAATCGGTAGTAAACCTCAAACTGCTCAAGCGTAGTGCCGGCAATGCCAAGAAAAATATTGTACTAATCACTTCAGATGCCACTTTGCTACCTATGGCCGGAGCTGTTGGCCTACACGTTGCTAAAACACTTCAAAGTAAGCCGGTTATTCCTGAGCCACCAAAACCAGCAGAAGCTGATATAACTATTGATAGCGATACTTCGGATTCATCTGATGAAGACTCCTCGATTGATCCAAAAACACCAATCGGTGTGTTGGCCGGAGCGGCTGCCTTAGCCGCTGAGGAAACCATAGACGTAGATAACGAAACCAAGAAAGAACAAACACCTAAGACTAAAGATATTGGTGGCAAGTTTAAAATTCCGGATTTCAATAAATTTAGAATGAAACTGTTTGCAGCTGCCGGTGTTTTGGTTGTCTTTTTAATTGTCTTTGTGTTTGGAAGCGTTGTGTTACCAAGAGCAAAAATAACCATTACGACTGACAGCACCAAGTCTGCCGTTGATTTAAGTATCACCGCCGATACCGCACAAAAGACTGTCGATACCGCGCATTTAATTTTGCCAGCTAGTAAGAAGACTTCCGATCAATCGACTAGTCAAAAGGTAGCAGCCACCGGCACAAAAAACGATGGTAATAAAGCTACTGGCACTATGACTATTTTTAATTGTAGCTCACAGGTTGTTGATTTACCGGCCGGCACAGTGTTTAGTTCTGGAAGCAAAAAATTCTTGAGCGACGAAGCAGTTTCAGTGCCGAAAAGTAGCTATAGTTTTACTCTGGGCGGATTCGTATGTGATAAAAACGGCT
The DNA here is from genome assembly GCA_964636215.1 of uncultured Candidatus Saccharibacteria bacterium. Lineage (GTDB taxonomy): Bacteria > Patescibacteriota > Saccharimonadia > Saccharimonadales > CAZJQT01 > CAZWRJ01. Next base: position 22,025 of record CAZWRJ010000006.1, on the reverse strand, counting down.
TTCGAAATGTTGCCGTAACAGCTCAATCGGGAGGCGAAAGTTACAATCTTGATGCAAGTTCATACACTATTCAAGGTGGACCCTCTAATGTCACTGCCAGCGGAAGCTCTATGTCCGGCGGGACCGATAAACTAATTAAAGTAGTCTCACAAACTGATCTGGACAATGCCAAGCAATCCGCCCTTGATAAACTTAAACCAGAAGCCACCGACGATCTAAAACAACAATTTTCCGATGCAGGGGAAGTTGCGATCGCTGATACGCTGACCAATACTACACCTAAAGTCACCTCTAGCCCCAAAGTCAACGAAGCAGCCGATAGCGTAACCGTTAACGTTAGTACTACTTACTCACAGCTGGGCGTCAAGCAAGAAGATCTGAAAAAGCTTGTCGAAGACCAAGTTAGTAAGCACATTGATACCACTAAACAAGTTGTTCAGGACACAGGACTAGACCAAGCGGTCATCAAGGTGACTAAAAAAATCAGCTCTGACAAAGTGACGGTAAATATTCAGTCTACAGCTCTAACTGGTCCGGATCTAAACGAGGACACCATAAAGCAAATGGTCGCAGGAAAGAAAAAAGGCGATACCCAAGATCTAATCTTAGCTCGACCTGGGATTAAAGCAGTGACCGTTCATTATTCACCATTCTGGGTCTTTTCAACACCTAAAAAGCTAAGCCACATTACTATCAAGTTCGAGGAGAACAATGACATCACGCCGTAACTTCTTAGGTTTGGACGTTGGTGATAAGCGGGTAGGTATAGCGATTGCTAGCGACCAGGCTCGGCTACCAAGACCACTTTTAACTTTGATACGTGATCAAAATTTTTGGCAAAAACTTAAATCGTTAGTTGATGAGAATGATATAGGTTTGATTGTGATCGGAATCCCTAGAAACCTGTCAGGCCAACCTACGGCTCAAACTGAACTCACCCTAAATTTCGAAGCCGAGTTAATTAGGCAGTTAAACATTCCGACCATTCACCAGGACGAAGCTCTTACATCCCACTCTGCCGAGCAATCACTAAAAAGCAAGGGAACCTACACCAAAGAAGACATCGATAGTGCTGCCGCTTGTTTAATCCTTGACGACTACCTAACCCTGGCGGCGAAGCAATGATGAAAACTTATAAGTCCAATAAAAAATCAGGTAAGTTATCTAGGCTACAATTAATTATCATCGGTGGGGTAGCATTATTAATTATCGGTACGGTTGTCGTTCTTAGGCAGACATATAATCATAACCTTCAACCAGTTAGTGCTTCACAACGAGCAGTATTGGTAGATATCCCGCTGGGTTCGACCGTGCACGAAATAGCCACCAATTTACAAAACCAGGGGGTTATTAGGGCTGCTTGGGCCTTTGAATGGTATGTTAGAAACAATGATGTCAGAGACCAGCTACAAGCCGGAACCTATAGCCTAAGACCAAATCAGAGTGTACAGGATATAGTTGTCGTATTGACCCAAGGCAAGGTTGCTACAGATCTGGTAACTATTCTACCAGGACAAAGAATTGATCAAGTCAGAAGCGCTTTAATTAATAATGGCTTCTCGGCAGCCGACGTTGATGCTGCTTTAAATCCGCGCTTATATGCTAATCATCCAGCACTAGCCGATAAGCCGACTAACGCTAGCCTAGAAGGTTATCTTTACCCTGACTCTTATCAGAAAACTGCTAATACCAAGCCACAGGAGATTATTAAGGCTTCACTTGATGAAATGCAAAAGCATCTGACGCCTGCTATTAGAGAAGCCTTTGTTAAACAACACCTAACCGTTCATCAAGGGGTTATTTTAGCTTCGATTATTGAACAGGAAATCAGTGATCCTGCAGACAAACCGGTTGTGGCTCAAGTTTTTCTAAAACGTCTTAAAGAGGGTATTCCGCTGGAGTCGGATGTAACTGTAATTTACGGAGCTCTAAAGGCTGGCAAAGCTCCCTCGCTAACTTACGACTCGGCATATAATACTCATTTGCACTTAGGACTCCCCCCTGGGCCAATCAGCAATGTCACCGATAGCTCCTTGGCGGCTGTAGCCCACCCGGCACATACCGACTATCTTTACTTTGTGGCTGGTGATGACGGCAAAACCTATTTTTCGCGTACCTTGGAAGAACACCAAAAAGCTGTCGAAACACATTGTAAAAAACTGTGCTCTTAACAGATATTAATTTTGATTAATTAGGTGTCTTCAAACATTGATCACGAGACCTATTTTTGTTACAATCAGGCCCGTAACTGATTAGATCATACAACAGAGGTAGGTCTGTTTTGATCAAAGAAGTTACCTCTGTTACTGTTAATACATGTCTGCCCCTTAAAAGGACAGACATCATCCTTAATAAACAGTGGTAGAGTTGTCCGTTTTAGACGGACAGGAGCATCTATTCGTAGCTATTCAAATATTTTGAGCCAACGATTGCCAAGCGCACGCCAGCTCAAGAAAATTCGTCGCAGCCGGGTTCGCCGCCTGTTTTTCAGATCGCACAAGCGTTTTGTGCGGGTCGGTCTATTGGCTGCAAATCTGATTCTATTAATAATGGTTGTTGGTTTTGTCGTTAAGGCACCAGCCAGTCGCTTTACTCATCTGAGTGCTTCCGATAATGCCGATGTTGCCAGTGGGCCAATTGATCAACTATCATCGGCCGATATTGCCGTTAATGTAGCGCGCATAGCTAGCCTCGAAGAAGCTGTCTCTATAACTAACCACGCTGACTCGGTTGATGCCCAAGTGAACTCCAACACCGTTAACGAAACAGTTATTGCTAAACCGCTATTAATTGGTGTGGCTTTGCCTTCACGCTTGGATATAAGATCTTATATTACTAAGTCGGGCGACACAGTGGCTTCAATAGCCCAAAAATTTGGAGTTAGTTCCAATAGTGTTCGCTGGAGTAACGGTCTAACCGGAGATCTACTACTGCCTGGCAAAACTCTATATTTACCGCCAGCTGGTCAAAACGGCATTGTTTACACCGTCCAGTCTGGTGATACGCCGAGCAGCTTAGCCCAAAAATATAACGCTGATAAAGAGCTGATCATCACCTTTAATGATGCCGAAGTCGGTGGGCTGCGGCCTGGGGAACAGATTTTTATACCAAACGGTAGCTTACCAGTGCCAGTTTTCAGTTACAATGCCTTTGCCAGCACTGCCAAGTATGGATTTAATGGTTATGACTATGGCTTCTGTACCTGGTATGTTGCTAATCGACGTCAGCAAATTGGTAGACCAGTTCCAGCCAACCTAGGTGACGCCTATAGCTGGCTTTACATAGCTCAGGCCCAAGGCCTTCCAACTGGTAGTGAACCACGAGTTGGCGCAGTGGCAGTTAATACCGCCGGTGACCATGTATCAGTAGTTGAAGTAGTTAAGGCTGACGGCAGTTTCTGGGTTTCGGAAATGAACTCAAGTGGTCAAGTAAGCATCAACGATCCAACACCAGCCGGTGGTTGGAACCACATTGATTACAAGTTTTACAATAGCGTCGGCAGTTTGCGTTTTATCTACTAATATTCAACTAAAGACTGGAACTGTACTCTTAAAACAGCTACGCTACTACATATGTTTGTGGATAAAGCCCAGGTAAAAGTTATAGCCGGCCGCGGCGGCGACGGCCATCTTAGTTTTAGACGTGAAAAATTTGTAGATAAGGGTGGTCCAGATGGCGGCGACGGTGGGCATGGTGGCAACGTTATTTTTGTGGCCAGTAATAACCAAAATACCTTGGCTAAGTTTCGCTTTCAAAAGGAGTTAAAAGCTGCTTCTGGCCAGCCAGGCGGTAAGAGGCGTCAACATGGTAAGAACGGTAAAGACCTGATCGTTGCCTTGCCAGTTGGTACAGCCATAAGTGACAGCCAGAATCAATTGGTGGCTGATCTTGTGTCAGATGGTCAGGAGGTAATAATAGCTAATGGTGGCAAGGGTGGCTTTGGAAACGCGCACTTTGTTAGTAGTACTAGACAAGCACCAAGAATGGCTGAAAAAGGTGAACCCGGACAAGAGTTTGATCTAAGTCTAGAGCTTAAAATGATTGCTGATGTTGGCCTTATTGGTCTTCCTAACGCCGGGAAATCCACTCTTCTGGGCGCTATTAGTAATGCTCGCCCAACCATTGCTAACTATCCATTTACTACATTAATACCTAATCTGGGAATGGTTAAAACTGGTGAGCAAGAGCTATTGTTTGCTGACATCCCAGGGCTAATTGCTGGTGCTAGCCAAGGCAAAGGTCTGGGTGATGAATTCCTACGTCATATTGAACGCACCAAGGTACTCGTACACTTAATCGATGCCTATCAAGATGATTTGGCAGTAGCTTACCAGACAGTCCAGGACGAATTAAAGAAATACAAACTAAACCTTAGCAAGCGACCACAACTAATCGTGCTAACAAAAATAGACGGCCTGGACGAGGTATTAGTAAAAGATCGACTTCGCGAGCTAAAAATCGCTCTGCCAGCTAGAAGTAAGCCTATGGCAATATCGGCCGTTAGCGGCCAGAATCTACCGCTTCTTCTGAAGGCTATACAAGAACTGGTTAGTAATTCTGAGAGAGTCTACAAAAAGAAACAAAAGCCTGCCAAGCCAGTAATCCGCCTAAGTGATGATAGCGGTTGGCGAGTGATCAGGGACGGTAAACTCTTTAAAGTTACTGGCGTCAAAATTGAGCAATTTGCCGCTCGAACCGATTTTAGTAATTCCTTTGCTACTGAGCGGCTCTGGGACATTATGAAAAAAATGGGCATAATGCACGAACTGGCCCGACAAAATGTTAAGTCTGGCGACAAAATTCAGATAGGAAATGACCGTACCCAGCATCTTGAGTATAGCTAAAATGAGCCAGACACTTTTCTTTTACGATCTTGAGACCTCTGGGTTTAATCCCAGAAGCGATCGAATAATGCAGTTTGGTGGCCAAAGGACAGACCTTGAGCTTAAACCAATCGGCAAAGCCTACCGCCATTTTATTAAACTCACTCCCGATGTTGTACCTAGCCCAGATGCCATTTTAGTGACTGGCATAACTCCTCAACAGACAATTTCGGAAGGCCTAAGCGAAAAGGATTTTCTGGAATTATTTTATGAAGAAATTGCCATCCCGGACACTATTTTTGTAGGTTTTAACAACATTCGTTTCGACGACGAATTCATCAGATTTCTTAATTACCGTAATTTTTACGATGCTTATGAGTGGCACTGGGCTGACGGTAAATCGCGTTGGGATCTGCTTGATGTGGTGCGAATGACCAGGGCTCTAAGGCCGGAGGGGATCAAGTGGCCCATGGATAGTAAAGGCCAAGCCAGTAATCAATTGACCTTGTTGTCGTCAATCAATAACCTACCGCACGACAATGCTCACGACGCGCTGAGCGACGTCATGGCCAGCCTGCATTTGGCTCAACTTTTAAAACTTAAACAACCAAAATTATTCGAATTTATGCTCGAACATAGGGATAAACAAAAAGTGGCTGCTCTAGTTCAATCAGGTAAGCCATTTGTTTATACTAGTGGTAAATACTCAAGTGAATTCGAAAAAACAACTATAGTCAGTCGTTTGGTCGACCATCCCAATAAAAATGGCGCCTTAGTCTATGACCTGCATTATGATCCAGGGCCATTCTTCAGTCTTAAACCAGACGAGCTAGCTGAAATGTGGAAGCATTACTGCCATGAGCGTCCTTGTCCTCACCCCAGGCTGCCGGTCAAGACCCTGCAGTTTAATCGTTGTCCAGCAGTTGCCCCTTTGTCAGTATTCGACAAGGACAGTGAAAAAAGGCTACATTTGCCTCTAAAAATTGTCGAGGAAAATCTAAAAAACTTAAAAACAGATATTGCTAATTTTTCGGCCAATCTTCTAAAAGCTCTTGAACTACTCGACAAACGCCAACAAACCGAACTACTTACTAACGAACAAACTGTCGATGACCGCTTGTACGAAGGTTTTATTACTACCCAAGACAAGACTAAAATGTCAGAAGTACGTAGTGTCTCACCTGAAGAACTACCACAGCTTCAACCAACTTTTAGCGACGATCGTCTAAAAGGTCTACTGCCTTTATATAAAGCCCGCAATTATCCCAAGCTGCTAACTGATGACGAACGCCTGCAGTGGCAGCGATTCTTAAATCGCCGATTACTTGGAGGGAAACAGAATAGCCTCTTAGCAACATACTTTAAACGACTCGAGGAACTAACTAAGCAATTTGCCAAAGATAAATCAAAACTCTATCTGTTGGAAGAACTCAAGCTGTACGGAGAGAGTGTGATCCCTGACGACGCTGACTAAACAAGTTTGTTTTTTTGTTTAAGGCTCTAAGACTAGAGTAGTTTTTACGGAGCTCATAAATGATACCCATAATTGCTAGACCAATTATAAACAACAGCGCCACCTCGCCGTAAGTAATTTGAAGACTGGTTCCCGGTACTAAGCCGAGTACAATAAAATCTAACATCGTTGCCCCAGATAATTATATATATCTTACACTTAATTGTAGATATGTCAAATATCTATTTTTTATCGGGTGGTGAAGAACGACGTATTTTTTGCAAAGCAGTCTCACCACTTTTTACTAGTAACGCCAGCCAACGTCTGGCCCAGTTGTGGTTGACAGCAAGTAATGCTAGCCCAGCAATAGTCAAAGGTATACCACCTGGACCTGGCAGCCAACCGATCAGGAGAGCAATAACTAAAAGTAGAATGCCTAAAGCATCAGTTGCAAGATGTTTTGCGGATTGCATCTGTCTATCATAGCCCGCTATAGCTACTTAAGGTAGTCATTAAGTAGAAAGCAGCTACTTAGGGACTGGATTATTCCCCTGTTTTTTGCTACAATACTGCGTCAACTATGAGTGAGAATATAACAATTAGAGGTGCCCGCGAGCATAACCTTAAAGATATTGATCTTGTGATCCCTCGTGGCAAATTAGTGGTCATAACTGGTTTATCTGGCTCTGGCAAGTCGTCTCTTGCTTTTGACACTATATATGCCGAAGGACAACGTCGCTACGTGGAAAGTCTTAGTGCCTATGCCAGACAATTCTTGGGGCTTATGGAAAAACCAGATGTTGATCAAATCGACGGTCTTTCACCGGCTATCAGCATTGACCAAAAATCTACTAGTCGTAACCCTCGCTCCACAGTAGCTACTGTTACTGAAATTTATGATTACTTACGTCTGTTGTTTGCCAGGATCGGTATTCCGCATTGTCCAATTTGTGCCAAAACCGTAAAACGTCAAACCATTCAAGCCATTGTCGACCAAGTGGCTGCCCAGGATCCCGGCAGTAAACTAATGGTTTTAGCACCAGTAGTTATAGATAAGAAAGGAGCCTTTGAACATATACCTGATCAATTCGGCCGAGCCGGATACGCTCGAGTTCGTGTAGATAAAGTTATCTATGCTTTAGATGAATTTCCTGAGCTTGATAAAAACTATAAACATAATATAGAAATTGTTGTTGACCGACTAGTTAACGATGAAGCTAGTCAGGGACGATTAAGTCAATCTATAGAACAAGCTTTAGAGGCGGCTGAAGGCAAACTGATAGTTTTTAATGCTGACACTCAAGCTGAGCATAGTTACTCACTAAAATATGCCTGTGTTGATCATCCGGATATTACCATTCCTGAGCTGGAACCAAGAACCTTTAGTTTTAATAGTCCGCACGGTGCTTGTCCGGTTTGTACTGGGCTGGGCTCACGCATGGAAGTCGATCCAGAATTAGTAATTCCTAACGGTCGATTAACCATTGCTGAAGGTGCTATTCGTCCCTTTAACCGGATAAACGCCGACGCCTGGTATACCAAAAAAATGCAGGCTGTGGCTGATCGCTATAAATTTAGCCTTCATGTTCCAACCCGCCAATTAAAACCAGAGGATCTAAAACGACTCTTGTACGGAACCGGAAGCGAGATTTACCGAGTATCACTTGGAATCGGAAGAACTTTTGAAACTACTTTTGAAGGAGTTATACCTAATCTCGAACGTCGTCATAAGGAAACCGAAAGTGATTTCATGCGCCGTGACATCGAACGTTTTATGCGCGAACGACCCTGTCATGAGTGTAAGGGTCGACGCCTCAAGCCAGAGGTCTTAGCTATCACCGTAGCTGAGCAGTCTATTATGGATATTTGCGAATTATCAATTGATGCAGCTCTAAACTTTTTTAAAGGTTTGAAACTTGACGACAAAGAATCACAAATTGCCAAACAAATTCTCAAGGAAATTCAAGCCCGCTTGATATTTATGCATGACGTCGGTCTAAATTATCTAAATCTTGCTCGTAGTGCGGTCACGTTATCGGGTGGTGAAGCCCAGCGCATCCGTCTGGCAACTCAAATTGGTAGTGGTCTACAAGGCGTTTTATATGTACTGGATGAACCCAGTATCGGTCTTCATCAGCGGGACAACGCACGTCTCATACAAACCCTCAAACATTTACGTGATCTAGGTAACACCGTGTTAGTGGTTGAGCATGACGAAGAAACCATCCGGACAGCCGATTATCTAGTGGACATTGGTCCAGGTGCTGGTATTCACGGTGGCAAGGTAGTGGCCGCGGGCCAACCTGAGTCTGTGGCTAAAACCCCTGGTAGCATCACTGGACAGTATTTGAGGGGCGACAAAAGTATTGTGACGCCACCTAAACGCCGAGATGGCAACGGCAAGAAATTGACCATCCGTGGGGCCCGCGAAAACAACCTGAAGAGAATCGATGTTGATATTCCGTTGGGTAAATTGGTGGTTATCAGCGGTGTTTCCGGTTCTGGAAAATCTAGTTTGATTAACGATATTTTAGCCAAAGAATTATCGGCTCAACTTATGAGAGCTAACGAAGTACCAGGAGCACATGATGATATTGAGGGTATAAAAGAACTTGATAAAGCCATTGTTATTGATCAGTCGCCAATTGGCCGTACACCACGCAGTAACCCAGCAACCTATACTGGACTTTTTACGCCTATAAGAGAACTATTTGCCAGTGTTCCGGAGGCCAAGCTCAGGGGTTACACCCCGGGACGATTTAGCTTTAACGTCAAAGGCGGCAGGTGTGAAAACTGTTCTGGAGATGGGATTATTAAAATCGAAATGCACTTTTTACCAGATGTTTATGTGCCCTGTGAAGTTTGTAAAGGCAAACGCTATAACCGTGAGGCCCTAGAGATTCACTATAAAGGCAAAACTATTAGTGACATCTTAGAAATGACCTGCGAGCAAGCCTTAGAATTTTTTGAAAATATTCCCAGCATTGCCAGAAAACTACAAACTATGGTGGATGTTGGTCTTGGCTACATAACCATGGGTCAACCAGCTACCACATTGTCTGGTGGCGAGGCCCAGAGAGTCAAACTAGCTACTGAATTATCCCGCAGGCCAACCGGTCGGACACTGTATATTCTCGATGAACCGACTACGGGTCTACATATGGACGATGTCAGCAAGCTGCTTGGGGTGCTCCATGCTCTAGTTGATACCGGCAACAGCATGATAGTTATCGAACACAACCTTGACGTCATTAAGAATGCCGACTGGTTGATTGATATGGGTCCTGAAGGCGGCGACGCGGGCGGTTATATAATTGCTGAGGGCACCCCTGAACAAGTGACTAAGAATAAGTCATCTTACACTGGCCAGTTCTTGAGCCGAATTTTAAAGTAGCTATGCCAGGCGAAGCCGAAATCCGAGAACTGTGGAGATTATTTGGTGTGGTTGAATACGAGGCGGTTAGAAAGATTCAAAACGAACATCCTGAAATAAATGTTGATCCTGAGTCAGAAAATTTCCCAGAAGTTGTTAGGCAACTTGCACCCGATTACGACAAAGTACTAACAAAAATTGCTTCACTGACTGTACGGATAATGTATGAGGCTTCACCTATTTCAAGGGCCAGACCGCCTCAGTCTACGAAAAAGTGAAGTGTCTTTGAGTAGATGATAAAGCGTTGGGCCAAAACTTATCAACATTGCCGCTAGAACAACGGGCACTAAATACTTTTCAATATTAGGCACACGGCTACCCAAAAAATAACCCAGAATCGTAACACTCATTGTCCAGCCTAGAGCACCAATAATATTGAAGACCGTAAACCGGCTTTTTGACATATTGCCAGCACCCGCCACAATTGGAGCAAAAGTTCGAACGATAGGCACAAATCTAGATAACATCACTGTTTTTCCACCATGCTTTTCATAAAACAACTCTGACCTCACCAAGTAGTCTTGTCTAAAAATGCGTCCATCAGGCTTGCTAAATAGTCGCTTACCAAAGCGGTGTCCAATATGATAGCCAAACTCATAACCGACAACAGCGGCTATGAATAGTACCAAAAGTAGCCACGCGATATTTAATTTACCTTGGGCAGCAAAAAAGCCAGCCGTAAACAACAACGAGTCACCAGGTAAGAAAAAGCCAATCAGTAATCCGCTCTCAGCAAATACAATAAATCCGATCAATAACAGGCCGCCGCTTTCAATGACGTGGGTGACATCAAACATTGAACTTAGGTTAGCAGATTTAGTGATCGTCTGACACTAGGCAAGCACACTCACATCTGTTATAATACGATCCAGAAAGCTTAGGAGAATTTAAGTGTCAGATGAAACTATTGCTCTAGACCTCAAAGAGCGCACTGTAGTGCGTAAAGGCCTCAGCGGCCTGCGTCAAGAAGGGCTAGTACCGGCCGTTATTCATGATCATGGTAAGCCCTCAATCCATGTGATGGGAGACGCTACTCAGGTTAATAAAGTTTATACTCACGCTGGGAAGCACCACCCCGTACAACTCAGCGTTGGTAGTAAACAGCATCTAGCTTTAATTAAAGATGTTGATTTCGAACCCACTAAGCACAATCTTCGTCACGTTGTTTTCCAGGCTATTAAGCAAGATGAAGCGGTCGAAGCTGAAATACCAGTACTTTTTGCCGAAGTTGAGATACCTGCCGAGAAACTAAGTCTAATGGTACTTAAACAACTGGACCACGTCCAAGTCAAAGCCCTACCTAAGGATCTACCCGACGAACTAGTTGTTGATCCTAGTAAACTGGCTGAAGTTGGTGACCACTTAACAGTCGCTGATCTAGTCGTGCCTAGTGGTGTGACTATTCTAACCGAACCTCATCAGCAAATTGCCATCGTCGAATTACCTAAAGACCAAGAAGCTGAAGCCAACGCCGCCGCCGCCGCCCTGGCCGAAGATGCTGCTCGAACTGCCGAAGCTGATGAATCCACCGAAACTACTGAGAAGACTGAAGGCGAAGCTGATGCTGAAGCCGCTGAATCTACTGAATCCAGCGAAGAAGAATAATCTACTCTAGGAATCCGCCCGACTGGCGATTCCAAAGATCGGCGTAAACTCCATTTTGACGTACCAGCTCCTTATGAGTTCCTTCTTCTACGATCTCACCTTGTTCCAGGACAATAATCCGGTCCATGCGCTGAATAGTGCTAAGCCTATGGGCAATAACGATTGCGGTGCGGCCTTCCATTAGCTTCCAAAGAGCATCCTGAATCAGAGCTTCGCTCTCTGAGTCCAAGGCACTAGTGGCCTCGTCAAGTACCAAAATCGGCGCGTTTTTTATCATGGCTCTAGCAATGGCCACACGTTGCCTTTGTCCGCCAGACAACTTAACACCGCGCTCACCAACCAATGTATCGTAACCAGTAGGTAACTCTTCAATGAAATCATTGGCATGAGCCAACTTAGCAATAGCCTCAATTTCTCGCTGTGAAGCCCCAGGTCGACCGTAGGCAATGTTTTCAGATAGACTTCGATGAAATAACAGTGGTTCTTGGGGGACGTAAGCAATATGACTGCGTAGATCAGACTGGGTTATAGCAGCAATATTCTGACCATCAATTAATATTTCACCACTATCAATATCTGAAAAGCGTAGCAGCAAACGGGTAAGAGTAGTTTTACCTGAACCAGAATGACCAACGAGGCCAATTTTCTCGCCGGCTTTAATGCGTAAATTCATTTCATGGAACAAATTTTCTTTATTCTCATCGTGGGTAAAAGTCATTTTATTAATAGTTATACTGCCGCGGATAATTTTGACCTTTTCAGGATTCACTGGATCCTTAATATCTGGTTCAATGGCTAGAATCTTAACCATATCACTGGCGTCACCCAGGGCCCGATTATATTGTCTTAGGACGTTTTGAAATTCCCAGAGCCGATGACCAATAGCCGATGTATAACTAACGATTAGGAATAATGTAGCAATATTAGCGCTAAAAACCTTTGCCCCTAATATGGCAATAAGCAGGGCGCTAACACCTATGGTCGAGGTTATAATACTTGAATAAGTCTCACGTACCATGGTGGTACGCATCGATTTCAGACCAGTATTGCGGGTGTGACTGGCAGCTTTCCAATAACGCTCTTTTTCATACTCAATAGCGGCAAAACTTTTAGCCGCCATAATATTAGTAATACTGTCGGCTAGGGTGCCGGTTTGATGACTCTGGGCCTCGGCTTCAAGCGTGTTGGCATCTCTAACTGGTTTAGCAAAATGAATGGTGCCGACAATGTAGGCAAAGGACAAAACTAAGAGTACCACCGCATACAATGGAGCCCTTGGAGCCAGGATAACCATAGTGGCTATGATGCTAATAACCAAGGTATAGAGGTTGAATACTGTGGCGTCCACAAAACGCACATAAGCTCCGGTTAATTTGTTGGCCTGCGAAACTAAAGATCCGGCAAAACGATTAGCATGAAAAGCGGCACTCATTTCCATTAAATGATCAAAAATTCTCTGGGCAATATCTCTGACAACCCTTAGCTCCAAATGCCAAATCAACCAAATAATTAGTCGCCAACCAGCCACGCCACTGACATACATTGCCACGCCGTATGCCAAAATATATGGCCAAAAACTATTTAACAAAGCCTCTGGATTGTAATTTCCAGTACTTATTTTTTGTAACACTAAAGACATGATGTATGGTATTGAAAAATCCATAACCAATACGGTTATAGGTATCAGAACCAAAAGAGGTATCAAAAACCTTTTATATCTTGTAGCGTGGTGCCAGAACAAACCGATGGTTCTTCGGGTCACTGAACTTGTCTTAGTCATAGTCACGAGCCTCCCGCCCGTGATTTATTTTTAACTGAATGTGATTTTAAGCGAGCTTTTACTAAAGAGCGGCTAGCACCGCACGGCGCGGCGAGCACTACAAAAATTCGTTTTTACCAACATGGCTTACCGGCCCTTCCTTTAAATTTATGAACAGTGAGGCCAATTATACTTCAACCAGTCATAGAGGTCAAACTCCTTAGGCTCAGGTGTTGTACAATAAGGCAATATGTCCGAGTTTATTTATTTTCCAGAAGCAGGTCCTGATGACGATCCGGAGAAGCTTGATGATAGCAAAAAAAGTACCGATAAAAAAAAGGACAAAAAACTGACAATTTGGGAAAAATTGTTGGCTGATGATCAAGAGAAAAAAGATAAGCAACCACCAGATGACGAACTAGCAGGTGACGAAAAGAAACTAGTTATCAAGGATTTGCTGCCTAAAAAAAGAGAAGAAATTGATGAAGAGACCGAAAAAGCCGAAGCAGGGAGCATAGAAGAAGCTGAAGCAATAGCTGTCGATGTCTTTTACGACAACCTTGAGACCTTTGCCGATCAGCACCAAGAGATAGATGAAACAGATATAGATAATATAGCTGAGCAAACTATCCAGGAAATTGATAGTGACGAATCGGAAGACATGGAACTGGCAGATGAAATTCCGGAACCAATCACAGGCTATGAAGCGGAGCCAGTTGTTGATCTACCCGAAGAAGATGCCGAGCATGCGGCCACTTCATCTAAACCACCGATAATTCCGCCAACGGTGGTGGTAGAAAGCAGCCCACCCCTCGAGGAGGACATAGCAGATGTTGGGTCGATAACAAGAGCTGAAGAATTGATCGCACCAAGACCGGAAGCTGTGTATCCAACTTCTATCACGCCCGAAAAGGAACCTGAGAATGATTTTGAACAAGGTTCAACAGCCGGTGCAGCCCTAGTAGGTGGCATTCTTGGTTACCTAATAGGACGCCGTAGAGGGCGCATAAACACCGAAAAGAAACTATTACCTATTCAGCAAAAGCTGGAAGAAGAAGTTAAGACTTTGCATGACCAGGTTCTTAGAAAAGAACACGAAATACGCCGTCGTACCCGTGATCAACTCAAGTCGCAGTCACTAGTCAAACAGGTCGAAATTATAGAACGCCTGGAAGCTAGACATAAAAAACAGTTAAACCCAGAAATGACTCCCGAAAAACTTGAACAAAAACCAACTATTTCCAGCAAAGAACTCGACCAGCTAACGAAGTCCGAAAACCGGATTAAACCAGTTGAATTAATGACAGTAGCTGAACTACTAATTATCGCCGAGCAGATTAAAGTCGAAAACAGCACACTCAAGAAGCTTTTTGAAACCGGACGTTTGAACGAAGAGAGTTTACGTCGTATAGTCCAATCTCACCTAAAAGGTGAACGCTATGAACGACTACTGAGTGATAATTTACTGAGTCCAGAATTTGATCGTTCAATTCAACTTGATAAGGATCAAACAATTGTCAGAACTAAAGTTGATCCACTGGCCGAGGCCCTAGCAGCTAAAGGTATTGTTTTAAATGAAGCACCATCTCTATACGGCGGACACTCATACTCAGATTCAGCGCCCCATAGCTCAAAATCTCGTGTTCCGACACCAGTTTTAATTGGAGTCACGTTGGCTATAGTGATATCTATTCTGCTGATCGTCTTCCTTTTCAGCCAATCTTAGGTATGACAGTCGTATAATACAAGGCGTGAAAAGCAAGTTACAAAATAAGCTCAATACTCTACCAAACTCACCTGGCGTTTATTTTCACAAAAATAGCCAGGGTGAAATTATTTATGTTGGGAAAGCAGCTGTACTTAAAAATCGAGTTCGCCAATATTTTCAGTCGAGTCGCCAAAAGGATCCCAAAACTGATGCTTTAGTGGCGGAAATAGCCGATGTTGATTGGGTGGTAGTTGATTCGGAACTTGATGCCCTGTTTCTAGAAGGCGAGTTAATAAGACGCTACATGCCTCCTTATAATATCTTGCTCCGTGACGACAAATCGATGGTTTACGTGCGAATCGATTACAACAGTGATTACCCAACCGTTACTACTACGCGTCGACCACTTGACGACGGTGCTCGTTACTTCGGCCCTTACTTAAGTGCCCTAAGTATTCGTCAAGCTCTTAGATTACTTAGACGAGCTTTTCCGTTTGCCACTAAACGGCCGATCGGTAATAAACGCGCTAGCTTACATTATCACCTGGGACTTGACCCGGGCCTTGAAGAGGGCAAAACCAGTTTGGAAGATTATCGGGCTAATCTACGCCGACTAATGGCGGTAATCGAAGGTAAGCGCAAATCAATTGAGCGCGAACTTGAAAAAGAAATGAAGCAATTAGCCAAAAGTTCTAAATTTGAAGCCGCTGCCAGAGCACGTAATCAATTGTTTGCACTACGTCGCCTTAGCCAACAAGTTATTTTCAGTGATAAAGAGTTTCTGGATATTAGCAAAGACTATGCCCTGAGTGAGTTAGTTGAACTTTTTGGACTGACAAGCTCTCCAAGGCGAATTGAGGGCTATGATATCTCACATCAGCAAGGAAGAGATGTAGTTGCTAGCATGGTGGTTTTTACTAACGGAGTCAGTAATAAGGGCGAATATCGCAAATTTAAGATGAAAAAAGATCAAAACAACGATTTTTATAACATGAACGAAACACTTAGTCGCCGACTTTCAGAAACTAATCGCAGGAGATGGGGATTGCCAGATCTAGTTCTAATAGACGGCGGCAAAGGGCAACTCGATGCTGCCATTCGGGCTCGTGACGACGCCTTGCAGACTACCATTTCCTTTATTGGCTTGGCAAAGCGCGAAGAACAAATCGTTATTCATAAAGCCAAATCAAATGTAACCCTTAACCTAGTTATTTTACAAAAATTGGGGGGATTCACTACCGAGACTGGAGAATACCTGTTGGTTAATCTACCAACCAACACTAACCTAGTAAAACTCTTGCAGCGAATACGCGATGAATCACATCGTTTTGCTATCAGCTACCATTCATCGCTAAAGGTGAAACGTCAAACAGCCAGTGCACTTGACGACTTACCGGGTTTTGGTCCAGCAACTCGTCGTAAACTAATCAGAAGTTTTGGAAGTATGCGGGCTGTTGAACAAGCTTCGGAGGCTGAACTAACTAAGTTACTTGGTCCTAAAAAAACAACTGTTCTAATAAAATACTTCAAGTAGCGTCCGTAACCTAAACTTAGGGTTATTTGCTATAATAGAGGGTTACTAATTATGACTGATTTGTTTGGGGTGGAATTTTTCCAAGGAAACCGCCAACGTCTGCGTACACTGTTCAGTGGAACTGCCCCGATTGTGGTTACAGCCCATGGCTTATTGCAGCGTAATAGTGATGTTGGTTATCCTTTTCGACAAGACAGCAGTTTTTGGTATCTAACTGGCATTGATGACGCGGGAGTAATTTTAGTTCTAGACAAATCCAAGGAGTATTTAATACTTCCAGATCAGTCTGATTATCAACACAGCTTTGACGGCAGTTTATCTGCCGAGCGGCTATCTAAAAGCTCTGGCATAGACACAGTATTAAATCAAAAAGACGGCTGGAAAGAACTCGGCACTAGGTTAAAACGAGTCAAGCATGTTGCCACACTGGCGCCTAGCCCAGCCTATATAGAGATGTACGGACTGTATACCAATCCGGCGCGTCGTCATTTGATACGTCGCTTAAAACAAATCAATCCCCAACTGGAGCTACTAGACCTAAAACAGCACTTAAATCATATGCGTATGATCAAACAGCCACCGGAAATAATGGCTGTACAAGCGGCTATTGATCTGACTATTGGTGCCCTAAAGAGAGTCAGTACCAAATTACCCAGACTTAAGTTTGACTACGAAGTTGAAGCGGTCATAACTGAGTATTTTTTAAGGCATAACGCAGATAACGCCTGGAAACCAATGGTCGCTCCAGGAGCCAAAGCCGCTGTACTCCATGCCCAAGCCTCGTCAACGCCGCTAGTAAATGGCGAGCTACTGGTAATTGATATTGGCGCTGAAGTTGAACATTATGCTGCTGACATCACTCGTACTCTGGCTATAAATAAGTCCATGACCCGTCGTCAAAAAGCCGTTTATAATGCTGTTTTGGAAGTCCAAATCTTTGCCATCAGTCAACTCAAACCGGGTATCTTAGTTAAAGAGACTGAGCAGAAAGTCGTC
Source organism: uncultured Candidatus Saccharibacteria bacterium (assembly GCA_964636215.1). GTDB lineage: Bacteria > Patescibacteriota > Saccharimonadia > Saccharimonadales > CAZJQT01 > CAZWRJ01. Next base: position 4,714 of record CAZWRJ010000006.1, on the reverse strand, counting down.
CAATTCATGGGTGAAAAACTACGCGAATTAGGACTGATCAAAATCATCAACCGCGAAAACGTAAGGCATTATTTCCCACACGCTGCATCACATTTCTTGGGCTTAGATCCTCATGATGCTGGTGACTATGAACAACCCTTGAGTCCAAATGTCGTTATAACCGTCGAGCCTGGTATTTATATACCCGAAGAAGGTATTGGTGTGCGTATCGAAGACGACGTACTAATTACTCCTGAAGGAGCAAAAGTACTCAGCGCTAAACTGCCCAAATGAATGATACAATAATGCTTATGCAAAGCGGGCCGATTGGTCGATTATTGCTTAGGTGGTTTGTTTGCAGTTTAGGTCTATGGATTGCGGCTGGTGTTTTAGGCGAAAGAATCACTTACGATAGTCGATTAGGAGTTATATTAATTGCTGGTCTGATCCTGGCTCTAGTTAATGCCATTATTAAACCAATTGTCATACTTCTTTCACTACCGGCCATCCTATTTAGCCTGGGCCTGTTCATGATAGTCATTAATGGACTAATGGTTTTACTTGTCAGTTGGTTATATTCACCACTTAAGGTGACCAATTTTGGTGCTGCAATGCTTGCTGGTATGGTGATTGGCTTGGTAAACTATCTGGTGACAACAATTTTAGATAAGCGTTAAACAAATGAGCATATATAACTACATTACAATCGTCTCAATGTTACTGATGACCATTCTTATATTGATTCAAACTCGTGGAGCCACACTGGGTGCGGGGTTGGGTGGAGGTGGGGAAGTTAATACTGTACGAAGAGGTTCGGATAAAACCCTTCACCAAATGACCATAATTTTAGCGGTAATATTTACTTCTTCCATCTTGGTAGGAATACTGAGTTAAATTTTTTAGTTTATGATCAACCGCCCCACCAAATTACGTTGGCGTCGACGGCTACGCCTTAGTCGTATACAAGTTGAGGATATTGGTAGCCAGGCCGAGGAACGTCTCGAGCAACAATTTATACGTCGACTCACCCGGTTGCCGCAAGTTGGCCGTTTTGTAGCTAGCTGGATTTTTCTTTTAGTTTTACTTGGTAGCCTTTTGGTTATCCAGACCAAACAACTCGGACATTATTATAAAAAGCTCGAGCCGGTGGCCGGCGGAAGTTATAGCGAGGGTTTGATCGGCAGTTTTACTAATGCTAACCCTATGTATGCCACCAGCCTGGTGGATACTACCGTCTCACGGCTAATCTTTGCCGGGCTACTGAAATATAATCAATCCAATCATATAGTTGGTGACTTAGCCCAAAAGTGGAAGAGTGATCCGGCTGGCAAAATTTATACCGTTACCCTGAAGCCTAATTTGACTTGGCAGGATGGTCAGCCGTTGACAGCTAGTGACGTGGTATTTACTTTCCATCGCATTCAAAATCCCGACGCTGGTTCGCCACTTTTTAGTAGTTGGCGGGGCATCAATGTCCAGGCTATAGACCAACGTACTGTGGTTTTTAAACTACCAAGTGCTCTAGCTTCATTCGTTTATGGTCTGACCGTTGGTATTATTCCAGCGCATAGTTTAAGCGACGTTGATCCTGCCGATTTACGCTCAGCCGCTTTTAACACCACTAACCCTGTTGGGGCAGGACCATTTAGTTGGCAAACAGTAGAAGTAAGTGGTAAAAGTCCAGAAGAGCTTGAGCAACACATTGGGCTAGTCCCTTTCGATGGCTATCAAGCTGGCAAACCGAAACTCGACCAATTTGTGGTGAAAACCTATGCCAGTGAAGATAAATTAATTGCCGGGTTTAAACACAAACAGGTAAACGCCATGGTTGGCCTAGATAAAGTGCCAGAACAATACACTAAAGACACTCGTCTGCACATTTCTAATGTTCCCTTAACTGCTGAAACGATTGCTTTTTTCAGAACTGATTCCAAATTTTTAGAAAATCTAGGCGTTCGACAGGCCCTAACTAGAGCAGTAAATGTCGCTGAGGTTCAAAACAGTCTTGGCTATCCAACTGTTAAAGCTGATGAACCATTACTTCGCTCTCAGTTGGGATATAGCCCCAGATTTAAGCAACTAAGTTTTAACCCCAAAATCTCAAATCAGTTGTTGGATAAAAATGGCTGGCACCGATCGCCCACTGACCAACTTCGCTATAAGCATAAAGTACCTTTAGTCATCTCTCTTTATGCCCAGAATACGTCTGATAATGAAAGGGTCGCCCAAGATCTACAAACTGCCTGGCAAGCGTTGGGAGCTAAGGTGGAAGTTATTCTACAAACCTCAGACCAGCTGCAGCAAACCATCAAAAGTCGCAACTATGATGTATTGCTAAATAGTATATCTATCGGAGTAGACCCCGATGTCTTTGCTTATTGGCACAGCAGCCAAGCTAATCCGTTATCGGCCAATCGCCTAAACTTCTCCAACTATCGTTCAAAAGCCAGTGACACCGCTCTAGAAGCCGGACGTAGCCGTTTAAGCCCAGCAGTACGATCAGCAAAATATCGAGCTTTCTTAAGTACTTGGCGGGGAGACGCCCCAGGAGTTGTGTTCTATCAGCCACGATTTTTGTACATTAGTGATGAATCGATCTATAACTTCAAACCCGTTAGTATTAACTCCGCAACCGATCGTTTTTCTAACGTTGACAAGTGGATGATCAGGGAGGGTCACGAAGTCATAGCTGACTAGACTTGCGGCCACTGGTCAATGTTCGCTAAGATAACACCACGGTTCTGACAAGCGCGAGTGGTGAAATTGGTATACACGCAGCCTTGAGGTGGCTGTGCCTTCGGGCGTGGAGGTTCAAGTCCTCTCTCGCGCACCAAAACATACTGGCTGAACAGTTTTTTGTTATCATATATCAAGCATGCTAACGCTTAATCAATGGGTTTCGGGGGTTTTATGAGCAAAGTAGCCCATTATCTTCAAGAACATTTACTGGGAGAAGTGATGACTGGCGCCGATGCCCGGGCTTATTTCTCTACAGATGCCAGTATTTTTACTCTGTCGCCATCGATCATTGTTTACCCTAAAGGTGAAAACGATGTTCGTAAAACAGCCCGTTTTAGTTGGCAGCTGGCGGAGCGTGGCAGAATTATTCCAATAACCGCCCGCGGGCTGGGTACTGACCAAAGTGGTGCGGCCCTAGGCAGTGGTATTGTCTTAGTTTTCCCAGCTCACATGCACCGCATTTTGGAGCTTGAAAGTAAATCAGGCAAAGTGACAATAGAACCTGGAATTGTTTATGGAAAGCTGCAACAAACTCTGTTCACTCATAATCGTTTCCTGCCATCATATCCTGCCTCTTTGGAGTACAGTACTCTAGGTGGTGCTATAGCTAACAACGCAGGAGGTGAACGTAGTCTCAAGTATGGTTCCACCCGAGATTTGGTCAAACGTCTTCGTGTTGTTTTATCAAACGGTGAGGTGATTGAAACCCAAAGGCTTAGTAAACGTGAATTTAATAAAAAATTAGGACTATCAAGTCTTGAGGGTGAAATTTATCGTCAACTAGACGTGCTCATTGAAGAAAACTCCGCGCTTATCAAAGAATCAGTACTAGGGGTTAGTAAAAACTCAGCCGGCTACGCACTTGATAAAGTGAAGAACAAAGATGGTTCATTCGACCTTACGCCGTTAATTGTTGGATCTCAAGGAACCCTAGGCATAGTTACTGAGGCAACGCTCGAGACTCAACCCTATAACCCTAATACCACCTTAATTGCTGCTTTCGTGTCGGATATTTCCACTGCACAAACCGTTATCACAGAACTAGGCAAACTACCAGAACAGCCAGCCAAAGTGGAAATGATTGATGGCCAACTTCTAGCTTTCGTTGAAGCTCGTCACCCCAACCTACTTAAAGGTATTGTGGAACAACCCTTACCTAAGCTAGTGCTATTTATTGAATTTGACAACGGTGCGGAACGCACACAAAAGAGAATGGCTAAGCGTACCACCAAGCTTCTGAAACGTAACAACGTTACCTACCAAGTTGAAACGGAACCAGAAAAAAAAGAGCAACTATGGAAAATGCGCGAGGCCGTAACTAGTTGGCTATCACACCATGAAGGCGGCGCTAGAGCCGTGCCGGTAATTGAGGATGGTGTGGTACCGGTCGAAAAATTCAGTGAATTTCTGGAGTCAATTTACGATATCTTCGACAGACAGCGAATGCCAATTGCTGTTTGGGGACACGCCGGCAACGCTAATTTGCACATTCAGCCGCTGCTTAACTTGGCCCAGGTTGGTGATCGTCAAAAACTATTTAGATTACTAGAAGATTATTACACTTTGATTTTGAGTCTAGGAGGTAGCACTACTGGACAGCATGGTGACGGGCGGCTGAGAGGTCCGTTTCTCAAGAAACTTTATGGTGACAAAGCCTATGATTTATTCACACAAGTTAAGAAGATCTTTGACCCATACGGGATCCTAAACCCAGGAGTTAAAATCAATGTTAGCATCAACGATGTTAAGCCATTACTCCGCGAGGAATATGACTTATCTCACTTCTATGATCACTTACCGCTAAGTTGATAAATTCTAGTTATTTGGTGGGTGATGAGGGGCTCGAACCCCCGACCTCCTCGGTGTAAACGAGGCGCTCTAGCCAACTGAGCTAATCACCCTTATTAAGCGTAGGTTTTGTCAAATTACTTGGTGCGCGGGAGAGGACTTGAACCTCCACGAGATTGCTCTCACTAGCTCCTGAAGCTAGCGCGTC
>CAZWRJ010000005.1:0-40848 GCA_964636215.1 uncultured Candidatus Saccharibacteria bacterium | reverse complement strand
TTGGTGGAGCTGCCGGGTACTACCCCCGGGTCCGCTAGTCTACCTAGTTAGTCTTTCCTACAGGCTTAGATCATTTAAATACTGCGAAGCGTAAAAATGATCAAAAGGCTTCACAGTTTGATTCAAATTCTTAACCAATTGTCGAATCAAGCACTTGGTGCAACCAGATGATATGACACGCACTGGCGCTATCTGATGTCGTGCTAGGCGCGGTTACAGTAATTAAGCTGTAACTGAAACTGAAGCTAGTGGGCGAAAGCTGGCAACAAAAGCTGCGGCACTTTGCTTAATACTAGCTACAAATTCGCGAATTCGTGTATTTGCACTTATTCGTGGTTTGTCTATAACGCTGACAAGCGGCCTGCTGATCTAACTGATAAAGTCCAACGTCAAGCTTAAAATTCAGCCCCGTAACAGATATTATACACTCTTATAGTGCTTATGTCTAGTGTCCGGCTGAGGTAGCGGGGGTGCCGTAATCTTGATGCAAAAGATGATGTGGTGGACGGTAAATGGCTATGAACAATAATCCACCCATAAGCACCGTTATACCTCCAGCCAAGACAGGCACGCTCACCCCTATTCCAGCCAAGTACCCACTGAGAGCTGCTGGGAAGAACTGAGCCAGGGATTGAACTGATGCGTTGATTCCCAAAACTTCACCCTGGATATTTTGATCGGCCGATATACTGACAAGAGCCGTGAGGTTGGCGATGGAGTTACCAAGGAAGAATGCAAATATTGGAGTAATCCAGATCAAATCACTTGCACTAGAAGCCATTAGATACATAAACAAGGTTAGCCCGGAACCAATCAGACTAAAACGGACCACTTGATAAGGTTTTAATCGTTTCGCGATCATCGGCGTAAAGACTGCTTGAACGAGTGCAATCCAAATACCAACGTAGGCGAAGAAGTCGCCGATATTATTCTGGCTAAAGTGCAGTTTTTGAATCAAAAGTACTTGGAAGAATGTTTGGAAGAAGGCAAACCCGCCCCAGAAAAGAAACACCGAAGGAAAAATCACTCTAAGCCCTGGGTAAGACATAGCTGTTACGATGTTGTGGACTGATTTGGTGATTTTTACTTTGACGCGACGCAGTTGTTTGTGGGTTTCCGGCAAAAGTGTAACTACCAATAGGAAGTTAATGAAACTAAGTCCGGCAGTAAACCAGAAAGGCGTGGCTGGACTAAACCAGCTGGGGCTGTGGAACAAACCAAAGAAGCTAACATTCGGACTGCCTAGTTTGGCGCCCAGATATGGCCCAAGCACAAATCCGAAACCAAAGGCCGCACCGATTAGAGCAAACCTTTTAGCACGATCTTTCATGGGTGTTACATCAGCAATAACGGCCTGCGCGACGCTTAAATTACCTCCCGTTATACCGTCAAGAGCACGACTAAAGAACAGTAATGGTAGGTTTTGGGTTAAGATTCCGATCGCAAATAAAATGTAGCCAACGGCTGTGCCAAAAATACTAAAAGCTAACACTGGCTTTCGGCCATAGCGATCAGATAATTGACCTAAAATAGGCGTGGCCAAGAACTGCATAAACGGATAAATAGCTAGTAACCAGCCAAGTAAAATAAGTCCGCCCTTGAATGTCCAACCAGCTGGCAAAAGATAATAAGCTGAGTTTGGATTGGCTAGTAACTGCGGGATTATAGGTATCAAAATACCGACACCAAGCACATCTAAAAAGATTGTCATTATGACAATTGGTAGGGCTTTTCCGGACATTTTTTCTTTAATATTTTTCATAGGCATTACTCTTGTGCATTAAGTGTTATTTAAGGGGTGATCACAGGCTCCAGTTTTGCCAGCCTGGCAGGTGAACTGATGCATTTGCGTTAGTGACTCCATGAGCTGTTGTCTCTTTTTGTCCCCTAGGCTATCAAACATCTGTGAATGATAGTTGTTCAAAATTCGGAGCGCCTCTTCGTTCAGCCTAAGCCCTTTGGCTGTTGGCGAGGTCAAATGTTGACGTCGATTGTTAGGACTAACGGTGGTTTGTAGCAGCCCTTTTTCGTGCATCAGCTTTATTTGGCGGCTAATACTAGCTTCGGTTTGCCCCAGACGTTCGGCAATCACATGTTGCTGAATGTGAGGATTACGCTCCAGAACCATCAAGATTTTGAACTGGGAGAAGCCAATCCCTAGTCGTTCAAGTAATACTTGGTCAGATTGCTTAGCCAAGACACCAGACAAGTGCTGGAGCAGGTAACCAATTGTGTTTGTCGGGCCCATGGATGACTTTTAACTCCTTTACCAAAGTATATGCCTGGATACTTAACACGTCAAGTATTAATTTGTGGTGGTGCAGGGGACTTATAATACGGTTTGGTAGGCTTGGCTTAAGCGATGCCAGTCTTCTAAATTTAAAGTTTGAGCTCGAGCTGTGGCCGAAATATGTGATTTGCTCAGAATGTGGTTGGTTCGGTCTTTGTCTAGCTTTAACCCATCGCTTAAAGAGTTGAGAAGGGTTTTACGACGTGCACTAAAACCGGCTTTTACCACTCTAAATAATAGTTTAGTATCCACGCCGGAAAACAGTGGTCCTTCCCTCTGGTCCATAATTAAAATCTGGGAATCCACTTTTGGCGGTGGCGTAAATAGACAAGCTGGCACTACTTGGCCAAGGCTTATTTTCCAGTAAAACTGAGCGCTAACACTAAGCAGTGACATATCGCCAGGCTTAGCTGCTACTCTTTCGGCTACCTCTTTTTGAACAAGTAGCACCACCTTACTAGGCTGATTGGAAGTCTCGGATAAAACTCGGAGAAGCTTACTGGTCAAATAGTAAGGGATATTGGCCACAATTTTGTAGCCAGCAGGCAAACTCGTTAGGTTGAATTTTAGAATATCGCTTTTAATGATTTGTAGGTTACTAGGAAATCCTTGCTCAGACAGTTTACCTGCCAGATTTTCATCAAATTCTACGGCAATAACCTGTCCAGCTAGTTTTACGAGCTGCCGAGTAAGGGTGCCTGTCCCTGGTCCAATCTCTAGCACAGTGTCTTTTGTGTCCACCTGCCCCGCCTTACATATGGCTTTTATAGCATCAGGGTCATTCAGCCAATACTGACCAAGTGATTTTTTAGGAGTTATTTCCTTCATATATGCCTACTCTATACTAGAAGCATTTTGGTGCAAGCTTGAGCGGAATGTTACCAATACCCGTGACCAATCCAGAAATTATAGGCACCGGCCCAACCACCATAACGTCCGGCATAGCCACTGCACCATCTTAGTTGAGTTACAGCACTAGTTTGCCAATCACTACCAGCGGTCGACATTTTACTGCCTGGGGTAGCTTGACACAGTCCATAGCCATAGCCGCTATCCGGGGAGTGAATTGACTCATAGTATGGTGGGCAATAACCGACTTGACCTTGCCATTTGGTTGGGCACCAGCCCGATTCGTGACTAATTATGTAGTTGGCGTAAGGATAATCACTGGATCGTATACCGGCAGTGGCCATTAATTGGCTTTTATCGGCCGGGATGTAGATGGCTTTGCCGCGGGCAATTATTTCCGGTACTGGGTCTTCAACTCTGACTTCCTGAATTTTGGTGCGACTAATTTCCTTACCATTTTTCAGAGTCACCTGATAAGTTATTAGACTCTGGCCGGGACTGCCCTTCTGGCGAATAGCGGTGGTGCCAAAGCTCAGACTATTGTCATCAACGTACTTTATATTTGGTGGAATGGGCTTTTTAACTGTCTTTATTTTGATGCCAAAGCGAGTGATAAAAACCTGCATGTTGGGCTTCAGTTTAGTACCTAAACTTGGCTGGACTTTATCGCCAGCAGCCAGAACTACTTGCTTCTCGGCCAACAAATCTCGGATAGTTTTAACGTGAGTCCGGACCACCACAGGTGTGCCATAAAGATTAAGATTAACTGGCACCGATCTAGTTATGACAATCTGTGTGCCGATTACTTGTTCTTTGAGAATGTCGCTATCTGGCACTACTTTATCAACACCATCTTCTGGATAGACTTTGAGCCCGGCCTGAGCCACTATGCTACGTGGTGTAGTGGCAGCACTAAGCGATTGAATACGATGCTCGCCATCAATAATGGTTACTGGTTGAGCCCGATATACATTAATCCGGAAGTCATCAGCGTCTATTGGTGTGTCTGGTGCCGGTTCAACCACATCACCTTCATGTAAAGTTATTTTGGCCCGTTCTAGAAACTGGCCGACTGTGGTGGAAGTGGTAGGTAGTACTTGCCGATTACCATCAGCCGATAGCTGTACCACGTGCGAATCTCCTAGATTAGCTGATCGGCCACTCAAAAAAATACCACCAACCATAGTCAAAAAACACAGGCCAAGCAATGTGATGACCGGTATGACAAAAGGATGCTTATGTAGTTCTTTGGACGTTAGCCGGGATATGGCTGATTTTTTTCTCATATTCAATATACAAACCGCCGCTCTGATTTAAAGCGGCAATGTTTATTCTAACAGATTAGACATCACCTTTCCAGGCGCCGAGCAGGTCTAAAAAGTAGGGAGCCGCATTAGCTTTAGCATCCTCAAGTGGTAACCAAACAGCTTCAATAACGTCCAGGCTTTTGGCCTTGGGTGTTGGCAGATCACCAAGTACGACCACAAACCTTTCGAAATTAAATTTTAGACCAAATTGACTAGTGGTTGCCTGTCCGAGTGATCTAAGTTTAGCTGGGTCTAGTACTACGCCAGTTTCTTCGAGAACTTCGCGAGCAGCGGCTCTAGTTGGTGATTCGCCTCGCCTGATGCCGCCACCTGGTAATTCCCAGCGCGGGTCCCCATTCCAGCTACGCACAACTAGTACTTGCTTGCCGCTCACTATTAACACTCTAGTTCTTTGGCTGTATCTCAGCATAAAAAACCAAATCGGCCAGCCTAGCCAAAAACCAATCCGGCCAAAGAATATTCTCAAGTTCTTCATTCCATTTTTTCCAGCGGAGCAAAGGCAATATTTATCTTCTTAGTGCCTTTCCCCTTAAAGTAAATCGTCGCTGTATCACCTTCCATTTCCAGTATCGTGCCCATACCGAAAACACTGTGTTTCACACCATCTCCTTCGTTAAGTTCCGGTAAGTAACGCTGTTCATTCTCGTCTGCTGTTGGTGTTTGCATTAATTCGTCAAATCTAGAACCAAGTTGGACTTCACCCTCGATTTCAGACAAAAAACGTGAAGGCGGATTATGTTGTTGGCCACCATAAAGTAATCGACTAGTGGCATGTAGTAGATAAAGTTCTTCCTTAGCCCGAGTCATGCCCACATAACAAAGCCGTCTTTCTTCTTCCATTTCGGCCTGGTCATATAGCGATCTGGAGTGTGGAAAGATGGTCTCTTCCATTCCAATCATAAATACTACCGGAAACTCTAGGCCTTTGGCACTATGGAGCGTCATTAATACTACGGCGTCATCATCGAAATTAGCAGTATCGACATCACTTAGCAGAGAGGTTTCTTCTAAAAATCCGTCTAGTCCAACGTCTAGGTAGTTTTGGGCCACACTGAGTAGCTCGCGAACATTCTCTTGACGAGCTTCTCCTTGGGGGGTGTGATCGTCTAGATAGGTTAAATAATCCAGACGCCTAATTAAACTATCGAGCAAACTTGGCAAGGGTGTTTCATCCTTTAGCTCGTGGTATCGGCTGATAATATCACCAAGCTCACCTAAGCCTTTCTTAGCCTTTGGCGTCAAACCTGGATGATTACTTACGGTTGATAAGGCTGTTAATAGATCCTGGCTATTGACAGTTTGCCACTGCCAAAATTGTTCCAGCGATTTGGCGCCAATACCACGAGCTGGCACATTAACGATGCGAGCAAAACTAACTTTATCCTCTGGCTGATAAATCAGTCGAAGATAGGCCATCAGATCTCTTATCTCCTTGCGGTCATAAAAACGGGTGCCACCGACAATTCGGTATGGTATACCGTAGCGCACAAAGCTCTCTTCAATGGCCCGACTCTGAGCATTGGTTCTATAAAGCACCGCAAAATCTTTGTAACGGTGCGCTTTGAGATCAACCGCTGTTTTTACACGTCTAATAATTGTTTCGCCCTCAGCTCTTTCGTTGGACACCTGAACAATTTGGACGGGTTGGCCACCGTCAACATTGGTCCATAGTTTTTTCTCGGAGCGTTTTTGGTTTTTAGTAATTACGGCGTGAGCTGCGTCCAGAATAGCTTTGGTGCTACGGTAATTTTGTTCGAGCTTTATAACTGTGGCTTTGGGGTAATCCTTTTCAAAATTTAGGATATTTCGAAAATCTGCCCCTCGCCAGGAGTAGATACTCTGCCAATCATCACCAACTACTGCGATGTTGTGCGCTTTATTGGTAAGCAATTTTACAAGTTTGTACTGGGCAGTATTGGTATCTTGGTATTCGTCGATCATTATGAACTGAAGTTGTGTTTGCCAGCGCTCCCTGACGGTTTGATTGGATTGCAGTAACAGTACTGTTTTACCAATCAGATCATCAAAATCCAGGGCATGATTGTTCCTAAGAATTCTTTCATACAATGGATAGACTTTACTTGAGGCCTTATGAAGTGGGCCACTACCCAGATTATCGTAATCAGTCGGGTTAACCAGTTCATTTTTGGCACTGCTAATTAAACTAGCTATGGTTCTGGGTGGAAAAGCTTTGTCATCAAGCATCAGCTCACGACTGGCTTGTTTTATGGCTGCTAATCTGTCGTCTTCGTCAAAAATTACAAAATTAGGCGGTAGATTGGCATGTTCAGCGTCACGCCTCAATATCCTTACACAGATACTGTGAAACGTACCCATAAATGGCATGAAAGATCTGTCTTCTGCTCGTTGACCTAGTAGCTCGGCTACTCTTTGGCGCATTTCACCGGCTGCTTTGTTGGTAAAAGTCACAGCCAAAATATTTGGCGGAGTGGCTTTTTTGGTGGCAATCAAATAGGCGATTCGATGGGTAAGCGTTTTGGTCTTGCCTGAACCGGCACCAGCTAGAATCAGCAATGGCCCATTGGTGGTCTCCACTGCCCTTTTTTGCTCCGGATTTAGCCCCTTAAATAGGTCGTCTAACACTTGGTTATTGTAACAGACCTAATTTTGGTCAATGATCGTGAAAAATACTTATCGGCGGGTTGATTGAGGTCTGAATTATGTTGGCGTCAATTAATAAATCAGCGGCCATAAACGCTACTACAGCCACAAGCACGAGAATCAAAACGGCTCTACGATTATTACGGCGTTTGGTAAACTGCCCGATAGGTAAGACATATTTTTTCTCATTAACTAATTTTTGAATAGCTTCCTGGCGCTTTTTTTCTTCGGCGCTTAGTTCTGGTTTTTTATTAGTTTTAACTTGTTCGGCGGTAGCATCAACTACTGCTTCCTCTTCACCCGTTTGATCACTGCTAGGTTTGGTTTCGATATCCTCGGGGCTAGTGGCTGGTTTCTCTTCTTTAGTGGTTTCTTCAGGCTTGTCTTCTGTTTCCTTAACCTCAGTCTTGGTTTCATCAACTGCAGTTTTGGAGTCTTCCGTATTAGATTCTTCGCTAAGTGGTGCTATAACCTTGTTACCATAAGACATAGTCTTTTTGGTTTCGTCCTCAGGCTCTTTAGACTCGTCCTTGTCCTTAACCATCGGATCCTGAACCATGGGTCGATGAGTAACTATAACTGGGCGCGATGAACTGTCAGGTGCAGCCTTACCAGGACGAGAGACGTCCATGGTTTTTTTGTCACCGGTTTTATCTTTACTGGTCGCCATTTTTCTGCTCGCTATGTCCTAATCGATACGCGGCCTCTACGATGCCGCTAAACTCTTGATAGTTTAAACTGGCACCGCCAACTAGTAAACCGTCGATACCTTCTACTGCTAGTAGACCTGTGGCTGTAGAGGAGCTGCTGCTGCCACCGTAAAGTACTCGAACCCGCTCAGCAGTCCTTTGACTAAATAAGTTACGGATATTGTTACGGATAGCTTTAGCTGCCCGGGCTATGATATCGGGTGTTGGTATTTCGTGATGAGCATAATCGGTGCCATTGCTTAGCGCCCAAACCGGCTCGTAGGCAACGACGACGTTCTCAACTTCACTAGCTGTTACATTAGCGAGAGCCGATGTTACCTGATCATGAATAACCTGCATGGTTTCGTTATCTAAGCGTTCCTGCTTGGTTTCGCCAACGCATAGGATCGGTGTAATTTCATTTCGAACACAGGCGGCCATTTTGTCTCTAATGGTCGCTAGATCTTCACCAAATTTATAACGACGATCAGAGTGCCCAACAATGGCGTAGTTAACTAGGTCACGTAGCATCGTGAAACTGACTTCTCCTGTATAAGCACCTTCGTCCTTAAGATAGGCGTTTTGGGCGGCTAGACGGAATTTACGGCGGTCGATTTGGACGCTCAAGGGTTGCAGGGCCAACATACTTGGCGCTAGCACCACTTCCAGATCGCGGTGAATACGAATCCGTTCACTTAAGCGATGTACCAGCAAGCTGGCCTCACTGACGTTAAGATTCATTTTCCAGTTGGCAACAATGAGCGTTTTACGCATAATTCTTACGCTTATCCTACTCTTTATTCAATAAAGCCTCAACCCCGGGCAATGGTCTACCACTCAGCAGTTCTAGGCTAGCACCGCCTCCGGTGGAGACATGGTTAAAGCAATCAGTTAGTTTACGTTCTTCGATATAGCCAACGGTATCGCCGCCACCCACCAAGCTGAATGGTTTATGACCATAGTCACCAAGCATAGCTTCAACGATCAGTTCGGTACCGTGAGCAAATGGTCCGACCGGTCCATGCAGGGCAGGCGTTTCAGTTACACCCATTGTGCCGTTCCAGATAACGGTGTTTGCTAGCTGCATACCACCGGCAATAAAGGCACCAGAAAAAGGTCCAATATCTAGAATTAGTTCACTTTCGCCAACTTGACCGCTGCGTTTTGGTGGTAATTTTGGATAGTTTTCTTCTTGGGCAATTACATGAGCTTCCCAGTCAACGATCCGGGTTTTGGCGGTTTTACTAAGACTAGTAGCGACTACCCCATCCTGCGGCAAGTAAAAGATGAATGGTTGTTTTTTGGCCTTCTCACGAGCTTTTTCTAGAACTAGTTTAGCCAGAGGTAGTTCTTTGGGTTCAGCCACGCTTTTACCTATGGCAATTTTTTCGGCTTTTAGAAATGTGTTGGCCATAGCACCGCCAATAGCCACGAAATCGGCTATATCAATGAACCGGTTTAGGATGTCGATTTTATCAACAATCTTGGCACCGCCAATGATGGCCATCAGCGGACGATTAGGGTTATCTATAGCGTTGGTTATAGTATCAACTTCCTTCTCCACCAAAAGACCGGCCACTGCTGGCAGATATTTGGGCAATTCCGATACCGTCACTGCTGGATGATGCACAACTCCAAAGGCATCTTGGACAAAAACTTCCCCGTATGCGGCCATCTGTTTGGCAAAACCTTCATCATTGGCTTCTTCTTCAGGGTGAAAACGAACATTTTCTAGAACCAACAGTTCACCATGTTTCAGCTCGTTAACTTTCCTGGTTACCTCTTCACCAATACAATCTTCAGCAAACTCAACCGGTTTTTTAATCAATTTACTAAGCCTCTCGGCACAGGGCTTGAGGCTTAAGTGCTTATCGACCTTGCCTTCGGGTCGTCCGAGATGCGAACAAATAACTAAACTGCAATTTTGCTCAAGTAAGTACTGGATGGTTGGTAACGACTTTTTAATGCGGTAATCATCAGTAATGTGGCCGTCATCATCCAGTGGCACATTGTAGTCAACACGCAGCAGGATACGCTTGCCGCCAAGATCATATTCTTTAATTGTTTTTTTCCAGAAGCCCACGTTTCATTCCACCCTTATTAGTCTTTACTCTAGTACCCTTACTTTAATAGTATCAGTCGTGCCAACCACACCGGGATGTTGTCCTGAAGCTGTCACTACGATATCACCCTTGTTCAGTACTTTCTTTTCGCGTAACCAATTAGTTAATTTAGTGGCCGCTAGTTTGTCATCCGGCCGAACGTAATTCTTGGTACCGTAGACGATAGCCAATTGCTGTGATACCCGAGCCTCACTAGTAACGGCAATAATTGGTCGAACTGGACGATGAGCAGCAATCCTTAGGGCTGTGGCACCTGATTTAGTCTCGGCAACAATGGCGGCGGCATCTAAAATATCGGCTAGCTTAATGATCGAGTTGGAAATAGCACTTTGACGGTTGGCTTCAGGTGACTCACCTTCCATATTTGTCTTGGCTACAGCGTGTGACTGAGTATATAAAATTACCTTCTTCATCGTTTCCACGGCCATTTCTGGATATTTACCGTTAGCTGTTTCGTCGCTAAGCATCAAGGCGTCAGCACCCAGTAGAACAGCTGTAGCCACGTCCGAAACTTCTGCTCGTGTAGGTTCGGGTGATTCGATCATACTAAATAACATCTGGGTTGCTACGATGGTCGGCTTGGTATGGATTTTGCCAAGATCAATCAATTGACGCTGGATTAATGGCACTGATTCAGTTGGAGCTTCAACCGACAGGTCACCCCTAGCAATCATAATTACATCAGCCTCTTTGACAATTGCCTCCATATTTTCGACAGCCGCTTTGGTTTCGAATTTAACGATAATTTTGGCGTTCATGCCTAGGTTTTGGATAAGCTTACGTATAGCAGCGATATCTTGGGCGCTCTGCACAAAGCTTTGGGCTACATAATCAATGTCTTGGGTTGAACCAAAGGCTAAGTCCTTTTTGTCTTTAGCGGTTATGACATCACCTTCAAAGTTAGTATCTGGTAGGTTAATGCCCTTACGTTGTATTAAGATACCGTCGTTTTCAGCTCTAGCGTGTATGACGTCGTCGGTCACACTACTGACTGTAGTTCTGATTTTGCCGTCATAGAGGTACAAGCGCTCGCCTCGCTTCACTTTTTTGGACAAATCATATTGGGTTGGGAAGATTTTGTCTCGTTGGTAATCAGCTTGGTATTTAAACTGTAGATTCTGGCCAGTAACCACCGGCACCACTCCCTCGAAATCGCCCAGGCGAATTTTGGGACCTTGAAGATCTTGGATTATAGAAACAGGTTTACCGTACTCCTCGGAAGCTTTTCGGATCCATTTAATCTGTTGCGTTCTTTCTTCGTAAGTGCCATGACTAAAGTTTAGTCTTATTCCATTAGCCCCGGCTTTAATCAATGACAGAATAGCCGCGTAACTGTTCGTGGCTGGTCCAACTGTGGCTACTATTTTAGTACGCTTGAATTCAGCAATTGGAACATTAGGGATTCTTCTAGTACTGTCCACCATTTACCTTTAGTGTAACTGGTTATGGCTTAATCGGACAAGTATCTGTTAATCAAAAGGTTATACTTGGTGATCCCAAGGGGAATCGAACCCCTGTTGCCAGGATGAAAACCTGGTGTCCTAACCGCTAGACGATGGGACCGCAAAAAAGCGGCTTTATGAACGGGCAAATTGTAACATAACAGAGGTGAATATGAAAATCCCCGGACTATTAATAGCCCGGGGATTTCACTTTTTTAGTGGTATTTGTTAAGCACTTACACGGCGGTTCAACCAGTAGCGGTGCGCTAATGCGCCAGCTACGGTGACTGCGGTGAAGATACCGACAACATTACCAGCACCAGTGTTTGGCAACTCACTTGGAGGAGTTGTCTCAGTACTAAAGGTAACGTTTTGGGCACAAGCGTCACTAGTGACACCGTTATGCATTTGACCCTTTACCAAGAAGTTGACACTAGTCACGATGTGATAGGTGCCGTCCTTAGCGTAGGTGTGCTTTAGCGGTGTTTGATCGGTAGTTTTTGGAGTTGAGCCATCACCGAAATTGTAGGTGTAGCTTTCCACACTAACGTCTTTACCAGTGAAGTCAGGTGTCACTTTGACACTGACAGTTCGGTCGTCTAGCTTGTCAACGGTGACAGCTTTACAAACAAATGTTGGGTTCTGACATTCTTTGCCAGAGTTAACGTTTGCGCTTGCTGTGTCGTAGATATAGCTGAGACCTTCTGGTGTGATCCAGGCTTGGTTAGTTAAACCAACTGTTCCACACTTATCGCCAGAAAGCTCTGCAACTTTAGTAGCAAAGATTACCTGAGCGGACACCAAACCATTGGCTTGGTCGCTAGGGTCAAGTTGATTGTAGCTGCCGATATTTACATTAATCTGGCGGCCATTGGCTTGAATAGCGCTGTCAGGAAATGTGTAACCATCTGGGTAGTTTCCGTTATAGAGAACTACTGATTGGGATACAACATTTAGTCCAGCTGGAACTTGGTCAAGAACAATTACGTTATTGAGTTGTTCGGATCCAAGGTTGTCAAACTTAATTGACCACTCTAGGGTGTCACCAACTTTAGCGTTAACTGATTCCTTCCAGTCACTGGGACCTTGTCCCTTGAAGCGCACTTCCTTTTGGATAGTGTACTTAGGTATATGGACCTTGACTTTTAGGGTGACCAGTACTTCTTGTTGGAAACAACCTTTGACGTTACCGTCAGCGGCTACTGTACCAACTAGTGCACCACCACTTACGATGTTGTCACTTAAGGCTTGGTTGATGTAGTTACCACGGACGTGGGCACTACCCTTTTCGTATTCCAAGCTAAAGGAACTACCGTCTTTAGAACCGAAGTTCATGGTGTCAAATATTTGCTGAGGCTGGGCATTGTCAGCACTTATGTAGGCTGTAGCCTGTTGGCTGGCTTTAGAACCAGTTGGCAGAGCTACTCGCACCATTGTGTTCTTGGCGATTCCCTTGAAACCACCGTGGCCATCGGGCACAGTGTTAAGGCTAGCATCAGCGTTGTTGTGAACTAGAACTTGTAGGGTCAGTTCGTCACCGTCCTTAACTTCCGCAAGCGGATCAGTTAAGACGGTTCCGTTAGGATAGGCGCCAGTGAAAAAGGCGCGCTCGTCACCTATACCGGGAACATTAGTGAATGAGTCAAACGTAACATGATCGAACCCAGGAGTTCCTGGGCCAGTGTAAACTTTTGTCGGTCGATCTGGACCAAAGCCGGCCATAACCACTGCTGGTATGGCAATCGCAACTAGTGCTAATGCAGCACCAATTGCCAGCTTGCTACGAGTCGACAGACGTGAAAGTAATCGTTTCATATACACCTCCTTGGTGAAAAATGAATTAAATA
This sequence comes from uncultured Candidatus Saccharibacteria bacterium, assembly GCA_964636215.1. GTDB lineage: Bacteria > Patescibacteriota > Saccharimonadia > Saccharimonadales > CAZJQT01 > CAZWRJ01. The sequence goes on along the minus strand of CAZWRJ010000005.1, from coordinate 27,658 downwards.
GCAAATTGAAATTATTGAAAGTTGTCGCTGAGTAGATTGTTAAGGAGCGTCCAAATCAGATCGTTACAATTCATAAAAAGTTGCTGTGAGTCTGGTGCGCGGATGCGCGATTGCCGAAAGGCAAACCAGACTCACAAGTTTTGTGACAACTTCGCTCAATAGGCGATCACGCATTAGCTGCGCGCTCAAAGCCTAGAGCTTAATACTTTCAAGAGACCTGAGGGTCCTGGTGCTCTCTCCCGGAGGGGTGAGTGGGAGAGTGTGCTTGGGCAGCACGTGCACCAGGACCCGAACTTGGACCACCTCCCTTCCGTACTTGCCGGTCGATCAGTGAGGCTGAACGCCTGTGGTCGGTGGGCTGGTGTTTGGGGGTGTCACGGGTGGGCTTACCGTTGTGGGCGGAGCCGGGGCCGTGGTGGTGGTCGTGGTGATGACCACATCTTTGACGCAGTCGCTGACGGAAGTACCTCCACGAGGGAGATGCCATCCATCCGGACAGGTAACCACGATCGAGGTGGACGGCGACGTTGATGCGTCCTTGCCGCAGTTCTCGTGCCCGTTGGGGATGCACACCGTCGTCGTGGTTGACGGCGGCGGGGGAACGTGAGGCGGGGGAGGTGTCTCCACCGGCGGCACGTTCGGGAACTGCCCGACTGGCTGGAACCCGCAGTCGAGCTTGAAGTTCACCACCGAACCATCGGCGTAGGTGAACCGCAGGACCGCGAACGACGGACGATCGGGCTGTGCCTTACGGATCAGCGGAACGTCTGTCACACCGTCGAGCATGTAGAGCGTGTCATACGACCCGCTCATGGTCTCGTCGGAAGCGACTGCCGTGGCCTCCTTGTCTTCCAGCTGCTTGATGGTCTGTCCCCAGAGCTCATGGTTCCAGGCCAGTTCTCGGACCTTGTCCGCGAACTGCTGGTCACCATTCAACTCGGCGAAGCCGGGCAACTGGTTGACATGCGCGTGTTCGACCACAAGGGCCGGGTCTGCGCAGCGACGGGTGTGGAGCTCAGCTTCTTGTCCGGGAACGTCGGTCTGGATGACCGGCGGTCCGTTGAAGTTGCTGGACACGTCCGTCGCGTAGAAGTGCAACTGGCTGGTACACCCCGCGGGAGGTGTTGTCGTTGACGTCGTCGACGTAGTCGTTGCTGCGCCCGCGAACGGGTTCAGCACCGGGAAGAACGCCGACACCACAAACAGAAGGAGGAGGCCCGCGGCGACGCCACCTCCGACTCGGCGAAGAAGGCCCATCTGGACCACCATCCTTTCCATTTTCCACGTTCCCTAATTGACCACGCCAGGGACGGATGCGCGTAACGGAGCTACCCCGTTATATTACGGACATGTTGACCGGTGTCATGCCGGTGAGGTTTTTAGGCCTCTATTCCTTGCGCCCTCAGAGTCCTGCCACGGGCTGCGGCTGCGTCGGCGCGGGTTGCGCGTTCTGCGGCTGCTGCTGGGCGGCGGGCTGGGCCTGGGGGTTGGCGCCCGTGTTCTGCGGTTCCGGCTCGGGGGGCACCTCCCTGGGTACGAAGACCAGGGCGATGATGCCGACGAGCAGGCCGACGATGATGGCGGACAGCGGGTTCTCGGCGATCTGGTAGCTGACCGTCACGTGCGAGACCGTACCGGCCGCGTCCGTGATCGTCGCGTCGCGGGCGAAGTCGGCAGCGCTCCAGAGGAGCCCAGCGAGACAGCCAGCCACGGTGACGATGAGGTAGCCCCACAACGGGATCCGAGTGGCGATGCCAGCGGCCCGCTCGACGACGGTGAGTCGACGGTGCAGGTTGGTCGTGGCCTGACGGTTGTCGTTGACGTGCGCCCTGAGCGCCTCGGTCCGGTCGAACAGCGTGGTGAACCGCGTCTCGGCGGTCTGACCCCACTCGTCGACGGCTTCGGCCCACTGGACGGCGAGACCGTTGAAGTCGCGCTGCCAGTCGAGCTGGGCGTCGGTGAAGTCGAGACGGCCGTCGGTGCGCGCCATCCAGGCCACGGTGTCGGCGCCGAACTGATCGACTCCGGTCATCCAGGCCTGCGTGGGGTTGGTGGGCGGGGGCTGATGGCCTCCACCTTGAGCACCGCGACCGCGGGGCGGACGTTGGGACGGGGGTTGGGTCGCCGGCATGGCGAACACCTACCTTTCTTCTGTCGTTGATTGGGGACTTAGGTTCCGGGCGGGGCCCGAGGACCATCCTCAGCTTAGGCAGAAGCCGTCGGCGTCAGATGTTCCCGCAAAAACCAGGCCCGGAAGGGTCTGGAGTAGCGCCCTAATAGCCAGTTATGACTATTAAAGTGCTGCTCCAGACTTCTTTGAATCTTGAAAGTAAATTGTTGTCACAGTTCTGCGTTTGGGAGATATTGACCAGTTGGGAGCAAAAAGCTCAACCAATCAGTTGATACCACTCAACCAATGCAGACCATCTAATACCAGTAATGCTTATTAACAGAGGTGGTATATTAACCACATTTGCTATAGCTGCCTGATACTAGCTGATCTACATTGATTTACCAAAACGCTAAAACGCCTCTAGTAAACTTACCGGAGGCTTATTTCAGAGCTATCAAAGTAACTCTAGAAATGAACTGTAATGATCTGACTTGTTAAGGTGTCATCTTGCGGACGAAACATCCCGGGTCTCCTATAGAGATCCACCGGTCCTGAGATGTACCCACCTCCTTGCTCCGCGCAAAGATGACCAAATTCTACCACAACCATCACAACTTGTCAATAACTATAAACATAATTGTTTTGAAAGCACAAGTTATTTGGCAACAGCAGTTTCGGGCTCGGTAACTACAGGGAGCAGCTTTGCTTTTTCAAATGCAAAACCAAAGGTACTGCCCTTGCCTGGCTCACTATGAAAGACAATATTCCCACCTTGAGCAATCACAACTTTCTTAGCCATGAAAAGTCCGAGCCCAGTACCGTCCGGCCGGGCCTTCTGGGCATTGCCAGCCCGGTAGAATTTTCCGAACAGGTGAGGCTGTTCGTCCTTAGGCACGCCAATACCGTCGTCCTCAACAGTTAGCTGAATATTTTTATCATCCTCCGAGAGCTTGACTTCAATATGTCCGCCACTAGGTGTGTAGTAAATGGCGTTGTCGACAAAGTTCATAACCACCTGGCGCATTTTAGTTTCGTCTAACATAAGAGTTGGGAACTTTTTGGGCTTGGAGTAGCTAAGCACCAGCTTACGTGCTTTGGCTGTTTCTGTAAGTTGGTTGATCTCACCCTCCACCATATCCGCTAAATTAGTTGGGGTTGTTTCTATAATAAACTTACCAGTTTTGAGTCGGGAAACATTCAGCAAGTCGGCTATCAGGTAAACCATGCGTTGAGAGCTAGTGAAAGCTTGGTCCAGCAGTTTACGTTGGGTGCCCGTAACTTTACCGGCATCACCCTCTAGCACCATACTCAAATAGCCCTTAACACTAGTGAGAGGTGTTCTGAGTTGGTGAGAAGCCATGCTGATAAATTCATCCTTGGTAGCGTCAATTTCCCGTAGTTTTTCATTTGTTAAGCGCAGTTGTTTTGTGGCCATATCGACTTTCTGCTGCAGGGTGACATTAAATTGTTTGATCTCTTCAAAACGCATAGCATTCTGGATTGCAACTGCTAGCTCATTTGCCACGATGCTAAGAAGTTTTTCGTCTTGCTTACTGTATGCATCGCCACTTTGTTTCTCACCGAATAATACGTAACCAACTACTTGGTGTTGGGTTTTGAGTCTTAAGCTTATAGCGACACCGTCTTTAATTAAATCGTCCTTAAGACTATGATATTCAGTCAATTCTTCGGTAATGAGTACGTCTTTATTTTGCTCTTGCATATGTTTGCTGATATCGCGTAAATGATCCTGCTCTCTAAAGTTTTTAGACACTTCTAGTTTTGGATGATCATCCTCTAGTAGTACAAATTCGACAAATGAACTTTTTATCGCGGAGGTTAACAAGAGGCGCGTTTTATTAAGAATTCGATGTAAATCAATTTCAGCCACTATTGCACCGCTGAGTTCATTAAGCACTTCTTGAGGATCATATGCATCCTTAAAGAAAATCCGATTTGTAACCTTGTCGAATTGATGTTTCAGCCAATATAAAGTTGGTGTAAAAGTAAGTGCCAAAAGAATGTATGTTATATGGTGACTGGTATCGATATGTGAATCTTTGAAGAAGATGTATGAGACTAGTAACACGGCACCGGTATAAGCAAGCACAAACGAAGTAAGAACCAACAAATAGGTCACCGATCGGGCTATGACTCTTCTTATGTTGAATAAGCGGTGCCTAATAATAGCTATGGTCGTCATCCCTAAGAAAATAATCGTATAAAGGGGAGCTAGAGAAACAAACTGACTGTTTTTAAAAACTGCGACTGGTATTAGTACTGTAAAAATAAGTAGACCTAGCATCATCACCAAACCTACCACTACATAGCTATATTGATTCCTCTCGTGGCCAGAAGCATTTCGAAGCTTGTTAAAAAGCTTATAAATGGCTGCGAAACTTAGACTGATTGCAAATAATACGAACAGCGGCAATCCTGGACCTGGTATTGCTTCAACTCGTGAGTTGATAATATTCACTCCCGTAAAGGCAAAAGGTGAAATGGCTGTAGCCATAACAACAAGGGTCCCAGCTACCAATAAATATAGAGGTTTGCCTTTTAACTGAAGCTCTTGGTGGGGCAACGTGTGTGCGAGTAAATAAAAAAAGAGTATCTGGGCTGATGCTAGAAATATGCTCATTCTTACCCAAAGTAAACCTTCATTTATGAATGTAGGTGAGACTGATAGGTAGACATCGACAAGCCATAGTGTTGTAACCACTGACAAGATACCAAAAATTTGGTTTGTAGCATTCTTACGATTACTTTTAAAAACAACCGTGGCCAAGAAGCTGTTGATGGCTACCGTAAATATTAGGACTGGTAGTCTAAAGCTTTCGAAGTCCACTATTTATCTTTCAAAAAATTTATTGTTAGTTTATTGAATTTAGTAGGAACCTCAACCGGAGGCATATGCCCTACTTCTTCAAGAGTCTCTAGTTTGACTCCCGGTATGAGATGGATATTTTTTTCTACAGTCTTAAACGGCATCAGAGGGTCTTCCTTACCCCAGATAACAAATACGGGTTTAGAAATTTTAGATAAATCTTTACCTAGAAATAACTCCTTACGCATGCCGGTAGGATGAGCCAACCGACTAATAAACAAAATATTGTGTGAGGTTTTTGATAGTTCGTAAAAGTAGTCCACGAACAAACTAGACAACGGTAAATTTTTATCGTAGAAAACATCCCTCATAAACTTTTCTAGATTTTTATTCTTGCGAACAGGCTTTAATGCAGTTTTACTCAGGAACAAAGCAAAAGGCCTGAGAGACACAGGCCTGAATCTCAAAGGCATATGTGTAGTAAAACCAAGAGGATTAGTTAAAACTATTTTATTTAAATAAGGTTTGTTTTCGATTGCCAGTCTTAATGCGACCCAGCCTCCGAAAGAGCTTCCTACAATATTCACATTATTCAGATTCATTTTCATAATAAACTTATCGACGATGCGTAGATAATCCTTTTCGAAATTCGTTTCGTGGAAGTTAACTTTAGTTGAACTGCCTGCCCCAGGCATATCCAAGGCGTAGACCTTAAAGTATTTAGAAATTTCCACAATGTTTTGAAACCATTGAGCCCAACCAATATTAGCCCCGTGCAGCATAAGCACAGGCTTGCCACTACCTGCTACGATGTAATTAATATCGTAGGAATCTATTTTAATGCGATTAGACTCAACTGCTATCCCCAGGTTTTTCATCAATTGTCGTTGTGTTTCCATTGCAGAATGTCCAACCCTTCGTCTTGGCGTGTGATATGGCTTATGCTTACTATATCCTAATCGAAAGAATATTTGTGGGTTGCCATCTATTTTGAGAGTATTAGAAACTTGAGCACGTTGTTCTTTATCCTCAATTAAGGCTGCCATTGGAGCCATAACCAGTCCAAGCGATGTCGCATGCAGAGCAAGCCGCTCATATTTTTTCCCAGCATTATACCAATCTTGCGTAGCATCATTTTGTGTAGATATAAAGCCAATAGCTGAACTACTAGCAACAGCTGTATGGTCTTTTTTGGCTAACAGTTTAACAGTTGGCTTAAGTTTACGAATTAATGGTTTGAAGATCTTCGATTGTCCATTGGACAGACCTACTACAAAACCAGGCATGCCATACTCTGATTCTGTTTTTGATGGTTGAAGCCAATGACTGAGTTCCTCAAAAAATTCCCGATTATTTTTATAACCCAGAGTAGCTGCAGCTTGTTTCCTTGCAATCTGGTCGATTACCTCTTTGTCAGAAAAGAGAATTAGGCTGCCGCCTGAATCAGATAGGTTAAGCAAGAGTTGATCGCTGTGATTAGCCTTGAGTGGTTTATTTTTATAAGGCATTTTGTCGGAATATCTTTGAGGCATAGCATCAAACAGATCCTTAATTGATCGATTTGGTTGATATTTTTCAAAGGTAATAGTAATTGCATCTTTTGCCCACTTATCCTTTGTCCTAAAACCAAAGTACGCAGCTGCAATTAATATGTTAGTAACACAGCAGCCCAAACTTATCTGTAAATTGCGACCTGATGGGTCAGCACCGGTCAGCATTAATTTTGAGTCGGGTGTAATAAATAACCTATAGTCATTAACCTCAAACAGCCAGGGTTGAGTGTTATGGGTTGACGGTGCCAAAATGCCATAGCCAACTATGAACCAAATCTTCTCTTCGATCGTCCCACTCTTCGGGTAATCCTTCTCATTTATTAGCCAGGCTTGGTAGTTTGGTTTTGTTAAATCCATTATCTTCCCAGTAGTTGATCAAGTTTCGCGACAGCTGACTTATGGGCACCATCATCATTTTTGATACCAAATGTTTTATCCAACGACAGATAATATCTTCCGCTTGGCATAGATTGACCAAGAATGATTTGTCTAGCCACAAAAGCAGCCAGTCCGCCATCTATCATGATTGTGCCGGCCAGCTGTGGTCTACCAATAAGAGTCCGGTTTATTTCAAAGAGTGATTCCAACGCACGCGCCGGGATGTAATCGCTGCCTACCAGATCAATGGCGTACTTTATTTTTTCACGCTCGCCAATTTCAGAGCGCAGTATTTCTTCTGGTGTGTCTCCTATCAGCCCATTGAATAGGGTAGTACCTGGGTCGAGGTCAAAACGTTCAACATCAATTAGTACGCTATCACCTAGGCTAGTAAGCATAACGACTGGTATATGCTCTTCTTTTGCCTTAAGGCGAAGTTTGATCTTCATTTGGAAGTCGTCTATTTCATCAAAAACGAGAAGGGGTTTTGGTTCACCAAAAAACCTTGCTAGATCGGCTTCTTTAACTCCTTGATCGAATAAATCTAGTTTGGCAAAAGGATTCAGTTCCCAAATTTGTTGCGCGGCTACTTGGATTTTGGGCCTACCAACATCGCTCAAGCTAGCGTGTAAACGGTTCAGGTTGGTCGTGGAAATCTTATCGAAATCTCCCAATCTTAATTGCCCGCCGATCCCGCTATAGGCCAACGTAACGGCAATACTATTGCCGACTGACAAACCAAAAACCCCAACACAGGCTTGGCCGCATTTTTCTTGTTCTTCTTGGGTCAGCAAGTTTTTATTCCGGTTGGTTCTTAGTTGAAAAAGCTCAGGTTCCGTAACGGTTCGAAGTAGTACGCCTGACCAGGGAAAATATGCCCAGCATTGGGCTGGTGTGCTTTCTTGTATATAAGCCGCCTTTTTGACTTCGTCATTTTGTGCGGCGGGAAAATTAACCTCATACAGTTCAGCTAGCTGGTCTTTATATATATCGATCTCGCGCCAAATTTTGTGGGCAGACTTAAATTGTTCGACTTCACCCTCTGCAATGATTACTGGAGTTTCCATGCTACTTTTCTTTCACAACCCATTTTTGCTTTGTGCCCGGACGGAAATAAGTAGGATCCTCATATTGCCAAAGTTTAATAAACGGTTTAACGATATCACCCATGGTTTTCGCAACTTCACGATATTCAGAGCTCTCTTCGATAAGTCGTTCGTGGATTGTAGTTTGTATTTTATTAGCAAGTGCCTCTTCCGATTTAACTCCGTGCCCAAGCTCAATGTGTATTGTTAGCTGCTGACGACCCTGGCTACTGTAATCCACCAGCATAGTGAATTTGCTAGTTATGGAATCACCCAATTCATCGACTTGCAGTGCTCGGCGAATCATATCCGGATAAATTAAAAAGGCGTAATAACTTACGCTAAAGTCATTGCGCTCATACACATAAACAAACGGCAAATTCCAAGTAGTGTCTTCAATGTGACTTTTTTTGATAGCTGCCTCAATGTCTATCCCCGCCTGACTCAACGTTTTATGTACTTCGCTTCGCTTTAGCACGCCGCCGTAATCTTTGAGGTCGTAACGAACCAATGGTAGACCGCTAAAAGCCGAACAAAATAGATTGTGGTTTTCTTCTTCAAAATAGAACAATCCGGGATCAAACTGAGCGAAGGTTGGCTGACGGACAGCCTCGGGAAACAGAGTACTCAACTGGTTGTTTTCTACTAGAAGCCGCCTGATTAACACAGATTCAGGAGTTTCGTGGGCCATGGTACCCAGATCAACCGTTCCGTAATGGTTAAGTGTAGCTAATAATGGACGTTTAGGACTGGTTATTTTAAAAACGTAGTCTCTAAACTTTTCAGTAAAAGCTTCAGCCGAAAACACAAAACCGATATTATATTGCTTCCAATCAATTCCCTCTCGCACACCGTCGTCTAAGATATCTTTCAGAAAGGGCGCATAGGCGCCAATGATAATTTGATCGAAGTCGCCACCAAGCTGTTTGACTGCATTAATGACTTCCTGCTTATGAATACCGGGCGTAATTATGCTTAGGTCATAGCCTCCGTGCTCGCTTACCAATTTTAGTGCTTCATAAGTAAACAAGCCTCCAATCCATGCCCCCATAGGAAAAGCCACAATATAAAGTGTGCTTTTGTTTTGAATCGTAAAATTATTTCGTAAATAAAGCTCAGCAGTGACAGCGTATTGCCAATCCTGGCTATTTTCACGTGGGAAATAATAGGGCTGACCAGTCGAACCCGAGGTGGTTGAAATTACCCATTGACCGTGACCAAATTCTCCATCCCAGCACAACATACTTTTGGGATATTGTCGTAAGTAGTTATCTTTATTTATGGGTGGAATTTTTGAAAGATCTCTAGTCGATTGCACAGATTTCGGCGAAAAATGATTGTTTTTAAGAAATTCTTTATAGGCTGGTACACGATGTGCCATCTGATGAAAAAGCTTAAGAGTACGTTCGCGTCCTCTTTGGATCCACACATTTTCGGGTTGATTGTGAAAACGGTGGTGCAGCAATTCTGCACTTCGATACCCACGAGGTAGTAATAGTTTACTCATGTTAGTATTATGCCATCTTACGACTAAAATGTAGCATGCAGGTTCAACAGTTGCGATTTATAATTAATTAGTGTAGAATATTATCAGTATTTACTATATAAAATAAACATGTCATTTATATCCCAGCGACTAAATTATTTTGACTCTAGCGACTTTCGTGATGCCATGCAGAAGCAAATGCTGCTTAAAGATCCGATCGATTTAAGTATTGGGGTACCTGAGGAATTGACTGCTGAACACATAAAGGCAGCGGGCATTAAGGCAATCCAGGAGAACAAAACTACCTACACTCCCGCGAATGGTCTACTAGAACTTCGAAAGGCTCTTGCCGAAAAGCTCGTGCGAGAGAACAAAATACCAGCAACTCCCGAGACCGTAACTATAGTACCTGGGCTGACCACAGGACAATTGTTAGTATATTTGGCAATACTTGATCTAGGTGATGAAATTGTAGTTTTTGACCCGTATTATCCTCCGTACCCACACCTTGCTAGCATGGTAGGTGCTCATGTTGTGTATGTCTCAACGCTTCCTACTTTCCAACCGGACCTTCCCACATTAGAGGCAAGCATTACCAATCGAACTAAGGCAATTGTTATTAATTCGCCAAACAACCCAACTGGAGCTGTCTACTCCGAAGCCACACTTAGGAAGATTGCAGCCATGGCAGCAGAGCATAATATCTTAATTATTTCAGATGAAATCTATGAACATTTTGTTTATGAAGGTAAACATTTTAGCATCGGCAGTATATATCCAAACACTATTACTCTGAACGGTTTTTCTAAGGAATATGGTATGACCGGTTGGCGTGTCGGTTACATTACTGGTCCTTACGAGATTGTTGATGCAATAAACGAATTACTGCAGTACACTGTCATGTCAAGCTCATCTATTGCCCAACATGCTGCCTTGGCTGCCCTTACAAAGAGACCAGAAGTCTTACATAAATATCATGCCAAACGCGATCTTATGGCTACAAAACTAAAGGAGTTTGGTTACGATGTACATGGGATGCAAGGAGCATTTTATGCATTCGTAAAAGCGCCGGATGATCTCACGGATGTCGAATTCGTAAATAAAGCCAGCGAGCATGGTCTAATAATTGTGCCTGGTCGGGCATTTTCGAGACTGCACGGTTTTGTCCGATTATCCTACGGTGCTGACATGACAACGCTCAAACGAGGCCTTAACGTCCTAGAAACACTTTCAATACCTTACAGTTCTGCAGAAAAGGTGAAGTCAGCCGATTTGTTGTGAAATTCGGTATTATTACGTAGGATACAAGTAATGGCAAAAGTTGCAATTATTGAGGATGATAACTGGTTAGCTGATATTTACCAGACCAGACTTAAACTGGCGGGTTATGACTGTGTAGTAGCTTACGACGGTGAAAGCGGACTAAAGCTTATAAAACAAGAGTTGCCGGATTTGGTTTTGCTGGATCTGATGTTGCCCATGCTCTCAGGAGAAGATGTCCTTAAGCAGATGCGATCTAGTGATTGGGGCAAGGACATAAAAGTTATTGTTCTAACTAACGTTAGTGAATATGAAGCTCCAGAAGGGCTCAAAAAGTTAAACCTTGAGCGCTATATTGTAAAGGCTAATGTCACTAATAATGAGTTAATTGAGATCGTTAATCACACATTAAAATCAGATGGTTCGGCTAAACCCCAGCCTGAGCCATCTAAAAAGTGATAGCATACATACATGGCAAAAATCGCAATAATTGAAGACGACCAAGCAATTAGCCAGATGTATCGTATCAAGTTCGAGACTGAGGGTTTTGAGGTTGAAACTGCCGAAAACGGTAAATTGGGCTTAGCCTTAGCTGAAAAAATGCAGCCAGATATTATCTTGCTAGATCTTATGATGCCAGAAATGACCGGTGCTGAAATGCTTGAGGAGCTGCGCAAGAAAACATGGGGTGCAGATATTAAGGTGATTATTTTGACTAACATGGGTGAACAAGAGGCTCCGCCAGGGCTCAAGGAGCTTGGAATTAAGCGCTTTATTGTTAAGGCAGAAATGACCCCGAGCGAAGTGGCCAAGATGGTCAAAGCCGAACTAGCTGCTTAAACTGATACAATTACAAACATGCGAGTAGCTATCCTCGGGTTTGCTGGGCAAGGACAGAGCGCCTATGAATATTGGAACCGTGATGGAAACGAAATTACGATCTGTGACCGAGATACTTCGGTTAACTTACCTAGTGATGTGGCTAGCCGGCTTGGCGAAGATTACCTAAAGAATCTGGAGCGGTTTGATCTTTTGGTACGCACGCCTGCTTTGCACCCACGTGATATACAGAACGCCAATCCGGATATGCCTAATATTCTAGATAAGATGACTAGTGTTACTAATGAATTTTTCTTGGTTTGTCCAAGCCGAAATATCATTGGTATAACTGGCACTAAAGGTAAAGGCACTACTTCGACGCTGATAGCCAAAATACTGGAAGCTGCTGGTAAAAAAGTGCATCTGGGCGGCAATATAGGTATTCCGCCGCTAGATATGCTGAAAGTCGGTATTCAAGCTGATGACTGGGTTGTACTAGAACTAGCTAATTTTCAATTAATTGATCTTAGGTATTCCCCACCTCTGGCAGTTTGTTTAATGGTCGAGCCCGAACACCAAGATTGGCACGACAACCTGGAAGAATATATAACTGCCAAGCAACAACTTTTCCGTTGGCAGAAACCCGAGGAAATTGCAATTTACTACGCCGATAGTGATAACTCCAAAAAAGTTACCGAGATTAGTGCCGGTAATAAAATCCCCTACATGAAATCACCCGGCGCCGAAGTTATTGACGATAAAATATCTATAGAAGGGCAGACGATTTGTGATGTAAAAGATCTAAAGCTACTAGGTAAGCACAACTGGCAAAACGCCTGCGCTGCTGTTACCGCCGTTTGGCAGATAGATAAAAACACTGGGGCTATGCGTTCGGTGCTCACTAGCTTTACTGGTCTGGAACACCGCTTGGAATTGGTCAGAGAATTTGATGGCGCCAAATATTATGATGATTCTTTTGGCACAACACCTGAAACAGCCATTGTGGCTATTGAGGCTTTTGAGCAACCCAAGATTGTCATTCTGGGTGGTTCAGATAAGGGTGCTACTTATGAAAAGTTAGCTAAAACTGTAAAAGAAGGCAATGTTCGTAAAGCGGTTGTTATCGGAGATACCGGACCGGCGATTGCCGAAGCACTCAAGCAAGCCGGTTTTATGGATGTTATCGAGGGAGGTAAGTCTATGTCAGAAATTATGGACGTCGCCAAGTCGCATGCACAGTCTGGAGATGTGGTACTTCTATCGACTGGCTGTGCCAGCTTTGGATTATTTAAAAATTACAAAGACCGCGGGGAACAGTTTAAGAAAGTTGTTCAAGAACTCGCTTGAGCTCAGCCACCACTGGAGTCTCAGACTGTATTACTTTAGCGCCGTACTTGTCAGCGATTGATTGAATTTCGTTCTCTATCCAATGATAGTGAGTGCAGCCCAACACAATAACGTCTGCTTTCTTTTCGCAAACTTCAAGAATACGTTTAGCTATATGTTCGTGATCAATCTGATTTGATTCAATCATGGTCGTCCAGTCGCTACAGTCCGGTTCTAGAATCTCTACATCTTTTGCATAAGTTTCTTTGAGCCAGGAATAACGCTTGCTGGCCAGGGTGGCGGGTGTAGCGCAGACTGCAATTACACCAGATTTGGTTTGCTCGGCAGCTGGTTTTACCATTGGTTCAATCCCAATCAGAGGTACCTTGATTCTCTGGCGAAGTTCTTCTATTACTGTAGTAGTGACAGTGTTACAGGCAATTACTACTACTTTGCAACCTTGTTTTACTAGATCTTCTAGGATTGGGACTACTAAGTTTTTGATATCATCGGGTCGACGATTACCATAGGGTAAATGCGTTTGATCATTTACGTAAATTATCTCATCTTCAGGCAAAGCTGCTTCTATCGCGTTGGCAACTGACTTGCCACCAACACCAGAATCAAAAATTCCTATTTTGGTCATAATTTTGTTGTTTGTCTGGCAGAACGAATAACGTTGTCAAACAAAGCACAAATTGTCAGTGGTCCTACCCCGCCTTTTTCTGGCGTTATTGTTATGCCCGGAAGTTCTCGGACATCCGCTGCTACATCGCCAACCAACCCGTTTTTATCCGTAGCTACTCCAGCATCCACAATCACTGCGTCTGGTCTAACCATATCCTTTGTGATTAGGCCGGGTACCCCTGTAGCACAGACTAGTACATCTGCTGATTTGACCTTTGCTTCAAGATCAGGAGTTTTCTTATCTACTACTTCTACATTGTAGCCAGAGGTCTTCCACATGCGTTCTAGTGGACGCCCAACCAAGCGGCCATGTCCCACGATAACAATTTGTTTGGTGGCCAGATCAACATTATATCCATTGAGCAACCAACTAATTGCCATTGGTGTAGCTGGGTCAAAGTCAGTCTTAACTGCTAGACCGTCAACGTCTTTAGCGGCGTCAACGGTATTTAAGATTTCATCAGTTTGGTCGGGGTCAGGTAAAGGAATTTGGACAATGATACCGTGAACTGATTCATCTTTGTTTAGATTTTCTATGGTTTCAAGCGCTTTAGATTGATCGACAGTATGTACATCAACATCGATTAAAATGTCTTCGCCATAGCCCTGTTTGAGCCGCATGTAGCTATCCACCACTGGATCAGGATTAGTTCGAATAATTGCCAGTTTTGGCTCGATCTTGTGAGCTTGTCTCAAAGCCCTAACCTGTTTGGCCTGACGTTCTTTAATATATCCGGCTAACTCTGAGCCATTTAGTATTTTCATACCAAGTTATTGTAGCGTAGTTATTGCCAAAACAGGGGTAATTTGCTAAAGTTTCCGCTTACGGGCCAGTAGCTCAGCTGGTTAGAGCACCTGCCTCTTAAGCAGGGTGTCCGGGGTTCGAGTCCCCGCTGGCCCTCCAGATTTATTGAATTCAATTACTTGGCGCCTACGGAGATACTAAGCAATTTGTAATGTTGTAATTATGACCATTTATAGAAGTGGTCTTGTGTTAAAATTAGCATAATTACTTTGAGGGGAAAGTGAAAAGAGAAACCTCGGTTAGATTTGGAAGGATATCAGTTAGTGTATTGTATTTTCTTGCTATAGTTCTGCTGCTAACACTTAAGGCACACGCCTTGGTTGGGCCACGCTCTTACACTAATACCGATACGGGCGATGTCTTTCTGGGGGGCGACTATATTGAACTTGGTCTTAGCCACGCTGGGTCTTTCGGGACCACATCAGGAGATGGTGATTGCGAGGACGCTGAGATCATACCTAGCTCACTACCGGATGGCTTTTTTGGAGCACTAGATGACGGGAGAAACCCTAGAGTTAACATTGGTATGAGCACTAACCCTGCTGGTTTTGGCGTAGCGCCTGACCTTAGGATGGATTACTTTTTACCAGGTTCTCCTAACGAACGATGGGACGTTGGCTATACGTTCAATGGCGATCAATTCACTGGTTCGAACGCTTTGGAGGAGTGTCCGGTAGACATCCCAGACAACACCGTAACCGACCAATCATCTGGTGATCTTCTAAAAGCCACAAGTGAAGGCACCTACAATGATGTCCTTAAAACCACCCAGGTCGTATCCTTTAATAGTGGTGACAAATTCTTTAAAAACCAAGTGACTCTTAAGAATGTCAGTGACCATACTATCAGTCGCGTACGCTACATGCGCAACGTTGACCCAGATAACACAGAAGATATAGGTGGTGAAGAATCATTCACCACACGTAATAAAATATTGAATACCTTTGCGGCGGGAGATGGCAAAGCGGTAGTGGTTGCCGATACAAGTTGGAATAATGACGACCCAGTGTTCCAAGCGATAGGTTCGCGGGCGCCATTACTTTACTTTAGTAACGATTCACGTGCACGCGTTTCAACTTACGGTTTTGATAACGAGAATCCTTATGACTCCGAGGCATACAATGCCGCCCAAGCAAAGGGTACAGAGGTAACTGACGATATTGCTATAAACATCGACTTTGATGTAGGTACTCTGGCCCCCGGGCAATCAACTACTCTTACTTACTACACTAGTCTAGATAGTGGCAATATTAATAGCATCTTAGATACTATCGAAAACACCATTTCACACGATAGTGATCATATTGCTTCTTCGACAGAAAATGACGGACCAAACGGTGGAGATGGTAACGACGATGGTACAAGGGATAGCGATCAAAACAGCGTTGCCACGCTGCCAAACATCGTAGTAGGCGGCGGCAAGTATGAAACGATTCAAGTAACTGGTGGCTGCACAACCATTACTGGCGTATCTGTAAAATCACTGTCGCAAGTGGGCAGTGATGGTGACTTTATTTACCCCGTAGGTCTTACCCACTATACCCTTGCTTGTGCTTCGCATGGCGATACGGCCAATATAAAACTATTTTATGACAAGAACTATAACACCACCGGCTGGAAGGCCAGGAAATTCATTGGCGGAAAGTTTGAGGACATACCCGGTGCACACTTTGGCAGTGCCCACATTGGCTCCAAGACCGTAACTACTTTAAGCTACAGCGTTACTGACGGTGGAAGCCTAGACGCCGATGGTTCGGCTAATGGCACAATCGTTGATCCGGCCGGTCCAGCGGTTATCGACACAGGAGCGCCCAATACTGGTCTACAGTCTCAGAATAAATTAATCCTATTAAGCCCCTTATTAGTTGGGGCGGTGCTAGTATTAGCTGGTGTCAGTGCGCGGCGTTTTAACCAAAAAGATTCAATCAACTAAATACCTAAAACGGGTATTGAAGAGCGAACACACCCCTACGCTGCTGCTGCTTGTAGGGTCTGCTTTGATTTTGGTTGGGATACCTGCCCTCTGGCGCTGGTACAGTGCTACACACCGTAAAGCGACGCCTATTACCCCTTCAACCAGTCAAGCCACCACAACTCACCCAGACGAATCACCTGTCAAAGTGGTTAATTACCAAGTATCTGACGATCGCCCCAGGCAAATATTAATTTCACGAGTTGGTATAAAGGGCTATGTTCAAGAGGTGCCGACCGACAGTAATAACAATATCGGGGTGCCGTCTAATATTCACTTAGCTGGTTGGTATAATAGTAGTCCGCTTCCCGGCCAGACTGGGGTAAGTATTATTGATGGTCACGTTCACGGAATTTATAATAGTGGAATTTTTCAAAAACTAGGACAGGTAAAATTGGGAGATGTTATTGACATCCAGTTCGGTGACCATACCTGGAAACATTTTGTCGTACAAGACACAGATCTATATTCCGTCAAAGACACTAGGGTTCAGCAATTTAAGCAACTGCCTGATGTCACTAGACAACTTACGCTTATTACGTGTGGGGGAACTTTCAACTCCAAAACTAACAGCTACGAAAAAAGAGTTATCGTTCGTGCAAGTCTTAAGTGATAGATTATCAACGTAGTCCATTTCCTATTACGCTTATCGGCTGGTTTAAAGAATTTGTTATGATTAAGCCACAATGACTAAGTACAAAGCTTTTTTTCAAGACAAGGACGAGCACATAGTGCTTTGGCAATCACCAAACATATTACTAATTGGTTGGGCAGCATTTAAAGTGATGGCAATGCTACTAGGTACTGGGCGTTTGAAAACTGGCTTTGAACACTTAGGTACGGCACTTATTTTTGCCTGGGCATACTTTGAAGCGACAGAAGGTGTTAACTATTTCCGCAAAGCCCTAGGCTTAACCATTTTAGTTGTGATAACAGTCGGTTTTTTTAAATAATTTTAGGGGTAAACGTAGGCCCCAACGTTGCGAATGGTAGTTTTCCCGTCAAGATCTTTTAATAAGATAGTAGATAGCAAGGTATCAGCGGTCGATATTGTTCCTCCACCGCTTACTGCAGGACTTGTTGATAACAAGTGCCAGTCCTTTGTCGAATCGATAAACAATGGATTGAGCAAGTGTGAAGTGCTATCGATACTAGTCTGGGATACGGGTGAACTAAACTGAACAAATGGATCTTGTGTCGTGTCAGAAGTCTTTTTGAAATCCCAATAAATATTATGGTCCTCACTTATTGTACCCTTATAGAAGGCGGCTTTAGATTCACCCGCCAAGATATTATTCTTGATTGTTGCGCCACCAGAACAGTCACAATTCAAAGCCAAACTATTCGCGCCAGTCAGGATAATCGTATTGTTATAGATTTGGGTGCGGTTTACGGGTCCATATGGATTACCTGATCCGTGGATATTAGGCCCTACCGCACTACTTACACTACTTACAAACAGATTGTAAGCCAGAATATTGTCATCGGTAGTTAAAGCAGTACTGTGGCCCATTTCAAAATGTTTACGGTGACCGAACGCTATATTGTGATGCACATAATTTCGGTTGGCGTTGTAGACCTCGAATGGGGCACTGTAGTTTGAAACGGTACCGTCAGAATAAGTACATGAAGCACCGTTTCTTTCGGCGAGGTTATAGGCGGCTTCATTATCATTACCGTGCAGATTAATGCCAATTGAGCCTTGTGCGCCACCTGCTTCTTTTTGAAGACGCCATAGGTAATGCATATCATGGAAGTAATTGTTCAGGAGCTTGTTATGACTGGTCGTGTCAGACATGGTGATGCCAACCGACAAAGATGAAGCGTCCAAATTCCTTAGAGTATTGTAGCTACTGTTGGTGGCCAATACGAACCCAGCATAGAATCCATATGGTATGGAAGTACCGTCTGATTGAAGACAGCTGGCGTCACGGTAGGGATTTATTACCGTAGCCCTGATGTTCTCGATGATTAAATATGAACCACTGATATTGACATCAGCTACATATGTAAGGTTACCTTGGGCACTTCTTTGGATTAGCGGATTGCTACCTGTGCCATAAGCACTAATCAATATTGGGCTAGTGCTAGTACCGACCCATTTGGCACTTAATTGCTCATTCCAAGTGCATCCCTTCTTCAGTAATAAACTATCACCTGGCTTGAGTGTTGCTTGAGCTGCTTTGGCCAATGTCTTCCATGGTGTTGTCGTTGCCAAACCATTATTGTTGTCACTACCCAGACAGTCCACATAATATACTGTGCCAGATGCTGGCAAAGTAATAGTATTTAGATTAACAGTGGTGCTAGCTGATACGCTGCCGCCTCCACCCGTACATGTCAAGGTGTATATTGTGCTTGCATCAATAGCACTGGTTGACTCCGAACCAGACGTGGGTTTATCACCAGCCCAAGCTCCGGAAGCAGTACAGAAGTTAGCATCGGTAGAACTCCACGAAAGAGTAGCAGACTCACCGGCATCTACAGACTGAGGCGAAGCACTTAAGGTAACTGTTGGGGCAGGATTGCCATAAAAAATAGTAACATCTAAATAAACAACACGGGTACAATTATTTTTACTGTTACCGTGCTGGGAACTGATTATATCGCTAGCGGCAAGAGTTAGGTTATGTGAGCCAGATGCAAGGTTTACATTAGCCGAATATGCAGTCCATGAGGTGGAATTCAAAGAAGTAAGAGGTAATACAGTATTGCCATCGACTTGTGCGGTAAGCGCAGGACTACCAGAACACTGAGTAGCTCTAGCTTTAATCGTAATGCTGGAAATATCAGATGTGAAGTTTATGCTACCAGTAAGTGCTCCGTTGTCGTTCAGTTGCACTGCTTTACCTCCGGATGCCGAAACATCAGTGATAACAGACGCGCCCACCGGTATACTTATATCTTCGCTCTCGATGGTCACGACAACTGGGGTAGCTGCGAAACTTCTAAGTAATAAATAGATCGCTAAGCCGGCAAAGACCACTCCAAAGATAAGCATTTTCCATAATGGGAATAGAGCATCATGCCTATGAAACTTAACTTTAACGAGTTTAACTTTTATATCTCTATTGAGCATAATTTTTGATCGCTAGGTTACTTCACCTAGAACTTAGTAGTTATTTATAACACTATTGCTTACAAAAAAGAAGTTAAAACATTAGTATGATGCCATTTACAGAGAACTTATGCTATTGTTTCGTTATGAATAAAAGATGGGTGTTGCTTGGCTTACTTGTTATTTTGATAATTATTTCAGCCTTTTTTATATATCGAAATAGACAAAGCCCAACCAACAACAACACGTTGGAGACTCGATATACCAAACCTGACTCAAAGGGAAACTGCCCAGAAGGTTATGTAAATTACGGTATGCCGCTTGGTTGTATCACTAAACAACAGTACAACGATTGCCAAACTGCAAAATTCGGCTGTCCTAAGTAATTATAGATTCAAGATTTACGTTTCCAGACTTCAAAACGGAATGGAATATCGTTTTCTTTTTGTGTTTCTGTGGAAGATGCTTGCTCAAACTCATTCTCAAATTCTGGGAAAAACTTGGTGCAGTTAAAGTCACCGCCAACCCTTGTTAGATACAATTCGTCTGCGTATTGAATTGTTTGGGCAAACACTCCTGCCCCGCCGATAATCCAAAGGTCTTCACTAAAAGATTTCACAAAACCATGCAGGTCGCGTACTTCTTCGAATCCTGGACGCATTTTTTCATCAGTGTCATTAATTACATAATTACGCCTGCGAGACAGAGGCCTATCGAATTCCTTGTAGGTAACTAGGCCCATGAGAACATTGCCGTCGGTAGTTTTTTGACGAAAATATTGAATATCCGTTGGCAGTTTACCCATCCATGGAATACCGTGGTCATTAGCTAAGCCCAATTTGTCGTCTATTGCCACAATCATTCTGATCATAACTACAGCCTAACACGAATATAACTGAGCAAATAGAATGAACCGGTTATTATTAGCGTATCCTCCGTTGAGGCCATCAATTTTTGATAAGCCCCAAGAGGATCAGGTTCTGTAGATACATCTATAAAACCCAGACTTTCGGCAGAATCCGCAAGCTTTTCTGGGCTAATCGATGTAGTTGGTAGGTCCTGCATAACATCAAAGCTTGTAATAATTAATCTAGAGCAGATTGGTTTAAGCAGCGGTAGTACAGTTTGGAATTCTTTACCCTGCTTCAGTGCCAATAATATCGCTGTTCGGACATTTGGGTATTTTGTTTGAAAACTCTTAACAAAAGCCGACATCTTTTGCTCATTGTGAGCTCCGTCCATAATTAGAGTTTTGTTCCTGAGCTTAATAATTTCCATCCTCCCTGGTACCTGTACTTTAAAGCTCTTGATCAGTTCATCATGACTAAGTAAAGGCAGGTGATCACGCGCTTGCAGGTGATCGTAAACTTGTCGGGCTAGTTGCCAGTTGCGCTGTTGGAAGAGTGGTAGTTTATTAAAGTCTTCTGGAGCTTCCCTACCCTTGCTCACAAAATTACTTAACGTGCTAAGTATTGCATTTTGTTTTCGTGTATATTTTTTGATAACTTGATTAATGACGTCCGCTTGTTTATACATAAAAACTTGGTTGCCAGAATGGATGATCCCAGCCTTCTGCCCGGCAATTTCCTCTAGATTGTTCCCTAGCACGTGCATGTGATCGTAACCTATATCGGTTATAACACAGATTTTGTCTGGTTGTCTGGCTGCATTGGTTGCGTCGTGAAGACCTCCAAGACCGGTTTCGATTACGGCGTAATCTACCTTAGCTTTGGCAAAGTACCAGAATACTAGACCGATTATAAGTTCAAAATAGGTTGGTTCTGGCCGAATGTTCTTTATCAGTTCTAAAAATTCTCCAAGCGTTTCACAAAATAGTTTCTCCGATAATGGTTTGAGATTGATCTGAAGACGCTCAGTCACAGAGTCCATATGTGGCGAAACCGTTAAACCAACTTTTTGCCCTGCCTGCACTAGTAGACTTGATATGTAATAGGCTGTGGAGGTCTTCCCTGACGTGCCAGCGACATGAATAATTTTCAGCTGTTTTTCGGGATGGTCAAGAACGTCTAGCATTGGCTGCATGCGTTCAAGGGTAATATCCTTGCCTAGCAGTTCTTTGACACGCGGCATATATTTGGCCAGTTCGGCTTCCGCCTCGGCCATATTTTTTATCATCATCTCTCGTAACCTCGACTAAATGATACACTAGTGCCACCGTAGTTACCTGTCTATAAATACCATTTTTTATAAAGCTAGGTGAGATTATTGTGATTATGGTCACACACATTTATCAAAACCAGCCTATAATAAAACATGTAAAGGAGGGTTCGAATATATCAAGTTCCATTGATGATTAGGGAGAAATTATGCTGGGACCAATAGATTACATTATAGTTGGCTTCAAAGGAAATAACTTTGACGGGAGCGTTTTAGAAGAGCTATCTAAGGCCGTTGATAGTGGCGTGATTAGAGTTGTTGATTTAGTTTTTATTATTAAGGACTCTGATGGCAACGTAGCCATGGCCGAAGTTGCAGATCAACATAAAGAGTTAAAAGACGTGGCAAAATTATTAGGACATCAAGATGATATGCCATTATTTACTGAGGAAGATGTAGATAAAGTTGGCAGCAAGATGGATAAAGATACATCCGCTGGGGTACTAGTTATTGAGCAGCTATGGGCCAAGGGTCTCAAAAAGGCATTGCTGGATAAAGGCGCAGTACTACTAGATGAAGGACGTATACACCCAGATAAAGTTGATGCTGCTCTAAAAGAAATTAAGCAGACTAAATAATAGTTAAAGGAGAAATGATAATGATAGGTAGACCACTTACGCCCGTTTCAATAGCTGGTTCTAGGCGTCGTCGGCGTCGTCGCGGCATGCTTTAGACTACTAGTAAATCCTGAGTAATTTGTCAATTCGTTTGTGCTTGCAGCATTTGTCTGTAAGGATTATTATTTTGATTAGGAAAAATTATGTCTCGGGAAACAGAATCTGGTCTTTTAGTTGTTGATAATGGGGTTATTGAGCCAGTTCCAGCTGATGTTATGGTCGAAGAAATTGATGCAGAGGGTATTCGTAAGGCTGAAGTACAAAAAGCTATTGAAAAAGATATGGCCGATGTTAGCTTAACGGTTGCTAGAACAATTGAAACCGTGACCAGAGAAAAAATAGCTGAGATGGAACATATTATTGCAGGGGTTGAAGAGAGACGGAGTAGTATTGGCGATGCATTAATTGCTTTTTCATACCAGAATCCAGGTGCAAGTTTTGTGGTTGCATTTGTCGCTATGCGCGAAATATTTAATCGCCATGGTGTGCTCAACGGTTACTATCACGATGCTCCCGAAATGACTAGATATAGGGAAACTAATGATGGCTGGATTTTATTCTTACGAAGGCCTGGTAGCAACGGCGAGTTTAAGGTGGTTTACGAAGAGCCTAAATCCCACAAGGTCGACAAACAGAAAGTAACTTATAAGTTTGCCGCTTAGATAATCTGCCTCTTGACCCCTATGGCCAAAGTGTGGGACAGTTAAGTAGGTTAGTGGATCTTAAATGTATGCGCCCGTAGCTCAGTGGATAGAGCGTCTGGCTTCGGACCAGAAAGTCGGGAGTTCGAATCTCTCCGGGCGTACCAAATTAATCAGATTATTTTTTAGAGTTTTTGGACTTTTTATCGAGGGTTCGAGATGGCAAAAGCTTGGGCTTGGTTGATGCTAAAACTTGGTGAAGGCTAGTTAAAACGTGCTCGGCATGTTCCTTGCTCATCCCAAGGCGGCTAACAATCATCGGCTGATTGGTGGGACCGTTGTTTTGCATAAAGTTGATGACTACGCCGTAGTCGTTGGAAGTGACGCTAAGCATATCTGTATAAACAACCCTAGCATCAGCTGGCATAACCATAGCGGCAGTGGAAGTCGTTTCTAGCTCGTCGCTCACCCCACTTTGGGAAGTTCGAAAATCATCATTATAACCAGCTAGTTGCCAAAGCTTGGTAGCTAGGTCGTCTTTGGCGGCTAAATAGCTTATCAGTAGCAATAAGATATCTTCGCTGGGACGCTCAGACCCAATTTCTATGGCATTTAGGACTTCAATGTCAACTTCGACAGCCCCAGAGGCTTCAGCAAGGGACAATTTGCGATGTTGGCGAAGCTTTTTTAAATGATCGCCTAATCGCTTGTAAGGCACGCTTCGAGAGTCTTTGTTCCCAGAACTCATATATAGAAACTATGCTACGCCAGTGGCCACAAACTTGCAAGCATGAGCGCGGAATGTAAAACTGAGAGCATGTTTATTCAGGATAATGTGCCGCTAGGGGGCTATTCTACGATGCGTCTCGGAGGCCCAGCTGCTTATTTAACTGAGGTCAACGAGCGTAATGAAGTTGTAGAGGCAGTTAAGTGGGCCAAGGACCGTGGCCTGCCGATTATTGTCGTCGGTGACGGCAGCAACATCGTATGGCGAGACGAAGGATTTAAGGGACTAGTGATAGTTAATCGTAATGCCGGTTTTGAAATAAAGAAGTTTGACGAGGAGAAGTCGTTTGTGACCGTTGGCGGTGGCGAGAACTGGGACAGTGTAGTAGAACGCACCGTTCAAGCAGGCCTCAGCGGCATTGAGTATTTATCTTTGATACCGGGTACAGCTGGAGCTGCGCCAGTTCAGAATATTGGCGCCTACGGCGGACAATTATCAGACGTTTTATTGACTATTGAGGTTTACGATATAGTAGCCCAGGAATTCAGGATTATGATGGCTGATGATTGTAGCTTTGGTTATCGTAATAGTCGTTTTAAAAACGTTGATCATGGGAAGTTCGTAATCGTAAGTCTAGTAATGCAATTGTCAGCCGGTGTTATAGATAGGCCACTTTACCACACCCTTCAAACATATTTTGACGAGCACAAGATTACCGAACGTAGTCCTGCCACAATTCGCCAGGCGGTTATTGAACTTCGTAACTCTAGACTACCAAATCCGGCGTTAGTGGCTAATAATGGCTCGTTTTTCAAATTACCGATAATTGACCGCGCTAAGGCCGACCAGCTTCTGGAAGATTTTCCCAAACTAGCTAACTGGCCCTCGACATTTATGTGGGATTTGCCAGACGGCAAAGTTAAAATCGCCGCTGGAGCTTTACTTGAACATGAAGGGTTCAAAGGTTTTCATGATCCTGAGACTGGTATGGCTACCTGGGATAAACAAGCTTTGGTGTTGGTCAATGAACATGCCCATAACACCGCTGACTTACTCAAATTTAAACAAAAAATTGTTGATACCGTGCAAGCCAAGTTTGGCATAGCACTTGAGCAAGAACCAGAACTCTTGCCTTAAGCCTTGTCGCTTGGCAAAGGAAACTGTGATGCAAATTCACTAACCTGTTTTTTGAGTTGGGTTAGCTTTTTACTATCATTACGCGAAGCAATGGCTTGTTGTATCCAGTCGGCAATCGTTGGCATATCACTCTCTTTAAGACCACGGGTTGTAATAGCCGGTGTTCCTAGTCGTATACCGCTTGGCCTATATGGAGGCAAAGGATCATCCGGAACAATTTGTTTATTTAGGGTCAATCCAATTTGGTCAAGGACCGCTTCGGCGGTATTGCCATCAATATCAAAGGACTTCTTTACGTCTGCAACCATCATGTGATTATCAGTTCCATTGGTCACTAGCTTGAAACCGCGTTTCATAAGTTCTTCCGACAAACGCTTGGCGTTTTTGAGAACCTGCTGGGCATAAACCTTAAATTCCGGTTGTAAGGCTTCGTTGAAAGCGATGGCCTTAGCAGCGATGGTATTCATATGAGGACCGCCCTGAATACCAGGGAAGACCGTTCGATCAATTAAGGTCGGCAAGTTTATTACCTTTTTATCAACTGGTTTAAACGGATTAGATACAGTGCCATTGGAACAAATCATCGCCCCACGCGGTCCACGAAGAGTCTTGTGGGTGGTGGTAGTCATGACATGAAAACCAAAATCTAGCGGGTTGGCCAGTTGTTTTCCAGCAATTAGGCCAGCAACGTGGGCCATGTCGGCCATCATAACGGCGTTCACTTCTTTGCCTATAGCGGCAAACTTGGCATAGTCAAGCTCCCTTGGGAATGAAGAAAAACCAGCGATGATAATTTTGGGTTTGGTCTTTTTGGCTACGGCTAACATTTGATCGTAGTCAATTTCGCCAGTTTCAATATCTTTCATGCCGTATCGTACAAAATTAAAGATTTTGGCTGCCATAGTGCCGGGTCGACCGTGTGTCAAATGGCCACCGTGACTGAGTTCCATGCCCATGATAGTGTCGCCAGGTTCGGCCCAAGCGAAATAAACAGCTTCATTAGCTGGCGCGCCAGAATGAGATTGGACGTTAGCATGATCGGACCCAAAAAGCTTTTTGGCACGGTCTATGGCTAGTTGTTCGAGCGGATCGGTATTTTCCTGGCCGCCATAATAACGTTTGCCTGGAAAGCCCTCGGAATATTTATTGGTAAATACGCTGCCGAGAGCTTCTAAAACTTCTCGGCTGACATAATTCTCACTGGGGATTAGCTCAAGACCAGAGCGTTGTCGCTCTTCTTCGGATTTGATCAATTTAGCAACTTTTGGATCTTTCATGGACAACTCCTCAAACACTTATATTTGGTATGTCGATAAGTTAAGTGTTTGCACTAGATCATACGCACATTCTAACAGTTCTACTAGCGAGCAAAAAGTATTTGAATTTTATACCGCGGACGATATAATGTTGTGGCCTATATGACTACAAACGAAAAGATTGGTCAACTTATTTACCAGATACGACAAGATAGGGGCCTAACACAGGCTGAATTTGCTCGTAAACTTAGCACCAGTCAAAGCGCTGTAAATCGCATTGAACATGGTAAACAGAATCTAAGTCTGGAAACCTTGGGTCGCATTAGCGATGTCTTAAATAAACCCCTGATTAGTATTGGCAGTAGTGCGGTCAATTTGAAGGTAGAAGGTGGCCACGAATTGAAGGGCTCGATCACTGTTAATACCTCCAAAAATGCTGCAGTGGCACTGTTAATGGCCTCGATGCTCAATAAAGGTGTTACCAGATTTAAGCATATGCCACGTATCGAGGAAGTTAATCGATTGGTTGAGGTGCTACAGAGTATCGGCGTGGGCGTCCGCTGGCTTGCTGGAAATGATCTAGAAATTAAACCTCCTGCTCAGTTCAATTTAGAGACTATGGACAAGGGTGCGGCACGTAGAACACGCAGTGTCATTATGATGATGGGTCCACTCATGCACGTATTCAAAGAATTCAAAATTCCTTATGCAGGTGGTTGCAAGCTTGGCACCCGGACCGTTGAGCCGCATCTTTTTGCTCTTGAGGAATTTGGTGTCGATATCGTAGCCAAGACTGGCCATTACAACATCAGTGTAAATAAACATCCTGCTAAACAAATTGTGCTTTATGAGTCCGGTGACACTACCACTGAAAACGTGTTGATGGCAGCCAGTCGTTTTGAGTCAGAAACTGTTATCAAGATGGCTAGCGCCAATTATCAGGTTCAGGATTTATGTTATTTTCTCAAAAAACTCGGGGTGAAGATTGAGGGCATTGGCACTACAACACTACGAGTTAGGGGAGTTAAGCAAATCAAGAAAAATGTCACTTATTATCCGAGCGAGGATCCGATTGAAGCCATGACTTTCATTGCCGCAGCTGTCACAACCAATTCGTCAATTACTATTGAACGAGCGCCGATTGAATTCTTGGAACTAGAATTATTAAAGTTGAAAAAGATGGGACTGAAGTTTGACGTGTCTGAGACCTATAAAGCCGAAAACGGGGCTACTGAACTCGTCAACATTAATATTCATAAACACGATGGTACCTTGACAGCACTGGAAGAGAAAATTTACGCCCGACCATTCCCTGGGCTGAACATCGATAATCTGCCGTATTTTGTACCAATTGCCGCCGTGGCCAAAGGCCGAACCTTGATTCACGATTGGGTCTACGAGGAAAGAGCTTTGTACTACACCGAGCTTAGGAAATTAAACGTTAATGTTACCTTAGCTGATCCACACCGAGCCTACATTGATGGCCCGACTAAGTTTAGTAGCGCCGATATTGTTTGCCCACCAGCCCTTAGGCCAGCCGTATTACTGCTCATCGCAATGTTAGCGGCTGACGGAGTTTCGATCCTGCGCAATGTTTATTCTATAAACCGAGGTTACGAAGATCTGGCTGAACGTTTTAATAGCCTAGGGGCCCATATTTCGGTTCTACACGAGTTATAGAGACTCTATGGTATAATCACCCCTGTTGCGGGATTCGTATAACGGCTAATATG
>CAZWRJ010000004.1:16681-49248 GCA_964636215.1 uncultured Candidatus Saccharibacteria bacterium | reverse complement strand
CCAACAAAATTCCACTTGTTCCTATTCCTGTGCACACGGTCGATACAATCAACCAGTTACGGCGTACTCAACGCCGCCTAACTCAAGAACTCAACCGCGAGCCTACCAATGAAGAAATTGCCAAAGCCATGGAAATAGATGTCGACAAGGTGGAACACATCATGAAGATCAAACAAGATATTAGTTCACTTGACGCCTCAGTCCGTGACGACGAAGAGGATTCGGTGCTAGCTGACTTTATTGAAGACGAAGACACTATTACCCCCGAGGAATCAGCTACAGGGCAATTGCTCAAAGAACACGTCAAAGATATGCTGGGGGCTCTAACCGAACGCGAACAAAAGATCTTAAGACTACGTTTTGGCCTAGAAGACGGCAAAAGCCATACACTTGAGGAAGTTGGACAGGAGTTTTCGGTTACCAGGGAGCGCATTCGTCAGATTGAAGCCAAGGCACTGGCTAAACTGCGCAAGCACAAAGACGCCAAAAAACTCCACGACTACATAAAATAAACGCTCGCATTTCCAAAATTGTGTGCGCTTTTTACCAAGAAGATTATTTTCTTGGTAAGCGCTAGCAACCCACAATTTTCGAAAATACTCGTTCTTTAGACGTTTTTCACAAGTTCGTAACCAACTTTTTTGTGGTTTTCGATTGTGTAATTTTGGCCGACAAAAACAGAGTGTTTACGCAGGCGGTAAACTAAAGCATTCAGAGCCCAATCACTCACAATCTCATCACCCCACACGGTGTCAATTATTGCTTGCTTAGCAACGACGCGTCCGAAGTTTCGTTTAAGTATTAAGTATAACCGGCGTTCTTTAACGGGTAAATGTTTATTGTTTATGCCGAGTAGGTACTGCAAAAACAGAGATGAAAATAGTTCAATGTCAGATCTTGTTTGCCTAACCATGCCAATGCCGAGTAGGTACTCATCGGGCTCAACATTCTTAATACCACCGGCAATGCGTCTAATTATTGTTCGTTGTGGACCGAGTAGGTGGGTGTACAAATTCTTGAACAATAATTGCATAGACTCATTTGGCGAATCACTAATTTCTGAGTTGTTTCCAAGCAATTGCAAGAGCAATTGAAAATGGCCCCCGCTTAGGCTAATTACATCGTTTAGTTTTGAGCTTTTTTGCCAATTCTCTGGCCCATACAAACCCAGAAGGTAGAGCAATTCCTTATCTGAATAGGGTTTTAGATAGTAAATGCTTCCGAAAAGCCGCAACCCACTATCAAATAATCGATCCGGGATTAATTTTTTCAAACTAATACACAGTCCAAAAACCAGTCGGACCTTCCCATCCGAGCTTCGCGACAAACTACTTAAGGATTGTAGTAACCCTGCATCCAAAGCGGGTTGAAGTTGGTCAAAGCCAGCGAAATAGATAATGGTATACTTGTCATCTTTAGTTAGTTTTTTCAGAGCATTAACAGAAGCCGTCGTTAGCTCAGGCAGTGATTTACTCTCAGCTACTATACCCAACTTTTGAGCGATGGCCTGAAACAATCCAAGAGCAGATAACTCCGTTAAGCCAAACACATCGATATAAATTGATTGCCCAATATTTGAAGCTGACAATTCACGGAGAAACAGGGAAATGCCTAAACTGGGCATACCCATAACCGACAATGTGTTGCCATGTGAAAGCAACTTTTCTATCTGCGGCAGTCGATTATTCAATACAATATTCATACTAACACCTATAAAATGTCATCATTCCATTATATTTAAATCAAGCATACAATACCTTTTTCTCATACAATAGTCAAGTTAATTAAGTATGAGGATTGAGAATGGAATTTACAGACAAAGGTCTACAATTAACTACCCCTGAAGCCAGGAACCTGGCCGAAGTATTTGATATAACGGCACAACTAAATGATTGGGGTCTGATGAGTGGCGTAACACGACAACCGTCCCAAGAGGAGCGGTCAGAAGCAAGGGCTCTAGCTTGGCAGACCACACCAATTTCAGGTCCCGTTTTAGCAAACCCAAATATTACCAGTGAAGGTGACATGGTGCTATCCCCTGAGTACTTCCCGGTGGTAAGAAAAATTGCTGAACTGGCTTTAGAAAATTCACAGAAGGTTATCGCTGGACTTTGTACCCCAAACGTATGCGATGGCTATAGAAGTGAATGGCGCCCTGCGGCTCATATGATTATGGCGATGACTGCTGAAATTAGCGAAAAGATACAAGTAGTTGAACAAAATCCGGACATTACTACCAAAAGGTTAAATTCAATACAGATGGTACCCCCAGTGGGTAGAAGGGCGGAGGTGACAAAAACCATCGAAGAGAGAAATCGTGAAGTTGGACAGGTGTTACGAGCACGGAGGTATGCACTTGGCTATAACCAGGCGGAAATTGCTCTAATTGCTGGGATAAGTAAAGGTTATCTCAACATGATTGAGAGTGGGAAAAAATGGGACTCAATGATAAAAAATAAACAAAAGCACTGGCGACCCTCTAAGAAAGTTATTCTAGGAATATGTGCAGCCTTGGATCTTGATGAAAAGACAATACTGGCCATGGCTGGATATGACATCGACGCATAACTAAGAAAGCTGGCTTATTAGTGATGTAGAATAACCATATGATCATCATTGGACTGGCTGGTACAAATGGGGCGGGCAAAGATTCTGTGGCTGAGATGCTAGTTAAACGTCACAAATTCTATTTTGCTTCGGCTACCGATATGCTTAGAGACGAGCTAGAACGTCGTGGTTTACCAACAGACAGAAAATACAAAAGTAAGTTAAGTGCTGAGTGGCGCCGCGAATACGGTATGGCGGCAATTGTAGACAGGGCTTATGTTTTCTACAAAGACCATCAAGACAAATACAAAGGTATGATTGTCGGTAGTCTTCGCCACCCCGGCGAGGCAGATCGCATCCATGAACTTGGCGGCAAAATGCTTTGGGTTGATGCCGATCCTAAAGTTCGTTACCAAAGAATCACCTCCAGCGCCCAAAGACGTGGTCAAAGGGCAGAGGACAACGTCACTTACAAACAATTTTTGGCCGATGAACACCGTGAGATGTATCCTGAAGGCGATGAAGCTACTTTGCACGGGGCAGCTGTTAAAGAACGGGCTGACATTTTCCTAGAAAATAACGGCAACGATTTAAAGAATTTCGAGGATGAAGCAGAAAAGGTACTTGGACTGACAGCCAATTAATATCTGAAAAGCTTGTTTTTACCCACACAGTAGCGGTTTTGTTTTAACTGGAAACGGAGTAGATAATATACCTAATATGAGTGTGCCAGAAGCTAGTCCTTTAGACCGAAGTGGTGGTGTCGACGAATCAACGTTACTCAGTCTTTACTATGCTGACATGAATTCGCCGCTACTCACGAAAGACGAAGAAGTTCTATTGGCTCAAACCATTGAGATTGGTGAGTTCGCCAGGGAACAATTAATTGCCAGAGCAATCATTATACTAATGTCTAACGCTGAACCGGAGCTTGACCTTTCCGTAAGAGAACTTGCTAAGGAAGTAAAAAAAAGTGACCAAGCCCGCGATCAATTCATTAGCTCTAATGTTAGATTAGTAGTGTCTGTTGCTAAAAAATATCAAAATCTGGGGCTGGAATTGCCAGATCTAATCCAAGAAGGAAACTTAGGTCTTATGCGTGCTGTCGAGAAATTCGATTGGCGAAAGGGTTTCAGATTCAGCACTTACGCTACATGGTGGATTCGCCAGGCGCTTAAACGAGGAGTAGCAACCCAAGGCAGCGCCATAAGAACACCCGATCACATTTTCGATGACATAGGCAATCTTAAAAAAGCCCGAACTAGAGTTAACGTAAAAAAAGAAACCGGAGAAACGCCTTCGGTTCAAGAATTAGCTGACGAACTGGGATGGTCAACAGAAAAAGTTGTTAGTACTCTAGAAGCTGAAAAACACCGTAATCCATTGTCACTCGACGAAGCATTAACAGGTAGTAACAACGACAAAAAGAAAGATACCCTTGGGGATAACATCGATGATCCACATTCAGCATCAGATTACGATAAGAGTACAGATATTCTAGACCACCGAGAAATGTTGACAACACTGTTTGAAGAGTCAGGCGTGAACCAAAGGGAAAGACTTGTTCTAGAGCTTAGGTATGGTATAGGGGGAGGTAAACCCATGAAGCTAGTAGAGATTGGAAAAATGTTTGGGTTAACACGGGAGCGCATTCGTCAAATTGAAGAAAAAGCATTTAGAAAAGTTAGAGCCGCGGCTGAATGGCGAGGGCTTAGTTTGAATCAATTAATGAATATCTAAATTGAGGCATTGCTTGCTTTTAGCTGATATATATGTTTCTATAGCAGACAGTAATTTTAGTTAGCTTAAAGACAAGGGAGTTAATATGTCCACGGAAACTGGTCGGGAATTAGTTTGGCAAAATTTTGCCAATTGCAACGGACTTAACGGTCCAGATGAATTATTTTTTCCGGATTATGTGACAGGCGACGAAGCTAAAACTATTTGTAATGGCTGTGTGGTTCAGAGCGAGTGTATGGAAGACGCCATAAAAACCGGCGATACTCGTTACCGCGGCAATACAAATCACGGTGAACGCCAGAGAATCGTAGAAATAAGGGCCACCGCTGCAAATCTACAAGAGCCAACAGACTCAACTTCAGAAATACCAACCGACCATTAAGTGGGTCATTTAACAGATTAGCGTATACTGTTAAATATGAGTGAGGACGTCCAGCGCAAGAAGTTGGCGATCATAGACGGCAAAAGTGTTTTTTACCGTGGCTACTATGCCATGCCCAATCTGTCGACCAACGACGGTACGCCTACTGGCGGTGTATTTGGCTTTGCCACTATGGCACTAGAAGTTATCAAACGACTAAAGCCGGACTATGTCTGCGTAGCCTGGGACAAACCCAAGACTAACATAAGAAAACGCCTGAAACTCTACCCGCAGTACAAAGCCGGTCGCAAACCAGCTCCGCCAGATTTCAAGGTGCAAATTCCTATTCTAAGAGAACTACTCCAAGCTTTTGGGTGGCCGCTTTATGAACTAGATGACTACGAGGCTGACGACATCATGGGTACGCTAGCGGTTCAAGCATCTAAAAAAGACATTGAGACTATGCTTATTACGTCAGATCTCGACATGTTGCAGTTGGTCGACCCACATGTGCATGTTTATGCGCTCAAAAAAGGTCTCAGCAATATTGAATTGTTCCACCCGGAAAGTTTTGAACAAAAATATGGTATATCGGCTACTCAGTTTTTGGATCTAAAGGCTCTTAAGGGTGATAGTTCCGATAACATTCCAGGGGTACCAGGCATTGGCGAAAAGGGTGCTATCGAACTACTCAAAGCCTATAAAACACTCGATGGTGTCTACGATAACTTAGTGCTAACCAAAGAATCTATGCGTAAGAAGCTAGAAGCTGGCAAAGAACTAGCCTACTTGAGTAAAAAATTGGGAGCCATTTGGACCGATGCCCCGATCGAACTTGATCTTAAAGCCGTCAATGGCAGCCAATGCGATCCGCTCAAAGTCCGAGATATTTTACAGAGATTGGAGTTCCGCAGTCTAGTGAGGCAATTGCCCGAAGTTATGCAAGTGCCACCGGATGATTCACCCGAGGGTCTAGCTAGCAGTGAGCTGGTTGTCGGCAAAAATATTGTCATAGACAGTGATCAGAAACTAAGTGAGTTAAAACTGCCGGATACTAATAAATGGTTTATTCACGGCCGCTCAGCTGGTAAACACGGTGATCGTCCGCAAGTTTTAATCCTGAGTCCAGATGGGCGATCTACTTACGTTTTTGATCTAACTAAAATTAGTCCCAAGAAACTGGCCGAGATACTTAATAGATCCGAATCCCTGATCGGGCATGATATAAAATCGACCCTTAAAATCTTATTGGAACTCGGAGTTAAATTACCTAAAGTCCTGCATGATGTGCTGATTGGAGCCTTTTTACTAAATAGCCTACGGCGTGAACAAACTTTAACTGAACTGGCTCAAGCTGACCTAGGCTACGGCGGCTCATCATTTGAAAATGTTGATAGCGACGAGCTTATGACTAGAGCCAGCGAAGTAATTGCCGTCATCAGTGCACTTTACAAACAGCAGGCTGACGAGCTTGCCAAACTGCCCAAATTGCAAAAACTGGCTGAAGACATCGAGTGGCTGGTCATACCCGTCCTAGCCAAGATGGAATACGCCGGTATTCAGCTGGATACTAAGTATCTAAACCTGATGGCCGAGAAGTTGAACGACGCTATTTCTGATCTCGAACAACAAATTTACGGTTATGCTGATCAGGAATTTAACATCGCTAGTCCAACGCAGCTGGCTGAGATCTTATTCACCAAGTTGAAACTATCAACCACCAATATCAAAAAGGGTAAAACGGGCTACTCCACAGCCGCCACGGAGCTTGATAAGCTAAGAGCTTCACACCCAATTATTGACTTCATTAGCCAATACCGAGAAGTAACTAAACTCAAAAGCACCTATGTCGATACTTTGCCGACCATGGTCGACGATAAATCTAGGCTACACACCACCTTCGCCCTAACTGTGGCCCAGACTGGCCGTCTTAGCTCTAACGATCCAAATCTCCAGAATATTCCAGTACGCACTGACCTAGGTAGGGAGATACGCACCGCTTTCGTAGCTGGACCAGGCAAAATGCTGGTTAGCGCTGATTATAGCCAGTTTGAACTGCGTATAGCTGCTTATTTATGTGGTGATAAAGACCTTGTAGATATGTTCAATCGGGACGTTGACGTCCATGTAGCAACGGCGGCTGAGATCTACGACCGTGAACCAGACGATGTTACCAAAAACATGCGACGCGACGCCAAAGTAGTCAACTTCGGTATCATGTATGGTCTCAGTGCTCACGGTTTAGTACAAGCCACGGGTATGACCTACGAACAAGCCCAACATTTCATCAAACGCTATTTTGAGGTCCGGCCAAAGTTGCTTGAGTACATAGAATCGGTCAAAAAACAGGCCCGTGATAAGGGTTATGTGGAGAATATTTTTGGTCGCCGCCGCCCAACGCCAGATGTTCATTCGTCCAATTTTGCCGTCCGCGAAGCAGCCATGCGCGCAGCAGTAAACATGCCATTCCAAGGCAGCGCGGCTGACATTATGAAACTGGCTATGGTGCATGTCGATAAAGCTCTAGAAGGTAAGGATTGCAACGTTTTACTACAAATCCATGACAGTTTGATAGTGGAGTGTGCTGAAAAAGAGGCTGAGAAAACTGCCAAACTGCTCAAAGACACCATGGAAGCAGTCTACAAACTGCCAGTAAAACTGACAGTTGACACCTCAACAGGCAAAAACTGGGGCGAACTCTAAAACCAGTCAAGTAAATTGATTTTTGTCGATTTTGTGTTATGATTTATTCAGTAAGAGATACTTATGAGATACGCTATAGCTGTCCTGGCGATTATTTTTGTAACAGTTGTGGGCATTGTTCTCCTATCTGGCCGAGATAAAAACGGTGTTGGTCCTTCGCCAACCGTCAAGGCTTCTGACTATGCCGATAACGCTAATGCCGCTTTCAGCTATACCACCCAAGGTAATTTGGTCGGCCAACAACAGCGTCGATCCATAAAGCTGATCATTACTTCGACCCAACGCACCATGGAAGAGCTGAAGGGCTACGAAGGAACCGTTGGCAAGAAAGAAACGGTTGATAACACCCAAGCGGCTTATTCTACTTTTCTTAAAGCGCTCGATAACTTTGGTTTTGGGCGCAACCGCAGCGTAAGGCAGCCCGACGATCAGGGAGTTTGCCCGTTTGGACTAACCTATATTTATCAAATCGATAATACTGCCGATCAAGTTATGCGCACTTGGTCTGACAACTGCTCAAAAGCAGATGGAACATTTGCCGGCAATCCTACCGCAATTCGGGATCTATTCCAGAACCAGTTTGCCAACTACGACGAATTTGCTAGCGGCATAAATCTTTAAGCGATTCTGATTACAAAACGTTTGTCGGTAGTGCAGACTTGTTTGAGCTTTGGTAAGTCCATCCTGAGACTTGAGGCCAAAGCCGCTCCTGGGACTTCAATTGTTATCTGCTGGGATTGAATAATCACGCTACAGTCGGAGTTAAACTGGCGTTTAACAAAATCTTTAATAATCCTTATTTCAGGTGGTTCATCAAGTTGTTTCTTGCTAAGAATATCTGCCAAGCTATCTGCCATATCAGTCTATTGTAGCAATTTTAAATTTGAAAATGATTTTGACTTCATGGCCCAGCAGTTATACAGTTTAGATAATATTATTTCGCGAAAGGTCAGTTTAATATGGCGCGCGATCATGAATTAAGGCCAGTCTTAGTAATTAGGCGCAGAAGCGAGTTAATAGTTTTACGAAATGCTCTGTTGGACTACGAACCGCTGGAAAATGATAGGGAAATCAGGGGCTTAAGGAGTCCTGAGGACAGAAAACGTTTGGTTAAAAGACTAACAAATATCATTGGTTCTGATTCCGACTGGAACACCATGTCAGTTCTACCGATTATTAGTAATTCAGAAGAGGTAACAACTGCAATAAATGCCCTTAGGCGGCTGTGCATACCAACTCCCAGGGCTGAAGAACATGGGTTTGCTTTCGAACAAGCCCAGGCTATGGCAATGTTAGGTGTTAAAGTGGTCGATTGGGAAGTTGATATGGGTGAGCCAGATGAATTTGCTACCGAAGTTGGCCAACGAGTTCCCGTGCCTACCCAGCAGCCTCTTACTCAGGAAATATTCATACCCCCTAGCATTGCTGCCAAGCTTCCGTTTTGAGATACTGGCCGTATGCCTGAGTTACCCGAGGTTGAAACTGTACGAACGGGCTTGTCTAAATTCCTGCCAGGCAAGCAAGTAAAGTCCATTAAAAGCAATTGGACTAAGAGTTTTCCCAATGCTAAAAGTGACGTTCAGCAGTTTTTAGTTGGCGCTAAAGTTACTAGTATTAGCCGGCGAGCAAAAGTTTTGCTCATACACCTGAGCAATCAACATAGCCTGATGATTCATCTGAAAATGACAGGGCAGTTGGTTTATTATGATGCCAAGTCACGCTTTGGAGCCGGTCATCCAAACGACAGTTTAGTAGGCAGTCTGCCAGATAAGTCGACTCGAGTAATTTTTGAGTTCACCGACAGAAGCAAGTTATTCTTCAACGACCAACGGAAGTTTGGCTGGGTCAGGTTAATCCCAACTGTCGAATTGCCCAACATCGACTTTTTTAAGAAGGTAGGGCCAGAACCTCTAGAAGCTGACTTTACTTGGCAAGCTTTTCAAAAACAGTTATTGCGGCGACCTGGCAGTAATATCAAATCGGTACTACTAGATCAAACTATCGTAGCTGGTATCGGTAATATTTATGCTGACGAAAGCCTGTGGGGTGCCAAAATACACCCGCAAGTTCTTGTCAAAAACCTCACCAACCCTCAGATCAAAAAGCTGTTTGAGGAAATGCAATTTGTGTTGAGACTAGCCATCGAAAAGGGTGGCTCAACCGATCGAAATTATGTCAACGCCGAAGGTAAAAAGGGTAGTTACATAGATTTCGCACGAGTCTTTAGGCGTAACGGCCAGCCATGTCCACGCTGTGGTACTGTAATTGAGAAAATACGAGTGGCCGGTCGAGGTACGCATGTCTGCCCGAAGTGTCAGAAAGCACCAAATAAATGATAACTACCCTTAGCGGACCCAATAGTTTTGCCCTCAGGCAAGAATTAGACAAAAAAACCACCGAATTTATTGAGAATTATGGTGATTTTGCGGTAGAAAAAATAGACGGCGAAGAAGCCGAAATGGAACGCATAGGTGAAGCTCTAAATAACCTTCCGTTTCTGGCCAGTAAAAAACTGGTTATTCTGCGCTCCCCAGGCCAGAACAAACTTTTTGCCGAAAAGGCGCCTGACCTGCTGGCTAATATATCCGATAGCACAGATGTTATCTTGGTTGAACCAAAACTCGATAAACGGGGTAGTTATGCCAAATTTTTGCAAAAACAAACTGACTTTAAGAACTTCAACGAGCTAGATAGTGTAGCGCTGGTAAGTTGGCTGACCGAGCAAGCAAAATCTAGTGGTGGCAAATTGAGTAGTGCTGATGCGCAGTATCTAATAGAGCGGGCTGGCGCGAATCAACAACTGCTCAGTCAAGAACTCGTCAAGCTGCTTACCTATAACCCAGAAATTACTAGGGAAAACATTGACCTATTAACTGAGCTGACACCCCAAAGCACTATCTTTCAGCTACTGGACGCCGCCTTTTCAGGCGATACCAAAAAAGCGCTGAGTCTTTACGAAGAACAGCGTCAGCAAAAAGTCGAACCACTAAATATTTTAGGCCTAATAATTTGGCAGCTAAATATCCTAGCCATCGTAAAGACAGCAGGACAGAGGTCAACTGACGAAATTGCCAGAGAAGCAAGTCTAAATCCATATATTGTCCGAAAAAGCCAAGCCATCTGCCAGAAAATGTCTTTAGCTGAGCTCAAAAAGCTTATTCGAGAAGTGTTAGAGCTTGATATTAAGCTAAAAACCACCAGCATCAATGCCGACGACGCCCTAAAACAACTTATCATCACAATAACTATCTAAAACACCCCTATTGCCAAAAAAGCAATAATGTGCTAGTATTATTATTTGAACATCATGCTTGATACAACACAAATACCGACAATAACTCCAAGCCAAATGCCGAAACACGAAGGAATCAGTGATTCTAGTTTTGGACTAGAAGAAACTAAGCTGGAAGAAATAGTAACCGCTCATAATTTATACCTAGACGATCTCGGAACTTGGTTAAAAGCTAATGCTGAAAGCCCTATTTCTGACAGAGATATCCTACCTGCCATCAGGGAATACGATGAGGCGGAACAACGACTAGATAAATTTGAAGAAACAAAACAAGATGCGTTAACAAAAAAACGCGAACAGCTAAGATTGCTAGACCCTAATGACAAGCATAGTTTCAGCGCTATTATTAATGAACAAGCCCCCGAATTCTTTCGTGGTCGTTACGAAGCATGGGCAAAAACTAAAAAACAAAACCATGCCAAAAGAGTAGTAGGTTCTATTGGCATGGGGCTTACAAAACGTTTTTACGACTCGGCCTTACCGACTATCCAGCGATGGGTTGGCGATACAGATAATCAAAGACCAAATTGGGCAGATTATCTAGCTAATGAAGCTGACGATGCGGAACTTGTGAATTTTATGCAGTGGTATACATATAGGCTTGAAATGATGGCCAAAGATCCTAAAATTCAGGCAGAAATTAAGACACAAAAAACCGAATACAAAAAAGCTCTCATCGAAGGAATTGAACTAGGCTATATTCATTCAGACGCTAAAGTTGTGGTTCCACGTATCGATAACACTTCTGTAGTACTAGGGGACTATACCGATACTTACTCAAAACTACGAAGTGCTTATGCTAAACAACGATCAGGCATAGCGGTGATTGGGGAAAGAAATGGTCCTGACGCTGCATCAATGACTTCCATTATTCGAAAAAAAACCAAACATGAAGTTAATCATTCTGAATTGGGATTGTTTAGAGATTTATGGTTAGATGAAGCGGTAACGGAACATTCTAGTCAAGCTTTTGAAAATGGGCAATGGGAAATCGTAGATCCTAAATTACGAAACCATGACTCTGGTGTTTATCGTGAATTTCGAACTTTATGGGCTGCGATCATAGACAGCGGAGTAATACCAGTACCAGTTAGGTATTGGACGCGCGCCTGGAGTGCTCAAACTAAAGAGCATAGAAAGCAAGCCATGGAAGAACTGGATTCTAAACTAGAGCAAGCATACGGAATAAAAAATCTAATTCCATCAATGGGCAGACTACTTGAAACATTTTCTAATGGTATTACAAAAGACCACCCAGAAATAGAATGGGCAGATAGGCAGGCTGCCAAGGAACTAGTCGATGGTTGGCGTAATCCTGAAACACGTCAGCAGATTATAGATGAATTAAAATATATGCAGGACCCTGCAACTCAAGTAGCTGCCTAGTTATTTCTTGGCAGGTGACTTTTTAGCGGCTGGTTTCTTGACTGTAGCTTTTTTAGCGGCGGTTTTTTTGACAACTGGTTTAGTAGCTGTCTTTTTGGGAGCTGATTTTGCACCGTGGACTTTTAGTCCGGCGGCTTTAGCCTGAGCGGCCAGGCGCTTCTTCTGTCGAGCTACTTTATTCTTGTGCATTAGGCCTTTTTTAGCGGCTTTGTCTAGATTGCTCTGAGCCTTGGCATGAGCAGCAGCTGGTTGTTTTTTACTGGTCAGAGTAGACTGAAACGCTTTTAGTGCAGTTTTTAGGCTGCGTTTAGTCTTTGCATTACTAACTGTCGCCTTACGGGCAGTGCGGACGCGTTTCTTGGCTGACTTAATAATCGGCATAGAACTCCTTAAACGATTAGCTGATAACTATAGTCGAGGCTTGACTATATCAACAGAGGCGACATTTGTAAAGAAAGACCTGTACAAGGCTTATGCTTTATGGTACGATTCACCCCAGAGGATCAAAAACAAAAATGGATACTCAAAAACAGCAGATTGTTGAGCGTTTAAAGCAAGCGACCAATATTCTGGTGACTGTCAGCGCTAATCCATCCGTTGACCAATTGTCAGCGGCCATTGGCTTGACTTTACTTCTTAACAAGCTGGACAAACACGCCACAGCTGTTTTTAGCGGCAGCGTGCCATCTACTATTGAATTTTTGCAACCAGAGAAGACACTGGAAAAGAACACTGACTCACTGCGCGATTTTATAATCGCCCTGGATAAATCGAAGGCTGACAAAATCCGCTATAAAGTTGAAGACCAAGTAGTAAAAATCTTTATTACTCCGTACCGTACCTCGATCACAGACAAAGATCTAGATTTTAGTCAGGGCGACTTTAATGTCGAAGTAGTTATGGCACTCGGCGTAAATGCTCAGCAAGATCTTGACCAAGCTATAACTAGCCATGGCCGAATCCTGCACGATGCCACAGTTGTGGCTATAAATACCCATGACGGTGCCAATCTAGGTAGTATTAACTGGTCAAATCCAGCCGCCAGCAGTCTGTGTGAAATGTTACTTGAACTGGGGCTTGAACTGAAAGCTGACGTGCTTGATGGCCAAATGGCCACCGCTTTCCTAACAGGTATAGTAGCCGAGACTAATCGCTTCAGTAACGAAAAAACTTCGTCAGCAACTATGGAAATGAGCGCCAAGCTGATGTCTGCCGGCGCTAACCAACAACTAGTGGCCTCTGAGCTACAGACTGACGGGCAGTCAGGAGCGGGTAAAGTTACCACCGATGTTGTGGACGAACAAGGAAATAAACAATCCAAAGATGGAGAACTAGACATTGCCCACGGAGGCGTTGCAACTAATGTTGAATTACCGCAACCAACCGCCGAGGAAATAAAAATCGACGATAACGGCGAAATCGAATTGCCTCAAGATGAATCTAATGAGCCAAATGCTCCCAAACTTGGCGGTTCAGATTCCCGAATGGTCATGGAACCACCCGCCATTAAGAGTCAATTAACCGCAAATGCCGAACCCGAGAACTTAGATCCGGCTGTTGATCCGCTTAGCGCATCAAGCTCAGCCATGCCGCCGTTACTAACTCATGATGGGATCTCACCACCGACTGCTAATCCTTTGATGCCTGATAATATGCCGGGGCAGTCAACGCCGGCCCAAGACCCATCGATGGTCTCACCTCCAACTATGAGCTTGCCAGAAATACCCAGCAGCTCTCCGAGCCCGGCTACACCAGTCGATAACCCAACTTTGTCCAATGATATC
This sequence comes from uncultured Candidatus Saccharibacteria bacterium, assembly GCA_964636215.1. Lineage (GTDB taxonomy): Bacteria > Patescibacteriota > Saccharimonadia > Saccharimonadales > CAZJQT01 > CAZWRJ01. The sequence continues at coordinate 35,435 of CAZWRJ010000004.1, read as the reverse complement.
GCCAGTGACAGCCCAGCAGACTGGCCTGCAGAGCCACAAGCTCCTGTGAGCGAAATACCAACGGAGTTATTACCACAAGCTGACGAACAAACCCTGACTGAAATTGAAAAAACGGTAGAAAGCCCTCACTTGAACACTGAAGTTACTCAATCAGGCGGTACGACAGCAGGAGAACCTGAGTCTACGGACTTGTCAGCCGCCCGAAACGCTGTTAACCAAGCCGTTAACAACGGTGAGGGAGCGCAATCACTACAACCGATTTCGGCTTTAAACGCCCAACCAATTGATCTAAACCCCACCGATAGCGGCTCATCAATGCCATCCTCAGCTCCACCGCTCGATATGCCTATGACTGATCCAGCACAGCCGCAAAACTCTGACAATGCTTCTTCTAGTACACCAGAACTTCCACAGGTGAGCGATCCAACCGCACCCCCAACCGTTCCACCGCCGCTCCTGCCCCCATTGCCACCCGCTTCCTAAGTAATGCTTATCTGATCTATACTGCAGTGCATGAACGGGCTATTACTGATTGATAAACCAACTGGATGGACCAGTTTTGATGTGGTGGCGAGAGTTCGTAGTCTACTGAAGCAACAAACTGGACAGAAAAAACCCAAAGTTGGACACGCCGGGACGCTAGATCCGCTGGCGACAGGTCTTTTATTGGTATTGGTCGGTGATTATTGCAAGCGAGCGAGTGAATTTTCCAAACTGGATAAAGTTTACGAAGTAACCATGAAGCTTGGCGAAACCTCTACGACTGGTGACGAAGAAGGTGATAAAACCCAGATTTCTGATAAAAAACCCTCAATAGAGGAGCTAGAGACGGTAATCAAGCAGTTTATTGGTGAAATAATGCAAACCCCGCCGGCTTTCTCGGCCATTAAAATTAACGGTAAGCGAGCTTATAAGCTTGCTAGAGAGGGCAAAGAAGTAAAACTAGAGCCTAGAAAAGTCACGGTTTATGAAATTGCAGACCTAGTCTACAAATATCCAGAGGTAAAATTTACCACCAAAGTATCCTCTGGCACCTATATTCGATCTTTGGTAGAAGATATCGGCAAGGAGCTAGGCACGGGCGCTTATATGTTCGGGCTCAGGCGAACACAAGTAGGAAAATTTACCTTAAATGACTCTAATAAATACTTGCCTAACAGGGAAGAGTATGCTAGTATAGCCCCAACGCCATCAAATCTCTTAATAATTAACAGATTGGATTAGATGATTTCAACCGAGAAGAAAAGCAAGATTGTTGCTGACTTACAGACAAGTAAAACTGATACTGGTAGCCCAGCCGTACAGGCGGGAATTTTAACTGAGCGTATCAAAGAGCTAACGGCTCATTTGAAGACCAACAAACACGACTTCATGGCCCGACGTGGGTTGTTGCAAGCGGTTGGCAAACGTAAACGACTACTAAAATATCTAGCTGAACAGGATGAAAAGGCGTATCTAGCAACTGTCAAAAAACTCGGCATTCGCCGTTAGTGTATAGACTCAGGTGGCTCGCAAAATCGAGCCGCTCAGCTTGTGCACATTAAGTTAAAGAGGGGTTTGGTGCGCAGAGACCAGATATACATACCATTACACGCACAAGGGTAATCTGTATATTTGCACTTTGCGGACGAAAACTCATGGAAGGTTAAATCTATGGCAACAACCATAAATCCCTACGGGAAAAATATAATCTCAGTCGAAACTGAGCTGTGCGGCCGCACTCTGACGCTAGAAGTCAATCGTGTTGGCTTTCGCACTAGCGCCAGTGTTATGGCTCGCTACGGCGACACGGTAGTGCTCGGTACAGCTATGATCAGCGACAAAGCACTGAATGGTTTTGACTATTTCCCCTTAAGTATTGACTATGAAGAGCGTTTTTACGCCGCTGGTAAGATCAGCGGTAGTCGTTTTGTTAAGCGCGAAGGTCGCCCATCTGACGATGCTATTCTAATCGGTCGTCTTATTGACCGGCCAATTAGGCCACTTTGGCCCAAAGGCTATCGTAACGAAGTTCAAGGCGTAGCCACAGTTCTTAGTATGGATCCAACTTTTCGCCCTGACATGATAGCTATGATCGCTATGAGTGCGGCCTTTATGCTAACTGGAGCACCATTTGAAGGCCCAGTGGCTGGGCTGAGAATTGGCTTAGTTGAAGGTAAGCTCAAAGCTTTTGCTAGCCCAGAAGAACTCAATGATGGTCCACTTGATCTAGTAGTTGCCGGTACCAAAGACGGCATCATGATGGTTGAAGCAGGTGCCAGCGAAGTAAGCGAACAACAAGTAGTTGAAGCCATGGAGTATGCTTTCACCTCCATGCAACCGGCTATTAAAGTTCAAGAAGAACTGATCAAAAAGATTAAAGTAACTCCTCAGGAGTTCGAACTAACTTTACCTGATCAGGACATCCAAAAACGAGTAGATACTTGGCTCGAAGGCAAACTAGGAGTTGGCTTGCAGCTGCCTTACCCTGAACGTAATGACTTAGTTCAGGATTTACGCACAAGCATGCATGATCATTTTGCTAAGGAGATTGGCGAGGAAGGTTACGCCGAAAATCGCCAAGAATTCGACGATGCTTTCACGATGGCTCTACACAAAGATGTACGAAAGGGCATAGTTGAGGCGCAGGTTCGTCCTGATGGTCGTAAACTTGATGAAATTCGTACTTTGAGTTCCGAAATAGGATTTCTACCTAGAGCTCACGGATCAAGTCTATTTACCCGCGGTGTTACCCAAGCCTTGAACATTGTTACACTAGCACCAACTTCTTACGCTCAAATGCTTGATACTATGGAGCGAAACGACGCTGAAAAGCGCTATATGCACCATTACAACGCGCCGGGTTATACAGTCGGTGAAGTTCGTCGTCTAGGTAGTCCTGGACGCCGTGAAATTGGCCACAGTGCCTTAGCTGAAAGAGCCTTACTACCGGTTATCCCTGACGCGGCAACTTTCCCATACGCCATTCGTAGCGTGACTGAGATCATGAGCCAGAACGGTAGTACCTCAATGGCCGCCACTTGCTCGAGCTGTTTGGCTCTTATGGATGCCGGTGTACCTTTAACCTCACCAGTCAGTGGTATTGCCATGGGGCTGATGATGGACGGCGACAAGCCTTATATCCTAAGTGATATAGCCGACGCCGAAGATTTTGCCGGAGACATGGACTTTAAGGTTGCTGGTACCACCAAAGGTATAACTGCGCTGCAAATGGACATGAAAGTACACGGTTTACCAGTAAAAGTGCTTAAAGCGGCTCTCGAACAGGGTAAAACTGGCCGAGCGCACATTCTAGAGCACATGTTAACTACTATTAAGAGTCCACGTAAGGATATGAGCCCGTATGCTCCACGCGTTGAATCTATCAAAATCAACCCTGACAAGATTCGTGAAGTGATTGGTAAGGGCGGTGAGACGATCAACAAAATCATCGCTGAAACAGGAGCTGAAATCGATATTAAAGATGACGGCACAGTCTTTATATCCAGTCCGGACAAGACCAGCATAGATGGCGCCAAACAATACATTCAAACACTTACGGCCGAGCCGGAAGTTGGTAAGATCTACAAAGATGTTCCAGTAGTAAGTGTTATGGACTTCGGTGCCTTTGTCCAGATCATGCCTGGCAAAGATGGCCTAGTACACGTCAGTGAAATGAAGGAAGAACGTGTCAACAAACCTAGTGACGTAGTTAAGGAAGGTGACTTGGTAACAGTCAAACTAGTCGCAGTCGATGAAAAGGGCCGTCTAAACCTCAGTATGAGACAGGCCGCTAGGGAGTCGGAGAAGAAATAATGACCACCGAAGGATTTCCCGAAGCGACTATGCAAGGACAAGACTGGCATGAATTCTTAACCGAAGGTTTCAAGCCACTCACCCACGAAGAAATAAGAGGCTTAAAAGAAGTCGGTAAGCTTTTAGATGATTTATTTGGGGAGGACTGCCTTGAATATTAATCCAAAAAAATGTTTGTCAGGGGTAGCTTTGCTGATTTTTGCATACATTTTTGGCTCAGTGGCCATAGATAGCGGCAGCTACTTAGCATACCTAGGTTGTTTTGTAACTTTAGTGTTCGGCATAAAATTAATCGTGAGTTCACTTAAAAAAGATGGCAAAAAAGTCTAAGCAAATCGAACTTGACGAGATTCGTCAAAAAATTACCGACAAGAAAGTTTGCCCAGATCTGGCCAGGCAAGCTACGCAGTTGGTCTTTGGTGACGGTAACCCAGATGCCGAGCTGGTTTTCATTGGTGAAGCACCCGGCAAAAATGAAGACCTACAAGGCTTGCCGTTCGTTGGTGCAGCCGGTAAGTTTTTAAACGAGATGCTGGAAATGATCGGGCTTAAAAGGTCGGATATTTACATCACCAACATCGTTAAATACCGCCCACCAAACAACCGCGATCCGTTGCCGGAGGAGAAAGAAGCCTTTTTACCGTATTTAGAGTCCCAGCTAGAGATAATTAAGCCAAAATTGACCATCACCCTTGGCCGACACAGTCTTAACTGTTTCTTGCCGGAACTTTCTATTTCGGTAGTCCACGGACAGCCTAAGCGCTTTCATGGCCGAATCTATTTGCCCTTATTTCACCCGGCAGCTGCGCTTTATAACGGTTCTATGCGGCAAACGCTAATCGACGATTTTGCCAAAATTCCGGCTATTTTAGAAAAAATTTAAATCTTGAAGCATAAGGAAAGGAATAAACTAATGCCTCCAAAGAAACCAAACCCAAATAATAATCAACCTAAACGCGAGAACGGCAACAAAGGTGTTAGCCGCGGTGCGGCTATTCGTGCTCAGCGTCGAGCACAGGACGACGCCCAACGGGCCATAAATCAATATCTGGAAGCCCCGAACAACCAACAACAGGCCAAACCTAGGGCCAACGCCATAATCGAAGATCCACAGAAGCTTAAGCTAACTTTCCTCGGTGGGCAAGACGCTATTGGTGAAAAAAACATGCAGGTTCTAGAGTGGCAAAACGATGCCATTATCCTAGATTGCGGTAATAATCTTGGTATTGATCTACCGGGCGTAAATTACACCATCGCCGATACTACCTATCTAGACAGCATTAAACACAAAATCAAAGGCTACGTGATTAGTCACGGACACCTTGATCACCTTGGAGGGCTCAAGCACATTGTACCTAAGTATCCGGCTCCAATTTATGGCAGTCGCTTTACTATGGGCGTGGTTGAAAAAACATTCAAAGACGCTACCGAAGAAACCGGCCTCGATTTTACGCCAAAACTTGTAATTATGAACATGGATAACCACGAAAGGCTAAAGCTTGGTGTTTTCATGGTCGAATTAGTGCGGATTACACACTCTGTTCCGGAATCGGCTTGTATTGTGGTTGATACACCTGTCGGGCGCATCATTAATACCGGTGATTGGCGACTTGACCCGGAACCGTTAGATGAAAAGCCCACTGACTCTGCCCGCCTCAAGCAACTTGGTGATGAAGGTGTTCTGGCACTTATGAGTGATAGTTGTAACACACAACTAGCAGGTAGAACACCAACCGAACATACTCTGCAAGATAGTTTCCATGACATCATTGGCCACGCTGAAGGCCGAGTCTTTGTAGCAATCTTCTCATCTAACATGAATCGGGTGCAGATGATCGTTAATGCCGCTGTTAATGCTGGCCGCCGAGTGGCGCTTGATGGTCGTAGTATGATGAGCTATGCCGAAATTGCCGTACGCCAAGGTATCTTAAAAATTCCCAAAGGCACGGTGCTACCTATGCGTGAAATGCCTAATATCCCCGATCGCCAGGTACTAGTTATCTGTACCGGTGGCCAGGGTGAACCGGGTGCAGCCTTGCAGCGAATGGCTGAAGGCGAACATAAACACATTAAACTGCACGAAGGCGATACAGTCGTGGTCAGCTCTACGCCAATTCCTGGCAATGAGATTCGCTATGAAGAAATCGGTAATGATCTAGTTCGTCGCGGGGTACACCTCTATAGGCACCCAACCCACGAGGTTGATAATGTCGGGCCCTTGCACGTTTCTGGACATGCCAGACGTGATGAGTACAGAGAAATGCTGCATTTAATACGACCGAAATTTTTCATACCTATTTACGCCGGTCCGTTGAACCGACGTTATTACCAAGAAATGGCCATTGAAGAAGGTTGGCAACGGAGTAATGTTATCCAAGCTGAAAACGGCGACAGTTTGCTTTTCACAGCTGATAAATGGGAAAAGGGTGGCGAAGTACCTCACGGACATCTGCTAGTTGATCAAAGCGGCTCAATTGTCAGCAATGTGGTGGTTAAAGATCGACTAATGTTGGCAGAAGAAGGTCTAGTGGCCGTAATCTTAACGGTTGACAAGAAAACCGGGCAACTACTAACTAGCCCTGATATCATCAGCCGCGGTTTCATATATATGAAGGATAATGAAGAACTGATGAATGAATTCCGACAGGAACTACGCCGAGCAGTAGGGCAGCGCTTTAAGCGCATAGATCTGGATCGTTTCAAAGCTGAGCTTAAGGATCATGTAACTCATTTCTTGTTTGAACACACTGCCGGGAGCCCAATCGTTATACCAGTAGTTAATGTCATAAGTGGTGGTTCTAAAGGAGTTAAAGTTGAAGCCCAAACCACTCACACTAATGGCCACAATGAAAACAAAACTAGCGAAGATCTAGCACACGAACAACAGAAACGTTTCCAGGAAATGCGTTCACGGTTACTGGGTATGGACCAACCGGACTGACAATCACATCTTTCTATTGACAAATGTTGTATTTTTTGCTATGATATCGATATGGCAGAAAAAGATAAAAATCCAATACTTTCCGAAGAACAACACAAGGCTCAACGACAAAAAGCCTTAGAAATTGCCAAGGGCTTAACTGAAGCGAATCCTGACAACGATGACTACAAGCAACTTTATCTGGTGATGCGTGACGTTGTTGAAGCCGAAGGTCTATTACCGCCCGAAAGTCTTCCTCCGGTCGACGAATAACTATATAATTAGGACTGGTTATGGCTAAAAAGAAAAAACAGACAAGAAAACAGAAGATTGACCCCAAGGATGAAGAGAGGTCAATATTTTGGCCGATGGTAGGCGCCGTTTTAATGCTACTCTTGGCCTTTTTTGTTTTGATCGGTGGGTTTGGCACTGGTGGCCCACTACCTAAGAACCTATACAGCGGGGCTTACACAGCCTTGGGTTGGGCAGCCTGGTTGGTCCCAGTAGCTCTGTTTTACTGGGGAATACTTAAATTTGTTAGTGAAGATAAACAAATTCCACTACCAAAACTGCTAAGTATGTTGGCTTTTGTTATTATGACAGCCTGTTTCCTACAGGTAAGTTTTTCCAGTTATCCGATAGAAACAGGTCAATGGAGCAATAGTGTTGGTGGTTCGGTTGGCAAATTATTTGGTGGTTTAGCTCTGAATGCTGTAAGCCAGGTACCAGCGGTTATCATGTTCTTTGTTTTCACAATGCTACTATTCTTTTTAACTTTTGGCATTTCACCTCGAGTTATCCTTAAACTACTTGGTGTTCTTGGGCGTGACAATGAGGATACCGACTTAGAGGCGCTAAAAGCCGAGAAGGGCTTTAAACTAAATGAAGGTGTACCGGTAGAGCATCACTCTAGAGGTGAACTACCCCTGGCCAGCGCCCGTAGCGCTCAAAAAATGGGGGCTGATGCTCATGACGCCCTAACTACTACCAGTGATCCAGATTGGAAATTTCCAAACATTGATCTACTTAATCAAAAACAGGACAAAGCCGACGCTGGTAATATTGAAGGCAATGCCGATGCTATCAAAGAAACCCTGGCTAACTTTAGTATCAATGTGGAAATGGAAGGGGCCAATATTGGCCCGCGGGTAACTCAATACACCCTAAAACCCCCAGCAGGCGTCAAATTAGCCAAAATTGCCGCTCTTGAGAACAATATTTCGCTAGATCTAGCTGCTCAATCTATTCGTATAGAAGCACCAATTCCCGGTAAAAAAGCTGTTGGTATTGAAGTTCCAAACGTTAAACCAGCTACCGTGCGTTTAGCCAGTATTTTCACTAGCCCTGTTTGGTCAGGCATACAAGGCCCATTGGGAATCGGTATTGGCAAGGATATATCCGGCGGCCCGGTGGTGGCTGATCTCGATAAAATGCCACATCTACTTGTTGCTGGCCAAACTAACTCTGGCAAGAGCGTCATGATCAACACCATTTTAACCAGTCTGCTATTTCGTAATAGCCCAGCTGATCTAAAACTTATTTTAGTTGATCCCAAGCACGTTGAGCTCACCCCTTATGACGAAATTCCGCACCTGCTTACACCGGTTATAACTGAGCCAGAAAAATGCATTAGTGCTCTTAAGTGGGCCGTGGCTGAAATGGAACGTCGCTACCGTACTCTGGCTGAAGCCAAACGGCGCAATATCACTGAATATAACCAGCTTAAAACCGACGAGGGTATGCCCTATATCGTAATCGTTATTGATGAGCTTGCGGACCTGATGATGATGGCTGCTCGCGACGTCGAAGCTCTAATTGTACGCATCGCTCAAAAAGCCCGAGCCGTTGGCATCCATTTGGTTATTGCCACTCAGCGGCCTAGTGTCGACGTCGTTACAGGTTTAATTAAGGCCAACGTGCCGGCTCGCATTGCCTTTACTACCAACAGCCAAGTAGACTCACGCACCATTATTGATCAAATTGGCGCTGAAAAGTTGCTCGGCATGGGTGATATGCTGTTTGCTACTGCCGATATGCCCAAGCCTATCAGGGTTCAAGGAGCTTTAATTGAAATTGATGAAGTTCAAAAGGTTACTGATTTCTTGCGCATGCAGCGTCCACCACAATATGACGAAGAAGTTATTAGTCAACCAGTGCAATTAAACGGTCGTGGTGGAGTAGTAGCCGACTATGGTGGTCAAGATGCCGACGATGATATGTACCGAGATGCCGTTCAAGCCGTAATTCAAGGTCGCAAGGCTAGTACTAGCTTATTACAACGCCGCTTAAGGATCGGTTACGGACGAGCCGCTCGGCTGATCGAGACCATGGAAGAACAAGGGATTATTAGTCACGCTGATGGTAACAGGCCGCGTGAAGTTCTAGTCAGTAGCCTAAATGATGTTTTCAACGACAGCCCACCGGCTGACTCGTTTGATGATATCCCGGACGAAACCGAGGCCTGAGGTTAATATGAAACACAAACGGGCTTACAAGCATAAATCTAGTAGCCTGAACCCCTTCAGCAAAACGCCATTTAGTAAAAAATCGCCGGTGATTAGGCTGATAAGTATTAGTATCGCCGTCATAGCTATTGGTGGGGCAGCGGTGGTCGGGGTCCGGCAACTACGTAGTTCTTTTGCTTATACTGGACATCACTCTTCCTGTAGCTTAAACCTGGCTTACGTTGACGGGAAAGTAGCTTCGTCAGTTCAAACTGGCCAGACATTTAAAGCAGCTGTTTGGTTTCTGAACAACGGGGATAGCACTTGGTCGCCAAATTACGGATTCTATATGGGTGAATATAACGGTACAAACATTTGGCACGCCACTGGTAACGGGGTAACTACCGATTATCCTCCCGGCACAACCGCCAAATTTAATCTGACGCTAAAGGCTCCATCAGCTCCTGGTACCTACGCTTTTAGCTGGTCAATGAATATTGTCTATCAGGGCCAACTTCAAACTCCTTGTATTGGACAGCTCAAAGTCATAGCACCGTTGCCAAGTACTCCAAGCCTAAAGGTAATAGGCTCCAGTGCAAGTTCGATTAATTTGGACTGGAATAGTACTACAACCACCACAAACTACTCTGTTTTTCGAAATAACAGCCAGATCGCCACCGTCACAAGCTCTTCATACAACAACACTGGTCTAAAGTGCAACACTAGCTATAGTTACTATGTCAAAGCCAACGGCCCAGGCGGCTCAACCAAGTCAAATACCGTATCTAAAACTACCGGAGCATGTTCATCAGGGGGATCAGAAGGCGGTGGCTCCGGCGGTGGCACGTCGGGTGGCTCCGGCGGTGGCACGTCGGGTGGCTCCTCCGGCGGCTCAACTTCTGACAACCAGTCGTCTAATTCGGGCGACACTCCTGTAACCTCCGACGGCAGCGACCAAACTTCCACTGACACTGGTACGGGGGACACTAGCAGTACCGATTTTGGCAACTTTGGCGATCAAGAGAGTGTTTCAAACGGATCACCATTAAAGACCGTTCTAAAAGTATTACTTGTCCTAGTCATAATAGGTGGCGTTGGCTTTGGCGGCCTGTATCTTCTTAGCAAATTCGCAACCAAGCGCCGCGCTAAAGCAGTGTATGAGGATTATTGGCGCAAATCCAAAGGCCTTTAATAGTTGACCAACAGAGGTAAATGAGTTACAATATCTTCTAGCTTAGACTTAAGCTTCAGGTTACGGCCAACTTTTAGAGCGCGTAGCCCAAAGTCCAAAGGAAGGAGTCCAAATGACTCAGTACGAAATTGCCGTACTGTATCACCCTGACCTAGAGGTAGACCTCAGTAAAGCCGAGGAGCGGGTGAAAAAAATTGTCACCGACAATGGTGGCAAGATCGTGGCGACAGACAATTGGGGCAAGCGCAAGCTGGCTTACAAAGTCAAAAAACAAGAACATGCTATTTACGTGTTCTATACAGTAGAACTGCCTGGGGAGGCTGTTAAAAAGGTCGAATCGACCCTCAATATTACGGACGAAGTGATCCGTTATTTGATTGTTCGACCAGATCTAAAAGCTATAGCCAAAGCTGAGGCGGCCAAAGCTGATAAAGCTAAAAAAGCTGCTGCTCGTAGTGAGCACGCTGACGAAGTCGAAGACGACAAAGAGGAAGAAGCCGAAGAGTAAAACGCTGCTGCTTGACGAAACATAGAATCCAGCAGTAGGGTATAAGTACATTAAATAAAGGACATAGTTCCTACAAGGAGGTGCATTATGGCACGATCTTTCAACCAAGTAGTTTTAATGGGCAATCTCACCAGAGACCCTGAACTTAGACAAACACCTAACGGCCAAAATGTTTGCGGTTTTAGTTTAGCGCTGAACCGCAGTTACAAAGGTGGTGACGGCGAATGGCAAGAAGTCACCGACTACGTCGACATCGTAGCTTGGGGACCACTAGGTGAACGAGTAGCCCAGTATTTGACCAAAGGCCGACCTTGCTTGGTCAACGGTCGCTTACAATCCCGTTCGTGGGAACAAGATGGCCAAAAGCGCAGTAAAGTTGAAGTTGTGGCGCAGGACGTAACCTTCTTAGGTGGACCTGGAGGTGGCAACACTGGAGCAGCTACGAACTCAGCTTCTGACGAACCTGCTACCGAGAAACCAAAACCAACTAAAAAAGCAAAAGCCGATGACATTGTCATAGAAGACATCGGCGATGAACCAATTAATTTAGATGATATTCCATTTTAGGGAGAATAAGAATAATGGCGAAGATTTTTAAATATAGAACAGACGTAGCTTATTTTGACTACAAGGACTTCAAAACCTTGCAACGCTACGTAAATCAATATGGACAGATTGAGACCCGTAAGAAAACCGGGCTTAAAGAACACGAACAACGTCGATTAGCGGCAGCTATCAAACGTGCCCGACATATTGCTTTGCTTCCGTTTGTAGCAAATAACTAGGTATATCAAATGGCGCTTGGAGTAACAGATCTTAAGAAAGGTCAGGTATTTCAACTGGACGGGACACCGTACAGAGTTATTGAGTATGCCCAAAAAGTCATGGGGCGCGGTGGCAGCATTGTGAACGTTAAGATTAAGAGTTTGATTGACGGCAAGGTGTTAGATAAGACTTTCAAAGGCAATGAATCCATCGAACCGGCCGACATTACAACCAAAAGTGTCCAATATCTATATAGCGATGGGCAAAAATTCTATTTCATGGACGAAGCTACCTATGAACAATTTGAACTATCAGCTACAGATATGTCTGGAAAAACTGGCTTCATGAAAGAAGGCGACCTGGTCCAGGCTCAGTTGTTTGACGGCCGGGTTTTTAACATTGAGTTACCTAAGAATGTACCCCTAAAAGTGACCTATACCGAAGACGCCGTGAAAGGTGACACCAGTAGTTCCATCACCAAAACTGCCCAGCTGGAGACCGGAGTCACCATAAAAGTTCCAGCCTTTATCAAAACCGGAGACCTGGTTAGTGTCGATACTCTTACTGGGGCTTACCGCGAAAGAGTAAAGTAAAGTGCCCAAAAAACGGCTTGATCAGGCGATGTTTGAGAAGGGTTTAGTACCTACACGCAGTCAGGCTGAGAGCTACATAAAACTAGGCAAGGTTACTGTTAATCAAAGAGCAGTAACTAAAGCTGGGTTTACGGTAAACGAAACAGATGCTATAAGATTAAATACCAACGAACAATATGTCTCAAGGGCAGGGCTTAAATTATCTAGTGTTAGTGACAATCTTGGGCTCAACTTTTCAGGCAAAATAGTTCTAGATGTTGGTTCCAGTACTGGAGGATTTACCGACTTTGCTCTGCAGCACGGTGCCAAGCAGGTAATTGCCGTTGATGTAGGCACTAATCAGCTACATTCTTCACTCAGAAACAACGAACAGATTGAACTTCATGAGAAAACTGACATCAGAGATTTCAAATCAGCCACCAAGTTTGACCTAATATTGATCGATGTATCCTTCATTAGTCTTAGAGATGTCTTGCCAAGTATAGCTAAGCTGGCCGATCAAAATACTGACATTGTTGCTATGTGTAAACCACAGTTTGAAGCCGGCAATAGTGCTAAACATAAAGGCGTCATTAAGAATGATAAATTTCGCCGTAACACCTTGAAAGATTTTGAAAATTGGACACAAAATTTGTTCATTATTGCTCAAAAAGCTGATTCTGAAGTAACTGGCGCGAAGGGTAACCTCGAACGGTTCTATAGACTAAAACTACTAAAGAAAAGCCTTTAATTTAGCTACATCTTTTAGAACTATATTGTTTGGACTGGTTTTGAGTAAGCCCTTTTTCTCTAGCGAAGATAATTCGCGGCTAGTGGTTTCCCGAGAAGCGTTTATAGAGCTGGCTACGTCCTGCTGGCGCAGCGGAACGTCTATAACCAATCCGTCTTTGGTCTCTTTGCCGAAGCGCTGAGACATGGTCAGCATGAAAGAAATCAAACGCTCGCGCACCGTACGGTACTCTAGATTAATAATTCGCTCGGAGTGGATACGGTACATTTCCATAGTCAAATCCAGTAAAACAGCTAGGGCATCGGGGTGTTTATTCACATAATCTAGGTAATCTGTTCTGGAAATACGCCAAACGGTTGTAGGTGCCAAGGCTTGATAAATTACGTGACGTTCTTGGCCAGTGGCAGCCCAAATAAGAGGGAAAATCTCATGTGATTTACGGATAATTAGCAGATTTTCTTCGCCGTATTTGGTGATATCGAAAGCTTTGACCAGACCAGACTCAATATAAAAAACGCCCGTAGGCGTTTCCCCTGGACGAATAATAAACTCGCCTTTTTTGTATGTCAGCCTCGTACCTTTCTGAAAGGTTTGAACCATAACCTTGGTTTGTTTATCGGTGGCCAACATAGATGTATTATGCCACAAACCTTTTTAAAAGGTGTGATAAAAGTCTCAGTAGAATGGTGAGATATATAACCGACAAAATCCTATATAAGGCCTACTATGTAGTTACTAAGCGGGAGAAGCGTTATGATTCAACCAAAAGATCTCAAAGATCAACTTCGAAGTATTAACGCTGACTACCGGTTTTGGGGAAGGGCGGAGCTCAGAGAGCTACCGAACATATTGTTCGAAGGTGAGCGCGTCCAACATGTTGTTAATGGACGTTACGAGGGTGGTTTTGCCATGCTTTGCGCCACCGACCAACGGGTGCTACTTATTGATAAAAAACCTTTCTACATGACATCACAAGATATTCGCTACGACATGGTTTCGGACGTCACCTTCAATAGACGTTTACTCGATGCCGCACTGCATCTGGGCACAATCAACAGTTCGATACACTTCATAGCCTACAACCAGCTAAGAATGCAGCGAATGACCAACTACATTCAGCAAAAGGTTATGGAATTTCGCCGTCAGCAAGCGCCATATAGAGAAATTGAACAAGTAGAAGCTTCTAGCCCAGTTCCGCTAACTCAGGCCACCCTAGAGAAAGTCATGACACCGACTCAAACCCAGGGTACTAATCCGTACAAAATGCCAGTTATGATTCGCAGGCGAGTTTCACGCTTCTACTAGACGTCGTCTTGCTCATGCTAGACTGAAAATATGTATTTTAGAAATCGTGCCGAGGCTGGACGGTTATTGGCAAACAAACTCAAACAGTACAGCGCCCAACAGGTAGCCGTGGTGGCCCTAAATCCTGGCGGGGTAATAGTTGGTGCTCAGATTGCTATACGTTTACATGCCAATTTAGCGATTCTGATGAGCGAACGAATTATGCTGCCTGGCGAACCTGACGCTGTGGCAGCCATGACTCCAACTACCTTCACCTATAACGACAAATATGCTGAAGGCGAGCTGGAAGATTTGGTTGGTGAGTATCACGGGATGATTGAAGACCAGCGTCTGCAAAAGCTTTATAGCCTCAATCGGCTAATGAGCGATGGGGGCGAAATTGATCCTAAATATCTAAGGAACCATATAGTTATCCTAGTGTCTGATAGTCTGGACAGCGCCTTGCCACTGCAAATTGCTGGCGACTACTTAAAATCACTCAAACTCAAGAAATTAATAATTGCTACACCGCTGGCTAGTATTACAGCAGTTGATAAAATGCATCTGATGGGAGACGAAATTTACTGTTTGAGTGTTATGGAGAATCTTATGGAAGTCGATCACTACTACGACGAAAATACTTTGCCTGACAACGCTGGAATCCTCAAAATTACTAGAAATATTGCCGTTAGCTGGCAAACTGCCTAGACATTAAACCGAAACTCCACTACATCGTCTGGCTTCATGACGTAGGTTTTGCCTTCGGTGCGAACTTTTCCGACTGCTCGGGCACTAGCTAAGGACCCAGCTGCCAGTAAATCTTGATAATCAACTACCTCGGCGGCGATAAAACCACGTTCGAAATCTCCATGAATCACTCCGGCGGCCTGCGGTGCAGTGGCCCCTTTTGAGATCGTCCAAGCCCTGACTTCCTTTTCGCCGGCCGTTAGGTAACTCTGCAAATCCAAGATTTGGTAGGCGGCATGTATCAGCTGGACTAAGCCTGATTCAGTTTGCCCATAGCTCTCTAGTAATTCCTGACGATCAACTTCGTCAAGACCCCTCAGTTCACTTTCCAGTTTTGCGGATACGAACAGGGCAGGAGCAGGTGCTACCAATTTATTTAATTCGGATTTTTTGGTTTCATCCAATAGATTGTCCTCGCCTAAATTAAAAAGATAAATGACCGGTTTGGCGGTGATGAGTTGTAGTTCAGCCAGATCTTCTAGATTGATGTCTTTAGCAGCCGAGAGCGGCTGGCCAGAATCTAGTAACTTGAGAGCCTGATTCATAGTGTTGGCAGTCGGCTTCAGTTTAGGATCAGCTTTGGCCAATTTTTCCATCTGCGGCAGGCGCCTTTCAACGGTTTGTAGATCGGCCAGAACTAACTCGGTGTTAATAACGTCTATATCCTTCCCAGGATCATGCTTGTCATCAACGTGCTGCACATTTGGATCATCAAAAGCCCTAACAACTTGGACTATGGCGTTACAGGATCGGATATGACCAAGAAACTGATTACCCAGACCCTCGCCCTTGCTGGCGCCAGAAACCAGTCCAGCAATATCTACGAAAGTCACCGTAGCTGGCACAATTTTTTGCGTTTTATATAAATCAGCCAACTTACTAAGACGCTCATCGGGGACTGGAACGATACCGGTATTTGGCTCAATCGTGGCAAAAGGGTAGTTAGCTGCCAAGATGTTATTGTCGGTCAGGGCATTAAAAAGTGTCGACTTGCCAACATTAGGCAGTCCGACTATGCCGATAGATAAACTCATGTGTGTATTGTAACAGATAAGCACTATTGCTAAAATTGTAAAAGTATGCTAGAGTAGCTATTGATTAAGTTAAAATAAAAACATGACTGAAATTAAGGAATTTGATTCCAACGCATTATCACCAGTCGAAGTAGGACGGTCTGATTTGCTACGGGACTTCGACCAAGACCCAGATAGTGATTTAATTTGGCAGCTAGCTTATGATGAGGTCCGAAAAGAGGGAGATGCTGGTTTCGACGGCTCAATTGCAAGTGATATACCAGTAACAGAGCTAATTGAGTTTGCCGAGCGGGTTCGAGCTCAATCAACAATTCAAGCTCGCTACGCATTAACTGCAGAGACCGCCTCCAATGGCAGAATGTGGTTCGATATATTAGAAACATTTTCTGATCCACAATCTATAGCCGCTAAGTTAAGTTTCTACAAAACAGTTCAATCCAAGAAAAAATCGGCAATTCCATTTGAAAACAGCATGGAAATTGGCATAGGAGTTGGTAACTCTATAGGATATCTGGATTCTTTTTCTGATCATGTCGTTGGAATTGATAACGTCCCAGAACTCCTTACAAATGCCAAAAAAAGTGTTTCGACAAACACTGAACTGGTACAAGCTGATGCAACTAGTATGCCTTTTGCTAGTGCCAGTTTTGATTTAATCGAAAGCTCAGGTGTTTCATACGCCCTCGACCACGAAGATGTTTCGAAACTTTTTAAAGAGGTAAACCGACTCCTCAAGCCTGGTGGTGTTTATCTTGAAACTATAGGTTCGAGAGATTCACTTGGCCGCATAGACCCAGATTTAATGAAAAGTTACACGAGCGCGAAATCTATGTTAGCGCAAATGTTAGTCGATTATATCTCAGGCGAACAACGTCTGAAAATTGGTGTTTCAGAAGAGAATCGAATGACTATAATAGATTCACTTGGTCTCAAACATCTCACTTGGGTATTAACGAATTACAACGGGGAGCGAGTCTATTTGCGTTTACTAGCCAAGCCTTTAGATGCTAAAGGCACGCTGCCGTCATGGATAGGTAAAATACAGAATAGATATGTGCCGGTGTCTGAGCAAGAAAGAACGGGATGGGAACACCTCGTCGAAGAAGGTAAGGCCATCAGACTAAAAAGTGGTGCTTACAAAGGGGTCCCACAATCACAATGGCCCCAAAATATCAAAAAGTAATTAGCTTAGAGCAGAAGCGCCTCAGGTGTTTGGGTTAAGCCCTGGCTATACCGATAGATAAACTCACAAAGGCTTATTGTAATGGACCCTTGTGGTAAACTTAAAGCAAAAGCGCTATGAAATCCAATAAAAAACCTACTACGCATACTGAGGGAATTGTAGTTTCTGATGCCAGACCCAATCTTTTTAAGAGAGGGCTAAATTTTGTTAGCAGAAGCAAGCTACGGAAGATAGTTTTTGGACTCATAGCTGTCGTTATTCTGGCTGGGATTGGCTGGGCACTTTATAAGCACTTTCATAAGCCCAAACCTCCGGCACCCGATATTACGGTTCCAACTATCGTAAACGTTTGTACAGCGTCGGACGAAAAGGGGATAATTGAGCAAGTCACGCCCCTATTTAGGAAGGCCCAAAACCAACAACTAAAACTTTGTGTTGATAAAATGATGACCCTAAAGGGCTACGAGAAAAACCCGAATTACCTATATATTTCACTGGTTTATTTCATAAATGTTGGTGATATTTCGAGCGCTCAAAAAACCTTAAAGCTTCTAAGCCCAATATATAATTCCTCGCCGCCATCAAAGAGCTTAACTATGTGGTATGGTAATTTAGCGACCCTTAAAAAACTCCTAACTTCAGCACAGGCTAATATAGAGAAAGCTAGAAATAACTTCCAGGGAGTGGGCTCCAGTAATTCCGGGGGTACTCAGTGATAAAGCTGAAACGACGCGCTTATAAAAAGATTTTAATCACAGCTATCTTACTTCCGGTTTGCCTAACAATCTTTGCGCGTATTACTCATGCTGATTATTCACAAGTTGTGCCATTTCAATATATTCCAGATTGGGTTTGGAGGCCTTACCCAGGAGATGGCACTCAAACTACGCCAAACTATCTAGGTAGATGTGATGATACTGCTAACCCGCGTAATCATTACTCCGCAGGCCAATACCAATGGCTAGCCCAAGATACCACCGGAGGGGTCCCACAAATTCCGCCGAATTACCCAGATCTTACAAAAACTGTATCAGCAACTGTTCCGGCTGGGACTAACTACGTAGATATGTTTCTAGTCGGGGCCAATACGGAATGTTACGATCCGGGGAACGGCACCCTGCCAGTGGAAACCTGGTACACGGTCGATAGTGTTTCCGTGGATAATGGCGCATCAATCCCAGTATTTCCCAACAAACTTGTTTACGATATTGGCTATCCCGGTTTCGCCAAAGACTATTACGTTAATGTTTATGCAATATCTTTCAGGGTTAATTTACCCGCCGGTCTGGCAGTTGGCCCTCATACTTATAATGTAAATTTCTCCAACGGGGCGTCGATTAATCATTTCCGTAATCCCAACACTGGCGTAAACACATACCAATGTGTTCAATCCGGCCAAGCGGGCAGCGGTGCTGATGGCATACAATACAGTGATTTTGCTGATTGCGCTAAGCGAAATCCGTCATATTCATTTATCATTAATGTCACCAATCCAACCGTATCACCAGTGCTTACCTGTAACTCAGTAACACCAAGTCAAATTGAGGCCAATAAAAATA
>CAZWRJ010000004.1:0-16581 GCA_964636215.1 uncultured Candidatus Saccharibacteria bacterium | reverse complement strand
CCAGTGCTTACCTGTAACTCAGTAACACCAAGTCAAATTGAGGCCAATAAAAATACTACCGTAAAAGTGAATTTCAGCAATGCTGCAGGTTCAGACTCATTAACAGGTGCGAACATGACGGTTACAATCCCAGGTTTACTCGGTGCCACGCCCTATGGGTTTAATCCAAACCCACTTTCCGGAGGTGTTTCCGCTGATTCAGATCCCATCCCAATCAATAATCCACCACCTGGTAGTTATGCAGTTAACCTTAATTTCTCTGGCGGTAACTCGCCATCCGGGACTATTTCTTGCCCCGCTCTAAAGGTTGTTACAAAACCATACTTTCGGGTTTACCATGGGGATATATCGGCAGGTATGGGACTAGCCTGTGATGGCTGGACGGGTATCTATGATACGGTAACAAGTCCACTCGCCAGGGCTACTATTCAAGCCTTCAACAACGGTGGGGGAAGTTATAGCGGGGCAGGTTCAACCCTGGCTGCTCAAGCCATCGATTCTATCGACCAATTCGCGACGGACTCGGCGAGTGCTACTGCTGCGGGTCCCCCAAGGGGACTAACTCTAGCTAATTTGGCTGGGACCTATGGTGGTTTCTTTGGGATAGGTGGCACACATTGCCCGATTGACTACTTCGCTGCTAGTGATGGTACGACCATTTCAAGCAGCACCTTATTTGCTAACTTAAAACCAAACGGTACGTATGTCAAAAGTGGTAATCTCCGAGTCTTTAATACTGCCCCCACTTATGATGGAAAAATAACTGTCTATGTTGATGGAAACGTCAATATTGTAAATAACATTTCATACGATACAACTGGGTGGTCGGCTAACGATGTGCCCCTGTTTAGGCTTATCGTGAAAGGGAATATTTATATAAGCCCTGGAGTGACTCGTTTGGATGGAATCTAT
The DNA here is from genome assembly GCA_964636215.1 of uncultured Candidatus Saccharibacteria bacterium. Lineage (GTDB taxonomy): Bacteria > Patescibacteriota > Saccharimonadia > Saccharimonadales > CAZJQT01 > CAZWRJ01. The sequence goes on along the minus strand of CAZWRJ010000004.1, from coordinate 15,669 downwards.
ATTGCTCAGCCAAATACTCCTGTTATAGACGATGACTCATCTAATGGAGGTTATATTTACACCTGTGCCCATCCGCCATATGCTAAACCTAGTTCCTCAGAAATTGCCACCTCATGCCGAAACAATCTACGGGTCACTGGCAGTTTAGTTGCTGTGGGCTTCCGGCTATATAAAAGTAACGGAACTTTATTCCAAGCTACTCCCAACGAATCGGCAAACGACAATATCGCTGAAACCTTCACCTATAGCCCTGAGGTCTGGTTAAGCCAAATAGGGACTGGTTGCGATCCAACCTGTGGGATTGATGCTATTACCTCACTGCCGCCAGTTCTATAGAAAAGACTTGTCACGCCTCATAACACTTATGGTATAATCAGGCCAACACCGTCCAGTTAGACTTCTAACAGGCCTGTTGAATTAAGGATGGGTATAACAGGATAAAATCATGAAAATCAACACTAATCCAAACGGAGACCTCTAGCGAATGGGTATCCTAAGTGGCGTATCCGATTTTTTCGGTTTGGATATAGGAGCAACCGCTGCCAGAATGGTACAACTACAGGGCAGTGGTCCGGTTAAGTCTTTGATGCGCTACGGCTACGTGCCAATTGATGCTAAGTTGTCTCAGAGTGATTCTAAGCAAGACCAGCAAAAACTGATTGAAATAATTAGAGAACTCTTGTCTCAGGCTCGCGTTACTACCCGCAACGTTATTGTTGGTTTACCTTCGCAACGAGTCTTTAGCACTGTGGTGGATATTGAACGTCTGGCGCCCAATGAGCTAGCCAAGAGCATTCATTATCAGGCCGACTCGCTAATCCCTACTCCACCAGGAGAAACAACTTTGGATTGGGTACAGATTGGTGATTCGCCAGTCGACAAAACGAAAGTGGAAGTGCTACTAACTAGCGTAACAAACGAATTTGTTGAGAGCCGCCTTGATCTACTCGAATCAATAGGCCTAAATGTTATCGCCTTTGAACCGGAAGGACTAGCCCTAGCCAGAGCACTAATTGCCCCTGATGCCGCTGCCCCACAGATGGTTATCGATATTGGTGCGCTTAATACTGATCTGATAATCTCCATGAATGGTGCTGCTCGTCTAATCCGTGCTATCCCAACGGGTACAGATGCTATTGTCAAATCGGCCATGCAAGGACTGAATATCGATCAGAAACAGGCTGAACAATTTGTCTTCAAATTTGGCTTAGCCAAGGATAAGTTGGAAGGCCAAATACATCAAGCTATCATAGGCACAGTAGATGTACTGGTTAGCGAAATCGATAAATCAATTAAGTTTTTCCAGAAACGATACGGAGAGGGAACTAAGATTGATCGAATAATTGTCACTGGCGGCGCTTCGGTCCTACCCGAATTCCCACTCTATCTAGCCAATAAGTTTTCAATCAGTGTTGAAATTGGTAATGCCTGGCGCAACGTTTCGTTTTCAAGTGATCGTCAGAACGAACTGATGGCCGTTTCTAACCATTTTGGGGTAGCGGCAGGACTAGCGGAGCGTAGCGAATGATACAAGTTAATCTTCTGCCAAACATTAAGCAAGAGTTCGTCAAATCCCGGCGCAATAAACGCTTAGTGGTATTGGGCTCTAGCTTTTTAGCAGCTGCCTCTTTGATAGTACTCATATTATTGTTCGTAGTAGTGCAATTTGTGCAACACAGATACGCCAACGACTTATCTAAAGACATTGCCAGCGAAAACAGCAAACTTCAAGCAATACCTGACCTTAATAAAATATTAACTATTCAGAATCAGCTGGATAGTCTGACAAGTTTGCATGATCAGAAACCAGTCGTTACGCGTCTGCCTGGATATATTAAAGCCATTACGCCGGCAAAGGTTAGCATTGCGACCTTAGCTGTCGACCTTCAGGCCAATACGATTAACATTACTGGCTCGGCAGACAGCGTTAGTACCATCAATAAATTTGTCGACACCTTGAAATTTACCACCTACAAATCTTCTGATGGCTCTGATACGAATGCTTTCTCGTCAGTGGTACTAACAAGTTTTGGGAACAACGAAAAAGGGTCCAGTTATGAAATTACATTCTTGTTCGACCCGATTATTTTCTCTAGTGAGGCCACCGTTAAGCTAAATGTACCAGCCAATAAAATTACCACCCGATCCGAGACCGAAAAACCCGAAGCCTTATTCCAACCACTACCATCTAAGTCATCTGGGGGGCAATAGATATGGTAAAACTTCTATCAACCAAGCGCCTGCAGATTAACAAAGCCAATACAATGATGGTAGCAGTGCTAGCTGTGGCTTCGTTCGTAACCGTTTTCTCAATGATTGCCAGTAAGGCGCTGTTGTCGCAGCGTGCTTACCAAGCTAAAGTTATAGCTCAAAAGCGCGAAACACTTAATACTCTAAAGGCAAATAACCAAGCAGTCACTACGCTCGTAACTTCGTATCAAGCCTTTGTTCAGACTTCCGAAAACGTCATCGGTGGTTCGCCAGATGGGAAGGGCGACAAAGACGGTGATAACGCCAAGATAATACTTGATGCACTACCTAGTAAATATGACTTTCCAGCTTTAGTGACAAGCCTTCAAAAGGTGCTTAGTGGAAGTGGTCTCGGTAACATAAACATTACTGGGACTGACGACGAAGTTAATCAATCTTCACAGACTGATAGTGGTACACCTCAACCCGTAGTTATGCCGTTTACGGCAAGCGTAACTGGAAACTATAAATCCCTTCAAAACTTATTAACTGTCTTGGAAAGATCGATCAGGCCAATACAGATTCAAGCAATCAAGCTCTCGGGTAGTGATAACGATCTTGTAATGGAAATCACGGCTCAAACATATTATCAACCTGGGAAGGCCTTAACTCTAGGTTCTAAGGAGATAGAATGAAACAAAAGGACCTTGCGCTAATAATCGTTGTGGTATTCTTAAGCGTAATTGTCTCGCTATTCGTTTCTAAATGGCTAATCAATTCACCAAAGAACCAACATGAGCAGGTGGAAGTTACGCAAAAACTTAGCTCTAATTTTCAACAGCCGAGCAGTAAGTACTTCAACAGTAAGTCAGTCGATCCTACCCAACTTATCCGAATCGGTGATAGTACCAATGGCTCACCATTTAATAATTAGAAGCTAAGCAGGATTGACTTATGAGTGTCTTATCCGCCGCCACTCAACAACAAGTAGAAGAAAATCTGGTGAGTACTAATGTACTATCTGAGGATGACCTAAAAGACTTAAAAGCCAAGGCCGAAAAGGACCATATACCACTGCTTAGTTACTTGGTCCAATCCAAACGTCTGTCTAGCGAACAGCTGACTAAAATCACTGCACACGTTACGCACGTCCCTTACGTTAACTTAACTACAGCCAAAATTAGCCCGGCTGTCCTTGAACTGCTGCCGCTTGAAATTGCCGAACGGTACATGGCTGTCCCGCTTGGGGAAATGCAACGCCGGCTTGTGGTTGCCATGCTGGATGCCGACAATGTTCAAGCCGTCGACTTTTTGTCTAACAAGATCGGTCGACCCCTTAAAGTATATGCTGCTAGTGAAGAGGGCGTTCGTCAGGTTATCAAACAGTACAATCTGAGTCTTGATAAGGGAGTAGCTGAAGCTATTCAGGGCCAAGTCGAACCACAGCCAGGGGCTGCAAACTCGCCGCTTCAGGTTGATAGCGCAACTAACATCAAAACCGTTGTCCAAGACTCACCAATTAGCAAAGCCTTGTCCAGCATCTTGGACTATGCCGCCAAAAACCGAGCCAGTGATGTTCATATTGAGCCTCTAGAGAAGGAGTTAAAGATTCGATGCCGCATCGATGGGGTACTAAGAGAAGTCATGAAACTGCCAAAAAGTACCGAACCACCCCTAGTATCCCGAATAAAAATTTTATCCAATTTAAAAATTGATGAACATCGTATCCCGCAGGATGGTGGGTTTTCAATTCACACCAATGGCAAAGACATTGACCTACGTATTGCTATATCTCCGGTGGTTTGGGGCGAACAAGTAGTTATTCGTTTGCTTGACAAAAGCGGCACCAGCCTCAAATTAGAAGATATGGGCTATGTGGGTAGGTCGCTCAGAAATATTCGTAAAGGTCTAGAGCGTTCCAACGGTATGATCTTGACTAGTGGCCCAACCGGTTCTGGTAAATCGACTTCACTATATGCCCTAATTCAAGAAATTAAGTCCGATGAAATAAACATCGTTACCTTAGAGGATCCAGTTGAGTACAAAATGTCGGGCGTAAATCAAATACAGGTTAATACCGATGTCGGTTTAACTTTTGCCACCGGTCTTCGTTCCATTCTGCGTCAAGATCCTAACGTAGTAATGGTAGGCGAAATACGCGATAAAGAAACCGCCACCCTGGCTATACAGGCAGCTCTAACTGGACACTTAGTTTTTAGCACCTTGCACACTAACAGCGCCTCCGGTATCCTGCCGAGGCTTCTGGATATGGGTATTGAACCGTTTCTAATTGCCAGCACCGTTCACACCGTCATTGGCCAGCGTCTGGCTAGGCGTATACCAAGCGACAGCACTAGGCAAACTTATCAGTCTGACAAGGCTGAAACTGAAGCCATCCACACTAGTATCGGCCATCTTTTACCCAAGACTAAGCAAGACGTTGAGAAAGTTTCTAAAGATCTCGGTTACGAGTCCTTGCCACTTGCTGACCAAAACGCTTATACTTTGTATAAGGGCACTGATCAATCAGATACGCCTGGTGGGTATAAAGGTAGGCTAGGTCTGTATGAGGTTTTTGACGTCAATGAGACCATACAAGACCTGATCTTAAAACGTTCCACTAGTGCTGAGATTCAAAAGGCAGCCCAGAGTGAAGGCATGATATCTATGCGGGAAGACGGCTACTTAAAAGCTTTAGCCGGACAAACCACCTTGCAAGAAATTAATCGCGTTGCCACCGCCGATAGTGCATAAAAGAAAGAAGGGTAGGACATGACAGCTCAACCAAGAATCGAAATTTTACTCGAAGAAGTCGTTAAAAAGAAGGCCTCTGACCTTCATTTGCAAGTAGGTCTACCACCGATGTTGAGAATTGACGGCGCGTTGACGGCCGTTTCTGGTACTGAGGCGCTGACTGAAGAGTCCATAGAAACCCTGGTTTTTGCCATTTTAGATGAAGATCAAAAACAGATCTTACTAAAAGATAAAGAATTTGACTTTAGTTTTGCCTTCGGTGATCTAGGGCGATTTCGGGTTAACGCTTTTCATGAACGCGGAAACCTTGCCGCGGCCTTGCGTCTAATACCCAATGAAATCCTGACTATCGAGCAACTTGGACTTCCGCCCATAGTTAATAAATTTGCTGATTACCCCCGTGGTTTAGTGCTGGTCACCGGCCCGACTGGCTCCGGTAAATCAACTACCTTGGCAGCTTTAGTTAGCAAGATTAACGCAGAACGTGCTGCCCACATCATTACAATCGAAGATCCAATCGAGTTTACTCATAAAAGTAAGAAATCAGTCATCGTGCAGCGAGAAGTTCACTACGACACCTATTCATTCTCAGCGGCTCTGCGTAGTAGTTTGCGCGAAGACCCGGATGTAGTGCTGATCGGCGAAATGCGTGACCTAGAAACCATCGCCGCGGCCATCACCATTGCTGAAACCGGACACCTAGTCTTTGCCACCCTCCACACCAACTCCGCCTCACAAAGTATTGATCGTATGACCGATGTTTTCCCGCCGCATCAACAACCCCAGATTCGTGCTCAGCTGGCTAACATTTTGATGGCCATATGTTCGCAGCGGTTAATTCCTTCGATTGGTGGTGGGCGAGTGGCTGCTGCCGAAATCCTGGTCGCTACTCCGGCTGTACGTAACATTATCCGTGAAGCCAAAAGCCACCAACTAGAAGCCGTTATTCAGACCGGGGCCGAATTTGGTATGCAATCTATGGATAAAACCCTAGTGACCTTAATTCATAACGGTACGATTACTTATGACGAGGCTCGTAACTATGCAGTTGATCTCGAAGAACTTGATAGATTGATGAGGGGCTAGGGAAATAATTACGCGATGCTAACTTTTAGTTACACTGCCCGTGATCCATCTACTGGGCAAAAGATTAAATCAACTGTCCAAGCCGACAACCAACAGTCAGCTGCTAAGGCCTTGCATGAACAGGGACTAGCACCGATTGATATTTCTCTAGATAAAGGCGGCTCATCCAGCGGAATTGGCAAGTACTTTAACCGCATAAAAACTAAAGATAAGGTACTTTTCTCTAGACAACTGTCAACTCTAATCAACGCTGGCCTGCCGTTAGTTCAAAGTTTACGCAGTGTGGCCAAACAAACTAAGAATAAAAAATTTCAAGTGGTTATTAACCAAGTAATTAGCGATGTCGAGGGGGGAAGTGCCTTGTCAGCCGCTTTGGCTAAGAACCCTGATGTATTTAACCGAGTATTTGTTAGTCTAATAGCTGCCGGTGAAACATCTGGAACGCTCGACAAAGCCTTAGAAAGACTGGCTAATCAGCAAGAGAAAGATGCTGAGGTACTTAGTAAAGTACGCGGAGCTATGGTATATCCCATAATTGTTCTATTGGTAATGACGGCTGTTGTGGGCTTCATGATTATCAAAGTTTTACCTCAGGTTGAAGTCCTTTATCAGGGGCTACCTGATGCCACTCTGCCATTCATTACTAAATCACTACTGGCAATTTCACATTTCTTCATCAACCGCTGGCCATTTGTCATAATTGGCCTTGGGCTCAGCAGCTTCTTCCTGAGCCGTTGGGCCAGGACCTTTGGTGGTAAACGAGTTATTGACAAGCTGAAAATGAAAGCTTGGCCAATCGGTCCATTATTTATGAAACTCTATATGGCCCGTTTTGCGCGCACAGGTACCACCCTAGTAGCTAGTGGAGTGCCTTTAATTCAAATGTTGGAGGTAACTGGTAACGCAATCGATAATGTACACATTGAAGACTCTCTGAAGACTGCCACCGAAAAGGTAAAAGGGGGTAAATCACTAGCTGATGCTCTAACGGGTGACCCCAACTTCCTAGAGCTAGTCCCTGATATGTTAAAAATTGGTGAACAGTCAGGCTCTATGGAACAAATGTTAGAAAAAACCGCCGACTATTACGAAAAGGAAGTTGATAATCAGATCAAAGCCATATCTACTATTATCGAACCGGTACTCATGGTAGTACTTGGAGTGTTTGCCTTTATTATCGTAGCCGCCATTCTATTGCCGATATACAGCTTGGCCGGCAAGAACTTCATCCACTAACAGTTTACGGACCTGTGGAAAACCATTATTTCATGCTTGCTTTTTCACTTATAACTGTTTACTATCTGAAGCATAAGTATAATAAGCCAACACAAGGGGGAACGGGTAAATGAAAAACAAACTTAAGAACCAACGCGGCTTCACCATAATTGAAGTCTTGATCGTCCTAGCTATCGCTGGATTGATCCTGTTGATCGTCTTCTTGGCTGTACCAGCCTTGCAGCGTAACCAGAGAAACACTGGTCGAAAACAGGACGCAGCTCGTTTCGGAACGGCTGTAAATAACTATGTTTCCAATAACAGTGGTAAATTGCCTACTACCGCTGACTGGCCAGCTACAAGCTGTCCGTCAATACTTAAGGACCTTGGTACACCTAACCAAGGAACATGGGTAGCTGGACCCAACTGTGTCGAAGGTGCTGAGGGTCAAAACGCCCTTGACCACGAACTAGGTGCCTTCACGGCAGCTGATCAAACCAAAGGCTTTGAAATCATTCTAGTCACTAACGCAGTCTGTAATGGTACTCAAAGTACGTCGGCTGGCACTACCAGACAAGCTGCTTTACTCTATGACCTAGAAACAGGTAGCGGTAACTACAACTGGGCCTGTATCACGATTCAGTAAACATAAGTTTCTGAACCCTAATAGAGCTGGAACTTAGTCCAGCTCTATTTTTTGTATCTATATAATCGGCTTATGCTAATATCAGACTAATGAATTTGGTTATCCTAGCCGTATTTGGTATTGCCCTTGGTAGTTTTGTTAACGCTTTGGTCTGGCGTATCCACGAACAGTCTAAATCCGCTAAGAAACTAAAAGATCCAAAGCTATCAATTACGCGCGGTCGATCCATGTGTTCTCGTTGTGGCCATGAACTAGCAGTTAAAGATCTAATACCGATATTTAGTTGGCTTAGTCTTGGCGGTAAATGCCGTTACTGTCATAAAAAGATTGACGACAACCCACTTGTGGAACTAACTATGCCAATACTTTTTGTATTCTCATATTTATATTGGCCATTTTCCTTTGATACTAAGGGAGTTACCTTATTTATTTTCTGGCTGCTTATCTTGGTGTGTTTTGTAGCATTGGCTGTCTATGACCTTAAGTGGATGTTGTTACCCGACCGCATAGTTTTCCCGTTAATTTTGTTAACTGGGCTTCAATTGCTTATCGAATTAATCTTTTTTCATGCCGGGTTAGACAGGCTTGTATCAGCTATGTGGGGGGTGGCCATGATTTCCGGCTTGTTCCTGACCTTTTACCTTGTATCAAAAGGGAAGTGGATTGGTTTTGGTGACGTGAAGCTTGGACTGGGGCTTGGCATTCTAATTGGAGGGCCAGCTGCCAGTCTGCTAATGCTGTTCACGGCTTCAATCACAGGTAGCCTAGTTGGTCTACCAGTTATGGTATTGTCTAAAAATCGCCACATCAAACTGCCGTTTGGTCCTTTTTTGATCTTAGCCACATTCATTGTTTATCTATTTGGACAAACTATCATTAATTGGTATAAACAGAAACTACTCTTAGGCTAATTCTCTCTCTGTTAGTACGAAGTGCTTATGGTATACTGAAGCCATGAGCGCAGACCGTAGCCGTCTATCTGGCTACACGATTGTTGAAGTAATGATCTTCTTAGCAGTTACGGGAATGCTGTTAGGAGTTGCTCTAACTATGATAGGCCGACAACAACAACGTACACAGTTCAACCAGTCAGTCCACGATATTCAATCCAAAATTGAGGATGTACTTAATGATGTCTCAACCGGCTTTTACTCAAATACCAATAACTTCCATTGTAAGGCAAGCGATACTCCTGGTGACCGACCAGACGTTAAATATTCAGGTACAAATCCGCAAGGCTCTAATACTAATTGTATTTTTCTTGGCAAAGTCATTCAATTCGCGCCGGAGACGGGTGCTGATCAGTACAGAATTTTCACAGTTGTCGGACGTCAGTACAAATCTAAGTATGCGACCAGTGAAGTGGTAAAAAGTTTTTCTGACGCCGTGCCAACTATGGTATTCAACGGTACCGCTAGCGTTGTTTCGGAAGATGAAGAACTTGAGTATGGGCTTGAAGCCAAATCCTTGAGCTACCAAGACGGTACTTCAAAACAAACTGGAGCCATAGGGATATTTACACGTTTATCTGACTACTCAACTGGCGTTTCTGGCACGGGTCTAGCCACAAGTGCTCAGAATATTGATGTGATTCCCATACCGAACACAAAACTGGGCGACTTCTCCAGTGTCATTAAAAGTAATACTGATTCTTTAGTTGATTCAGCAGCTAAAAATGTGCCCATTGAACTGTGTTTTGACAGTGGTGATGCAGCTTCTGGTATAGCAATTATTACAATCGCGACCAATCATGGGAATATTACTACTAATCTAACTATTACTAATGATGGGACGTCGTGCACATGAAATACACAGGCCAAGCTGGTGATACAATCATCGAAGTTTTACTGGCTATGGCGGTTGTGTCGGCTATTATCGGTGGCGGCTATGCCTCCGCTAGGAGTAGCTTAAACACTACCTTGCAGTCACGCGAGCGAGACCAGGCTGTTACGCTTACTCAGTCCCAAGCTGAACTCCTTAGAGCAGCGGTTAATATATCAACCCTCAACATCGCTTCAAAAACTACCCTATTTTGCTTAGATGGGCAGGGTACACCACCCTCCGTAGCACTCTTTCCTATGACGGCTACAGCGCTTGGCTCACTCGACACTTTCACGCCTTCCACCTACAACAATCCTCAGTGTGTACGTAATGGTAACAATGCCCCATACACTATACCCACTGCAACCACTACGCCCTTCTACGTCTCCATTAAAAGAGATCCCGATGGAGGCGACGATAATTTATATGAAATAGCCACAAGATGGAATCGAATAGGCGGTGCTGCCGATCAAGTAATAATACGTTACAGGGTTTACTAATGAGTAAGTTACGTCAATCTACTGGTTTCACCATAGTTGAACTCCTTATTGCGACAACGATTTTTTCGGTGATATTAATTCTTTGTACCACTGCGCTATTGCAGGTAAGCCGTATGTACTATAAAGGTGTAACGATTTCCCAAACCCAGGAAGTTACTCGCGCAATAATAAATTCTGTTTCAAATCAAGCTCAGTACAGTTCTGGTAGAGCTGTTCGCACCATAGCTCCTTTACTGAATAAAGCTCCTGATGGCGTTACTAGAGGTATCTGCATAGACCATTATCGCTATAGCTACATTCCTTACCACACCCTTAGCGACAATCCGAATGATCATGGGTTGGTTATGGATGACCTAAATGACTTACATATTACCTGTAGCCCAACAGTTTTACCTCAAAGTCTAGCCTCATTTGCCCCTGTAACGCCCAGCTCGCGTGAATTTTTAAAGCCAAATATGCAAGTTTCGGCACCAATTTTTGTTGGGTATGCTTCGCGTACAGATTTTGTTTATATATTCGTAGTCAGTGTCGCTTACGGTGACAATGACTTATTTATTGATAAGACTCCAGACGGTGTAATCGATGATGGAGATACACCTTTGCAATGTAAGACGGAAGCAGGAACACAGTTTTGCACCACCACAAGCATGAGCGTATTCGTCCAAAAGCGGCTACAATAATAATGAGTATATGAAAAATAAATCCAGATTCTTTAACGAGCAACAAGGGCTAGTATCAATTATAGTCACCATGCTAATTATGATAATAATCAGTCTTATTATTTTGGGATTTGCCAGATTCACTCAGCGAAATCAACGTCAGACCCTAGATCGTCAACTTAATACACAAGCCTATTACGCTGCCGAGAGTGGCGTGAATGATGCCAGCGAAGCCATTAAAGGTTATTTAACGGCCTCAAAACCAGTTCCTGACAAACTTCAATGCGATAACAACCCTCCGAACTATACTTTTGCGACAAACTTAGACACTAACGGTACAAGTAGTTACACCTGTCTACTCATAGATGCTACCCCAACATCATTGATTGCTGAAAATGTCGCACCGTATACGTCATACGTAACGCCGGTTAAATCGGATAACTCAATCGATACCATTAAAGTTGCTTGGAGCAATGGTAATAGTGGCTCGGGAAACTGTGCCGTTGCACACAATTTTCCACCTTTCAATCTATGGACTTGTCCGATTGGTGTAATCAGGATTGATATTGTCCCAGGCGGCAGCACGGGGAGTAGGGCCCAGCTACTAAGTGACGTTATGACTTTCTTTGTGTATCCTAACACCGGAGGCACCATAACCTATGCAGCTGGCAGTGAAGGTCGCCAAGTTGATGCTAGAACATGTAGTATTACCACGCCCACCTGCACAGCTGCCATTGATGTTAGTGCTCTTGGTCAAAAGAGTTTCTATATGCGTATATTACCCTTGTATTTACCCGCGAATATCAACGTTACTGCCCAAAGTGGCAGTGGGGACCTAGAGCTAAATGATGCCCAAGCAGTAGTTGACTCTACCGCTAAAACCCAGGATGTATTAAAGCGTCTCCAAGTTAGATTATCGCTTGTTACGGGCGGTAGTCCATTGCCACCTAGCTATGCTCTGGAAAGTGCAACTAATATATGTAAACAACTAGCCCTAACTAATAATAACGTTGAGTCCTACGGTCTTTGTTCTAACGATTAATCTTCTTTACGGTGGAATTTCTGATGAATAGCCTTTAAGTGTGGATCAGTGACGTGGGTGTAAATCTGAGTAGTAGCCACGTTACTGTGTCCTAAAAGCGCCTGAACACTTCTAAGGTCAGCCCCGTTCATCAGTAGGTCAGTGGCAAACGAATGGCGCAAGGTATGTGGCGAAACGTGCTTGGTAATGCCCGCCATCAATGCATAGCGGCTGACCAGTCTCTGGACGCTGCGAGCTGTTAGACGATGATAGTTACCGGATAAGTCAACTGTCTTGCGCCCACTGTAACGGATAAACAGTGGCCTAGTGTTGTCGGCACGCTTGTCTAGATAACGCTCCAACCACATAGCCGCATCGGGGCTAATAAATATTGGGCGGTCTTTTTGACCCTTGCCGCGGACGGTAAACTCCCGCCGTTTTAAATTTATGTGTTCACGGTCCAGGCCAACTAACTCTGAAACCCTAAGACCTGAGGAAAATAATAGTTCGAGTATGGCCCGATCGCGTAGTCCGGAAGTAGTTTCTAGATTTGGTTGGGCAAACAATCTGTCGAGCTCCTCAGGGTTTAAGAAGGTAACTTGTTTCCGAGTAGTCCGAGCTAATTCTACTTTATCTGCCGAAAGAGCAGGTATGTTTTGCTTAGCACAAAACTTCAAGAAACTACGCAGGGCAATCAAGTGATAGTTCTGAGTAGTCTTTTGCAGCTCATCGCTGGTATTAGTGCCCAGTCGGTTGAGCCACAGACGCCATTTACGGATTAACTCTTGGTCAATGGCCTTAACATCAATATCGCCGGCAAAATCAGTTAGACGCGTTAAGTAGTGATCATAGTTAGCAATCGTTTTTTGAGAACGATTCTGCTCAATCTCCAAATATTCTAAAAAGTCGGTTTTGGCTTTACTAAAACGCATATGACTATATTGTACGACATGACACTGGCTAATCTGTTATAATTTAGATATATAGAAAACTACAAAATTAGATGAAAGGTTTTATGGAACGTACTTTAGTTATTCTTAAACCCGACGCTCTGCAACGTGGCATTGTGGGCGATATTATTACCAGATTTGAAAGAGTCGGGCTCAAGCTCATAGGTAGCAAGATGATGGAGGTGAATAAGGATCTAGCTAATAAACACTATCCCAAGGATCGTCGACATTTTATCGAAGGTATGGGCCATAAAACACTCAAGAATTATGAAGATCAAAATATAGACCCAGTTGAACATTTTGGTCATGAAGATGCTCACAAAATCGGTTTGGAAGTTCAGAAATGGCTGGTGGATTTCCTCACTTCTGGGCCGGTGCTAGTGACAGTCTGGGAAGGCCCACACGCTATTGAACTTATCCGTAAACTGTCTGGCAACACCTTACCAGCTAAAGCTGAACCAGGCACCATCAGAGGCGATTACTCCTTTGATTCTTCGTTCCTAGCTAATGCCAATGATCGCTCTATCCGTAATCTGATTCACGCCTCGGGCGACAAGGAAGAAGCCGAGTTTGAGATAAATCTATGGTTCAACAAAGACGAGCTATACAATTACGATACCGTCCATCAAAAACACATGGTCAAGTAGACTTTGGTACCCCCGAGAGGAATCGAACCTCTATCATTTCCTTAGGACGGAACTACTCTATCCGTTGAGCTACAGGGGCCAGACTGCTCAAGTATATCTTAAAAACTCTGGACGCTAAACCGCAAACACTATACGCTAATGCTATGGCAAAAAAATACTTCGCCGATCAATTTGACGACGAAGAAGTACTCTACGTTTTTCGCAAACATCCAGTAGTCATGCGCAAGGGTTTAGTCCTAGCTATGATTGGCCCGTTAATTGGCGTTTTACCAGCGGCCGTGAAGCCGACCCTCGGTTTTGGCTGGTTCTTTGGTGGTCTACTGATTGGTCTAGTTATCGGAGCACTAATACTTTTTCCGAGTTGGATCGCCTGGTACTACAGTGTGTTTATCGTCACCAGCCAACGTTTCATACAGATTACACAGCGTGGTTTGTTCCATAGAAGCGTGGTTGACATTGGCCTCAACCAGATCCAAATGGTAAACTATGAAATCGCCGGTTTTCAAGAAACGATGCTCGGTTTTGGTACAATAATGATGCAAACTTATATGGGTGATTTGGTGATCCACGACGTTCACCATCCCGCCAAGACACAGAAGCGAATGCTCAAAATCTTGCGAGATACTGGGGTAATTTCCAAAACTCATCCGGTAAACCAGAATAATAGTGAGGCTGATGAAGAAGTTCAAGAAACGCGAACTGAAGAAGAAGGTTAAAGAACTCCTACCAAATAAACCAGGTGAGGAAGTTGCGGCTGACGCTTCGGTACCACGTATTACCAACGAAACTATTGCCGATCACCGTGAGGAGGTGATTGGTGGTGCACGCAAATACATTTATCCCTTGCAGCACTCCAAACACCGTATTATTTTAATTTCTACCAGTGTGCTAATCGCCGCTGTTATCGCTTTTTTCACATACTGCACCCTGGCGCTTTATAGGTTTCATAGCAGCTCCACGTTTCTTTACCGTGTCACTCAAGTTCTACCGTTTCCGGTGGCTAGAGCCGGCAGCCACTCTGTATCTTATGAGAACTACCTTTTTGAGCTTAGACACTACACCCATTACTATCAAAACCAGCTGAAACTAGACTTTAAAACCGAAGCCGGAAAACAGCAACTAGAGGCTTTTAAGAAGCAAGCCCTTGACCGAGTAATAAATGATGCTTATATCGAACAACTAGCTGCTAAAAATAACGTTTCAGTCAGTGATCAGGAAATTGATGACCAAATCACAATCCTACGGAACGAAAACCGTCTAGGCAGCAGTGACAAAGTGTTTGAGGATGTGTTGAAAGATTACTGGGGTTGGTCCGTTGATGACTTTAAACGTTCACTGCGATCCCAGTTACTAGCTCAGAAACTGGTCTCAACCCTTGATACGACCACCACCGATCGAGCCAATAAGGCTCTTGCGGAACTCAAAGCAGGCAAAAGCTTTGCTGCGGTGGCTAAGAAATACTCTGATGATCAAACCACTAAAAATAACGGTGGTGATCTAGGTATAGTCGATCGAGCCAACCGGGACCTTACTGCTCAAACTACCGGAGCTTTATTTAAGCTCAAACCCGGCCAATCTTCTGGCGTGGTTAACATTGGCTACAGCTTAGAAATAATCAAAAATGTCGCCAATTTAGGCAACAATCGTATTCACGGGGCTCATATCCTGTTCAATTTCAAAGATGTATCCAATTATGTCGACGAACTAAAGAGCCAAGAAAAAACCCGCGTCTTCATCAGTGTTTGATTGGAATTAGTTAGAAATCAACACCAGGCATAAATAGGTTACTTATACTACGCTGTGATGAATACCACGAGCTCTAGCCATATCCATATATTTTCGTTGATCAGGAGTTACTGGTTGCCCACGGTGGGCTTCCAGCTTTGCAACATCTGCGTCAGTAAGTGGAGGCTGCACGCCATCCATTCCAGTAGGGTATTGAGATTCAGCTGTTGGTCCAGCGTTCAGTAAGTGATCATATCGAACGTCAGTATCGGCTGATTGTACTGCTTGTTCGTCAGGTTCTTGATTTGATAAGGGTGCTTGTTCTTGATCCGTCATTTTTTATTCCTTTTTGTTTTTGATAACCTGAACACATATTAACATAAACATAATAAATAGTCAATACTTGGCGGGCCCGACCGGATTCGAACCGGCGATCTCCTCCGTGACAGGGAGGC
>CAZWRJ010000003.1:0-87560 GCA_964636215.1 uncultured Candidatus Saccharibacteria bacterium | reverse complement strand
CAGTACAACCATTTTTGTCTGGCGCTATTAGCAAAACGGTTAATATGCCAGAAGATGTAACGGTTGAAGACGTTGAAAAATTGCATATCGAGGCTTGGAAAATGGGATTAAAAGCCGTAGCTATCTACCGAGATAACTGCAAGGTTGGCCAGCCTTTGTCGATGGCTAAGAAAGAGGGAGCAGAAGCTCCAATTGAACCAGCTACAAGCGAAGTTTCAAACGACAGATTCATCGTCAAGGGCGCAATGCGCCGTTCTTTACCCAAAGTTCGTAACTCCAAGACCTTTGCTTTCAGAGTTGCTGACTCCAAGGGCTACGCCACTGTTGGAGAATTTGAAGACGGCACCCCGGGAGAATTGTTCATCAACTTCTCTAAACATGGTTCAACACTAAGAGGCATCATGGACGCCTTTGCCATCAGTGTTAGTCATGGTTTGCAATACGGTGTACCACTTAAAACCTACGTAAGTGCTTTCATGAGCACCAGCTTTGCCCCAGCCGGCATAACTGACG
Source organism: uncultured Candidatus Saccharibacteria bacterium (assembly GCA_964636215.1). Classification (GTDB taxonomy): domain Bacteria; phylum Patescibacteriota; class Saccharimonadia; order Saccharimonadales; family CAZJQT01; genus CAZWRJ01. Next base: position 87,047 of record CAZWRJ010000003.1, on the reverse strand, counting down.
ACCCGGATATCCGTACCGCTAGCTCTATCACTGACTATATATTCCGCCGCTTAGCCCTTAGCTATTTGTCATTCGACGATCGTCTAGAACTAGGCTTAGCTTCCATTGATGACATGCCCGAGGCCCAGACTAGTTTGCTAAATGAACCGCAATCGACCCTAGAAACTGAAGTGATCATGACTGCAGCAGTTACCGAACAACCAACTGAAGTTCCCAAGGAGCAATCAGCTGATCCAAAAACAACTGGTGCCGTACCCAAAACCACCCTTGACGAATCTGCACCACTTTGTTTTAACTGTGGTAATCAAACCCAGCGCGCCGGCAGCTGTTATGTCTGTAGTTCTTGTGGCTCTACTACCGGCTGTAGTTAGTCCTAGATAAGCTTCCAAGTTCAATGATATAGTTAAGTCTATGAAAGCGCTTATGCTCTATCGGCCAAACACCGAGGAATCTAGAACTGCTGAAGAGTACGTTCACGATTTTGTCCGCCAGCAGGGTAAGCAGATGGAGTTAGTTAGTCTCGATACGCCTGAAGGAACAGCCATGGCTGAACTCTACGATTTAATGCAACAGCCGACTATCTTGGTCATAAAAGACGATGGTCAGCTGCTGTCACATTGGCAGGGCACACCGTTGCCACTGATGAGCGAAGTGGCGGCTTACTTGGTGGTCTAGTTGTCAAAAGTTCTATCTTGAGCTAGAGTGAAATAGTTACAACTAGCAAATCCGTTATAGCAGCCATCAACTGCGAGGAGGAGGAAGAACAGCTTCGGCCCAGTAGACTCTCCCGGTAAGGGCCCGTCATCGCCGCAATTAAGTCCCTAAGCAGGATGGTACCGCGACCAAAAGTCGCTCCTGCAAGAAGAAGGGACTTTTTATTTTCTAAGGAGTAAGATGAAATTTAAACAAGGCACACGACGCAAACCAATTGAGTACGAGAAAGATCTCGTCAAGTATTGGAAGACGCACAAAACCTTCGAACAGTCTGTAGAGATGAGGCCCAAAGATAACGCCTACGTGTTTTATGACGGGCCGCCGTTTATCACCGGCGTACCACACCACGGCAATCTATTAGCTAGTGTTATCAAGGATGCCGTGCCACGTTACTGGACGATGAAAGGTAAACGGGTCGAACGGGTTTGGGGTTGGGACTGTCATGGTCTGCCGGCTGAAGTGGCTACTGAGAAAAAGCTTGGTATTCGTGACAGACGTGATATTGGCACTAAGGTTAGTCTAGAAGAGTACATAGTAGCTTGCCGGGCTAATATGGTAGCTACTGGCGATTTATGGGAAGGTACTATTGACCGAGTCGGTCGCTGGGTTGATTTTAAAGGCGCCTACCGAACCATGGACAAAGATTATATGGAAAGCGTCTGGTGGGCTTTTAAACAGCTTTACGACGCCGGCAAAATCTATGAAGGCGAAAAGGTATTGCTTTACTGCACACATGACGCTACACCGCTCTCTAAAGCCGAGGTCAGCATGGATAGTGATTCCTATCAGGATGTAACCGATCCATCAGTCTACGTTAAGTTTAAACTAACCGATCAAGATGCTTACTTACTAGCTTGGACGACCACACCCTGGACTCTGCCATCCAACTCTGCCGTAGCCGTCAACAAAGATCTAACTTATGTAGAAGTAGAAGTAGATAGCCTACGTTTAATTATGGCCAAAAAGTTACTTACTAAAGTTCTAACCAATGAGAAACACCAACCAGTTGAATACAAATTAATACGTAGCTTCAAAGGTGAAGAACTAGTTGGTAAAGCTTATGAACCTTTGCTGGATACTTACAAAAATCTAGATAATAAAGCTTTCAAAATCTGGCACGCTGATTTTGTCCATGCTGAGGAAGGGACTGGTATCGCCCACGAATCACCAGCCTACGGTGAAGAGGACTACCAGCTTAGTAAACAAATGGGCTTTCCTTGGGTTATTAACACCGATGAAAACGGCATGTATACAGAAGGGCCATGGAAGGGGCAAAATGTTTGGGAAGCCAATAAAGAGATTGCCAAGACACTATACCAGCAGGGTAAGGTCTGGAAGATCGAATACATCAAACATAGCTATCCACATTGCTACCGATGCGGCAATAAATTAATGTATCGAGCTCATCCTAGCTGGTTCATGGATATTGAAAACCAGCGGGAGTTGATGTTAGAACAAAACGGTGATATCAACTGGTTTCCCTCGCATATTAAAAATGGCCGTTTTGCCAAGACTGTAGGCAGTGCGCCCGATTGGAATTTATCACGTGATCGCTTCTGGGCTACAGCCATGCCTATCTGGAAGGGTACTGATAAGAGTGGTAAAGAACACATCAAAGTTGTAGGTAGTTATCAGGAGCTCAAGGAGTTATCGGGCGTAGAACTTGATGATTATCACAGACCATGGATAGATGATGTAACTTTCACAATCGATTCGGTCAAATATAAGAGGATAGATAAGGTTTTGGACTGTTGGTTTGAATCGGGTAGTATGCCCTTTGCTCAGTTCCATTACCCCTTTGAGAATCAAGAAAAGTTTGAACAAAATTTTCCCGGAGACTTCATAGCCGAATATGTCGGCCAGGTCAGAGCTTGGTTTTATTATCTGCATGCCGTATCGGTGGGGCTTTTTGGCAAAAATTCGTTTAATAATGTCATCGTTACTGGAACTCTAGCTGGCAATGATGGCCGAAAAATGAGCAAAAGCTTTGGCAACTATACTGATCCTAACGAACTAATGGATCAGTATTCTGCAGACGCCTTACGATTTTTACTACTTAGCTCACCAGTATTGAATGCCGAAGACTTCTCCTTGATAGACAAGGAAGTAGCTGATGTGGCCCGCAAGTTGTCGATGATCTGGAACATGTTTGATTTCTTTACTTTATACGCTGACGTTGATGGTTGGGAATGGGATGGCAAACTTGGTGACCCGACACCCGAGCTGTCACATCCTCTTGATATCTGGATTGTATCGCGACTTCATCAGTTAAACAATCATGTGGAGAAGCACATGCAGGCTTATGATATCCCAAATGCTCTAGCCGATGTTCTGCCCTTTATAGATGATGCTTCCAACTGGTACGTCCGGCGTTCTCGCAAGCGTTTTTGGAAGAGCGACGATGATCAGGATAAGTCTGATGCTTATAAAACCCTGCACTACGTGTTAGTTCAACTATCCCAAGTTATGGCACCCTTCACACCATTTTTGGCCGAGGAACTGTTCCTGAAACTGACCGGCGATAGCTTTGGCCAATCTGTACACTTACGAGATTGGCCCGAGTCTGGGCACGTCAACGAACTGCTACTCGAGAGAATGTCAAAAACTCGGGAGATTATTAACGAGGGCTTGTCAGAAAGGGCTGCCGCAGGTATTAAGGTTCGTCAACCACTTAGAGCAGTTCGAGTTAAAGAGTTAGATAATCTACTTGGGGAAGATGCCGAAGGATTAAAGCCGATTATTCTTGATGAGTTGAACGTTAAGATTATCGAAGAGGGTCCAGTATCTGGCTCTAGAGTAACTGTTGACACCGAGGTTACGCCTGAACTCAAGCGTGAAGGTTTAGCCAGGGAAGTTGTCCGTCTAGTTCAATCCGCTCGTAAATCAGCTAAGCTGAATGTCTCTGACCGAATTAAATTAAACCTGGAAACGGATAACAATGAGCTAAGAAAGGCTATTGACGAATTTAGCAGTACGATCAAGCAGGAAACCTTGGCCACTAGTCTAAAAAACCACTCAAAAGACCTAGCTCATAAACAGCAAGTTAACATCGACGACATAACGCTGACCATTGAACTAGTTAAGAATTCCTAGAACCAAAGAGGTTTATGAAATCCAAAATGAAACAGGTGATAATGTTTTCGGTAGGCAAGAACTAGTCCGCCTGTCGCTATAATCACCAGACAACCGCTGACTATTAACAGAGTAACTCGCCCTGATTTGCTAGTTAGTCTAGTCAACGGGTTTGCTATAGACAGACCAAATACGTTAATTGGCTTAGATTCAGTTGTTGTGGCTTGTTCGTTAGGTGTACTACTCGAGTCGCCTGTCGAAACAGTTTCACTGGCCGTTGAACTCTTAGTTGACGATTGACTTTTACCTGAGCCACTCTTGCTCGAGCCACTAGAACCACCTCCTCCATACTCCGTGGTTGATGGTATGGTGCGTAATATGGCAGCGTGTCTGGCGGCGAGTGTAACGGACGTGACTTTCGAACCTGATTCGTTTAGATAGCTGTCATTTAGCTCAACAGTGGTGCTGTAACTACCACTGTTGGCGTTAACAATAACAATACCTTTTGAAAAATTACGGCGATAGACGCTGTTGCCAAGACTAAAATAATCATCTGACGGACTACCTAGGTCCCAGCTATACTGATCTCGTGCTGGCCAATTTGTGGTCGCAGGATTAACGCTATCGCTGGAAGAACCTTCATCAATAACAGTATGTCCACCATTGGCCAGTAAATAGTTGGCATAGGCATAAAGTGCTCCAGTTGTATCAGTTCCATTGGTTTGTGCCCTTAAGACCACAAGTTTACCCTGATTTTCCATACTGGTTACTTCACTCATCTGGGCACTCCATCCCTTACTACCATAATCAGAGTCATAATTTCCAGGCGCGAATACCATCCAGAATTCATCATATCCACCATCCAAATACTGACCATAAGCACTCCATTGCCCACTATATAAGCGGGCATCAGCCATATTAGCGATGCTTATGAAGCCAGCATTGCGTAAAACTGGTGTGACAGTGGCTAGCATGGACTTGTATGCGGTCTGGAAGCTACTATCGGAAGGGTAGGATGCAGGCAAGACACCATTGTGATAAGTATCAGCTCTGAAGAGAGCGTTATCCATGACAACCCCATCCCAGTCACCGTCTTGTAAATCAGCCTTTACGTTATTGGCCCAAGCGGTCTGGTAAGCTGAGTTACCAATATCCATTTGCCAGTGTCCGGAGTAGCCACTGTATTTCAGACGATTGTTATCAGAGTCTTTTAAAAACCACTCAGGGTGATGAGTGTTCGCGTAACAATAACCTACACCAGTTGGTAGCTGGCTGTCGTCAACACCGCCGTGACAGGCATAATCTCTAGTGGATGACAGGTCTTTATAAACCAAGACTTTAATACTCGGGTTCTTGGCCTTAAGCTGTGGTATATAACTGGCTTCCCAAGAATTTAACATAATAACCCGGAACTTAGCTGCATTATTGATGGCATACGACATTGATGATGAAGTCCAGTGACGGAGTTCTAGACCAGCTTTACCAGCCGACTGAGCCGGTATAGTGGAAGCGTACGATATCTGCAGTAGACCCAAAACAACCACACAAAAACTAACTATACTAAGTAGGCATAAAGACACATGACCCCAGAACTTCGGTTGCTTTATCAGGTAGTACTTGAACCCAGGACGCTTTTTTTGTTTGGTACGACGAACCATGACACTTACTCTAACCTAATCAAGGTTATTTGCAATTAACCGGAAGCTGAACACTAAGCTTACTAAAATGATCGATTCTTATAGGGTTTACAGATAGAGCCATCTCTGGTACTATCTCATGGTCTTATGAAAAAAGCAGTTATTTTAACCGGCGGCAAACAGTATTTGGTCAGCGAAGGCGAGACCTTGAGTGTTGAAGTACTTAAACCGAGCTCTAAAACCCTCAATTTTACCCCGTTACTTATTATCAATGACGGCAAGGCTAACGTTGGAACACCAGAGGTAGCCAGCGGTAAGGTAAATGCTGAAGTTGTCGAAGAACTTCTTAAGGCCGACAAAGTCGTTTCCATCCGTTATAAGGCTAAAAAACGAGTGCGTAAAACTCGCGGTCACCGTCAACACCAAACCAAGATTAAAATCACCAAGATTACGGTTTAACACGTTCGAGTCTAACACTGAGGCCAACCTTGTATTTATGGGTCGTCCAGTTCATACTTATGCTTAATTTGAACAACGAAAATTGAGTAATTAAATGGTGAAATTCTCAAAAATTCAAAAGCTATCAGCCGTTCTAGGACTTTGTTTAGGGCTTATCTGTTTAGTTGTCGCCGGCCACAGCCTAGCGGACAATCAATCGCTGACCAAAGGTTATAGTTCATCTGACAGCGATCTTAGGCTCGGTATGGTTGTACAGCTAAGCGAGAACAGCAACAGTGACCAACCCGAAGTCGAACGGGCCAGTCCAGAAGGCGTCACTAGAATACTTGGTGTGGCCACTAATCCAGATGATAGTTTGGTAGTAATTACTTCTCTAAAAAATGATTTTTACGTCCAAAGTAGTGGCGAAGTCTCGGTTTTTGCCAGTGATGTAAACGGTCAAATCAAAAAGGGTGACCAAGTGTCTATCTCACCCCTTAAGGGTATTGTTATGAAAGCGACTGATAGCTCGGTTGTTTTAGGGACAGCCTTGGAGGATTTTCCGGATGCGACAGCCACTGCTTACCCAACTAAAAGCAATGATAACGGGGCGCCTGATACCAAAGTCAATCTTATGAAGATTAATCTAGACTATCGCCCCATTAGTGGCGGCACAGCCCAAAGCAATAGTCCTTTGGCCAAGGTTGGCCGTCTTTTGGTCGGCAGAGAAGTGGCCGAAATCCGAGTCCTAATTGCTCTTATTATCTTCGTAATCGTACTAATAGCTGAGGGCAGCATTATCTATGGTGCTGTCTCTAGTGCTATCACTGCTATTGGCCGAAATCCGTTAGCTAATAAAATAATCAGAAAAGAACTATTCAGGGTTTTGATCATTACCTTTTTCGTGCTAGGTATCGGCCTATCGGCCATATACGGCATACTCTGGGTCTAAAAAGTTATCCACATCTAAGGTAATTTTGAACTAGTATTTAGTTCAAAAGAGTTGAGAAAAGTCCACCCCGAGAATATGATTGATGTGGGATATTGTAGCCTGATTCTGGCTGTACCCAAATAAAAACCTTAAACAAAACAAATAATGGATGACCCGCAACTAGGTCAACAGGGGTTAAACTCTGTAGCCAGTTCTGTCAATAGCGCTTCTCCAGTCGCTAACCAAGCGACATCTGTTAAGTATGTATCCGATTTAAGTGGTCCTAGTGTTATTGAAGACCCAAATGCTAGCCTGGAAACGAACACATTTAAGGAAGTCACTACATCACAACCACAAGTCCCGTCAAACTTATTATCCAAGCGCCGAGCAGTTATTGTCTCGCTGATCATCACTTTTATCGTAGTATTAATCTCTACAATAACCCTTGCTTTATTGATCAGGAAAACGAACCATACCAACCAACAAGCTTTGAACAATGTTCCGTCTCAAGACGTATCCATTCCAACAACTTCATTCACCCCCAATGGCCCCTACAGCAACACCGCAGCGTTAGTTGTAAACGGAAACATTGTTTCTACCGGTGAATTAAAGGTGACAAAAGGAGATTTTACCTCAAGCACGAAACTAGACAACTTGACGGCTGATCGTGATTATTTGCTGCCGAACTCCTCGGGTACGATTTGTCTCAGTAGTAATAATTGTAATTTTGTTACCAGCCAAGGACTTCAAGCGGCGGTGAACAGCGTTGACATACCAACTAGCATTGTTATAACCAAGGTTGTCAGTAGCGGAGGCGGGGCGAGCATAACTACCACTGTTAACGGCCTAAGTGATTCTATAACCATACAAGGTACGGCCAACCAAGTGTCTGTAAATAGTTCCGGGAGCGTTATAACGCTTGGCACGCCTCAAAACTTGAACTCCTCGGCCAATGTGCAGTTTGGAAATCTAACACTTGGGTCCAGTGGTACAGTAACAGCAAACAATCTATTACAAACTGGAGCGGGTAATGACATTACCATTGATGCGGGTAGCGATAGAATAGTTTTTAGTGCCAACGGGAAAAACTTTATATTCCCGACAACGGGTTCAACCGGCCAGACTATCTGTACTACAGCTATAACTTGTGCTTCTGGTGGTGGACAAGCAGTACTTTTGGCTCCTGATGATGGCTTGGGGACTGCCGAAGCTCAGGAAAATAATAGTGCAAACCCAAGTATCTTTATAAACAACACTGGTGGTGCAAATCTTATAGAATTACAGACTAACGGTAGCGATGAATTTACGGTTGCGAGCAGCGGCAACACGACAATTGGGGGTGTTTTAGGGGTCAATACCATAACCCCAAGCGCAGCATTTACGGTAGGTGCTACTGGACAGTCTCTAACTTTGCGTGGAACAACCAGTACCCTAACAAGTAATGGAGCTGGTAATGATATAACTTTGACTAGCGCTGACCAAATAATTTTTAACAGTACTGGAACCATTGAGCTTCAGGATAATACCAACGTGACCGGAAATGTAGATATCTCAGGTACCTTAACCGCAGCTACAGGCAATGCATTCCAAGTTAGTGCTAGTGGGGTAGTGACGTACGTCAGTGGTACAACGGACTCGGCATCGCCGGTTTGCCGTAATACTTCTGGTCAGCTAGCTTCCTGTACTACGTCGGGCGCCGGTGCTTTCTTTATACAAGGGGGCAACTCATTTGCTGCTCAAGCCGTACTGGGAACTAACGATTCCAATAGCCTAGCATTTAGAACGGCTGGCACGAACCGTCTAGTACTAAGTACGACCGGTAACTTACAGTTCCAGCAAGCCTCTACTATCTCTACCAGTACTGGCAATTTGACAGTACAGGCAAATGGCACCAGTACGCTAGCACTCAATACGACTGGCGCGGGGACCGTCAATCTTGGTTCGACTAACTCAACAACACTAAACATCGGTAATAACAGTAGCACGACAAATATTTTGGGCAATGTCTGTGTAGGTAGCTCTTGTGGCTACCTAAATATAAACTCCGGTACCGCCAGTATAGACATAGGTAGTGGGGGGACTACAGCCATTAGTATAGGTACTGCTGTTCTCGATACGGTGACAATCGGTAGTGTAAATGGCACAACGGATATTAATGGCAACACTACCAACATCAATACGTCAGGTGGGATTACAACAATCGGTAACTTAAACGGTTCGGTAACTATAACGGACCCTTACTACAGCATATCGGGTCTTGGCAACATTCAAACGCTAGGGACCTACATAAGTCCTTTTGGTGGCTTCGGTGGCTATAACAACCTACTTGTTCGTAGCGAAGCCTTTGATAATAGTAGTTGGACTAAAACTAATGTATCCGCCCCAAGTGCCGACTCTACTGTATCTCCTGATGGCAATACCACAGCTGAATCATTAGCCGACAGCGCTTCCGGTGGTTCGGTTTCCCAGGTTACTACAACTGTACCGACTAACAACAGCTACACATTTAGTGTCTGGTTAAAAGCGACCGCTCCAACATCGGCATCATTGCAGATCGATGGTTCAACTGGTGGTACAGGTGCAGAGACCTCGGCCCCAGTTACTAGTTCATGGCAACGATTCTCGGTCACCGAGAATACCAATGGGTTCACTGGCTTTATAAAGGTGCTTATATATCCTGGCTCAGCCGGCGGTAGCGCAACAGTTAAAGCATGGGGAGCCCAGTTAGAGAAAACCAGCACTCCAGGCGTCTATGTTCACACCACAGCTGTTACAGTCGCCGCTTCTAATAACTCTACAACTCCCGTTACATCTGGGTTGCAAGGCTTAGTAAGTAATGGCGGGGCTTTCATTAATAGCCAAAATGCCTCTGGCGTTGGTTTAATCGTTCAAGGCTTTTCATCGCAAACTGCAGATATTGTCGATTTTCAAAATAATAGCGGTACCAACCTTTTTGCACTAAGTTCTGCTGGTGCCATAACTTTGAATGCAGCCTCTGCCGTAACTAGCACTCAAATAACCACTGCAACCCGGAATAGTTCATTTGCGTCAGCATTGTCACTGGCAATTCAGCCGGGTAGTTACGCCGGGGTTGGTGGCACCGGCGGATCGCTAACTTTGCAAGGTGGCGCTGAAACTGACACTGGCGGCACTGGAGGAGCAGTCACTATAATTGGTGGCACCGGAGTTGTAGCTGGTGGTGCTGCCAGCTTAACTGGTGGAACAGGGACCACAACTGGCGGGGCAGCAATAGTAGTAGGTGGCACAGGAAGCACCACCGGAGGTGCTGCTAACTTAACCGGCGGTGTAGGCACAACCACGGGTGGGGCGGTGAATATAACCGGCGGGGCAGGTACTACCACTGGCGCCAATGTTGCGATAAATGCAGGAACCGGCGCGACCAATGGCAACGTTCTAATTGGAACCACTATCGATTCGCCCAATATCACCATAGGTAGTAGCACGACAAACAATGGAACAATAACACTTGGCCAATCCGTAAACACCAACACGATTAATATCGGCAATGCAACTCAAGGTAATGCTAAAACCCAGACAATTAATATCGGTAACCAGGGAGGTTCAGGGAGTGGTAATAGCAGCTCCGTTATAACAATCGGAAGCGACAATCAATCCAGTGCGATTACTTTGCTTGTAGGAGCAGGAAATTTTGTACTAAATGGTGTGGCAAATTCAAGCTACACTATCGGCACAAATACCACAACTGGCAATATATTGATCGGCGGAACCGCTCAGTCTACGGGGGCTTTAACATTAGGTAGATCCACCGCAACCAACACCGTAACCATAGGTAGCAGTGCCGGCAATGGCAGTACACAAACGATTAATCTTGGTACATCGGCCACATCTGGCTCCACTACTAACGTTAATATTGGTTCAACCATAGCCGGTACCACAACGTTACGAAGTGCAGGAGGCACGGCTATAACATCTCTTGGTACAGCCGATACATCTACGCTTCTCTGCCGTAACTCGTCCAACATTATTGCAACTTGCACTGGAAGTCTATCTGGTACGGCTTTCGTTCAAGGTGGCAATAGTTTTGGAGCTACAGGTGTTCTAGGGACTAATGATAGTAATGATTTGAACATAAGAGCAAACGGTACAGACCGCATCGTGTTGACTTCAGCAGGTAATGTCTCGGTTCAAGCTGCAAGTTCAGGTACTCTGAGCCTGGGAACGACTAACGCCAATACAATTGCAATTGGTAGCACTAACGCTTCAACAATCACCACCATACTTGGTGGTGGTGGGATTAATATTGGCACCGGTGCGGCTTCGACTATCCAGATTGGTTCCACATCAAGTGCCATCGCTCAGACTATTGGCATAGGCAACAATGCCACAGGTAGCTCTACGGATACGATCCAGATTGGTAATCTTCTCACTACTAGCACGACCAACATTCAAGGTGGCACCGGCACCTCAGCCGTGACAATTAAAGCGGGTGCAAGCGGGACCATAGGAATCGGCAATGACAACACTATTACACAAAGAGTTTTGCTTGGCTCAACCGAAGCCTCAAGCGTCGTAAGTTTATCTGCCGGTGCGAACATTAATATTGGGGTAAATGATACTAGTGCCATAAATATAGGGGCTGTAGGCGTCTTTGCCCACACAATAGCTATCGGTACCCCAAGTGGAGCTACTCAAACAATAACCCTTGGCTCTAACGAAGCCTCATCAACCACCAATATAAGAGGTTTTAATGGCATAACTATTGGTGGCAGCGTGCAAACAGGAACTATCACCCTCGGTCAATCCACGGCTGGCCAGACCATAAACATTGGTCATGCCACCGTGGCAACTGGTAACACTCAGACTATTCAAATAGGTGATGCAGCCACCGGGACCGGCAAAGATCTAATAACCATCGGCAACACCAATGGTGCCTCCAGTACTACAATTCAAGGAGGGACAGGGGGTATAAGTCTAACCGGCAACACCACGGTAGCGGCAACCGATAGCTTTACTGTCACTGCCGGTGCCACTAGCCTTACCGGCTTGGCTGCTGGATCTTCCGATACGTTATCAGTCACCACTGGCGCAGCCTCAAATCGCGGAATATTCATCCAAGCTGCTTCTAGCCAAACCGCCAACTTATTTGAGGCCAAGGATTCGGGTGGCTTAACACTGTTTAGGGTCGGTCCAGCGGGTGCCCTGGCAGTTGCGAACAACAACAGCTCGATCGGTGGACTCACGCAGATATCCGGCCAACAATTGACTTTGTACACCGGATCCGGGGGTAATGTTGCATTGGCCGTTAGACCCAACAGCGGTGTAACTCAAACAGCTGATCTAGTGCAGATTCAGGATAGTACTGGAGCTGTATTGGATACGATTGATAAGTCCGGAAAGCTAGGAATTGGCACAACAGCGCCCACAAGTAAGTTACAGATTAACACTACTGGGGCTGGCGACGCCACTGCTCAATTATTCATAAATACTGGCGCTGATGCAAACAGGGGCATAGTGTTACAACAGTTTTCCAATTCTCAATCAGAAGCTCTTTTACAGGTTCAAAATAGCAGCGGTACCGGTCTTTCTTCAGTCGATCCCCAGGGTAGATTCCTGGCTCCTAATGGTTCAAGTTCTACTCCAGGATTCGGATTCTTTAGCGACAGCGACACTGGTATGTACAGGGCTGCCGCAAATGAACTAGGATTTATAACTGGTGCTTCCGAACGACTTCGCATTGACTCCACCGGTAATGTCGGGATTGGCGACACCAGCCCGGCAGCATTGTTAACTGTTGGAAGTGGTGACTTGTTCCGGGTTAATTCCTCGGGTGCGATTACGGCAGTTACAGGTATCACCACCAGCGGCAACATCTTGCCAAACGCCCCTGGTACAATTGACCTCGGTTCGACTTCAGCTGAATTCAGTTCCATATACGTCGGTGATAACAATGGCCTGGTGCTCGGTTTGAGTCAGAACGCCACACTAGCTTATGATGCTGCAACTGATAACCGAGTAGAACTAACTGGTAGTGGTGCCAGTCTGTTCATAGAAGATAAACTCAGTTTTGGCGCCCAATCTCTAACTCTATCTGATGACGGCGCAGCCAATGATTCTCTAACACCGTCAGCTACTTATGTACGGGTTGATATTGATGAGACGGCCGACGGAAGTGTGCCAGACCTGACAATCTCCGAAACCGGAGCTAAGGACGGACAACTACTGATAATCACTAATAACGAACAGGACGCCAGTGAAGACACCTTTACGATTACCAATTCGGCTGGAGTGGTTCAACTACCTGGCGGCAGTACACTAACGCTGGGCCCCAATGACAGCGTAACACTTCTTTACATGAACGATCGCTGGGTAACGCTTTCAAACTCCAACAACTAGCTAGTCTGATACTATAACTGTATGAAAAAACGGTGGATTTGGTCACTGGCTGTAGTCTTGTTGCTTATTATCTCAATCGGTTTCTTGATCTATAAGAATATGAATAGGCAACACTTCTCGCTGTTTAATGATCCAGTAACCGGAACGAGCCTGAAGTACCCGACTGATGCTGCGCTTGGCCAGCTAAGTGATCAGGATAACAAGGACAAGATCATTTTCCGTGCCACTGACGATGGCAGCCAACCTTATAAAATAACCTTGAAGTACGAGAGCGGGCTTAGAGCACTCAGCACCCTAACCAAACAAACAGCCTTTGATATGGTGTATAACAACGCCCAAAGGGCTCTACCCCAGGCCTACCCTGGTTATAGTCAGTCAGCAACTCAAACGGGTGTTAATAAACAAGGCAACAAAACGGGGGAGATATTATTTGAATACGACGGAAGTGATGGGGAACGACTCAAACAACGTTTTGAGGTAGTAATGAAAGACGACGACACGGCTTTCTATTTAGCCCAGCAAGCCAAAAGTTCACAATACAACGAGTTGAACAATAATATATTTGACCAGGTATATAACTCAATTAAGTTTAATTAAAGTTGATATAGATAAAATAAGTGCTCCTAGCAATTATTTACTAGCACGATAGTACCAATTCAATAAATAGATAATGTTTTTGAGATAGGTGATTTTTCACGCGTGAAATGATAGGCTTAAGAGTAGATGAGTGAAGGGTAACAAAAATGAGTCACACTATAGCCATTTTAAACCAGAAGGGCGGGGTAGGTAAAACCACTACTGCCATAAACCTGGCAGCTTATTTGGCTAAAAGCGGTAAAAACGTATTGATCATCGATGCCGACCCCCAGGGAAATGCTACCAGTGGTCTGGGACTAGATAAGAATAACTTAGCTAGTAGTACTTACGAAGTGCTATTAGGAAATGCAGCCGCTAGAGAAGCGATTTTGGAGACTACAACCATCGGCGTTAATGTTCTCCCGGCTAACGCTAACCTGGCAGCGGCCGAAACAGAGCTGGCCAATGAAACAGATCGTGAAACTAGACTTCAAAAGAATATGACCCAGCTAGATTACGACTTTATTATTATTGATTGCCCACCAGCCCTAGGTCTATTAACCGTGAATGCCCTGGTAGCCGCCCACTGGCTATTGGTACCGGTTCAAGCCGAGTATTATGCTATGGAAGGACTCGGACAATTACTCTCGGTCTTTCAGAGGGTTAAGCAAAGTTTCAACCCGAGACTAGAGTTACTGGGAATGGTAGTAACTATGTATGACAAACGTACCAGCCTGTCTGATCAAGTAGTTGATGAACTCAAACAACACTTCTCCAGTTCTGTATTTGAGACGGTCGTACCACGTAATGTTCGACTAGCCGAAGCACCTAGTCATGGTCGACCAATAAGTGAACATGATAAATGGAGTAAAGGCGCCCGCGCCTACAAGCAACTAACTAGGGAGGTATTAAAACGTGTCGGCTGAAGTAAAACGTAAATTAGGGCGGGGACTAGAAAGCTTACTACCGAGTGACTTTAATCCGGATTTACTGCTTTCGAGTGAAGATCGAATCCAAAAACTACCGATCAAAAACATTCAACCTAATCCCAAGCAACCTCGACGACACTTTGATGAACAAGCCCTGGCCGAACTGAGCAGCTCTATTAAACGTTACGGAGTACTGCAACCGATTATTGTGGCACCGATAGGCCAGGGTGGTTATCAAATTATTGCTGGCGAAAGACGTTGGCGAGCTGCCAAGCAAGCCGGTTTGGAACATATGCCAGCCATCGTTCGTGATCAGGCTGAAATAGAAAAACTAGAAATTGCTTTAATTGAAAATATTCAAAGAGTTGATTTGTCGCCACTGGAACAAGCCCTGTCAATTGAGCGCTTACATAGTCAGTTCAATATAAGTTACCAAGACATCGCCCACAAACTCGGCAAGGCGGCCACAACCGTTAATAATATTGTGCGACTTCTGCAATTACCCAAAGACGCGCAAGCTGCTCTAGCTGAAGGCCGAATTACTGAAGGCCATGCGCGGGCGATCTTATCGCTCAAACATGCCCCTCAGTTGCAAACTGAACTATTAAAATCAATTCAGAGTAAAAACTGGTCTGTCCGCCAAGCTGAGCAATTTGTTATAGCCCACCGCCGAGGCGAAGCCACCAAACAAACGGTTAAGCGCCAATTAAGTGCTGAAACAGTTGAGACCAAAGAACTCTCTAGAAATATTGGCCATAAAGTTAGCATCAAGCGACTAGCTAGTGGCGGGAAACTTGAAATTCACTTTAAAGACGAAGCTGATCTAAAAAAACTCTACCGTAAACTCAGCGGCTAAAAGCTCTGAAATTTGCTAATTGGGAAAATTCTATACTCTAGTTTGCCGACGATGTCCTTAACCGATACCGTCCCAAAAGCCCGTGAATCTAGTGAATCTGGCCGGTTGTCGCCACAGACATAAACCTGGCCTTCGGGAATAACAAGATCAACGTTACCAATCGTCGGTGAGGCAATAGTATGCCCAATGTCTGGATTAAAACCACTAGGGCGTTCGCTGTTATATACCGTGATGTGGCCATTCTTAATTACCACCCGGTCACCAGGCAGACCAACTACCCTTTTTATCAGTTGTTTTTCGCTTGAAGAACCAGCTTCGAATAGATCATGTTTGACGAAAATTATGACATCACCACGGTTAGGAACATATTCGTGACCGGTAATCCGTGACCAAGTCTTGGGCAGCTTCCATACAATTAAGCGGTCACTATTCTGCAGAGTTGTTTCCATACTTGGGCCATCAACTTCATAAGATTGAAAAACAAATGCTGTTAGAGCTAATGCTACTATTGGTGCAGCAACCAAGATAGCAACAGTTGAGGCAACACCTTTAAAACTTTGCCACTTAGATGGTTTTCGAGGAGAACCAGACTCGCTAGTGGTTGCCACAACAGGCTGAGCTGGTATACTATCTTGTTGCATGTCTGAACCACTATAGCGTACTTTGTCAGACCATGCACACATTCTATTTTGTAATCATAACCGTTATACTATTAGCTAGCTTTATATGACCAAAAAACATCGTTCATCATCTGCTCAAGACCCGTTTAATTCCGTTGATGGTATTGTCACTTCGGGATCTGTTTCTGATCTCCACCCAGGAAAGGGTGCCAGTGGGCTTAGAACGTCTAATATTCGTGAAAGAGGTAATCAACTACTGGCTAGAACCCGGTTAGATAATTTTAAATTATCTGATGGTTTTCATCCGGCTAAACAGCCTCAGCTACAATCAACAGATGCTCGTCCGTTAGGACGTAGCCCACACCGTCGAAAAGACGGAAAAATAGAGCTGAATTTACAGCCAGCGCCGGACAAACCAACTAAAAAAACTATATGGAAAAAACTTCGGCTAAAGCCTTTTACCTGGAAAAAAGGATTAATTAGCTCCGCCGTAGTTATTCTACTTATCTTTGGTTTCTTGTTTGGTAGAGGTATATGGGGTCTCCATAACGTACTAAACGGCGGTGGTAATGCGGCAGCCCTTGACCCAAACGCCGACCCTAACTTACTCAATGGTGAAGGCGATGGTCGGGTCAATATCCTACTACTTGGGGTTGGTGGTAGTGGCCATGATGGCCCAGACCTAACAGATACTATTCTGTTGGCTAGCATTGACCCAATTAACAACAAAGCAGTTCTACTAAGTATTCCTAGAGACCTATGGGTTAATATCCCCGGCCACGGTCAACAAAAAATTAACGCTGCCTATGCCTACGGTAAAGAAGAGTCAACTGCTAAATCAATTACTACTCGCAAGCGCGCTGGCATAGCCTTATTAGATCAAACCCTGCAACCGATTCTTGGTATACCCATCCAATATCACGCCGTAGTTAATTTCTCAGCCTTCAAACAAGCCGTAGATGCTGTAGGAGGAGTTAAGATTGATGTGACCGAACAGCTGTATGACCCAAGTATAGCCTGGGAAAACAACAATAACCCGATAATTGCCGCCAAAGGCATACAGGTTATGCTCGGACAGCAAGCTTTGCTTTACGCTCGTTCGCGGGAGACTAGTTCAGACTTCGCCAGAGGCCAGAGGCAAAGACAGTTGTTAGAAGGACTTAAAGACAAAGCCTTTAGTCTGGGCACTCTTTCTAATCCACTAAAAGTATCTAATTTACTATCGAGCCTAGGTAGTAACGTCTACACCGATCTGTCACTAGATAATTTACTGAGGCTACGTGACATCAGCTCACAAATTACCTCCTCAAACATTACTTCGCTTGATATGGTTACACCACCAAATGCCCTATTAACAACCGGCGGAGTTAATGGCTTATCTGTAGTTGAACCAAGAGCCGGTTTGTTCAATTACGACGCCATTAGACTATTCGTGCGTAAATCATTAATTGATGGCCATATTACGAAAGAAAACGCCAAAATCTTAATCCTAAATGGCACTAGTGTTGCTGGTCTGGCTACAACTAAGAAAACTGAGCTCAAATCTTACGGTTATAACATTATTGGGGTTAAAGACGCCCCGACCCACAACTATTCTCAAACTATTCTAGTTGATCTAAGAAACGGCTTAAATAAGTACACTCAACATTATTTAGAACAGCGATTTAAAACTACAGCCGTAACCAGTTTACCGGATACTAAAATAGACCCTGGACTCGCCGATTTTGTTATAATACTAGGGCAAAATGAGAACACTGGCACTTAAAGTAAAGCCTACCAAAGGCTTTGCACACATCGTTCACATATTCTTAAGTGCTTTGGTCCCAGCAATTATCTATGTTCTGATCAGGATTCATGTAGTACCACTAGCGGTCACTGTACTACTACTTAGTAAATGGCGGATGTTGGCTGTAAGACCACGGTTTTGGCCAGCAAATATTCGGGCCAATGCCATTGATCTAATAGTCGGGCTTAGCACTATAGTTTTCATGACACACAGCCACAGTGGTTCTTGGCAATTATTCTGGGCGGCTCTATACGTTGTTTGGCAAGTTGTTATAAAACCTGGTCGGAACGTGCTAAGTGTCTCAGCTCAGGCTTTCATTGGCCAAACTTACGGATTAATGGCTTTATTTCTAGCTTGGCCAGCCAGCCCATTATTTACTTTGATGCTAGTGGGTTGGGCTATAGCTTATTTGGCGGCTCGTCACTTTTTCACTAGTTTCGATGAACCACGAACTTCACTATATTCACACACCTGGGGGTATTTTGCAGCTGCTCTGATGTGGCTATCTGGCCACTGGCTAATTTTCTATAGCGTGATTGCCCAACCAACGTTGCTTTTAACTATAATCGGCTTTGGACTAGGTAGTCTCTATTATCTGAGCGAAACTGATCGTTTATCGATTTTTATGCGTCGTCAGATAGTGTTTGTGATGGTAGCCGTTATTGCTATTGTCTTACTTTTGTCAGAGTGGAGTCCTAGTACTTTTTAGTATTCACAAAGAGGAAATGTAAAAATGGCAGATCCCAAAATTCAAGCCGAGAATGCTACCAAAAACAAGGGTCCTGTTAGTCATATAACCAAGAGATACATATTACTCGTAATGGTTGCGCTTACGGCCGGCTTTGGCGGCGGTTATTTTGGTTCCAGGGCTCAATTAAAACAGCAAGCTAACTCTACAGAAGCCACCCAACAGGTTGTGCTTAATGAAAGTCAACTGATTAGTAATATAGCCAAAACGGTTGGTCCTAGCGTGGTGTCGATTGATACGACTAGCCAGGCGGTAGCCCAAAGTCCATTTGGTCCCGTTTCAACTCTTCAACAAAGCGCCGGTACCGGAATTATCATCAGTAGCAATGGCTATATTGTAACTAATCGACATGTGGTTCCGGCTGGAACCAAAACTGTCAATATCACTCTTGCCGACGGAACCAGATTCAAAAATGTTGAGGTTATTGGTCGCAGTAACACCAGTAGTTCGCTCGATGTGGCTTTTCTAAAGATTGGCGACACTAAAGGCAAAAAATTAGTGCCGGCTAAGTTAGGAGATTCTTCAGAGGTTCGAGTTGGCGATAAAGTTGTAGCCATCGGTAATGCTCTAGGAGAGTTTCAAAACACCGTAACCTCTGGCATAATCTCTGGTTTTGACCGCAGCGTTCAAGCCGGTGACGAAACTGGTAGTGAAAGCCTGCAAAATCTATTCCAGACTGATGCCGCCATTAATCAGGGTAATTCTGGCGGACCACTGGTAAATATTAACGGCGAGGTTATAGCCATTAATACTGCTATTGCCGGCGGCACCGCCCAAAACATTGGGTTTGCCATTCCAATTAACGACATTCGTGGCTTAATAGACAGTATTCTCAAAACGGGTGCGTTCGAGCAACCCTATTTAGGTGTTAGGTATATAACATTGACTCCAGCCGTAGCAGATAAGCTTAAACTAGACACCACCAAAGGTGCTTATATATTACCCAGTACTAACGGCCAATCTTCAATAATGAGCGGCAGCCCAGCTGAAGCAGCAGGGCTAAAGGAAAAAGATATCATTACCAAAGTTGATGATACTGTACTAGATACCGATAACAATCTCACTTCTGTAATTGGTCAGCATAGTGTCGGTGACGAAGTGACACTGACTATTATTAGAGATGGAAAAGAAATGACCGCAAAAGCCACCCTTAAAGCTTTGCCCGAATCGTAAGTTTCAAATGACTAAATTAAAACCATCAAAAATTTTAGGAAATACTCTGAAAGCTCTACTGGCAAGCTGTTTTGTCATAGTTAGTTTTTACTTACTAGCACTTGGTTTGAACAAGCATAGCCAAGCTAAAGCCAGTAGCCTATCCCTGGGTACGTTCACGCAAACAGGTAGTGGAGCACCAGATTGTGACTCCGGTGCCACTTGTTCGCAGTTTAACGTGAGCTGCCCAAGTACAAACGCTGACGCCCCCGGTTATATGAGTATAAGTAAGGCCACCACCGCCGTTCGCGGTGTAGTCGTGTTGTTTAGTGGCGCAGATGGTAGTAACTGGTGGACACATGACGGTGGCGTCAGCGGTAGACTTCAGGTTGTATCTGATATGAGGGCCAAGGGATTAACGATGATTCAAGTAGCGTGGCCCAACGGTTGGGTCAAAAGTGGGCGCAATGAACAGCCGGGGCCAGCCAAACTAGCTTGTAGACCAGCTACTGCCATTAAGTGGATCCATGACAACATTTACGCAGATCTCAATATCCACCCCGATAAAATTGGTAAATGTGGCTTTTGTGTATCTGGTAACAGTGGTGGTTCCAGCCAAATATCATTTTCACTCAGTTTTTATGGGTTAGATAGCATAATTGACGCCGCTATTCCAACCAGTGGTCCACCTCATGCCGCTTTAGCTAAAGGTTGCCAACGACTGCCTGGGCAGGAAGACTACTACTATGATGTATCTAATGCCCGTGATATCGATAGTTCTTATGATGGCTATAATCCACGTGATCCGTCATCAGGGCCTTGTGCGAGTCATGACGATAGTTACGCGCCAGATTGGAAAGCCGACAGTGTTGAAGCAGGAACTGATTTTAACTATCCAACTACCAGATTGCATTTTATCTTTGGTTCAGCTGATGTTACCGTTGCACCAGCTCACGCTCAAGATTATTTAGCCAAACTAAAAGGAGTTACGCCGTATTTTAGCCAAGAAACCGTATCTGGTGCATCACACGGTATTACAAATATTGATGCCGGAGTTGTGGCTATAGAAGCAGCTATTCTCGATGATACAGGTGTAAATTCTGGCCAGGGCGGCTCATCTGGAGGTGGATCTGGATCATCCTCCTCTGGTGGTTCAGGTAGCTCATCGGCAAAAAATCACGATTCGCAAACCTCTGACAATAATAAATCTAATCCTGATAGTAGTGTTCAAAACGCTGGTGACGTACCAAGCGGAGTACTGAGTCTTATAACTAATCCGACAAACAGTTTAAAGCTCATTAAGGGTCCATGGGGCTGGGCTATTCTTATTGGATTCATAATTTTACTCGGGGGTCTTGCAATAGGAGGCTATTTTGGCTGGCGCTATCTGAAGAAACAGGAATTTATGCATAGACATTTCCCGTCACTAGTTTCTACTAAACCAACTACCCCCAATGAACCACCAACTGAATCGCCAGAAATCATTGAACCAACCGATAAAGATCAAACTTCTAAGTAAGCTCGTATACTTGAATGAAATCATCTGTTTTTAACTGCTTATAGCCACTTTGTTTGGCAATTAGTTCTAGCTCCTTGTGCTGCGGGGGCAGAGCCTCAGTTAAAACATAATGTGGCTTATGATCTAAACCCGCTATTTGACTAAAAAGACGTCTGTAGATATCTAAGCCATCAGGACCGCCAAAAATCGCTAGTTTTGGTTCATGCATAGCAGCTGGGTTAATTGTATGACTATCAGGTACATAAGGGAGGTTAGCAACTATAACTTGGTAGTTAGTTTTTAGGTCAGCAAGTAGGTCACTCTTATATATATGACAATTCTGAACCCCGTTAGTCATTATATTTTTTTTGGCTATTTCAATGGCTGGTTTACTCAGTTCATACATATCAACTAGAAGCCCAGGTATTTCCAGGGCCAGTGTAATACCAATCGCACCACTACCAGCACCGATATCGGCAAGTTTAGTGCCTTTAGTAAAACCCAGACTTTTAACCAGCTCAATCATGGTCTCGGTTTCCGGTCTGGGTTCAAGTGTATCTGGTGAAATCACAAACTCTCGACCATAAAACTCCGTTTTACCACGAATGTAGGCTAATGGTTCGTGGGCGCCCCGACGTTCAATTTGTTGATTTAATATAGAAAGTTGTTCAACACTAAGTTTTTTGTCACCATTCGCAAGTAGTTGAGTACGATCTGTGTTCAATAAGTCCTCAAGTAGCACCAAACAATCAAGTCTTGCCGTAAACACATCATGCTTAGTTAATTCGGTTGTACTGGTACGCAAGAAGTTCTGTATGGTCATAGACCAATTACTCGTGGACTATTAACTCATGATCATAAGCTAAGAGTTTCTCTATTAGATCATTGATATCACCATTAAGAGCTCCCGGTATGTTTGACCGGCTATAACTAATACGATGATCAGTAATGCGGTCCTGAGGGAAGTTATAGGTGCGTATTTTCTCGCTACGATCGCCGGAGCCGATCAGTTTGCGCCTAGATTCTGACATTTGTTTAGTTTCTTCATCAATTTTCATTTGAAGAAGGCGAGAACGCAATACGCTCATCGCTTTAGCTTTATTCTTAATCTGAGATTTCTCATCTTGATTAGCAACCACTAATCCAGTCGGCAGGTGAGTAATACGCACAGCGGAGTCTGTGGTATTTACTGATTGGCCACCGTGTCCACCTGAGCGAAAAACATCAATCCTGAGATCCGAATCCTTGATCTCGATATCCGTTTCCTCGGCTTCGGGCATAACTGCTACAGTCACCGTAGATGTATGTATACGACCTTGGCTTTCGGTAACCGGTACCCGTTGAACCCGATGCACCCCGGCTTCAAATTTAAGTTGGCGATAGACATCGTCCCCACGAACTGCAAAAATTATTTCTTTAAAACCACCAGCTTCACTAGGACTTTCGCTGATTAACTCAGTTTTGTAATTATGAGTTTCCGCCCAACGACAATACATTCTATATAATTCTCCGGCAAATAAGCTGGATTCATCACCGCCAGCAGCGGCTCGGACCTCAATAATCACATCTTTTTCATCATTAGGATCTTTAGGGGTCAATTTTTCCTGCAGTTGTGATTCAATGACTTTAAGTTTAGTATCTGTCTCATCAAGCTCCTGTTGGGCTAACTCTGCCAGCTCATCGCCACTCATGGCTAACTCGGATGCTTCTTTAGAGGCTGACTGTAATCGCTTTTTTTCATCATACAAGACAAAAACTTCCTCAAGATGACTCAATTGTTTGGCCAGTTTAGGGTATTCGGGTTTACTAAAAATTGAAGGATCCTGCAGCTTGGCCTGCAGTTTTTGGTACTCCTGCCTGAGTTGATGTTCTTTAGATTCCATAGTCACTTACCTTAAGTATATAAAGAAAACCGTCAATCGAAGAATTTCTAATGACGGTTTACGGTTTGGCTAGTTATTTCTTGCCGGGCTTGAGTGAACCCATTTTTTGAGATTCATCAATCTTTGGGGTTTTGGCACGGACCTTACCAGCTGCTTTTTTCATAGCTTCAGCTTTGGCCTGTGCGGCTTCCTGGCGAGCTTTAAATTTATCGACTCGTCCTTCGACATCAACTAATTTTTCTTGACCAGTGAAAAAGGGGTGAGAAGCGCTGGAGATGTGGATACGAACTAGAGGATACTCAACACCATCTAGCGTAATAGTTTCATCAGTTTGAGCAGTTGAACGCGTCAAAAAAGTCGTGTCATTATTGAGATCTTGAAACACAACTGGTCGGTAATTGTCTGGGTGCAGGGTCTTTTTCACAACTCGGGGCATTATACGCATTTGCTACAGATGTGTCAATCTGTTATAATCCACCTGTCATTTAATAAGCAGTTTGGGAATTGATTCTCTCTGACTTCACCCATGAAGGGCAGCCGGAGCTTCCAAACGAAGAGCAAGAATCATAAAGAAAGGGAAGCATGACCACAGAGGTAGATGTTAAACAGTTACTTGAAGCCGGGGCTCACTTTGGACACAAAACCAGCCGTTGGCACCCTAAGATGGCAGAGTATATCCACTCCAAGCGAGGCGGAACGCACATCATTGATCTGGTAAAAACTGCCGAACAACTTAACATAGCCCTGGAGTTTATTAAAACTACCGTTAGTGAAGATAAACAAATCTTATTTGTTGGTACCAAGCGACAAGCCCAAGATATCGTAAAGGCCGCCGCCGTGGCTACCAAACAACCTTACGTTACTGAAAGATGGCTTGGTGGTATGCTAACCAACCGTAATACTATTGGCGGCCGTGTTAAATATCTAAAAGACCAAGAAGCCAAGATGGAAAATGGCCAATTGGCAGCTAAATACAGCAAGCTTGAAGTTCAGCGTTATCAGGAAGAAATTGACGCTATGAACGTCATATACGGTGGCATCAAAGAAATGGCTGCCCGCCCGGGCGTAGTCTTTGTGACCGACGTAATTAACGACATAAATGCCGTCAGAGAAGCTCGTAAACTACGTGTTCCAGTAGTGGCTATCGTTGATACCAATGCCGATCCAACATTGATTGACTATCCAATTCCAGCTAACGATGACGCTATCAAAACTATTCAACTAATTACTGACTATGTCCGTTCAGCAGTTGAAGAGGGACAGGCTATTAAAGCCAAACGAGTCGAGAAAAGCTCGCCGAAACCCGACAAGGACGAAGTCAAACAGGAGGCAAAATAATGGCCGTCAATATTGAGGATGTAAAGAGGCTCAAAAATCTAACCGGTGTAGGTCTAACTGACGCCAAAGCCGCATTAGAAGAAGCTGATGGAGATTTTGATAAGGCGCTGGAAGCTATGCGCAAAAAAGGTTTAACTAAAGCCGAAAAACGCGGGGAACGAGAAGCTAGGGCAGGAGTGGTCGGTACCTATAATCACGACGGCCGAATTGGTGTTCTGGTAGAAGTGAACTGTGAAACCGATTTTGTAGCTCGTAACGAGCTCTTCACCAATCTAGTAAAAGATTTGGCTATGCAAATTGCCGCCAGCGCACCAGAATTTGTATCAATTGACAGCGTTCCTGCTGAAGTAAAAAACAAGACCACTGCTGAATTTACTGAGAAAGTTAAATCAGAAGGCAAGCAAGGTGATATGGTGGCCAAGATTGTTGACGGCATGGTTAAGAAACATTTTGCCGAGCGCTGTCTTATGGACCAACCATTTGTCAAAAACCCCGACCAAACAGTCGGAGATCTAGTTAAAGAACATATTGCTAAACTTGGTGAAAACATTGTGGTCCGCCGTTTTAACCGTTTGGCACTTGGCGAAATGGAATAGGTAAAAGACATGGCCCTCAACTTACGACCTACCTCAATATGTGATCCATTTGGACCTCCAAGATGTCCAATGGAAGCTCTAGAAACACCCGAAAGCCGATTTAAGGCACTAAACTGGGCAACAACAATTATGGACTTGCGACCTGTAAAGCAACCGTCGTTGGTGTCTAAACAGAGGTCACTAGAATGGATTCGTGAGAGGTTAGGAAATCCAGACGACACTGTTTTAAGCAACGAAGAACTGCTTGCTGCACTCTGTAGGGCGCGAGACCGTATCCAAAACCCAGGTGAAACACGTGACGGCAAGTACTACCCAAGCGAAAATCGTGCCTATACATGTTCTGAAGTACCAGTGGAAATCAACCACCATAGCTTAGTTGATAATTCTGAAGTAGCTTAGGGGTATACTGTATTCAATGAATCCTAATCAAGCCGTTGACCAAGCCAAAACCAAATTTCAACAGGCTGCAAGCCACTTTGAAAACGAACTTAAAAAGGTCCGCACCGGACGAGCCCATGCTGGTATGCTAGATGGAATCACAGTCGAAGCTTACGGAACACCAATGCCACTTAACCAGGTTGCTAATGTCACCGCTCCCGAAGCACAGCTGCTACAAATTACACCTTTTGATCCTGGGAATCTACAAGCTATAGCCAACGCTATTCGCGATAACCCAACTCTCGGACTAAACCCTATTGATGATGGACGCTTAGTGCGAGTGCCAATACCGCCACTCACTGAAGAGCGTCGCCGCGAATACGTCAAAGTGCTGGGTTCTAAAGTTGAAGAATCAATGATTAGCCTTAGGAGTATTCGCCATGAAGCCCTCGATTCGATAGACAAAGCCAAAAAAGCTAAGTCTGTAGGTGAGGATGAAGCTAAAAGGCTCGAAAAACAAATCGATGAAGCTATGAATGATACCAAAAATAATATAGAAGCTGCGGCAAAGACTAAGGAACAAGAAATCACCAACCTTTGAAATTATTTCATGTCTAAGTCCCAACCATCAGCACTACCTAAACTTCTGACCAGTTACCAAGAACGGATCAATAAAGCTCTATCTGAATATTTTGCTTCAGACGAAGCGACGTTTGGTCTTGGACTTCGCGGCATGGAGAAACAAGCCTTTGCGAGACTCAAAGAATTCAGTGAAAGGCCAGGCAAACGGGTTCGTGGTGCTTTGGCACTTTTTGTTTATGAAGAATTCGGTGGTAGGGAAAACCCATCAGCCATCAATCTGGCCCTGGCTATGGAACTTATTCAAAATTACCTATTAATTATTGATGATGTTACTGATGCTTCCGATACTAGGCGTGGCCAGCCAGCAGTCCATGTGCTTTTTGAAGAACTATCAAATGGATCGACACACCTAGCTAATATGATGGCAGTAACCACCGCATTACTAGCTCAACATATGGCTTCGGAACTGTTATGTAAAGTGAGCGAGAAACCAGCTAATATTATTGCTGCCTCAACAGCTTTTCATAAGAATATTGCTGCCACTGCATATGGCCAACTCGACGATATTTATGAAAGTCAGAATCAGCCATCAAAAAGCCAAATACTTAGACTTTATGAACTCAAGAATAGTTACTATACCTTCATTAACCCCTTTGAAACTGGTTCATTGATGACCGGCCTAGATAATCAAAAACGAATACAAGAATTGTTCAATATTGGTTTACCAGCTGGTGTGGCCTTTCAGATCCATGATGACATACTTGGTCTCTTTGGTCAGAAAAGTGAGACCGGTAAATCAAATATGGATGACTTAAAAGAGGGCAAAAGAACTTTACTTATGTACCATGCTCTACAAAAAACGTCACCAGCTGAACAAGCTGTTATTAAAAATGCCCTAGGAAATACCAAACTAACACAACAAGAGCACGACAACGTCAAAACCCTAATAGAGGATAGCGGCGCTCTTAAGCAGGCGCAGTATGAAGCCAAATCCTATTGTGATCGGGCCTTGAGAGCGGTAGAATTAAGTCATCTTTCCAGAGATGGTAAACAGTTCATAAGCGATATTATTAATTTTGCAGTGAAAAGAAGAGCCTAAATTGTTACCAAACCACATCGGCATTATCATGGATGGCAATCGCCGTTGGGCCAAGTCTAAAGGACTGAAACCATCTGATGGGCACCTCGAAGGCTATAAAAGATTACGAGAACTAAGTAAATACGTCTTAAAAGAAAAGAATGTGCCTTTTGTAAGCGCCTTTGCTTTTTCTACTGAAAATTGGTCACGTGCAAAAGATGAGATTGGTTTTATTATGAGTTTAGTTGTTAGAGCTTTCAAGGAATACCTTAATGAATTTCACCACGATAATATACGTGTACTAGTACTAGGCAACCGGGAAAAGTTAGAAAAAAAAGTGATTCGTGCTATCGAAGCTGCTGAGACCAAGACCAAGAATAACACCGGCGGCACTTTAGCTATTTGCTTGAATTACGGAGGACACCTAGAGATTGTTGACGCTGTAAAACAAATATTAAAGGAAAAAATTAATCCGGACGATCTAACAACAGAAGACTTAAGTAAACATCTTTACCATCCGGAAGTGCCCGCGGTTGACCTACTCGTTCGAACTTCCGGCGAGCTAAGAACTAGTGGTTTTATGCTGTGGCGCGCCGCTTACGCTGAGCTAGCCTTCGTTGATAAATATTGGCCAGAGGTTACCACTAAAGACATTGACCAAACCCTAGATGACTATTCTCGTCGTCAACGGCGTTTCGGGCACTGAAATAGCGTATAATTGACTCGATGTTAATCGTGCTTATGATATTGGGGCCGGTGCTTCTAATTGGCCTAGTAGTTATTCACGAATATGGCCACTTCCTAGCAGCTAGGTTGAACGGCGTAAAAGTGGAGGAATTCGGTATATTCTTCCCGCCAAAGCTGTGGTCCAGACGGATGAAAAAAGGCTACGACTTCACTATAAATGCCTTACCACTGGGTGGTTTTGTGAAAATGAAAGGAGAGCACGACGCCGATAAAACGCCTGGTAGTTTCGGAGCTGCCTCAGTTAAAAGCAAAGCTAAAATCATGATGGCCGGAGTTTTCATGAACCTAGTAGTGGCAATCGGTCTTTTTACAGCCATTGCAGCCATTGGAATGCCCAATCTTATTACCAAGCAGACTACAGGTGAAACTCAATTTACTGTAGCCAGTGACACTAAAGTTGTCAAAGATGTCTCAAACAAAGGGGTCGTCAAAATTGATCAAGTAGTTGACGGTAGTCCAGCTAGCCAAATAGGTATAGTATCTGGTGATCAAATCATGTCCATTAACAACCAAATAATAACGTCGCCTAATAATTTATCTGACTTAACCCAGGCATCAGCTGGTGACATAGTATCGGTAGTTTATGTCCACGAAGGTAATGAAATTAAAAAAACAGTTCGCTTGAGCAGTGAAGTGCCTCATTTAGGGGTTCAGGCTTATTCTGCTGAGGAAGGCTATAAAGTGACTCGTTCGACCTGGTCTGCCCCGATCGTAGCGGTTGGTCTTAGTACTCAAATCACCAAGTTAACGTTTGTGGGTCTAGGACGGGCGCTTAGTGGTCTAGGTTACATTGTAGCCGGGACGCTAACGCATAACACAATCGAACGCCAAGCAGGGCAAGCGCAAGCTGGCGAACAAGTCAGTGGTCCGATCGGCATTATCTATATCCTTAAAAATGGCGCTCATGAGGGCTTTATCTTCGTACTATTTATTATTGCTCTAATATCACTAGCCCTCGCTATCATGAATGTTTTACCGATTCCGGCACTAGACGGTGGTCGACTATACATGATGCTTTTCAGTCGTAAATTACTTGGTCGTCCACTAACTAAACAAGCTGAAGAAAAAATTGTTGGCGGCAGTGTAGTTTTAATTGTTATGTTGTTCATATTAGTCACTATTGCTGATATTAAGCGTATTTTTTAGCCATGAAGCCTAAAGATAACCTAAACCGCGAATCAATTGAGCCTAAGCTTGGCTACGGCCCGACCTCAGCTATTATTGTCACACTTGGTATATATATTATTAGTCAAATAGTAGTTGGGCTAGCTTTTGGATTGGTCCCAGCACTTTTTCATAAAACTCCATCCGAAATTAACCATCTACTAGATACCAGTGTAGCTGTGCAGTTTTTTACTGTTTTTATCCTTGAAGCTATAACTGTCCTGCTTCTACTTTGGTTTCTAAATCGCAGACGTACTAGCATAAAACAACTTGGAGTTGACCACCCACGACTTTATTACTTAGCCCTAGCTGCCACTGGCTTTGTCGGCTATTTTATTCTTTACATTGTCGGCTTATCGCTGGCTACACATTTCATACCCTCGCTAAACGTCAAACAACAACAGGACATCGGTTTCAACACTGCTACTCACGGGCTCAACCTGGCACTAGTTTTTATTAGCTTAGTAATACTGCCACCTCTAGTAGAAGAACTAGTTATGCGCGGATTTTTATATACTGGTCTAAGGACTAAGTTGCCAGTAATAACTGCCACTTTAATAACCAGCTTATTATTTGCCGGTGCTCATTTGCCAGAAGGCAGAGGTGGTCTGCTTTGGGTAGGTGCCATCGATACTTTTATATTATCTGTGGTGCTTTGTTACTTACGGGAAAAAACCGGCAGTCTTTGGCCGAGTATAGGCGTTCATATGCTAAAAAATGCTCTAGCTTTCGTAGTTTTGTTCAATGTTGTTGGCTATTTCAGGTAAACTAGATTCATATGAGGACTTCTCAGTTATTTACTAAGACACGCAGGCAGGCACCGGCTGACGAAAAAGCCAAAAATGCTCAGCTGCTTATTCGAGCTGGCTATATTCATAAGGAAATGGCCGGAGTCTATGCTTACTTACCACTAGGTAAGAGGGTAATTGATAACATAACTCGAATTATCCGTGAGGAAATGAATAACATCGGCGGCCAAGAAGTACAGATGACCACCCTACAACCTAAAGAATTATTTGAAAAAACAGACAGATGGGACGATGCCAAAGTCGATAACTGGTTTAAAACTAAATTAGCCAGCGGTGCTGAACTGGGCATGGGTTTAACCCACGAGGAACCGATAGTATCCACCCTAAGTGATTTCGTTAATTCTTATAAAGACTTACCAATCTATATTTATCAAATTCAAGCTAAGTTTAGAAATGAGCTGAGGGCTAAAAGTGGCTTACTTCGCGGCCGAGAATTCTTGATGAAGGATATGTACTCCTTTGCTCGAAGCCAGTCTGAACATCACGAACTTTACGAAAGGGTTGCTAAAGTATACAACAAAATCTACCAGCGTCTAGGCATTGGTGATATCACCTATCGAACTTACGCTGATGGTGGCTACTTCACTACCAACTTTAGCGACGAATTCCAAACCCTTAGCCCTATCGGTGAAGACACTATTTATCTGCATGAAGGCAAGAAAGTCGCTATTAATCAGGAAATTTATACCGACGAGAACTTAGCTAAACTAGGGCTGAATAAACCAGAACTGGTTGAAAAGCGGGGGATAGAAGTAGGCAATATTTTTCCACTTGAGTCCAAATATACCGACGCCTTAGGAGTTTATTACAGCGATGAGCAGGGTAAGCAACAATCAATCATTGTTGGTTGCTATGGAATTGGTATTAGCCGGTTGATGGGTACCATTGCTGAGCTATTCGCTGATGATAAGGGCCTTGTTTGGCCAGCTGAACTTGCTCCAGCCCAGGTTTACTTAGTTAGGCTGGGAAATGATAGCGAAGTTGTTAAACAAGCTGACGAACTCCACGATAAACTGGAAAAGGCCGGTATCTCAGTTCTCTATGATGACAGTGAAAGTAGAACCGGTGAAAAATTTGCCAACGCCGACCTCATCGGACTACCCAGTAGAATTATTATCAGCGAAAAAACACTCAAAGGTGGCAAATACGAATATAAAACTCGCAGCGGCAACGAAAGTGTCCTGTTGTCTGAAACAGAATTACTTAACAAGCTTAACGGTTAAGACATAGTGATCTGTTATTTCAAGCTTGGCAGGGACGTAAAGTCTGATATAATCTCCAGCATCTGAATTCCGGTGGAGCATTAAACAAGTATATTAAGGGGTTAGAAGTTAAATATTATGAAGAAAGCCTTTTTACTTACTAAAGACGGAGTAAATGAACTTAAATCCGAACACACTGGATTAATTTCCCAACGTTCGGCTGTAGCCGAACGGATTAAGACAGCCCGCGAATTTGGTGATTTAGCAGAAAACGCTGAATATCAATCAGCTCGCCAAGAGCAGGATAAATTGGAGGCTAGAATCAGTGAGATTGAACACATATTACAAAACGTAGAACTGATCAATAAGCCACGAGGCAGCCAGAAGGTACAAATTGGTAGCAGCGTGACGCTTAAAAACCATGATACTAAGAAGTTTCAGGTAGTAGGCACAGTAGAAGCTGACCCGTCAAACGGAAAAATCAGTGATGAATCACCAATCGGTAGAGCATTGCTTGGCAAAGCCGTAGGCGATAAAGTCGAAATCAAAACTCCATCAGAAACTTCTACCTATAAAATTGTTGAAATCGCTTAAAAACTCTAAATGGTACGCTTCAGCGATTTCGAAAAATTAGATATTCGAGTCGGCCGGATTGTTGATGTCGAAGAATTCCCAGAAGCTCATAAACCAGCTTATAAACTGACTATTGATTTTGGTCCAAAAATCGGCACCAAGCACTCCAGCGCCCAATTAACAACTAACTACACCAAAATTTCGCTTAAGAACAAGCTAGTGCTAGCGGTGGTAAATTTTCCTCCGCGTCAAATCGGCCCGTTTGTAAGCGAAGTATTGACTCTAGGCGTACCAGATCAAAACGAAGATTGCGTACTTATTACACCAGATAAAAAAGTGTCGCTTGGTAGCAGACTTTACTAGCTCTTGCTAAGATATAGTAAATGGCCACACTAAAAGAGTTGCGCGATGAGCGCCTACGCAAGCTAGAGGAGCTGAAAAAACTTGGTATAAATCCTTACCCAGCGCGTTCAGTTCGTACTCACACCACCAAACAAGTTGCTGATGATTTTGAACAACTACAGGGACAAGAGGTTCACTTAACCGGTCGAATTACCAGTACCCGCAAATTTGGCAAGATTGCTTTCTTTGTTCTAAAAGATGCCAGCGGCCAAATACAGTTATTTCTAAAACATGATGTCTTTAACCAAGCCGATCCAAAAAATAGCGAAATAGGTTTTGATCAAATCAACTTGCTTGATCCCGGTGATTTCATTGAAGCTAGTGGAAAAGTAATCAAAACTCAAACCAATGAGATTTCCGTAGAAGTCAGTAATTTGCGAATTCTCACCAAATCACTTAGACCATTACCAACCGAACAAGAAGGTTTCACCGACAAAGAAGAAAGGCTCCGTCGCCGTTATGTGGATACCAACGTCAATAAGGATGTTTTCGAGCGATTTATTCGTAGGTCCAAGTTCTGGAAGGCTACCCGGGAGTTTTTGGAAAAAGAAGGCTTCATTGAAATTAATATACCGGTTCTAGAACATACCACTGGTGGCGCTGATGCCAACCCATTCGTAACTCACATGGATGCCATCGACGAAGATTTTTATCTTAGAATAAGTCATGAATTACCACTCAAGCGTCTGCTCGGAGGTGGATATGAGCGAGTTTTTGATATAGGCCCGCGTTTTCGTAACGAAAATTACTCTGATGAACACTTACCGGAACATGTTGCTTTTGAAAGCTACGCCGCCTATCAGGACTACGAACAAGCCATGGAACTCTATGAACGCATGATGAAAGAAGTCGCTCAATCTACCTGGGGCAAATTACAGTTTAAGGTTGGCGAATTTGATGTCAATCTTGAACAAAAATGGCCGGTGGTTAAGTACGCTGATATTATGCGAGAAAAATTTCAGATCGACGTATTTAACCCTGATTTTGATCAACTCAAATCGATTCTTAGTGACCACAAGGTTAAACTAGACGGGGATGTCAACGTTTCCCGCGCCATGGACGCCGTTTGGAAAATTGTCCGCCGTGAATCCGCCGGACCATTTTGGTTAATCCATGAGCCAGTGCAAATTTCACCGTTAGCTAAACAAGACCCGGACGACCCAAGGGTGACTCAACGTTTCCATCCAGTTATTGGGGGGACCGAAATGGGCAATGGTTACTCAGAGCTCAATGATCCCGAGGAACAATTAAAACGCTTTTTAGAGCAGCAAGCCATGCGAGATGCCGGCGATGCCGAAGCTCAAATGCTAGATATTGATTTTGTCGAGATGTTGGAATACGGAATGCCACCGGCTACCGGCTGGAGCTATAGCGAGCGCTACTTTTGGGCTCTGGAAAGCGTCTCAGCCAGGGAGGGAGTGATATTTCCTCAACTTCGGGCTGAGATAAATGAAACCACTAAGACTATCTACCCGGACGTAAATTGGAAAGATAAAACCGCCAAACAATAGTAATTTAATCCTTCAGTTTTTCGGCGAATTTTTGACGTAGTTTCTGGAACTTCGGATCAATAATCATCATACAATAGCCTTGATTTGGGTTACGATTATAAAAATCTTGATGATAGTTCTCAGCGGCGTAAAATTCCTTAAAAAGCAATAACTGAGTCACTATAGGGCCCTTCCAGGTTCTTGCTGCAAAACCTTCAATCATCTCATTGGCTATCTTTTTTTGATCCTCGGAATGGTAGAAAATCACCGAGCGATATTGATCACCGACATCATTACCTTGTCGATTTAAGGTTGTTGGATCGTGCATCACAAAAAAGATCTCCAAGATCTCTCGGTAACTAATGATTTTTGGGTCAAACTTTAGCTGCACGACCTCAGCGTGACCTGTAGTACCATTACAGACCTGTTCATACGTCGGGCTCTTAACTGTGCCTCCAGCGTACCCTGATACAACCGATATAATACCTTTGACACGCAAGAAGTAAGCCTCCAGGCACCAGAAACAACCTCCACCTAATGTCGCTAATTCATTCACAACCCTAAGTTTAAGCCACTTGTGAATTTCAATAAAGTGATATACTCCTCTCTATGGCAACCAAGAAAAGAACTACGAAGGCAAAATCAAAAACAACTAACAAAAAAACCGTCGCAGCCAAGAACTCTACAGCTTCTGTAACGTCTAAGTTTGCGATAGTAAAAGGACTACGACGCCTACACACTGTAAGTGCAGTGGTTTTCGGACTTTTAGCTCTAGCAGCAGTGTTCTTTATGAAACACGCTACTCTACCAATTACTATGCCTTATGTAACACAAGATGCTCTAGCTAGTAACTCTTCGGCAGTTTTGGTTTCTGCTTCTAGGAGATTATGGGATTTACAGTTACGTTGGGCAGTTGTCGCAGTCATGGTCTTATCACTCATCGTTCCGCTGCTTTATATGTTTAAGTATCCCAAGAAATATCAAAGAGCCCTTGATAATAAAATAGTTTTCTGGCGTTGGCTGGACCTGGCTGTTACTGGAGCTGTCATGGTAGAAGTTATCGCCCTGTTATCAGGTATCCAAGATGTTGTTAGTCTAAAGTTAATTGGTTTAACTATGGTTCTAGTGGCTATGTTTGGCTGGTTAGGGGAACGTCACAAAAAGCTAAATGGTGGTCGGAGTAAGACTACTTTTACTTTGCTAGTGCTAACCAAAGCAGTGTTGATTGTACTGCTTGCTATGCCTCTAATAGCTACCTTAATCTATGGTATGGTTCGTTGTCCTTGGTATACCTATGCTTTATTTGTCGGTTTGGTCGCCTCGTTAGTTCTTTACGCCTTCAACCAATACAACTTCCTGAGAGACTATAAAAACTGGCGCGATTATATAGTTGTTGAGCGAAACTACACACTAATTAGTTTGGCTACCAAACTAGGTTTTGGTCTGGTTCTAGTTATCGGTTTAATGCGCTAAACCAAGCATCTGCACACACCTCGACCTGTTACAATAGTCTGACATGGCAGGCAATAATTACTGGTCAGAGCGCAGTAAACCGTATCAACCGGACCAGACGACAGTGTTTAAACTTAGTCGTAGTAAAATCGAATTGTTTATGCAGTGTCCGCGTTGTTTTTGGCTAGATGTGCGCCTCAAAATCAAAAGACCGAATGGTCCACCATTCCAGATCAATAAAGCTGTCGATGAATTATTAAAAAAAGAATTCGACAACTACAGGGCTAAGGGCGAACCACACCCTTTAATGGTTGATAATCAGATCAAAGCAGTGCCATTTGCGCACCAAGATTTGGCCAAATGGCGGGCTAACTTCACGGGTGTATCAACACTTCACCAATCAACCAACTTGCATATTTTTGGAGCTATAGACGACGTTTGGATTAACGACAAGGGTGAGTTAATAGTAGTTGACTATAAGGCTACTGCCAAAGCTTCAGAAGTAACCCTGGACGCTGAATGGCAGATTAGCTATAAACGCCAGATGGAAGTCTATCAGTGGCTACTGAGACAAAATGGTTTCAAAGTAAACGATACTGCCTATTTTATTTACACCAACGGCCGATTGGACGTCGATGGCTTTTTTGATCGCATCGAATTTCGAACCAAGGTAATCCCTTATAAAGCTAACGATAACTGGATAGAACCAACTCTTAAAAAGATGAAAAGTACCATGGACGGATCGATACCAGCCGTTGGCAAAGCTGCCATGGGTGGAGATTGTGAATTTTGCACCTATGCCAAAGCTCGCACCAAACTAACACTCTCGGCAATCAAACCGACAAAAAAGTTAAGTAAGTAGCTGTAAGTTCTCCAGGGCTTCAAAAACTGAACCGGCTAGCTTAACCCTGGATCTTAACATTTCATCTACCGGATTTTGATAGCAATATACCGGTTTACATAAAGCACTGGCAAAACCTAGCTCGTAAGCCGTACTAAGGCCAATATGACCAGCTGGATCGTGTAGCCATATAAAGTCAGCTTCTCGCATCGCTCTAAGGTGAAATAATTCTAACTCCCTAATACCCAGATCAAACTCGTTTTTAGTACTAACCACTGGTTTGGTTATGTCTTCAAAATCAAGGGCAATAGGGGACAGAACTCGACAGCCTGTGACCTCAAGCTCTCTAAACAGGCGTTTTAAACCAGTTGGATCGCGGTGGTAGGTGCCAGAGATAACTACTCGTGGCCGCATCACTAGAAAGAATTTTTATTGTAGTAAACAGTTCGTTCTATCAACCAACTCTTGGTGCTTAAAATGTCAATCTCGGTCTTAAAGCTATCAAATTTTTTATCTTTTTTACCGGCCGCCTCAAAACTCATCCATTCATTATGGCCACCCTCGAAATTAACTTTAAGTTTACCAGTTGGGTTACGTCCACTAGTGACAAAGAAAATTTTATCTTCTAGTAATTCGCCAGTTTCTTCCTGGATAACATGCTCATGATAAACGCCAGCTACTTCAAAATCAGCACTGAGGCCGGTTTCTTCCATGGATTCCCGTTCAGCAGTCTGAACTATAGTTTCGCCCCATCGGATCTTACCACTAGGCAACCCCCAAAAACCGAAATAGGGATTCTTCAGTCGTTCTTGAAATAAATATTGTTTTTTGCCCCTATGTTCACGCTCAAGAGCCAGAATGACAGCCGATTTTGGTTGCCGTTCAACGGTGTTATTGTCGGTATCAAGACGATTGGCATATTCTTTGCCACGAGGCGTTAATCGGTATCGGCCTCGGGCTAGTTTTTCGACTAATCCAAGCTCAATCAGGCGGGCAATATGAAAATTGAAATGATCACTACCTAGTCCAGTTGGTTTTTGAAGCTCAGCATAACCGGCCTCTGGATGGAACAATAACTCCCTGAGAATACTGGTTTGAGCATGGTGGATGCGTACCTCTGTAGCCATAACCGATTTACTCCTTACAACTTAACCTGCGAACACTATAGATCACCAGTATAACCAAAATCTAGTAAAGTCCACTTTAGTTTTTACAGTTAGCGGAGCTTAAAGTTATAATGGCTACTATGCTTGATATCCAACTTATCCGTGAGAAGCCTGACCAGGTCCAGGAAAAAGCCAAACAAAAGGGTTACGACGTTGATATAAAACAGCTACTGGGGTTTGACTCCAAGCGCCGCGAATTACTTGCTCAAGTAGAAGACTTAAGACAAAAACGTAACCAACTAACTGCCAGCAGTAAAGGCCAAAAGCCAAACCAACAACAAGTTGTTCAAGGCAGGGAACTTAAGATCAAACTCACTGATCTTGAACACCAATTAAGTTCAGTCGAACAAGAATACCAAGCACTTTTAAGACAAGTGCCAAATTTGCCATTAGACAACGTGCCTGTTGGTGCCAACGAAACCGAAAATGTAGTGGTGAGAACAGTCGGCGAACCACATCCCTTTGATTTTGAGCCCAGAAATCACTGGGAGCTTATGCAAATGACCGGGCAGCTTGATAAGATACGAGCAGCTAAAGTCGCTGGTAGTCGTTTTGCATATCTTATAGGTGATGTTGTTTCGCTGCAGTTTGCTCTGGTACAGTTCGTTATAAATACTCTTACTGATCAAGCGACCGTTGAGAAGCTCATTAGCGATAATAACCTGGAACTTAAACCAACGCCTTTTAAGGCTGTTTTACCACCGGCTCTGATTAAAACTAGGCCTTACTTAGCTTCTGGACGATTAAATGCTGAAGAAGTTACCTACAAATTGGCTAGCGATGATTTGTGGCTGAATGCCAGCGCCGAACATAGTCTATGTACGTTATATATGGACGAAATCCTAAGTGAAGAAGAGTTACCGATTCGTTATCTAGGATACAGCACCAGTTTCCGTCGTGAAGCCGGCACCTACGGTAAGGATACCGAAGGATTGATTAGGATGCATCAGTTCGACAAACTAGAACTAGAAGTCTTTAGTACACCCGAGACAGGGCTAAGAGAGCACCAACTATTGATTGTTGTTCAGGAGTACTTAATTAATCAGCTTAAATTACCTTATCAGTATATCCAAAAATGCACTGCCGATATCGGAATGCCTAATGCCAACGGCGTCGATCTAAACTGTTGGTTCCCAGGACAAAAACGCTACATTGAAACTCATACTGCTGACTTTATGAGCGACTACCAAGCCAGAGCCCTAAATACTAAATTGCGACGGCCTAGTGGCGATCTGGAATTAGTCCACACTAACGATGCCACGGCCTTTGCCTTGGGGCGAACGCTTGCTGCAATCGTCGAAAATTATCAAGACAAGGACGGCAGCATCTGGGTGCCCGAGGTACTCAAGTCTTATTTAGGGAACCGCGAAAAACTATGATCAAAAAAATAGAAATTCACGGTGTTCATTTACATATCGACCCAAAATTATTTGATTACACTACTAAAAAACTTGGTAGGTTAGATCGCTTTGTATCTCGTCATAGCCGGGAAAGCCTACATGCTGAAGTTTTTTTGAAAGAAGAGATGATTAAAGCCAAGAAAAATTGCATCTGTGAAGTTATCCTACACCTGCCAAAAGAAACCTTAACCACCAAGGAAGCGACTGTAAATATCTATGCGGCCGTCGATATCGTAGAAGCTAAATTAAAAAACCAGCTAAAAAAATACAAAGATACCCATAATAGCCTTAGAATCCATAGGCGTCTTTTGGCTAGAATAAAAAGAAATAGTTAGAAAACCGGGCCCTAAATGGCCTCGCATCTCTGTAAAACTTGCGGTACAATGGGATGGATTTCAGAAAACGACTCCAAACTGACTAAGAGGAATTAGTGAAACGAGTAATTAAAAGAATTCTTGGTGACCCCCAGGCAAAGACGCTCAAACGTCTAGGTCGTCGTGTCAAAGAAATTAATGCTCTTGAACCCAAGTTCCACAAAATGACCGACAAACAACTAAAAGATCAAACTACCATTTTAAAAAAACAATTAGAAAATAAATCACTCGATCAAATTTTGCCAGAAGCTTTTGCGCTAGTTCGCGAAGCCTCAACGCGCACCCTAAATCAAAGACATTTTGATGTTCAGCTAGTTGGTGGCATGGTGCTCCATGAAGGAAAGGTAGCCGAGATGAAGACCGGTGAAGGTAAAACTCTAGTTGCCACCCTGCCTATCTTCCTAAATGCTCTTGACGGTAAAGGCGCACATATCGTGACCGTAAACGATTATCTGGCTCAACGTGATGCTGGTTGGATGGGGCAAATTTATGATTTCTTAGGACTCAGTGTAGGTGTCATCATCGCTGATGAATCCTACCGCTATAACGCCAAATTTGAAAATAAAAATCATAGTGATCCACGCTTTCGCCACCTAGAGCCTTGCACCCGACAGGAAGCTTATGCGGCTGATATTACCTATGGAACCAACAACGAATTTGGTTTCGACTATCTTCGCGACAACATGGTTAGGGAAGTCGACCAACTGCGTCAGCGTGAGTTAAATTTTGCCATAGTCGACGAAGTGGACTCAATTTTAATCGACGAAGCCAGGACGCCGTTAATTATTAGTGCTCCATCAATTACTAGTGGTACAGCCTATTCCCAGTTTGCCAAAGTAACTCGCCAGCTAAAAAAAGATGCTGACTTTGAAACTGACGAAAAACGTAAGGCCGTCGTACTAACTGATGCTGGAATTGAACATGTTGAAAAAATCCTAGGCATTGACAGTTTGTATGGGACCGAAAATATTCGAACTATTTATCACCTCGAACAAGCCCTAAAAGCCCAAGCCTTATTTCATCGCGACAAAGACTATGTAGTTACCAAGGACGGTGAAGTAGTTATCGTTGATGAGTTTACTGGGCGTCTGTTGAAAGGGCGGCGTTATAACGAAGGATTACACCAGGCTATTGAAGCTAAAGAAGGCGTAGAAGTTCAAGAGGAATCAATGACCCTAGCAACCATTAGCTTTCAGAACTACTTTAGACTCTACGCCAAATTATCAGGTATGACAGGTACAGCTGAAACCGAAAGCGAAGAATTTCACCAAATTTATAAACTAGACGTCGTCCAAGTTCCATCTAACCGGCGGATAGTTCGACTTGATCGTTCGGACCGAATCTATCGTACTGAATCGGGTAAGTTCAAAGCCATTGTGCGAGAGGTAAACGCCTTGCACCATAAAGGTCAACCGGTTTTAATTGGAACGGTATCAGTTGAAAAGAACGAAGCTCTGAGTCAGGCTTTGGCTAAAGCCGGTGTTAAACATGAAACCCTAAACGCCAAAAATAATGAACACGAAGCGGCCGTTGTTGCCAAGGCTGGTCAACGAGGGGCTGTGACTCTAGCTACTAACATCGCCGGACGAGGTACAGACATCGTGCTTAGCGAAGAAGTGAAAGAACTAGGCGGCTTATTTGTTTTAGGCAGCGAGAGACATGAATCAAGACGTATTGATAACCAGCTAAGAGGCCGTTCTGGACGACAGGGCGACCCTGGTGTTACTCAATTTTTCGTTAGTACCGAAGACGACTTGATGCGCATTTTCGGTGGTGAACGAATTGCCGCTATTATGAATCGCTTAGGTGTTGATGATGAGACACCAATCGAAAACAGAGTGATTAGTAAAAGCCTAGAAGGTGCCCAGAAAAAAGTTGAAGGCTACAACTTTGACGCTCGTAAAAACGTCGTTCAATACGATGATGTTATGAATCGTCATAGGCGAGCCATCTATACTATGCGCCGCGAGATCTTACATGAAGCTGATATTCAAAAACGCATAAAACTATATATTTCTGATGAAACCAAAGCCCTAGCTGCTGCCGCTCTCACACTTGGAGATCAATTAGAAACAGCCGTTAGCGAACTCTTTCCTTTTGACGATAAACAACTTGACCGGGTATTTGACAGTGAGGCTGCGAACTTCGGAGAGGTGTTACATAAGGAAGCCAACAAACTTTACGATAGCCGCGAAAAAGCCTTTGGATCTGAAGTAATGCGTAAAATCGAACGCGATATCTATCTTCAGATTCTAGATAACCTTTGGATGCAACACCTAGAGAGCATGGATCACCTGCGCCAAGGTATTCATTGGATAAGCATTGGTCAACGTGACCCCCTAGTAGAATACCGTCGACAATCTCAAATTATGTTTGACCAAATGCAACAAACTCTTAGGCAGGATACGGTCAAGGCTCTATTTAACGCCCAACCAGTCAACCCTGATGAGCCCGCCGAAACTGAGCTTACTAGAGCTGCCCGCCGCTCGGTAGAAAACGCCGATCAAATTATTGATTCTGATGAGTTTACCGAAACCGATTTTGTGCCAGCAGAAAAAGTTGCTGCCGAAAAAACT
The DNA here is from genome assembly GCA_964636215.1 of uncultured Candidatus Saccharibacteria bacterium. GTDB lineage: Bacteria > Patescibacteriota > Saccharimonadia > Saccharimonadales > CAZJQT01 > CAZWRJ01. Next base: position 45,664 of record CAZWRJ010000003.1, on the reverse strand, counting down.
AAAAGTAAATCCAAGATTAAAAAAACGCGTAAAGCTGAACGCCAACGACGCAAAAAAGGCCGTCGTAAATAGATGAAACACGCTGTAACTAGCCATCGCCTAAAGAATGGGGCACAGGGCTTGTTTGTCCACGTCCCGGGGGCTACGGTTATGAGTCTTGAAGTCAACTTTAGGGCAGGAGATTTTCTAGCACCACCAGCTAAATGGGAAGTAGCTCATCTAATGGAGCACTTACTGCTTGGGGCTAACGAACTTATTCCACGGGCTAGGGCGTTCCAGGCAGAATTTGAAAAGAACGGCGCTTATTGCAACGCCAGCACCGGTAGCTATGACATCACTTACGAAGCGGAATGCGCCGATTTTGAATGGGAGCGAATTGGCGACTTGTTACTAACGGCCATTAGTAAGCCACTCTTTTTAGATGATGAATTCAAAGCCGAATACGGTAACGTACGTGAAGAAATGACCGGGCGTTCTAATAATCATTTTAGGCACCTCAGTTTAGCTTTGCGCCAAGCATACGGATATAGAGTTTTGACTGATCAAGAACGCCTGAAACGTATGAAAAACGTTGGGGTAGAGGATATAAAGAAGCATTATGAAAAAACCCATTTCACCAAGAATATGCGTTTTGTAATTGCCGGTAAACTAACAGCTAACCGACAAGCGCGGCTAGTAGAACTACTTGAGACTATGGATTTATCAAAAGGGGATCGACGCATTGATCTACCCGATGAACGACCAAAAGGTCTAAGAAAACCATTGCATATTCCTAACCGGACAGTTGAAAATATCCACTTTTATATTGATAGCTTCCTGGATCGTCGCTTGAGCGAGGATGAAGCCGACACCCTTGGGCTACTGAATACCATGCTAACCGAAACACTTCACTCGCGTATTTTGGGCGAGGCTAGGGAACGCGGTCTGGTGTACGGTATGAACTCTAGTTTTCTGCAAACTAAGCTAGCTGCTAATTGGTGGTTCGGTAGTCAAGTCACAGCAGATAATGCCGTAGCCTTATTCACAGTCATGGCTAATGAATTAGCAGCCATATGCCAAGGTGATATAAGCCATACCGATATAGCTGCTGCTCAGCAATATCTGTTAGGGCGCTTCCAGCGTAGTGGCCAAACCGTTAGTGGGGTAGCTAATGGTTACAGTGGTCGCTATTTCTTTGATGATTACATCGATGATTATTATCAAATTCCCGCACGGATCAAAGCAATAACCAAAGAACAAATCGTTGATATTGCAAAAGCTTTCTTCGTTGAGCCTCACTATGGCATCGGCTTTTTGGGTAGTGCCCCCCAGGAACTTCGTGAACAACTAGTCGCTATCCTGGACCCACTATGGTCAAGTTAAAGCCTATAATAGGAATATATGCAACCACTGGATAAACAAGCACATGAATTACAGTCAGAGCTTGTGGCGACACTAGAAAGAATTAAGATTAAAGCTCTAGAAGCTAAACTTGCAGGGCTTAATACAAAGGCAGCTGATCCAGCCCTTTGGCAAGATCAACCAGCCGCCCAACAACTATTGAAAGAGCAAGCTAGCTTAGAAAATCGGATCAAAGCTTGGCGCAATTTAGAAAATAAGCTCAGTGAGGTTGTCGAGCTGCTAGGTACTAAGGACGAATCTATGCTCAGTGAACTGACCAAACAACTCAACGATCTTAAAACCGACTACGATAACCTAAAAAAAGAACTGTTATTTAACGAACCCTATGACGACCATAACGTTATCCTGAGTATTTATGCCGGCGCTGGTGGCACCGATGCTCAAGATTGGACACAAATGTTACTCAGAATGTATAGTCGATGGGCCGAAAACCAAAAACTCCAGACAAAAACCATTGATGAATCAGCCGGCGAGGAAGCCGGACTCAAAAGTGTAACTATAGAAGTTGATGGACCTTTTGTTTACGGCAAACTTAAAGGTGAACAGGGCGTGCATCGTCTAGTAAGGCTAAGTCCTTTTAATGCCGACAATCTCAGACAAACTAGTTTCGCCAAGGTTGAAGTCTTGCCCAAGATAGATAGTCCTGAAGAAGTTCACATTGATGACAAAGACTTGAAAGTTGACGTTTACCGTAGTGGTGGCAAGGGAGGGCAGTCCGTTAATACGACCGACTCGGCAGTACGCATCACTCATTTACCTACCAATATTACAGTGGCTATACAAAATGAGCGTTCACAGTTGCAAAACAAAGAAACAGCTATGGCTATCCTACGTTCCAAGTTAGCTCAGTTACAACAAGAACAGCACCTAGAAGACCTCAGCCAGCTAAAGGGACCTAATCAATCTGCGGAGTGGGGAAACCAGATTCGTAGCTACGTACTCCATCCCTATAAACAGGTTAAGGACTTGCGTTCTAAACATGAAACATCAGCCGCTAACGAAGTTCTTAATGGCCAAATAGACGAATTTATAACTGCTTATCTCGAACACATAACTACTAGCTAAAGCGCTTTGCTATAATACGTCTAGTGATTTTACTGGACCGGGTAACAAAAGTTTATAATCGTAGCGCTACAGCTCTTGACCGCGTTAGTCTGCATGTTGAGCCGAAAGAGTTCGTTATTATTATTGGTACTAGCGGAGCAGGCAAGAGCACCCTGCTCAAATTATTAACTCGCGAGGAACGTCAAACTAGCGGTAAGATTGTAGTTGGTGGCATTGATTATGACAAATTAAAAGACAAAGACATACCACTTCTGAGACGCAAAATCGGCGTAGTTTTCCAGGACTTTAAACTGTTACCTAATAAAAATGTCTTTGAAAATGTTGCTTTCGCATTAGAGATTGTTGGTTATGGCAATGGTGAGATTAAACATACGGTTCCCAAGGTTCTGGACATTGTTGGTCTTAAGGGCAAGGAAAAACGCATGCCCCTTGAATTGTCCGGTGGTGAGCGTCAAAGGGTGGCGATTGCCAGAGCAATTGTTCGTCAACCAAAGATATTAATTGCCGATGAGCCTACCGGTAATCTAGATCCCAAACACGCTTGGGATGTTATAAAGGTTTTGGAAAAAATTAATCGCTTTGGCACCACCGTATTACTCACCACTCACAACCAAGAAATAGTAAATCGTCTGAAAAGACGAGTGATTACCCTAAGAGATGGAAGAGTGGTCAACGACCGAGCCAATGCCGATTATGACCACAAAGGCATAGTCAAATGAGGCACCAGCTAATTACCCTAGGCCGAATTATTCGTACTGGTACCCAAAATTTTTTGCGGAACGCCACTCTTGCTATTGCTGCTATGGCTGTAATGTTAATAACCCTATCAATTATTTTATTCTCGGTTATTGCTAACGCCACATTCGGGAACACTGTTCAACAAATTACTGATCGAATCGATGTGTCGGTTTATTTGAAAGATAGTGTAACTGAAGCCCAGCGCGATAATTTACTTAATGAACTAAAGCAACTACCTAATACCAAGGAAGTTACTTATCTATCAAAAGACGATGCTCTGGAGATATATAAAGAACAAAATCAGAATAATCTTGATTTGCTTGTGGCTATTTCCCAAACCGACAACCCATTGCCGGCGACCATTAGAATTAAACCCAAAGACCCCAATAAACTTGATGAACTCAAGGCTTATTTAGACAAACCAGATATTGTGGCACTTCAGTCCGATGAAACAAATTATAGCGGTGATCGAAAAACGGCAGTCGATAAAATTAGTAAGGCTACCAAATTCTTACGTGAAGCAGGACTAGTTGGTGTTTTTATATTTGCCACCGTATCCATGCTAATTATCTTTAATACTATTCGGATGGCCGTTTTCAATCGCCGTGATGAGCTAACCATTATGAGATTACTAGGCGCCAGCAGTTGGTTTATTCGTGGGCCTTTCGTTGTTGAAGCCATAATTTATGGCATTATTTCAGCGGTCTTATCTATCGTTCTATGTAACACGCTGTTTGCGGTGGCAGCTTCGGCTTTTAATGCCACCAGCCTAGGCCTACTCGACATCGGATTTGCTAGTGATTATCTGAAAGATAACTTTTGGTTGATTTTGCTATCGCAGCTTACCATTGGTATACTAATTGGTGCCGTATCGTCAGTCGTAGCCACACGGCGCTATCTCAAATTCAAAACTTCTAAGTAAATCAAACAAGCTTCAAATAATCGATTAAACAGATAACCTAAAACGAGGGTTTGTTTTGTAGCTCTTCAGACTACATCATAAAAGTTGAAAAAGGGTAAGGGGTATGGTATGATCAAACTGTTCATGAAAAAACAAAAATCAGTTCAAACTAAACGTCTTATTCGCCTTGGTAACTCTATGGCCTTATTAGCGCTGACCGGTGTAATGAGCGTTGGATTTGTTATTTCACCACTAGCTATGGCTGACCGGTTTGATGCCCAAATAAATCAACTTCAAGGTGAAAATTCAACCATCCAACACAAGCAAGATAGTTTGAGCGTAGAAGCTAGTAGCTTACAGGACAAGATTAACAAGTTACAACAACAGATCGATAATTTGCAACGACAGATTGATGCCAATAGCCAAAAAAGCCAAAAATTGGAAAAACAAATCGCCATTGCCCAAAAAGAACTGGATAAGCAAAAAGCTTTGCTCGGTGAAAATATACGGGCTATGTATGTCGAAGGCCAGATAAGTACCTTAGAAATGTTAGCTTCTAGCAAGAACCTAAGCGACTTCTTAGATAAACAAGAATACCGCAGCGCGGTTGAGCAAAAAATCAAAGATACCTTAGACAAGATCACTACCTTAAAAGCTAAGTTGAAAGCCGAAAATGATACTCTAAAAGATCTGATCACCGACCAAAAAAATATGCAGAACCAGCTTGACGATCAACAGGCCGAAGTTAATCATTTGCTTAACTTGAACGAAAGCCAAAGAGCTGCTCTTAACCAGCAATTTACAAAGAACAACGCCGAAATCACAAAATTGCGCACCCAACAACTTATCGAGAACATGAAGGGCATTCTTGGTGGAATGACCAAGGGTGTACCTGGCGGCGGTGGTTACCCACACGGTTGGGCTTACGCTCCTCAAGATTCTATTATTGACAGTTGGGGAATGTTCAACCGAGAATGTGTCAGTTTTGCAGCTTTTAAGGTAGCTCTAAGTGGACGATTTATGCCTTACTGGGGCGGGGTCGGCAATGCCAACCAGTGGCCAGGTAACGCTAGACGGTCAGGTATCCCCATGGACTATGGCGGTCACGCTAGGGTTGGTGATGTCGCTATTAGCACTGCCGGTTATTATGGTCACGCCATGTATGTAGAAGCAGTTAATAGTGATGGAACAGTGCTGGTTAGTCAATATAACCAATTCTTAGATGGTACCTATTCCGTAAACACCCGTAGCGCTGGTAATCTGTACTTCATTCATTTTTAGCGATAACTGAGATAAACCTACGGTTTTTATCGTCACGCAGGGCGGTCAAGTGAATTACCGCTCTGGTTGCTCTTTTTCCCTTAGACTATTTTAGAAAGGTCACCATGCAAGACGATAGGTTGAGTGGCTTCGATCTCTGACTTATAGAACGGAATGTCAGGTACAGGATTGAGTAGATAAACTTTCTGATCTAATACGTGGGCAAAGCCGATCTCCATAAGTGTATTACCGCCAATATAATTTTTGATGCCATGCTTATCATAGTTAGCTACCAGGATAGCGTCTGCTCCTTGCATCATTCGCCAAAACTCACGAATAGCATCTTTATGGAACTTTTGTTCTAGCTTAATCTTTTCTTTTTGTTCATCAGTTTTGCCGACAAAAGGCGAAGCTAAAGTAGTCACGAAAGCATCATGTCCAAGCTCGTTTAGTTTATCCTCCAAAGCAAGCATTTTTTCGGTGTAGTGCATACTCCCAACAACACCAATTCGCATACGCTAAGCATAACATGTGTGCCATAATGGATGAGACAATTTTGAGCCAGGAGGGAAAGTGGCCGATAGAATTTCTAAGAAATTTTCAGTTATTAGAGCTAGTAGTTATGCGTTAGTTGCCAGCTTGATTTTCTTGAGCGGTTGGGCAATTGGCAGTGGTCACATTATTCTATCTAAAGATCAGTTATTTCGTAAAAGCGTGCAAAAATCCGCCCCAGCTAATCTCGATTACTCTTCGGTTGAACAGGTTTACGACACATTAAGGAATGATTACGACGGACAGCTAGATCAACAAAAATTACTAGATGGGCTCAAGTCAGGCCTAGTTGCGGCCGCAGGTGATACCTACACGGAGTATCTAAATGCCCAGGCTGCCAATGACTTTAATAGTCAGTTGAACGGAACATTCGAAGGCATTGGAGCGGAACTAGGTAAAGATGCTGAGGGTAACACTGTAATTATTTCACCATTAATTGGATTCCCGGCAGCTAAGGCAGGACTAAAAGCAGGAGATATTATTCTAGAGGTTGATGGCCAATCTGTCAGTGGCCAATCTGTCAGTGAAGTTGTAACTAAAATCCGCGGGCCAAAAGGCAGCGTTGTTAAACTTAAAGTTATTCGTGACAAGACAAAACAGTTAGATTTCTCTATAACAAGGGAACAAATTACTGTTCCAAGCGTAAATAGCAAAATATTAAAAGGTAACATTGGTTATATTCAAATCAGCCGTTTTGCCGAAGACACCGCTAAACTTACTGAAGCAGCTGCCAATGACTTTAAAAAAGCCGGTGTCAAAGGGGTAATTTTAGATCTTCGGAACGATCCGGGTGGGCTACTGGATGCTGCTGTATCAGTCAGTAGTGAGTGGCTTAAGCCAGGGCAAACTGTCTTGCAAGAAAAGCGCGGTGATACAGTGATTAAGACTTACAAATCATCTGGGACACCAACTCTATTGGGTATACCAACGGTGGTCTTAATTAATGAAGGTAGCGCCTCAGCTTCAGAAATCACCGCCGGGGCACTTCACGACAACAATGTGGCCAAACTACTTGGGATTAAAAGTTTTGGTAAAGGTAGTGTGCAACAGCTGGAAAGCTTTATGGACGGTGGGATTTTGAAAGTAACTATTGCCAGGTGGTATACGCCCGCTGGACAAAACATCGACAAACAAGGAATTACCCCGGACAAAGAAGTTAAATTGAGTGACGCAGATATTAAGGCTGGTCACGATCCACAGTTATCTGCCGCTCAAGCCATCTTGAGTAAGTAATATTTCCAAGCTTGCGCCCTAAAGCTATATTAAGGTAGTATTCTACCTATAAGCGAAGGGTAGCAGGACGTGCCAAAACGTCAGACAAAATACATATTTATTACAGGTGGTGTCATATCGGGTGTCGGGAAGGGCATAACGGCCGCTTCCATAGGCAATCTTTTAAAAGCTCGCAAACTCAAAGTTAATCTTCAGAAATGTGATCCTTATCTTAATGTTGACGCTGGTACTCTAAATCCTCGTGAACATGGAGAGTGTTTTGTAACTCGCGACGGAGCTGAAACTGATCTCGACCTGGGTCACTACGAAAGATTCTTAGACGAAGAATTAACTCAGAGTAGCAGCCTAATGAGTGGGCGAGTGCTATTAAGAGTTATTCAAGACGAAAGAGCCGGAAAGTACGCTGGGGAAGACGTCCAGATCATTCCACACTTAACAGCTGCTATCCAAGAGTACATTATTGAAGCTGGTAAGGATTTTGACGTTCACATTGTGGAAATTGGTGGTACCGTAGGAGACTATGAATCACTGAGTTTCATAGAGGCAATCAGGGAATTGGGCCAAACCGTTGGCCAGGAAAACTGTTTATACGTACATGTTGTTTATATGCCATACCTTGGTGCCAGCCAAGAGTTTAAGACTAAACCAGCCCAAAATTCTGTCCGCGAGCTTAGAGGCTTGGGGATTATCCCAAACGTTCTCGTGGTACGCAGCGAACAACCAGCGCCGAGTAGTGTCAAGACTAAACTAAGCATGTTTACGGGCGTTGAACCGGAAGCTATCGCGCTACTGCCTAACGCTAGCAGTATTTATGAAGTACCGCTTGAATTAGAAGATACTGGTATCACTGAAGTTATAGCTAGACACTTGAATCTTAAAATCTCCAAACCTGCCTTAAAAAGTTGGCGAGAAGTAGTAAAACGAGCCACCGCTAACCATAAACCAGAAATTACTATTGGATTGGTGGCAAAATACCTGGATAACCAAGACACCTATATGTCTGTATTTGAAGCCCTAAAATCGGCCGCCTGGTGGAACGATTCCCGGGTACAAATTCGCTGGATTGATGCTGAGAAATTAGAAAAATCGAAAGTAAATATTGCCAAAGAACTGACTGGTTGCCACGCTATCGTGGTGCCTGGTGGTTTCGGTACCAGGGGACTTGAGGGCAAGATTAAGGCAGCCCAGTATGCACTACGGCAAAAAATTCCTTATCTTGGGCTTTGTCTGGGACTTCAAATGGGCGTAATTGCTGCTGCCAGAAATGCTGGTCTAACCCAAGCTACTAGTGGTGAACTTGATCCCAAGAGTTCTTACAAAGTCATAAATACTATGTCGGGACAGGAGGGAATGCAAAACACTGGTGGAACAATGCGACTTGGAAATTACCCGTGTATCATCGCCAAAGACAGTAAAGCCGCTAAACTTTATAGTCAAAAGCTGGTTCAAGAACGTCATCGCCACCGCTACGAATGTAATAACGACTACCGAAACCAGTATCGATCTTGGGGGATCAGAGAAGCTGGCACCAGCCCAGATGGTAAATTGGTAGAAATTATCGAAGGTATAGACCATCCTTACTTTCTGGCCAGTCAGTTTCATCCGGAACTGAAATCTCGCCCGAACCGTCCCCATCCATTGTTTAATGGTCTAATTATCGCTAGCTTGAAAAAGCCTACCAAGTAAGTTAGCATTAGCCCTATGGATGACAACCCAAACCCAGCCGCACCACAGCCAAATACTGAACAGACAACACCTGCTACAGATCAACCTTCGGAACCGGCTCAACCTGAATCAAGTCAACAAGAAAAAGCCCACCCCGTTAGTCAACCAGACGTTCCCATGACCGACGATATCAGGAGTCATGCCAAGAAAATCCTCCTAGTTGAAGACGATGATTCTCTTGCCAGTGTTTATGAAACTAGACTGCAGGCCGAAGGCTTTACTACCAAGCGTGTTGCTAACGGTGAAGATGCCTTAGCAGCTGCAACTGCTTATCACCCCGACCTTATACTACTTGACGTAATGATGCCCAAGGTCAGTGGTTTCGATGTACTAGATATTCTCAGGAATACACCCGAAACTACCAATGTCAAAATTATTATGTTAACGGCTCTTGGACAGGACAGTGATAGGGAACGTGCCAAAAATCTGGGAGTTGATGATTACTTGGTAAAATCACAAGTAGTTATCGCTGACGTAGTAGAGAAGATAAAAGAGCATCTAGGCATCTAGCTAAAATTGACACCAGCGCAGTATTATGCTAATGTATATTTATGAGCGAAACTGTAGTCGACATTCCGGCTCCAAACCTTCAACTAGCACATAATGTATCTTATTTAAGAAATAATGAAGGTGAAATGTCGATACCCATTTCTTGGAATCCTAATACTATCGACTTAACGGATAATAGTAAAGACTTTGTAATTGAAGCTGAAAACCTAGATCCAGAACAACAGTCTGTTATTGATCAAACGCTCGGACTTATACACGGCACATGGACCGGGGAAAGGCTAACTGAACACGTACCAGGCCAGCCATTGAATAGTGTTGGGGATGTCTACAAATCTGTCTATAGCGGAAAATTTAGTGACGAGAAGCCTGTTTATTTAGTTCTTACTCGAAAGCCTACCAAAGGCGGCAAACTCGAACACAGATTGAAACTAACTATTCAAGAACCTAAATGGTTGCCAGAATATCTTAAAGCAAAAAACAAAAATCCAAACTAACAATCATCTGGACAGACTTTGCTGTTTATGACATGATTCGATTATAGATGAACCCCGAGAAAAAACTTCCGATTGATAACAGATATGCGTTGCGAGCAATGACAGCTCTAGCGGTTGCAACTATAATTGCCAAGGTGCTGAGATTAGCTGGTAGCGGTGAAACGGCACAAGGCCACGGTGGCTGGCGAGAGCTCGACCTAAGTGACTCAAGCTCCACCCCCAAAATTAGTACTAATTCGAACCAACCAGAGCCAATCTCAGAAGAGGCCCCCATAGTGCCTATTGAGTATCAAGCTGAAATAGATGTAGCTGAACCCACCGAAGCAGCTTAGAATTTATAAAAATTACTCGACGATGACTTCAGTTCGGCGAACTGAAGTACCAGTAAAGCGACGGACTTTACGAGTTTGAAATTTAACTACACCGTCTTTGGCAGCATGGATAGTAAAGTTACGGCTAGTAAAAGTACCCACGCCAGCTCGTTTGGTATGACCAGTCTGACGCACGATAACTTGGCCGGTCTTAACTTTTTGGCCACCAGAAAGTTTGACTCCCAGTCTTTGACCTGGGGAGTCGTGAACGTTTTTGGATGAACCACCAGCTTTAACGTGTGACATATTATTTCCTGATTAATACGACTAGTTCGCGGCCAACAATTTGACCTTCGCGGTGATAAATTAAATCTTTACCACCAGCGTGAACAAATACCGCACGAGTATACCCCATATCTGTTAATCGGTCAAGCATTGGCAGGTGCATAAAGCCACGAGGCGTCTTCCAAGCTGGCAAGGCCAAGCACAGTCGGAATCCAGAAGTAGTTTGGCCGGCCAAATTTTTCAGGAACTTCCGATGAATAGTATCAACATCCTTGATAACCTCATCCAATTTAATAGTCTGGGGCAGGGAAGAAAAAGGGCGGCCCAAGTAAGTTTCGCTGGCCAATATATCAAAACTGGGCCACTGAAAATCTGTGGCGTCTCCAGCCTCGAGTTTCCACTTGGGCAAGTTTCCGCCTAACCATTTTAAATTGGCCTCAGTGTACTCAATCATTCTAGGCTCGAGGTCACTACCCAAGGCTTCATAACCCATAAGCAAAGCTTCTTGAAGTAAAACACCTGTCCCACAAAAGGGATCAAGTAAGATTTTATGCTTAGGTTCTCCTGGCCCACAGGCTGCTTCACTAATTTCACAAAGACCGGTGGCTAAATTAACGATGATCTGGGCCAATTTGGGTGGCAGCATACCAACACGAGCATCGCGCTTGGGTCGAGCTTGATCGCGTCGTCCGTAAGCTTCGATGTCTTGTTCAAACATATTTTGGGCTAACAGCGTCTTGTTGCCGTCGCTGACAAAAACTAATTCCCAACCTAGCTGACTAGTCAGCTGATTATGAAGTATCTGCGCGCTAGTTAGCGCTAATCCGGTATTAGGCACATAACGCACCGAACGACCAGCTGCTTTGATCATTCTTTTAAGTACTAACCCGCTGGAAGTGAGTTGTTCCGTGTTGACATTTATTCCGTAGGTACTTAGACCCAATCTCAATTTACCCTCGGGCAGGGAAGACAGATGCTTAGGGATTGTTTCTTCCAGATATTGATGTAAAACATCCCATTTAGTATCGTCTAACTCAGTTAATAATTTACATAATTTGACAGCACCACCCAGACGGCCAAAATCAATCTGTGTGGGCTCATGATCAACTACGGCGGCAAAGCGTCCGAAAGATTTAACTCGCTCAGCTCCATAAAGACTTTCGAGCTCTGCCAAGCCAAGCTCGGGCTGGCGACCTAGGATAATAACCGTCTGCATGTTTTTAGTATACCTGTATAATAGAGCTAAATGACCGAGAAACTACGCAGCCGGCGCTGGAAGACTGTTCTGACTTTCGCTACGCTCGCCGCCCTTGGCATACTTATCTATGCCGTCAGAGATCAAATTGCCTACACATATGAGAATCTTTCCAAAGTCAATTTATGGCTGGTTTTTTTAGTAGTACCACTAGAATTACTTAATCATTATTGTGGTGGCAAACTTTATCAGGGTATGTTCAGAATTCTTGGCGAGCGTTTTCGGACACGTTCTATGTTCCGCCTCTCGCTAGAACTAAATTTTATAAATAGTGTATTTCCTAGCGGTGGCGTTAGCGGGTTTTCTTATTTAAGTATTAGACTAAAAGGAGAGAAAATTTCAACAGCCAGAGCCAGTTTAGTGCAAATGATGCGTTTTATATTAATCTTTATATCCTTTCAAGTCCTGCTTTTCACCGGGCTTCTAGCCCTAGCTATTGGCGGCAAGGCCAGTGATGTAATGATTTTAGTATCCGGGGTAGTAGCTACTTTGTTGCTTGTTGTTACTCTGATAATTGGTTACGTAATAGGCAGTAAACATCGAATAAATGTCTTCTTTATCTCAATCACTCGTATTTTAAATCGATTGATTCATATGTTTAGACGCCATCAGCCAGAAACCATCAACATAGAGTCGGCTCGCCAAACATTTGATGAGCTGCACGAAAATTATATGCTGATACGTCGTAACCCTGGGGTTCTAAAAAAGCCACTAGTATTTGCTTTTATGGCTAATCTTACTGAGATAGCAGCAATCTATGCTGTTTACGTGGCTTTTGGGCAGTGGGTAAACCCTGGAGCCGTGATCCTTGCATACGCCGTGGCCAATTTTGCTGGTTTGATATCAGTTTTACCTGGAGGTATCGGGATTTACGAAGGGCTTATGACTGCCGTGCTAGCTGCCGGCGGTATCCCAGCGGCTGTTAGCCTGCCCGTAACTTTCATGTACAGAATTGTTAACATGCTAGCTCAATTACCACTGGGGTATTATTTCTATCACCGAAACTTACACTCTAAGCCAATAGTTTCACAACCGTTGTGACAGAACTAATATTTGGTGTCAGTGATTTTGTAGCTGTTTTTAATCAAACCCTAGAAATTGCTTATCCATTAGTTACTATTGTCGGCGAAGTTACTAATTTTAGGGTCTCCAAAAACAGATGGGTATATTTCGACTTAAAAGACGAATCAGCCAGCGTCAAGTTCTTTGGTAATATCAGCGTATTACCTGGTCCTTTAGAAGACGGCATGTTGCTTAAAGTCCGTGGCATGCCTAGACTGCATCCTCTCTACGGCTTTAATATCAATATCTTAAATATTAAGCTTGAGGGGGAGGGCACGCTTAAGCGGGCGGCCCAATTACTACAAGCTAAATTAACAGCCGAGGGATTGTTTGATGAAGAACGTAAGCGCCCTCTACCTTATCCGCCGAGCAATATCGGGTTAATTACCTCACAGGGTTCAGCTGCCTACCATGACTTTATTAAAATTCTTGGCGAAAGGTGGGGTGGGATCGAAATTAGCCTAATAGACGTCACGGTGCAGGGTGAAACAGCCGCGACTCAAATCGTTGCAGCCCTAGACTATTTAAATACTTCTGGAACGCCGGTTGAAGTAGTTGTCATAACTCGAGGCGGCGGTAGCATAGAGGATTTGGCAGTATTTAATTCGGAGCAAGTTACTAGGGCAGTGGCTGCAAGTCGAATACCCACCTTGGTGGCCATCGGACATGAGATCGACATCAGCTTAGCTGAACTAGCCGCCGACCAGAGAGCCAGTACGCCTTCAAACGCCGCAGAACTACTTGTTCCAGATAAAAAACAGATATTAAATCAGATAAAAAACAGTCGATCAGAACTTTTAAGGCTTTTGGATTCACAAATTACAGGCTTAAGAGTCGAACTAATTAAAAAAGCATCAATTTTACAAGAGGTATGGGGGAATTTAATTGGCGCAGAGAAAAACTCACTAAATCTAAAAAGACAATTAATAGAAGTCCTTAATCCAAATGCTGCTCTAGGGCGGGGTTATGCCATAGTACGTTCCGTGACTGGACAATTGGTCCGTTCTACTCGAACACTAAAAACTGGCGACAATCTAGCAATTCAGCTATCTGATGGAGCCATTGACGCCATTATTAAGAAAATTAAGCTAAACTAAAGCCATGACCACAAAAAAATCACTAAGTTATCAAAGTTTGACCGATGAACTCGATAGTCTTATGAGTAACTTACAGTCCGGTGATCTTGATATTGAGGCAGCTATGAAAGCATACGAAAGAGGACTGGTCATCATATCTGAGTTAGAAAAACAGTTGAAACTTGCTGAGAACAAGGTCAAAAAAATAAACCCTAATTTTAAATCTTAAAATATCTCAACAGCGTATAATAAGCAGGGAAATCTTAACAAGCCAAAATGACAAAAATTCGCTCAATTCTGTTTATCAACATAGTTCTACTACTATTCCTGGTCATGTTACCACTTACTGCCAAGGCGTCATCATCATTATCACTTGGTAGTGCCTCTGTAACAAGTGGGGGTAACACCTGTCCACCGAGTGCCGACTGTACCAACCTACGTGTTAGTTGTTCTAGTCTGGACGAGGCCGATGACGCAACCATTGCTGAATACAACCCAACTTCCAAAACTAGAGGTCTAGTCGTACTTTTCACTGGTACTGGCGGTACCAGTTGGTATCTGGGTGGCAAGCAAGTAAAAGCTAATTTTCTAAGTGAATTACGCAGCGATGGCTTTAAGGTTATTGAAGTCGCCTGGGTTAATCCTTGGGTTCGGGCCGCCAATGGCGAAAGAGCTGGAATTTCCAAACTTGCTTGCCGACCATCAACGGTCATCAAATGGATTTACGATAATAAATATAAACCACTTAATATCACGGTCGACAAGATAGGAAAGTGTGGTTTTTGTGTCAGCGGTAACAGTGGAGGAGCCGCTCAGACAATGTACGCTCTAGCGTTTTACGGACTGGACTCGATTATCGACGCAGCTCTACCGAGTTCAGGTCCTCCTTACTCGGCCTATGCCAAAGGTTGTCTAAATACTCACGATGCCTACACTTATAACCCTAATGACTATCCATACTTAGACGGTAACTATGGATATCTTTCTGGTGGCGGTCCTTGTGAAAATCACGACTCTTCTTGGACTTCACATTGGAATAGTGACGGCATAGACACCGGTTCTCTGGATTATTATTTTGCTGATACTCGAATTGTCTTATTGCTTGGGGGCGAAGACCAAACCATGCAAGCTCACGTCGGTGATTACTATAATAAATTAGTAGCCAGTGGCACTCCATATCTTACTAAAACGGTTGTAGCTGGCGCGCCACACCAAATGAACGGGGTTCAATCCGGGCTAGACGCCATAAGGGCTGCCATATTAGCCGACACTGGCGTGGCCATTGGAGGTGGCTCAGGTGCAGGTGGTGGATCCGGATCCGGTTCAAGTTCCAATAATTCAGACAAGGCTTCCAGTAGTAATGATAAACAAAAACAGGCTGATGGTTCGAAGACAACTGAAGTAAAAGATCTTGGCGATGTGCCAGAAGCTGTACTCGGCACTCTAACTAATCCTACCAGTCTCTTTAATAGGTTAAAGGGCACCTACGGCTGGCTAATAGGCATCGGCCTACTACTCATTCTTGGTGCTGCGGGGCTCGGGGGCTACTTGCTCTATAGGCATCGTCACAAACTACCATGGCTTAAAAATCTTCCGCCCAAGAAAATCAACCAACCACCTAAACAAGCACAGACATCTAAAACATCAGAAATACCAACTCCCGTTTCTGACCAGCCGCCTGAGGTTATTGAGCCAACCGATAAAGAACAATTACCCAAATGATATTGATAGCCCTGAGTATTATCGTTCTGTTATTTGGATTTGTGTTAATTTTCGGGGCACCATATCTGCCAACGTTAAAAAAACAAACCGAAACTGCCCTGGATTTACTTGATTTAAAACCGGGCCAAACATTGCTCGAACTGGGCAGCGGCGATGGACGCGTACTTAGAAGGGCAGCTGATCGAGGAATTGTTTGTATAGGCTATGAGCTTAACCCGATACTAGTTATTTGGAGTCGTCTAGCAAGTTGGCGACACCGCAAATTAATTACTGTTCAGTTTGGAAACTATTGGCACCAGTCATGGCCAGAAACAGATGCCATTTACATTTTTTTACTTAAACGATATATGCCAAAATTGGATAAAAAAATTATTCAAGAAATTACTAAACCTGTCAAAGTTATTAGCTTTGCTTTTGAAATACCGGGTAAAAAAGTCACCGTCGGAAAGAACGGCTTATTTTATTACCGTTACCAACCTCTTAAAAAATAAACCGCTTATGTTATCATAACCTCATGCCGCCCAACCAAACTAGTTACGGAACTCCTCCTAATATCGGCCATCATCAAAAACATGGTCGATCTCTAGCTACAATTCTTATAATATTGTTACTTGTTATTGCGCTGATTGCTAGCATAACTTTTGCGGTCTGGGCCTTCGGTGGTCGCCAAGATTACAAAAATAATAGTGACCAAAAAGCTGCCACAGCCGTTGCTCAAGCTGTCAAGCAAGAAGATGACAAACAAGTCAAAATATTTGCCGAGCAAGAGAAATCACCATATAAAACTTACAAAGGTCCAGATACTTACGGCGGGGTAACGGTCACATACCCTAAAACTTGGGATGCTTACATAGTAAATAAAGATACCGCTTCGAGTCCGGTTGACGGTTATTTTTATCCTGGTTTCGTACCAGATATCGCTGGCACTACAGCGTTTGCGCTACGGCTGGAGGTACTAAATCAAAGTTACAGCCAGGCTCTCGAAACCTATAAATCTCAGGCCAAAGCTGGCAAAGTACGGATTACGGCATACAGTGCACCTATGGTAAAAGGCGTCGTTGGCTCTCGAATTGACGGTGAAATTACGACTGGGCAAAAAGACAGCATGATACTTCTACCACTTCGTGATAAGACATTGCGGCTGTCTACAGAATCGTCTGAATTTCTAAACGATTTCAATAAAATAATTCTACCGAAACTCAAATTTGTACCCTAGATGATGCCTGGGCTAGTGCTATACTAAAAGCAAACTAGACGAGGGCAGGAACTTGGTTCAGGACCAATCAATTGATCCGTTATTTACAGCTTTGGCTGAGCAGCTTAAAGTACCTTTACTTCAGATTACTCGTATGTCAGAACTAAATTCGGCCAATACTTTGCCACGTATAGCCGTCATTAGTGAACAAGCTTTAACGCTTGTCGATGCCTATCTTCAAGCAAGAGATTCCCAAACTGTTTTGACATTAGAACCGCTGGCTGCCTCCAGCGTTTTGTACGAAGCTGCTGAAAGTTTAAGCCGCTTTGCTAAACAGTCAAACTGCAGCATCGAGATTGATCAAGTTGGTCGTAGTGTACCAATCATGGCCAATCGTCGTCTGCTTAAAACCATCTTAGTACTACTAGGCAGTAGTTTAATTACGGCTGATATTGAAGAAGAAGATTCTCCTAGGCAATTAATCCTTGGCACGCATCAATCAGCCAAGGGTATTGTTGTAGGGGTTTTTAGCCGCCAAGTTAATCTATCGCAGCGAGTCATCAATCTTGCTAAACAACTTCATGGACGTGCCGCACAATCCGCTCCAGCTCTTGGTGTCAGCGGGGGAGCTGGTCTGGTTATTGCTGATCTTCTGAGCCAACATCTTCAGTCACCGCTCCGTAGTTATCGTCATCGATCTATGAGTGGGGTAGGCAACCTGCTACTGCCAAGCCATCAGCTACAATTACTTTAAATGCATATCTTACTTATTGAACCAGATAAACTATTCGGGCAGACCACTAAACAATCATTAGAGAAGTTTGGTCACACCATTGTTTGGCGCAGATCGGCTCAAACCGCGCTCGATGCCCTTGACGGCAAAGTGTCACCAGAAGTGATAGTTGTCGAGCTGCAGCTTGGCCTCCATAACGGTATCGAGTTTATATACGAAATACGTTCTTATCCAGAATGGCAAAATCTACCAGTGGTCATTTACTCCATAAACCAACATATTCTTGACGATCAGTATAAAGCTGCCTTTAAGCAACTTGGAGTCAAAAACATTCTTTACAAACCTGACTCAAATATCCACCAACTAAGACGAGTGGTGGAAAATCTCGCGTCGATTCCCATATGAAACAGACTATAACTAAAGGTATTGTTTTAGCGCGCACCAATTATCAAGAAGCTGACCGCATACTAACAATCTTAACTCCCGATCTTGGGAAGGTTAGAGTCTTGGCTCGCGGTGTGCGCAAAAGCAAATCCAAACTCGCCGGTGGTATCGAACTGTTTGGCGTTAATGAAATTGGTTTGATACAGGGCAGAGGCGAGCTTCTGACTCTTACTTCTAGTAGGTTAATCAAGCACTATGATCAGATCGTACGCGATATTGAACGCACCATGCTTGGCTACGAATTATTAAAACGGCTTAATAAAGCCACCGAAGAAAATCTAGAACCGGCTTATTTTGACTTTTTACAATCTACCCTTGAAGCACTTAATGATCCTGACCTATCTAGCGATCTTGTACGGTTATGGTTTACATTGGATCTGCTCGTTATCAGCGGTCATTCACCCAATCTGGAAACTGATGCAGCTAAGCAGTCATTTCAACCAAAAGGTAATTACAATTTTGATACTGATAGCATGGCTTTTACGGCTTCGAACTCAGGCCGATATCAATCAGATCACATCAAGTTGCTAAGACTGTGTATAAGGATCGACAAACCAACAAAACTCAAGCAAATAAAAGGACTTGAACCGCTTACCCAAGACTGCCTCAAACTTTCCCAAATTATGTCTCATCGTTTTTTCCAACGATAATAAATAACCGATATTTACATTTGCAATAATTCTGGTATAATATAATAATATGTCTATTCTTGGTCACAAAGAAATCGACCAAAAAGCCTGGGATACTTTTGCCCACAGAACTAACTATGTTCGAATTGAGGCGGCGATTGATAAACTTGCTAGGCAACGACGGTTTTATGAATTTCGGGCTCATCTGCCCATGTATGAAAAATCAGTTTGTGTTGGCTATACGGAAGGTAATGTTGGAGTTAGCTGGCAGCAAACAGCACACATGACGGTTGCTCTGGATACTGAGAGAGCAACAATTGGCATTGATGATATTAGGCGTGAAAGGGATGGTAAAGAACTGCAAACTGGGTTAATACGTTTCTCAGATAAATTACCATACCGAGCAGGTGGACGAATCATGCTTGATGGGTTTATAGCCGAAGTTTATCCGGACGGGCATAATGAACTTGCTGGTTTGATTGGTCATGATCAGGTTCCAATACCTGGAATTGTTGAAGCTGATGCCGATAGCTTTGTTATAGCTTGTTTACTGGCTATAGAAAATCGTAGCCGAACTTAATTTTCAAGCAGTCCAAACTGTTTTTGGCTAAATTTGTTTGTAGCAGGGTATAATTACACCCAAGATGAGTGATGTTTCTCTTGAAGATATAGTTTCGTTGGCTAAACGGCGTGGGTTTATTTTTCAAGGTTCCGAGATTTACGGTGGACTTGCTGGTACTTGGGACTATGGTCCGCTTGGCGTAAGGCTCAAACAGAATATACAAAACGTTTGGTGGGATCATTTCGTCGCTGAGCGCGATGATATGTATCCACTGGACGCGGCGATTTTGATGAATGCCAAAGTCTGGGAAGCGTCAGGACATGTGGCCGGTTTTAACGATCCGATGGTGGAGTGCTCCAACTGTCATTCGCGTCTCCGAGCTGATCACATAGAGAATGATACTTGTCCGACTTGCGGAAAAACCGGTACGCTCGGCGAGCCCCGGCAATTTAATATGATGCTCAAAACTCAGATGGGCGTGACCGAAGATTCTAGTATGGTCGCGTACTTGCGGCCTGAAACCGCACAGGGGATTTTCACCAATTTTAAGAATGTCGTGGACAGTGTCCAGCCAGACATCCCGTTTGGAATTGCTCAAATTGGTAAGGCTTTCCGCAACGAAATATCTCCTCGCGATTTCATCTTCCGCGACCGCGAGCTAGAAATGATGGAGATTGAATATTTCTTCGAACCGAAGGGCAGCAATTGGCAAGAAATGTTTGATTACTGGCTGGGTCAGCAGAAAGAATTCCTGGAGCATGTCGGCGTCGATACTTCCAAGATCAAACAGTACGAACACCCAGACGAGGATCGCTCGCACTACAGCCAGCGAACGGTCGACTGGGAATTTGACTATCCATTTGGCCGCAAAGAACTGACTGGTCTGGCTTACCGCACCGACTTTGATCTAAGTTCTCATGAAAAGCATTCCGGCAAGAACCTTAAATATTATCCGAAGGATGGTAACGAGCCATTTATACCGCACGTACTGGAACCAACCTTTGGCGTCGAGCGCTGCGTATTAGCGGTGCTGGCTTCGGCTTATTCAGAGGACGAGCAGGGTGGTGAAAAGCGTGTGTTCTTGAAGCTGCCAGCTCACATTGCCCCGGTCAAAGTTGCTGTCTTCCCACTACTCAAGAACAAACCGGAACTGGTCAAGAAGGCCAGGGAAGTCTATGACATGCTCAAAAAAGAGTTTGGAAATGTTCTATGGGACGACAATGGTAATATTGGTAAACGCTATCGCCGCCAAGACGAGATTGGTACGCCGCATTGCCTGACGATTGATTTCCAAACGCTAGACGATCAAACTATCACGGTTCGCGATCGTGATACAACCGAACAAGACCGAGTTTCTATTTCCGACCTGCCAACAAAAGTTTCCTAGTGTTATGATTGTGGCAAGATGAAGAAGAAATTTACCGAAGCGGAAGCCAAAGAAATAGGCAATAAGTTGGGAATTGATTGGAGCAAGTTCCGATTAAATGAATTCAGGCGAGGGCTAGAAGTGGAAATGGAACATGGATCGCTGTGGGGCGACGAAACGAATGTCACAAAAGACGATCCATTATTCACGGGCAAGATTGCCTGGGCCCACCTAAAAGAAATCCCGGACTATTACACTCGGCTGGATAAAATGGAATCCGAAGCAGAATCGAAACAAAACGATTGAATCAAGATGTACAGGTATATTTGGAAAATTAAACTGAACGATGATGTTGATGAAAATGATTTTATAAATCATTGGAAAATAGGCAGTGAAATACTTCAAAAATATCCCGGTGCTAAAGGAACACATATTCATAGAGTCAGAAACGAGCCAAGATGCTTTTTCCTAATTGCCGAATGGGAATCTCAGACAGCTCGCGATGCTATGCAAACTGATATTGATAATGGTGATTCAGAAAACGCTAAACAATGGCAGGGCTTACCTAAGAACGAGGACTTTGGTGATATTACCAGCTTTGCCGGCGAAGAATTCGGCGTCGTAATGCCAAATGATCAAAGATAAAGTTAAACCCTAGGTTGAGGGAAGCGGGCCAGATATAACAAGGAGCGGCTATATTTTTCGATTCGTAGAATCTGATCTAGAGAAGGATTCTCAAGACCAGTGAGATCAAGATTATGGAAGAGATCGCCTTTTTTTACAGCCCTGGACCGCGGATTTGGCGCTAACCTTTGAACGTATAAATCATAGTCAGCATCTGGTTCTTTAGTAAGTAGTTGTAGAGGGTAAACTACATCGTCACCAAAGCCCTCGTCTCTTAATTGATCAAAGGTTAATGCACCGCCGCTATCCTCGACTGCATCATGCATTACTGCGACCATTTGAGTAGTCACAGAATGACCCAACGACTCCACGCAACGCATAACCCAAAGAGGGTGAGTTATGTAAGGGCTTCCATCAAAGCGGAATTGTCCTTCGTGTACTTCTGTTGCTAATTCTATGGCCCGCTCTAACGTTGCCATAATACGTCCTTTCCTTTGTGAGAAACAAAAAAGCGGTCTCCCATAAACAATTAATATTGTTTATGGAGTAACCGCATTGGACGAATCTTGATGATCCCGCTGAACCTACATCCATACCTAATTATATGCTTACATCCGAAATTTTCAATTCATAAAGTGTTATGATTGAGGCTAGATGAAAACAGCGATTTTATTACATGGTGGTCCTGGCAAGGAAGAATACTATGATCCGAAATATCCTAGTGCATCTAATTCACATTGGTTTCCTTGGTTACAAAAACAGTTGCTAATAAACGAAATCGATGCGTATACACCGGAAGTGCCACATGCATATGACCGCAATTGGAAAACCTGGACCAGAGAAGTGGAACGTTTTGAGCTTGGACCGGAAACAATTTTAGTAGGCCACAGTACTGGAGCGGGCTTTTTTGTAAAGTACCTGAGTATTCATCCGGAGCTAAAAGTTGAAAAGGTTGTGCTGGTCGCACCGTGGCTTGATCCAGGCAACAAATACACAAAAAACTTTTTTGATGATTTTGAAATTGATCCTAAACTAGTAAGTCGAACAGCAGGCATAACTATATTTAACTCGGATAATGACCAGGAAAGTGTTCAAAAAACTACAAAAATTATTATTGATAAAGTCCCTGGAATTAAATACAAAGAATTTCATAATTACGGACATTTTTGTATTGAAGACATGAAGACAGAAGAGTTCCCAGAACTTGTTGAAGAAATTCTGAAGTAGAAAATATAAACTGACAAACTAACCAAACCTAACAAGCGTATAATGAAAATACCAATTAATGGAGGGCAAAATAATGCTTGGAGACAAGAGTGTATGTGGTTGTCTGGCTGTGAAGGATATGGCCGAAGCACGTAAATTTTATGAACAAACACTAGGATTAAAAGTCGATAAAGAAACGCCAGATGGGGGAGTGGTTTACAAAAGCGGCAACGGTGCCGTGTTTGTTTATCAATCAAGTTCAGCTGGCACCAACCAAGCCACGGCTGCTGCTTGGATGGCTGAAGATGTTGAGGGTGTGGCTACAGAGCTAAAATCTAAAGGTGTAACGCTAGAACACTATGACTCAATCCCTAATGTCACCATGCAAGGCGATATACATGTTATGGGCGATCTCAAAGCCATTTGGTTCAAAGATCCCAGCGGCAACATCCTGAATGTTGTCAACTCGATGTAATTTTTCGTCAACCGACATTGACAGAAAGCGATTGGTGTTATGATGGGTGGAATGGATCCAGCTAAGCCCGACCAAGTCTATGCCTTTATTGACAGTCAAAATCTGAATGTCAGTACCCAGAAACTCGGCTGGAAAATGAACTGGCAGAAGTTCCGTAGTTACCTGGCGGACAAGTACGGTGTTACTAAAGCTTTCATGTTCATTGGCTACGTGCCGGAATTTGAAGCCATGTATGAACAACTGCACCAGAGCGGCTACATGATTGTCCTGAAGCCAACTTACGATATGACTAAGCCACGGATAGAAGCCTCAGATAAGAAACCCGTTAAAAAAGAAGATGAGAAACCAGTTAAAGGTAATATAGACGCCGACTTGGTACTGTGGGCCATGAAAGAATTACCTAACTACAGTAAGGCTATAATTGTTTCTGGTGACGGTGATTTTTACAGCCTACTAGAGTATCTAGAAGAAAACCAACGTCTGCTAAAAATCCTGACTCCATCAGGCTACTACTCTAAACTGTTCAACCGTTATGATAGTTACATTGATCGCTTAGACAAAGATCGACGAGTTCTAGCTTACCACGACCACAAAAAACGCCCCGAAAAAGTATAAGACGCGTAAACTTGACAATTACGCTAATGTTTGCTATTATATTGTCATGTCAAAAAACCCCATTAACAATAACCTGACTCAAAGAATTCTATATGATGCTGGCGAACATCGTGTTGGTGAAGCTGCTAGATTTATGCCCGATCATGAAGTCCGCCGCCAGGGAGGCCGACAAGTATTAAGACGAACTGGGCAAGCCTTAATGCTAGCGGCTGGGTTAACGGCTGCTAGTGTAGCTATGCATACAAATCTCAAAGAAGCGACTGACAGGGGTGCTGAATCACACCCGATTACTGGGCAAGACGAAGTCAGTGCATCTGATGGTACTGATTCAAAGACCGCACCAACTACCACGCAACACAATTCACAAACTCCGCCAGAAGACGCTGCACAGAACAATGGTGAATAGTGTGGCAAAAGGTAACACACACACCATATATTGTGCATAAGTTCGAAATATTATAAAACTGTGGATAACTGCCCGTGAAAACAGGGCAGTTTTCTTATTATCTACTTGCCAGTGGGTAAGAGTGGGTTGTACACTCATGTTAGTGGGTAAGCGTGGGTAGACCAAAATAAGTCTGCCACCACTCAAACAAAAACCACTGCAATTTAAGAGAGGATCTGATGGCCACAGACTACTTCGAGAGGAAGCTTGATGACAAGCGTCGGTTAACCATACCGACTGAGCTTCGAAACGAGTTTTCCAGCGGGGTAGTACTGACCCGTGGATTCGAGCAATATCTGCACCTATATCCCAAATCGGTCTGGGACGAACAGGTTGAGAGCTCCCTCCAAGGCAATATCTTGGACGAGCATACCGCTGACCTGAACGTGAAATTCCGAATGGGTAAAACAGAAGCCGTGCTTGACACCAAGCAGGGCAGGGTAACTATAGAGCAGCACTTGCTGGATTACGCGGGGATAAGTCGTGACGTCGTAGCCGTAAGAGCCGGACGTTACTGGCGCATACAAGCGGTCTGAAAGATCACAAGAACCTTAACAACTTGGGCATTAGGCCAAGATAGCGACTCGAGATTAGCTATCTGGCAATCAACATGTGGTTTGAGGGCAACCACATTAAAAACCCTAGTACATTATCTAAAAAACACCTCCCAAAACTCCACCTCACACATAAGTCTCTCAAATTTTGGTAATTGGTCAGAAGTTTTAAGATTTTTTAAATCTTAACAAACTCCTTCTAATATCATTTACCAATAACAAAAACAAAAACACCAAAAAAACAAAAAGTTGATTGCTAGATAGGTGACCTTGCAAAGAACATTTGCATGAAAAACACCAAAACAAATCACCACCAAACTTCCGGTAGTAAACTCTCGCCTAGCCAGGTATCTGGCATAAAAGCTACTGATAAAAAAGTAGACAAGCAAAAGTTGACCACCGAACATCTTCCGGTACTAGTTGACCGGGTGCTTGAATATCTTGATCCGAAAGAAGGGGATTCCTTCCTCGATCTGACGGCCGGATATGGAGGGCATTCAGCCGCGGTTATCGGACGCACCTTAGCTCACCAACGAGTAACTCTTGTTGATCGCGATCGTCAAGCCATAGAACAGCTTAAAAAACGCTTTGATAAACCAGGCATAAATATAATCCACCAGGATTATCTGAGTGCCAGTCGACAATTGCGCGACAGAGCTGAACGGTTTGATTTAATCCTGGTTGATTTAGGTGTATCGTCACCGCACTTTGACAATGCGAGTCGCGGCTTTAGTCTGAAATTAGACGGCCCACTAGATATGCGCATGGACCCTAGGCAAAAGCTAACAGCTTACGATATAGTCAATAACTATAGTCAAGCTGAACTAGCCAAGCTGCTAAGGGACTTAGGTGAAGAGCCGAAAGCCCACAGGGTTGCGCAGTTGATAGTGGAAAACCGGCCGATTCAGTCGACACTTCGACTTGCAAACGTCATTGCCCGCGCTTGGCCTGGGCCAGCGCACAAAATTCACCCGGCAACCCGTAGCTTCCAAGCCATCAGGTTGGCGGTGAATGACGAATTGCACCAGTTAAGTGCTTCGTTGCCAATTTGGCTAGAATTGCTGGCTCCAGGAGGGCGAATAGTGATTATCAGTTTTCACAGTCTGGAAGATCGAATAGTGAAGAACTTCCTGAAGGAATACTCTGGTAATCGCTACGACGCCATCCTCAAGCTGCTGACTCCTAAACCAGTCACAGCTGACAAGGCTGAACTTGCTTTTAATCCACGTGCTCGTAGTGCAAAGCTACGTGCCGCAGTTAAAATAAAAACAAAAAGGTTGGTAGCGTAGAAATGCGTTACAGCCAAGAAAGGGGAAAGAAGTGCCTATCCAGGTAAAAAATCTCTCCCGCGCGTATAAGGTCCGCGTCAAAGTCCTTTGACCTTAATTGTCCAGCCTCTTTTAGGGGCTGGACACCAAAATAAACACCAAAATAAACAAAACAAAAAATAAATGACATATTCTAGCTCTATTGCTATAGGTCGACAGCGATTTGCGGCCAAACAGCAAAATACCACTCGGTTTAACGCTAAGGAACGAACGCTTGGACCAGTCAGTAACACCATTATCTTAATTGTTCTGGCTTGTTTACTAGGCTTGCTCTATCTAACTCAGGTAACTAAAACCAATGCGCTTAGCTATCAAATTAGTGATCTCAAACAACATCAAACTGAACTTACCGATCAACACTCCGAACTAGAGGTCAGTGCGGCTCGTTTGCAGTCACTGGATAGAGTCAAAAACAGCAATGTTGCTAACAAATTAGTATCGTTGTCGCCATCGACCACTATCCAAAACTAACAACGTGCGTTAAGAAGGCAATATGCGACCGACCCAGACTACCCAAAAGCTAACGTCAAGTGTGCAACGCATCCGGTTGTGGCACACTTTTTTACTGGTGGCGGCTGCGACATTAGTAATCAGAGCCTTCTACTTACAGGTCATTAAACACACTTATTACGAACAAGCTGCACTAGCTTTTCAGCTTAAAAATATTCCTTCTATACCAGCTAAACGTGGAGCCATTTTAGCGCATAACTACGGCAGCACAACACCTTTAGTCCTCAATGAAGTTCGCTACACTGTCTTTGCCGATCCAGGACTTATAACCGACCCAAGTACTGAAGCCCTGGCGGTTCAAAAGGTTATAGGTGGTAATGCCAGCGATTATCAAGGCAAAATGGAGACCCAAAACAGTCGTTACGAACGCCTGGCAACTCAAGTTACCAAAGACAAGAGTAACGCCATAACTGATCTTAAGCTTAAGGGTGTCGGTACCACTCCAAGTAACTACCGAACATACCCCCAGGGCAATCTAGCGGCTCAGGTCTTGGGGTTTGTTAACGATGACGGCCAAGGGACATACGGCGTAGAACAGGCTCTCGACCAAAGTTTGCGCGGCACACCAGGACAACTAAAAGCCATTACTGACGCCAGCGGGGTGCCTCTAGCTGCCAACGAAGATAATATCGATATTGATCCAATCCCAGGTAAGGACGTACTACTAACACTAGATCTAGGTATGCAATCGCAGCTGGAAGATATCTTGCGAGCTGGACTCAAACAAGCTGATTCATCATCGGGTGGGGCACTTATTCTAGACGCCAATACCGGAGCAATAAAGGCCATGGCCAATTATCCAACCTATAGTCCTGCTAATTTTGCTAAAGTCAGCGACGCCAACTTGTTTACCAATCCAACGGTCAGTTCACCGCTGGAAATCGGTTCGGTAATGAAGCCGTTTACGGCTGCAGCTGCCCTAGACCAAGGAGTGGTCAACGCTAACACTACTTATTACGACCCCAGTCATTTTAAAGTCGATGACTATACTATAACTAACATTGAAGAAGACGGTGGGGCAGGTACCCGCAGCATAGCTGACATCCTGCAACTGTCGCTAAACACCGGAGCGACTTGGCTTCTGATGCAAATGGGCGGCGGGGAAATAAACCAACAGGCCCGCGAAGCGTGGCATGGTTATATGGTTGATCACTATCAGCTAGGCAAAACCACCGGTGTTGAGCAAGGTTATGAAGCTGCTGGTACAATTCCTGATCCAACCCATGGTTACGGATTGAACATTCAATATGCCAATACTGCTTTCGGACAGGGAATGACCGCGACACCGCTCCAAGTTGGTGCAGCTCTAGCAGCGGTTGTTAACGGCGGCACCTATTATCAGCCCAGATTGGTTGACGCCTATATTGATACTGATGGAAATAAAGAATCGATAGCCCCAACTGTGGTGCGCAGGGATGTGGTGAAGAGTAATATTAGCCACGAAATGGTTGGTTTGATGCAAAATGTAATTGCTAAAAACTACTACATCTATCATATGGATAAACCAAATCCAGCCTTTATTGTTGGCGGTAAGACCGGCACGGCGCAAATTGCCAATCCAGCTGGTGGTTATTACGAAGACCGTTTCAATGGTATGTTCATCGGCTTTGTAGGTGGTAATCAGCCACAGTACATAATTGTTGTTAGAGTCAATCAACCACATATCGCCGGCTATGCTGGGTCTCAGGCAGCAGCACCAATTTTCGGCCATTTGGTAAATATGCTAATCAATAATTTTGGCGTTAATCCACGTACCTAGCGGTATAATAAAGAAAGATTTCATGCAAAATAGCCTCACAATCATAGTCCAAACCAGCACCGTGGCGCGGATTTTATTACTCGGTTGTCTCAGCTTCGCGCTGAGCATGTTTATAACTCCGCTATATACGGCACTGGCATACCGTTATGAGTGGTGGAAGAAGCCTCGCGAAACTGCTGTTACAGGCGAGACCGCCAAGGTTTTTAATCAATTGCATGCCGAAAAGCATCGTCGTCTGATACCAACTATGGCCGGAATTATCTTTGTTATCTCAGCCGGTATAACCACGCTAGTGTTTAATCTCAGCCGCGCAGAGACTTGGTTGCCACTGGCGGCGTTTGTCGGGGCCGGTGGGGTTGGTCTACTTGATGATGTTATTAATATCCGTGGCTCAGGCAAGGGGGTAGCTGGTCTATCTTCCAAGCTCAAGCTAGCATTGATTACGACCATTGCTTTAATAGGCGGACTATTCTTTTATTTTAAGCTAGATGTTAATAACATATTGATTCCTGGGCTTGGACAAGTGGCTATTGGTTGGCTAATCGTGCCTTTGTTTGTACTAGTTGTGGTGGCTTCAGCCAATGCCGTGAATATGAGTGATGGCCTTGATGGTCTAGCTGGAGGGCTAACCGCTATAGCTTTTGGAATCTATACTATTATCGCTTTCATCGCTCATCGTTACGGTGTAGCGGCCTTTTGTATGAGTATTGTTGGGGCGCTTCTAAGTTATACCTGGTTTAACATTTTTCCCGCCCGCTTTTTCATGGGAGATGTTGGGTCGTTTGCGTTAGGTACAGCCCTAGGCGTGGTAGCAATGCTGACCGATACCATGGTACTTTTACCGATTATTGGCTTTGTTTTTGTTGCTGAAGCTGGATCAGTGGTCCTACAAATACTTTCCAAAAAACTCCGGCACGGCAAAAAAATATTTCGCATCTCACCAATTCATCATCACTTTGAAGCCATTGGTTGGCCGGAGACAAAGGTCACTATGCGCTTTTGGATTATCGGTCAAGTTTGCGGTGTGCTCGGGCTAGTTCTGTACATCGTAGAAAGAAAACTATGAGCTATACCAAACGACGCCAGCCACAGTATATCGATAGAAGCGGCCAAAGACGTCACCGCCCAGATTACACACTGGTATTAATAGGGGTCATGCTGTTAGTAATTGGGCTGATTGTTATCTTTTCCATAAGTCCCGGGCTGGCCATTCAGAAACAAGTTAACAGCAACTATTTTGTTATAAAACAACTGATAGCTATTGCCATCGGACTGGTGGCTTTCACTATTGTAGCTAGTATCCCATTATCAACCTGGAAACGTCTGCAGCGTCCCTTGATCATGATGGCCGGGATAGCCACCGCCGTGGCTTTAATTTTACCTACAACCGTCGATTATCCGGCCCACCGCTGGATTCGCTTCGGCGGCTTATCGTTACAGTCTGTCGAGTTGGTAAAATTCGCCCTGGTTATTTGTTTGGCTTTTTTCTTAGCCGAAAAGGTTCAGCAGGGGATAATCAATGATTCTCATCGTACGCTAAAACCAATCTTAATATTACTAGGGGTTTTGGGAATAGTAGTGGCAGTTGCTCAGAAAGATTTTGGTTCGGCAGCAGTACTAGCTGTAATGATCGGGGCTATGAGTTTTATTGCCGGCTTGCCAATGAAAAGGGTCCTTCAAGTAGGAGCAGTTATTGCTGCAGCTGGTGTACTACTACTTATTGCTGGTCCTGGGTATCGCCGTGAACGTGTGCTCAATTTTGTGCATCCCGAAAAGGATTGCCTAAATAGCGGTTATCAGGCTTGTCAGGCTTTGATTTCAGTTGGCTCAGGTGGTTTGTTTGGTAAGGGCCTTGGACATAGCGTGGAGGCTTATGGCTATCTACCAGAGGCTGCCAACGATTCAATATTCGCCATAGTTGCCGAAAAATTTGGATTCTTCGGCGTAAGCTTACTCCTTGGGTTATTCACTGCTTTCTTTATCAGATTAAAAAGCATTATGGAGCGCGCCCCAGACAGAGCTTCAAGGCTAATCGTAGCAGGCGTTTTGGCCTGGCTTAGCACTCAAACCATCATAAATACCGGAGCTATGCTCGGTTTACTACCACTAAAGGGCATAACCTTACCGTTTATAAGTTACGGAGGGACTAGTATTATTTTCGTTTTAGCAGCACTGGGGTTGGTGTTTCAGATTTCACGGCACACCACTTTTGAGGTAAATAATGAACCAGAGGGGGAAAGCAGTGAAAGTGCTGTTGACTGGCGGCGGGACCGGCGGCCACATTACGCCTATCCTAGCCGTCGCCCATGAATTAAAACGGCTTGATAGTCAGTGTCAAACGATCTATGTTGGTGAAAGGCATGGTAAATTTGCTGAGCTTACCAGAGATAATCCGGACATTGATGAAAGCTACAGTATTTTTGCTGGCAAATTCAGACGTTACCACGGTGAATCTTGGCTCAAAAGATTATTTGATTTACCGACTATCTTAAAAAACATCAGAGACTTTTTCTTAGTGCCTATCGGACTTGTGCAAGCCTGGCGGTTGCTCGGTAAGCTGAAGCCTAACATTGTCTTTTTGAAAGGTGGTTACGTCGGCGTACCTATCGGCCTAGCTGCGGCCACCAGACATATCCCAATAGTTACCCATGATTCAGATGCCTTACCAGGACTCGCCAATCGCATTGTTAGCCGTTGGGCCAACCTTCATGCTACCGCGTTGCCGCCGGAATTTTACTCCTATCCACCGGATAAGGTGGAAGCTGTCGGTGTGTTAGTCGAACAGAATTACCAGTACGTAGATAATGAAACAGAGCTAGAATTCAAGCACAAACTAGCATTACCCACTGACGGTTTAATAGTGTTAATTACAGGTGGGAGTTCCGGGGCAAGAGAGCTGAATGAGGTTGTTGCTAACGGTATCGGCTCTTTTTTGGACGAGCACACTGACGTAAATGTTGTTCATCAGGTGGGCAAGGGTAAGGCAGGCGCCTACGAGAATAAAACCCATCCTAGGCTGAAAGTGTTGGAATTTCTAAATCCCATGTATCAATACATGGGGGCGGCTGACATCGTGGTAGCTAGAGCTAGCGCTAATACCTTGGCAGAGATTGGTATCCAAGGCAAAGCCTGCATCGCGGTCCCTAGTGCATATTTAACTGGTGGCCATCAACTAAAAAATGCTGACCGGCTGAAAGAGCAAGGAGCTGCCATAGTGGTAGGTGGTAACGAGTTGTACGATTCACAACAAGGCCTCTTTGCTCAGCTTGCTAAATTGGTAGATGACAAAGATCTGAGAAAAAGGCTTGCCGAAAACCTAAAGAAACTAGTTATTCCTGATGCAGCACATCGGGTGGCTCAAATATTACTCGATGAAAAGCTACGGTAACCTTTCTATATGAAACTTAGTCGCAAAAGCCTGTTTAAAGGGCGCCAGCCGCAAAAACTTAGCACAGACGCCCCAGTTTACGACTATCGTTCCAAACGCAGCACGAGCAGCGACAACCTTGGACGTAATCAGACGATTACTCCCCAGAAACGAAGCTGGTTACATAAACTGCCAAGCTATCTTGCAGCCGGAGGCCTAATAATCGCTATTGGCTACTCTTTAATACTAAATACACAACCAAGGATTATTATTGAGAATAGACCCGGTAGTGTTCACCGCAATCTTAATGATTATCAGCAACAGATTGAACAGCTGTGGTCAAATTCTCTGACTAGTCGCAGCAAACTAACTATTAACTCAAGAGCCATAACGGATGATATTAAAAACCGTTTCCCAGAATTAGCAGCAGTCGACGTTGAATTACCCCTGATTGGCAGACGCCCAACAGTACGACTTACTCCTGCCGTACCGGCTCTGATACTAGACAGCTCCGGGACCAATTATTATATAGATCAAGGCGGCAAAGTGCTTGCGACTACTACTGATCTACAGACTGCCAAGTTAGCTAATACTCCTATTGTCGAGGATGCTACCGGTAGCGAGATAAAGGTCGGGGATACTAATCTGCCTTCTAGCGAAGTAACGTTTATAACTCGATTATCTGCTGAATTAAAGTTGGTCAAACAAGATGTAAAAAAGTTAGAGCTTCCAGCCAAAACGGCTAATGAAGTCGACGTTTATCTCGGCGGCAAAGACTACTTTCTAAAATTTAATATCGAAAGTGATGTCCAGCAAGCAGTAGGGAGTTATTTGGCAGCTATCAAGCATCTGAATAAACAAGGACCTATTCCCAGTAGCTATATAGACCTAAGAGTCCAAGAGAAAGTTTTTTACAAATAAACCCCTACGCTGCCCTAGCTAGTTCGTTTTTTGTTCATATTACTATAAACACTGGATTTGAAAAAAACTATATGAACACACGTGAAAAGGCAATTGTCAAATAATAGCTGGAGCAAGGGTAGTAGGGAAAGAAATAAATATCGATATGAAACACGTGAAAAAGCAAATGTTTTCACGGGCATGGCTGTGGAAAAGTATTAGTTGATAGTTCGTACAACGTTCTTAGGCGAGCACAGGACAAACAAGGTTTAATATGGAGATAGCAAACTGCAGTATAGAACTAGTTTATAGACTAGGCGTGATAAAACTCCCCTGCAGTAGGGGTAATAGGCTTCATCTCCAACCGCTATTATAGAGTCGTAAAATATACATTGTGCGACATCTTGTCTATGGACAATGTTGGTGCTCTACTGCCCGATTTATGTCGGTTATTTTCACTTTTGTTTTACGTTTTTGTTTTTTTATTTTCCTGCCCTCTACGTCCTATCTCTCTCCAAGTTTGCTTATAACTCGCTTACTTCCACCCAGCTCTCTAGCTACCTAAATGTTCGTATTTTGTACAGACTGATTAAAACAGTGTTTTATAAGTCCCAAGGAAACAAAGGATCTCTATTTTTACCCTTATCAATTATCAAGCCAACATCCCCCCTTTGCCCAAATATCCTAACATGATCAAATAATACTGATTCTGTCCAGCTGCCTTGTTCAAGATCGCCATTAAAATCAAACCAGTATAATCTTCTATCATTATCTTCTCTGTGGACTAAAGGACCTCGGACGGGAAAGCGAAGATCTGGCTCCATAAGGGCCCGCCTTAGAAAAGCATAAGTTTCTTTTGCTTGATCGTAAAATTCTGGCAACTGACCTTCTCCACCGTAGGTCATATACCAAACGGGGCGTTCCCTAAAATAAACTACAGAAGATCCAGGTGCCATATAATAGCCGGCATAACTGTCTCGATACTCCCAGTCGCCATTCTCACTCTGATAAGTTAACTCTTTAAACCCAGGTCTCTGCGGATTTTCTATTTTTGGTGCTCCAGCAGCCCAGCCATTCTGACCTGCTTCAATAATAAAAGCTGTAAGCTCAGCCAAAAAAACTTCTCTTTTGGCTTCTTGTTCAGGCAAGTGCCCAATTTCTGACATAAAGATGTTAATTACTCTGCTAGGGCGTAGGTGGCTTTGGCAACGCGTTTGAACTGTGGCTTGCCTTGTAGATTTAACAAAATAGTCGTTTCTTTGACGTAGCGGCTCTTAAGCACTTGCTTAACAATTTCGTCACGGTGCATTGGTTGTTTGGACTTCTTAAGAACCTCAGTAATTATGTCGGCTACGGTGCCCTTTTCGTAACCCCATTCCTTCAGAGCGTAAATGCCCCGGCCGATTAGTACGAAACGCTTGTCTTTAATGAGTTCGTTGTGAATGGCCTGGGTAGTCACATTGTTACGCTTAAAGTCACTTTTCTTAATAGCCTGGGCAATTTCATTGAAGTGCATGTGTTTGCCGTGTTCTTTAAGTATGACGTAGATTTTGTCACGAATATTCTTAGGATTAACCATTGGCCACTTAACTAAGCCCCAGCGACCATTAAGAGTTGCCAGCTGTTTACTAATACTAGCCAAAGCAGCAGCGTGACGGTTAGAGTCAAGCCCGGCCTTAGCAGCAATTTCGTCAATCTTGGCTGGTTCACCAAGCGCTTTAATAGCTTCAATCAACTTTTCCACCAGTTGTTTTAGAGCTTTCTCGTCATGCAGGCCCTTAATGCCGGTGGAGTGGTAATAATAATCGTTCTCGTCAACGGTGACTAGTTTGGGGCATAGTTGAGCTAGGAAAGAGGTGCGAGATTGATCGGTACGACTGTTTTCCTTAGCGAATTTAGAACTCAAGTCAGCCACTCGGGCGACACTGCCCATTTGGCCAAGCTTCTCAATAAAAGCGTCTTGCACTGCGCCAAGGTGTGGCAATTGACCGCTGTCAGCTTGAGCTTTCAGGCGGGCGACTACTGCTTTTTCCAGCTGTCGGACGCGTTCACGGGTAATACCTAACAATTCCCCGATTTGTTCTAGGGTTTCCTTTCGATCGAATAAACCGAAGCGACGTGAAATAATCTCGCGTTCCCTTTCTCTGTCGATGGTACGGAGTATGTCTGTAACAATTTTTTCCAGCTGTAATGCTGCTGTAGCCGTTTCGGCCATCTGGTCTATCCTTCCCTGCTCTCTAATAACAGTCAAATGATAACTCTATTGTAAAACAAATGTACAAAAAGTCAACACCTTTTTGATCTACTTTATTTTAGCACGAAATAGACACCTTTGCCTATTACATGGTGTAGAAATATCACCATAAAATATCTTGTCAGGCGTGCAAGATGTGGAAAACCAATATTTTTGACTTCACTTTCGTCTTTTTAGACTCATCAGAATGAGTACACACTCATTTAGTGAAGATGACAGACAGGTAGGATTGAGGGTTGAGCGCGGGGTGGGCGTTGGGGATGCGGGCGTACAGCCCCTAAACGCAACCGTTCCGTCACTGGCCTACGACCACCTGCCTGCCATCTTCACGGCCTACTCCCGAGGCTTTGGCCATCCGGCCGCTGCACTGATTATGGACGGACCATGTCGGCACACCATCATGCTGGTTCCAGGTGTACCTAGTGGTTGGTAATGCGGGTCGTCACGAGGACGCGTCGGCGACGCTCAGGTGACCTTGGTGGCGAAGACCTTCTTGGCCGTCGACGTGATGAACTTGGCCGTGTCAGCGAAGCCCGTGTTCTCCGGGCCGGCGCGAGTGGCCGTGACGGTGTGCTGTCGGTGCATGCGGTAACCCCCGTTGTCGTCGGTGTACCTTGATCCTCAGTGGCTTCCCACCAGTCCTTGAGAGGGACCGTCTTATGCTCGTGTTTGTCGCTCTTCCGTTGCATCAGATGAGGTGCGGAAGTTCTTGAAAACTCCCATATCTCATCTGATGGCTACCTGTCTGTCAAAGTGCCATCGGAATAATCTTGATACTCACGATGTTAGGTAATGTTATATACCTACTCTAAAACATCGTCAAGAGGCAGTTTTCTTACGGAAAAACCGTTTAGTCGTTGGGGCTTCATCAAGCAGCTTTTGGGCCGCCTTTTCAGTCAATTTCTTAGGATCTTGTTCTTTAGGTATACGGGCATTGCGCTTGCCATCGCTAACATATGGCCCATAAGGACCATTCAGCACCTGTAGGCCACTATCAAAAGTCTGGATGTGCTTTTCAGCTTCTTTCTTAAGCTTGGCCTTATAGAGTGTCCTAGCCTCTTTCTCGGTTATTTTCATAGGGTCTTGAGGTTTAATTGACACAAAAAGCTTGTCGACTTGGATATAAGGCCCGAATCGTCCAATATTAGCCTGAATCTCTTGTCCGTCAACAGTCTGTCCCACCACCCTTGGTAGTTTGAACATTTCTAGTGCTTGAGAAAGATTAACGTCTTCCAGAGTAGTGCCTTCTGGCAATGGCGCGAAGTCTGGCTTTTCTTCGCTCTCGGTTTCACCGCGCTGTAACATCGGTCCGTAGCGACCAAAGCGAGCAATGACTGGCTTACCAGATCCTGGGTCTTTGCCTAGATGTCTAGCTTGACTGGTCTCTTCTCGACTAACTGACTCTGACTTCTTTATTAAAGGATGAAAATGTTTATAAAAATCACTGAGCATGCGTTCACGAGACTCCTTGCCCTCAGCTATGGCATCTAAATCTAGCTCTGCTTTGGCCGTAAAATCATAGTCCAGTATTGAACCGAAATATTTGACCAAAAAGTCAGTTGTTATCTCAGCTACTGGTGTAGGCAGTAATTTACTTCGGTCAGCGCCATAAGTCTCAGTGGTTTCGGACTCGCTAATTTTCCCGGATTTTAACTCTAATTTGGTAACTTGTCGGGTCTGACCTTCCAAGTCACCTTTCTCGACATAACCGCGGGTTTGAATAGTTGAAATTGTTGGCGCATAAGTACTAGGCCGGCCAATACCTAATTCTTCTAACTTCTTAACTAGGCTGGCTTCCGAATAACGCGCTGGTGGACGGCTAAAAGTCTGAAGCCCAGTCATTAATTTGAGATCGAGCTTCTGACCTTCTTTGAGTGTAGGCAAGATAACGTCGTCTTTGCCACCACCATAGACTTTGAAGAAGCCATCAAAACGCAGCACCTCGCCCTTAGCAACGAACAGCTCGGAGCGATTGCTAACAACTATGCCTATTTCAGTACGATCAACCTTGGCATCAGCCATCTGGCTGGCTACCGTTCGCTGCCAAACCAGCTCATATAACTTACTCTGTTGCTCGTCACCACCCGCCTTTAGTTTATCGAAATGTGTCGGTCGAATGGCTTCATGAGCTTCTTGAGCACTAGCGTCCTTAGTTTTGTATTGTCTGGTTTGATGATAGTTTGCCCCAAAAGTCTTCTCGATGTATTTGGCTGCAGCATCTAGAGCTAGGTTAGACAGCGTTAGACTGTCAGTGCGCATATAGGTAATATGACCACTTTCATAAAGCCTCTGAGCTAAGGACATAGTTTGTTTAACGCTGAATCCCAGTCGCCTAGCAGCTTCTTGTTGCAGACTACTAGTAGTAAACGGCGGACCAGGGCTGCGAGTAGCGGGCTTTTGTTCAATACCCTTAACTGTAAAAGTGGCTTTAGCGGCCGCATTCAGAAAATCCTTGGTCCTGGCGACGTCTTTGAATCGACTATCCAGCTCTGCCTCAAACTCATCAGAGCCAGCCTTAAAACTGCCGATTACCTTGAAAGAAACCTCAGCCTTAAAATCTTTGATTTCTCGTTCTCTCTCGACAATCAGACGAACAGCTACCGACTGTACCCTGCCGGCGCTCAGACCGGTTCTAACCTTTTTCCAAAGCACCGGACTTAGTTCGTAACCTACCAAACGGTCTAAAATTCGTCGGGCTTGCTGAGCATCCACTAAACGCATATCGACAGTTCTGGGGTTGGCTACAGCTCGATCTATAGCCGTTTTGGTAATTTCATGGAAAACAATTCGTTTAGTGACCTTAGGACTTAGATTCAGGGCTTCGCAAAGATGCCAGGCTATAGCCTCGCCTTCGCGGTCTTCATCACTTGCCAGCCAGACAGTGGCACCCTTGGCTGCAGTCTTCAGCTCCCTGATAACCTTTTCCTTATCAGGCGACACCGCATAAGTTGGTTCAAAGTGTTTTTCAATATCAATATTGAGGCCCTTCTTAGGCAAGTCACGGACATGTCCAAAGCTGCTCTTAACCGTGTAAGCGCTACCTAAAAATTTCTCAATAGTTTTGGCTTTGGCGGGGCTCTCAACAATAACTAGGTTTTTCGCCATTAAGTTTAAGTTTACCTATTTATCAATTAACAGCAAGTAAGACTAACTTGATTTTCTGGTAAATGCAAATTCTAACTGTTGCCGAGCTTATAGCCAGCCCAGATGCCGACGAACGATCCAACGGTGCCGAGCGCAAAGCTCCAAAACCCCAATCCATTGCCGTGATCAAGTATCGAGCCAAGTAGCCCGCCTACTATCGAACCGACAAAAAGGCCTATATAAATGTAGTGTTTGGTTTCCATACCTAAATTCTAACGCTATTTAAGCAATACCCCAATGGCCAGCGCCCAAGGATTTAATTTTGCCGCTTAAGCTTATTGACTTTCATACGAAAACATTAAGAAGTATTGACATAATGAAACGTATTTGCTAAAATTGCAACTCGTAAACGTGGTTTACCGCGTTTTTGCACCTTATACCCCTATTCTAGCAGTATTGCTAGACAATATTGTTAGATTGTTTTAGAGCGTGCCATATGAAAAGTTGTTACCCTCCACTTCTCTTTGTGCGCCTGGCTTCTGCCAGAAGCGCTCTAAGACAAACTAACCCCTTTAAGACCTCTTATCTCTCACGAGATAAGAACCCCGTTTTGGTGGGTCCCGTTTATAAAGTGAGTCCCAAAGATTCTGACTTCGGTCAGAGGCACGGCAACTTTAGAGTTTAAATGTCCGATGCTTCACTGGGTGGGCTTGAAGGGTTTTTTCCGGACACGTGTTTCGCTTTTGCGAGATAACAGGTGTCCAAAAATGAGCTTCCAGTGGTGCCCACCCCCTCTGGAGGCTCTTTTTTTGTCTAGACCAAAAACGTTCGGGTGTCGTGTGGTAATTGGCCGGAGGCGATTCGTTCGGTAAGTAGCGCTACTGTCTCTTTGTTTAAGTTTGACAACTGTTTTTTCTCAGCCTCGGAAAACTTAGCTAGAACAAAGTCTGCACTATCCATTTCATCCGGGGTTTTCGGACCAATACCGATACGAACTCGACCAAAATTTTCACTAACTTGTTCGATAATCGAGGCCACTCCGTTATGCCCCGCATCGCTACCCCCTATCCTGCAGCGAATCTGGCCAAAATTTATATCTAGTTCGTCGTGCACAACCACCGTATCTCGATTACTTAACTTATAGAAATGTTGTACAGCTTGTACAGCTTTGCCGCTTAAATTCATCATAGTTGTGGGTTTACAGAGAATAACTCTAGAGTCTCCGCTGTGTCCTATGGCCAACTGGCAATGTAGATCTTTCTTATCCACCCACTGATCAGCTTCAAGAGCCTTAGCTATATCGTCAATAACCACAAAACCGATATTATGTCTTGTATCTGCATATTGCTTCCCAGTGTTGCCAAGACCAACAATTAAAACCGTACGATTTAACCCAAGAGTGTATAAAGGCTTCTGATCCCGGTTGTCATAAGGATTCTTTTGAAATAATGCCATAGACTTATTCTACGCTGTCTCTTTGCTTTTGGGTTTTCGACCATGGCGGTGGGTTTCGTGTTTTTCAAAAAACCAAAGCTTGATCGCGGTTCCACTAAAGCCATATGTCTGGCGTAGTTCTCTCTCAAGATACCTCTTATAGCTCCAGTGCAGTAGTTTTGTATGGGCACCGTAGATCTGGAAATTGGTAGGATTGTCAGCTTCCTGAATCATATAGTTGAGTTTTGGTTGGCGATTTTTCAGTCCTGCAGGCGGGTGCTTGGTTGTCACACGGCGTAACCAACGATTAAGCTCAACGGTTTTTAATCGTCGATTTTGTTCAGCATCGATCTGTAAAACGAGATCAAATAGCTTGGTTACGTTTTGTCCAGTACTAGAACTGGTGAAAATTAGAGGTGCCCAAGGTACGAAATCATAAGTATGGGCAATCTCTGGAGCCATCTGGTCACGGGTGTAGGCAGTTTTATCAACCTTATCCCACTTACTAATTACCAGAATAAGCCCCTTGTTGGCTTCCTTAACCATCCCAGCAATTTTTTGATCAAGAGTTACGTTTAACTCGCCCGAATCCATGAGTAGCAGACAAACATCCGCTTCTTCAATAGCAGCCAGCGAACGCAGTACACTAAACTTTTCCACACCCTGCTCTATTTTGCCACTGCGCCTAATGCCAGCGGTGTCCATCAATTCAATTTCCCTTCCCTCAAAGCGAATTCTCGTACGATTAATGTCGCGGGTAGTGCCGGCTCGATCTGCCACAATGGCCTGTTGCTTTTTACTCAAGGAGTTAAACAGCGCTGATTTGCCGACATTTGGCCGGCCTAAAATTCCGACTCGTATTCTGCCACCCTTCGATGTGCTTCTAACTCTCGGGATATTATCAATCAAAGTATCCAGTAGATCATATAAACCACGGTGTTGTGTAGTGCTGGTGAGTAAGATTGGCTTAATCCCCAGACGTTCGTAATCTTCTGGCAACGCCTTGGGTTTTTTATCCAGTTTATTAACGACTAAGAATACTGGCTTTCGGCTTTTTAGGGCCATAGTAGCTACTCGACGATCTTCATCAGTAATTATGGTATTCGCTTCTATAACCACCCAAATTACATCAGCGCTATCGGCGGCTTGTTGAATCTGCTCCTGGATGGTTAATTCAAAATCATCTTCGGCAATTTTCATACCCGCGGTGTCTACCAACCAAAATTGCCGACCCTTATGATCGGCTACAGCCCAAAGACTATCCCGGGTGGTGCCAGCTTCACGGGCTACGATGGCCTCTCGCCTTTCTAAGATCGCGTTGAACAAGCTGGACTTGCCCACATTTGCCCGTCCCACAATCGCCACAATTGGTAACTTTCTATCGGCCATTGACCTTATTATATCCTGTTAGCTGGTTGTAATATTTGTATAATTATTGTATTATACCTTAACTTTAAATTTTATGATAGACGTTACCCCAGAGCAGCGAACAGAATCTGACAATACTTTTTTTCAGATTAGGCTAGAGACCTTGGCAGCCGCGCCAGCCT
This sequence comes from uncultured Candidatus Saccharibacteria bacterium, assembly GCA_964636215.1. Classification (GTDB taxonomy): domain Bacteria; phylum Patescibacteriota; class Saccharimonadia; order Saccharimonadales; family CAZJQT01; genus CAZWRJ01. The sequence goes on along the minus strand of CAZWRJ010000003.1, from coordinate 5,040 downwards.
TTGACGAGCTTTTATTGCTAGCTGCGGAAACTTGTTTAGCTGATCCAGAAGCAATTACCAGGTATTTGTTAGAACAACCCCAAGAGGCACCGACTTCCGAACAGGAGGTCGTCAGAAGATGTGGCAACTGGGGGCTAAGAGCGGCCCTAGATATCAAACAAAATCCGTATTGTTTTTCTGGGCCTGACGAGGATACTACTGACTCAAGACTTACTGCCAGTGAACTTATATGCCATCCTCGTTCGTTATTTATTGAGCGTGACCCAAAGATTGTCGACAAAATAGAAGGTTTTGGAAAAGCTCTACTAGGTGAAGCATTCTATGTTCTAGGAGAAGACGCCGAGAGCAAAGTTAAAGAATTTCAAACCGCTGAAACAAATGGTGAAAAAGTTGCGGTTATAGTTTGGCTTGTTGATAGAGTAATAGAAATACGTGATAAGAATTCACCAGAAATTCCTGAAGAAGACACTCCTTATAGCTCGGATGAAGTTATTACGCTTTCGGATATGGAGGTGTCAGAGGAGCAAGACGCAAATGGGTCGCAGATTACAGTTGTTTTAAGTTCTAGCCCAGAAGGTGATAGGTATCGCTATCATCCCATACGTTTGTCACCCAAAGTTATGGGCAAATATCCAGACGTGCAACTAAGCCCTACTTGCCTGGGCGTTTCAATACTCATTGCTTCTTTTTTTGAAAAAGCTGGTGTCCCTTATTTTCATGCTGGAGTTATGAAGTCGGCTCACGAGTCTGGTAGAGTATCCAAATTATTATCCATCGATACCATTAAAGAAGCTGGAGAAAAATGGGGTTTAGAACTTCCCGATGTAGTTAGTGACAAGCTTGAGCTGTTCAAAAGACAAGAAACTAATCTTATTGATATTAACAGGGGTCACCATGCTGCCGTAATTGCTCGACTTGGTGGTAATGACGACTCCTGGCTACTTATTGATCCTAATTATCACACCATTACCTACCCGTTTAAGGAAGAGAGTAAGGAACTTGAGGATTTGTATGGGCTCCATAAAGAACTACACGATATAACTCCTGGCAACGAGAGCTCAATTGGCTTTGACGAAGCCCTTATGCCTACAGTTTTCAGGAGAATTATTAGAGAAGTTATTGAAACTGACGTGGCTGTCGAAACCCTTAACGAATTAATTGACAGCGCTCTTTTAGAAGAAGAGCCACTGGAAATTATCAAGCAATACCTTATGAGTATGCTGACCCTGTGGGATGAAACGGATACTGAAGACGGCGACGGATTACCTATTGATTATATATTTGATGAGTATATGGGTAGACGTTATGGATATAGCTGGCGGCAGAAAGAAGATCTGATAAATGACATAATGGAACACGTTATCCTAACTTATATATTTCCAGATGCTAAAGAAGGCAATATTAAACCTTCTCTAGAACGTTGCCAGACTGATACCCGTTATCGGCAGCGAAGGCTAGAAGATCTGAAGTTTGCCCCTCTTTATATGCTGTATAACATGCAGAAAGACCTCGTTGATGTTTTCGCTGATGTGACTGTTATGCACGAGTCTGTGGAGTTAGGACTACCACATTATAGAGTTGGCATGAGCGTACTGAGTGACTTTGCCGTTTACTGTGGTGATGAACTACCACCAAGCTTTTGGCTTAGCTACTGGCCAAGCCATATTGTCTTCAGCGATCACATAGCTGGTAGATCACTGTCTGAAGCCCAAAAAGCACTAGCCTGGAATCTTTTTGATGTCATGGAAAGCGGATCATTGCGCTATCAAAATAGTCATGGTATAGTAAACCGGTTCCTCGAGCAAGAACAAGGAGACGCCCATGGCGCCGATAGTGAATAGTGATGACCTCGAAAAGGTCATGAAGGCTGCAGGTCTCGGCCCGCGTAACGTGAAGAAGATGCGTGACGCCAACGCCGGCCCGCCTGAATCCACGACCGCCCGCGGTCACGGTGCCCCCGGTCACGACACGACCGCGACACCCAGCTTGTAGCCGGCGAGGGGGATGACCGAGTTTACTCGGACCCAAAAAGACCGATCACGGTCATCCCCCTTCGCTAAACTAAAATCCACTCTTCCAAATCTGTGGCTCGCCACTTTTCCAAGCTTTGGCTTGAGCCACCACCCCTACCCCTTCTTGCTCTTGGATTTTCTTATTATTAGCAAACTAGATCTTATGATTCTAAAATTTATTGCTATATCTACAATAGACAAAAGTTTGTTGTCATTGTACGATATGCCCAGTTGTTGAGGACAAAACATGACCGATCTGGATGGGCCAAGGGTTCAGCCTGGTGCTGAACTTGTGCAAATTGAAAATAGCGAGCCACTAGCTATACATTTTGGCTTAGAATCTGTTGTACGATTGCCCTTCGATCGCCTCAACGTTTTTACCCAAACCCGAAAAACCCACTCCGAGGAAGCACTTCAAGAACTAGTGCGTTCTATTGAAGCTAAGGATGACCAGGGCCGACCACGTAATGTGTTACTTCACCCACCATTTGTGAGTGTTTTGGACCCAGACAAAGCCGATAAATATGTAGATGATTTGAATAAGTGCCACAGAACTGTGCATTCGTTGGATGAGGCACGCCCACTTGACGACTCTACATATCCAGTAGTAGTAGCCGGTCATCGACGACGACTAGCGGTTGGTAGAATTATTGCTAAACAATCAGCCGATCCTTCCCTTTCAACGGTTTCTAGTAACGTTGTTTATAATCTTGGTTTTTCCGATGCCTTACGTGTACAAATTGAGGAAAACACACATCTGCAATTACCGATGTGTGAAGTGGCTCGAGCCATTCAGTCAACCTATAGATATGGAATCGAGCTTGGTGAATTCAAATCAGTTGCTGACTGTGTAAGAGTTCTGCCCTTTAGCAAAACAAAAATACATGAAGCACTTAGATTCTGTGAACTACCCTTGTTTATTCAAGACTGGGTTGAGGATGATCGACTATCATACGCCGCTGCAGTTGCACTTTATCCAGCTATGAAAGTTTTCGAAAAAATGTTTGACGATTTACCAATAACTGATCGCAACGAGACGGTCTTATACCACATGATGACTTGGGGTATACGGATCATTAATAAAGGCTGGGGTAAGGATAAAGTGGCCAGTCAAGTTGCGGAGTTTATCGCCTCGCAACAAATAGACAACAATCTCCGACTCTTTAGCGTTGACGAAAAGGTTGTAGCTAGGCGCCAGCTTCAAAGTGCCTATCGAGAATTATTTGACGGTGGCCTAGGACGTTTGCGCTCTTTTGTAGCACTAGCTGGTCAAGCAGATCTATTCAGAAAGCTACCGCCCGAACAACAGGAGACTATTTTAGGTGAGTTAGATGATTTTAGACGGCACCTTGGATCAATTACAGTCAGCACTACCCAGGGGTCATTTGACGACTAAAGTATATTTTCCGAGCTCTATACTCCCTAGTGTAAACGTACCAAATCGTGAGCGATTAAGAGTATTAACCCTGTAGCCTAGCTGTTGAAAGGTACGGCGGATTTGGCGATTGCGACCCTCGTGCATAGTTACAGTCCAATTTTTGTTATCGCCCTCAAGCGTAAGTTTGCTTATGCCATCTTCCAGTTTTATCCCAGATTCGATTTGTTTTCGGTCTTCTTCTTGGAGTGGATTGTCCAGAGTTATTTCGTAGACTTTGTTTTTTTGATAGCTAGGATGAGTAAGCCTCTGGGCCAATTGACCATCGTTCGTCATCAGTATTAGGCCAGATGAATCTTTGTCTAATCGCCCAACTGGTTTTAAGTTATGAAGTTCATTTGGCAACAGATCATAAATGGTCTTACTGCCCTGCCCGTCTCTAGAACAAACGTACCCTACTGGCTTATTTAATAGGATAGTCTGGACTTCTATGACTCCGAGTTTTTTATTATCTAGATACAGTTCATCCCTGTCACTGATGTCTTGTCCGAGCTGAGCAATCTGTCCATTAACTTTAATCCGGCCATTCTTAATATAATCGTCAACGGTGCGGCGGCTAAGACCACTGGTTCTGGCCACGTACTGATTAATTCTCATGATAGTAGCTTACAACGATAAGTTAACGGGATACTAGATTGATTCTAAAGCGCAACGTCACCAGGATCGCTACCAGCTGGCTGTACAACATTTCCGGGTTGATGTGTGCCAATTGTGTCTGGGCTTGCTCCTACAACAGTTTCACCACCAGGATTGACTACGGCTTGAATTGGGGGTGCACCTGGGTCGACAACCGCCGACGCACTAGCCTTGGCTTCTTCTTTGGCTAACAAGTCATCAATATTAGCCGGTTTTGTGGTCATGTCGTCAATGGGTTTGATTACTTTCTTATGAGCGATTGGAACGCTACCATTGGCTTCGTTAGTATCGGCTTCAATAGGCTTATCTTCGGTTTTTTCTTCTGTAGGTGTCAGAACTTCGGGAGCAGATTTAACTTCTATTTTTTGACTTGAAGGCTGTACGGGCGGCAAACTACCACTGCTAGCGTTAGTCCCACTGGCCGGTTCATCTAAGAGGGCTGTCGAACCACTTGCAACCGTAGCAGCTGGTTCCACGGTGAGTTCTTCAGGTTCAGGAACGACGCCTGCTGGTTGTTTAGCAAAGTCGTCAATCTGTTCGTCAACAGCAGCCTCTTCATCTTTTAATGTGGCGGCCAGAGCCGGGTCAACAGCTAAAGATGGATCACCACTAGTGGCAACATCTACGGGAGTTGCTGGTTTTGGATCGACGGGATCAACAACTGGTGCTGGATCGACTGGAGGATCGTCCTTTGGATCAACTGGCTTATCATCATTACTTACCGGGCTTGGGGTTACTGTTGGTAGTGGAGTTGTAGTTGCAGGTTTGGCTGGGGTGCCGGCCTCTCCAGACAAGACCTCACGAGCCACACGGGCTACGTCTTCCAAGGTAACCTGGGATTTTACTAGATAGCGATCGGCTCCTAATTTGTCAGCACGATTTTTATCTTCAGCTTGTGATAATGCCGTCATCATGACGACCTTGGTGTCTTTTGTCTCTGGAGTGCTACGCAGAATA
>CAZWRJ010000002.1:0-89728 GCA_964636215.1 uncultured Candidatus Saccharibacteria bacterium | reverse complement strand
TGCGACCTTGTGGTTATGAGCCACACGAGCTGCCACTGCTCTACCCCGCGATAATTAAAGCTCAGTAATCTTAACAAACAGGGGTGGAAAAGTCAATCTGAGAAAAACAAAAAACTCCCACGAACGCAGGAGTTTTTGTTAACCTAGCTGATTACCAGCTACGGTTGCCGCCGTCGTTGTTACGAGGTCGTTCCTCACGAGGACGAGCTTCGTTGACCGTAATGTTTCGGCCACCGACATCACTGCCGTTTAAGGCTTTCTCGGCTGCTTTACCTTCTTCGTCGTTTTCGAACTCGACAAAACCAAAGCCTTTGCTTCGGCCAGTGTCGCGATCAGTCACAACCTTGGCGTAAGAAACGGTACCGTGGGCACCGAACAGCTGAGATAGTTCATCATCGGTGGTTGCAAAAGGCAAACCGCCAACAAATAATTTGTACATGTGTTATTTCTCCGTTATTAATGACCAGGTACGACCCCTTACTATTGCTTACACGTTACGACCTGTTCATGAATAACCAAGAAACACGCGAACTAAACCAGCTAACAGATAAGATCCTGCATGCATATTGAACTACACTTTATCAGATAAAGCAAGAATGAAAATAATTATGGTTGACAAATATATAAAATGATGTATAATACCTAGTGTTAGTTTACAAAAACAAATAACAAAAAGGAAACTTAAAAATGAGCTTACTCGCAAAAAGCGATTTGGCTTACGAGCTGTTGCCGACTACTGACCAGAGCATATTGGCAGTCGACCAAGAACTCGAGAGCCTCTAAGTCTAAAAAGAGCCCCAAACTGGGGCTTTTTGATAGCTTGAGCGGCTTTAATCTGTTATGTCTCTATGTTATAGTCGCTGGTGCGGCGGGGTAGCTCAGATGGTTAGAGCGCAGGACTCATAAGCCTGAGGTCGCGAGTTCGATCCTCGCCCCCGCTACCAAACGTAAGCGCTGTAGACTTGTTTTTATCTTTATGTATTAATGGGACTATGAAAATGAGTCAAAAGAGATTTAGTGTAACAGAAGTTTGTCTTATTATAGTGACCGTCGCTGTTTTGGTTGCCGTCGGTTACTACATTTACCAAGGACAAACTAAAAACACTAACTCAACGGATAACAATGGAGGCTCACCAAACGATAATAGTGGGTACGTTGTTTATGAAATTGACCATGCAAACACTTGTACGTGGAAGGACGGCAAAGTAAATACCAGTACACAAGTTGGAAATCTAAATCCTCTTCCTAAACAGAGCGTTAAACTTGCCGACGAACCAGCTTTTATTAAAGATGCAGCGAGTAAAAATCTGTGTGCCTACCGCATTGATTGAAACTTTCTACGAACAATGAAACGTTATGATTTGGAAGTCATTTATTTTTGATCTTATTCAGATTCATTTTCTGAACTGCTAGTATTGCCCAAGTGATGGCTATGGTAATTGCTGTTAATGCCGAAAACCATAAATGAAGTGTTAGTAAACAAAAGGAGATAGTGCATACTAGCAGCACATTCATGACACTAGTTGCTAGGGCCGGCTTGTCGTTACTTTTAATACTAGGAATCATGGCAAAAATAAAGCACAACTGAGCTATTGATATAACAATATCTTGCCAACGCATTAGGATTAATTGTATCAGTTAGAAATTTGGTTTTGGTATGATGTTAGCTGAAAAAGGATATGCGACATGAAGGCAGCACAGATCAGTGAATACGGCGACCCATCAGTTATAGTTGTTAACGAAGTTGAGAAACCAAAGGCAGGAACTGGGCAAGTTCTAGTGGAGGTCCATGCATCAAGCCTAAATCCATTTGACACTACGGTTCGTTCTGGGGCTCTAAAAGAAAATATACCCCTTAACTTTCCGGCTACTTTAGGTGGAGATATCGCCGGTGTTGTTGCTGAAGTTGGCGAGGGAGTAACTAATCTGACAGTTGGAGATAAAGTCTACGGTCAAGCTAATGTAGTGGCTGGTAATAGCGGAGCCTTTGCCGAATTTGCGGCAACTAAAGCCGAGCAACTAGCAAAGATGCCAAAAAAACTAGACTTTAACCAAGCTGCTTCTCTGCCCTTAGTTGGCGTTAGTGCTTGGCAGGCTTTGACTCAACACTTAAAGCTGCAGTCAGGCCAGAAGATTTTCATCCATGGCGGGGCTGGTGGTATTGGAACTGTAGCCATTCAAATTGCCAAAAACATTGGAGCCTATGTAGCAACCACAGCAACTGGCGGGGGTGTGGAATACGTTAAAAAACTTGGAGCTGACGAGGTGATCGATTATAAGTCACAAAACTTTATGGAAGTATTAAGTGGCTACGATGCCGTTTTTGACACCGTCGGCGGCGATGATTTTAACAAAGCACTAGACATATTGAGGCGAGGCGGCACAGCGGTAACTATGATCGCCACTCCAGATGAGGCCAAAGCCAAAGAACTGGAAGTGACGGTAATTAGACAAGGTACCAAAGTGACTGCTGAGGCTCTGGATGCACTGCGTGAATTAGTTGAGAGTGACATAGTGACATCCCACGTTGATAAAGTATTCCCTTTAGCCGAGGTTAAGCAGGCGTTCGAGGCTAGAGAATCAGGTATGGTTAGCGGTAAAGTGGTTATTGAAATTCAGTAGATAATTTATTATGTCATAGTATGAAATTAGGTATGTGTCAACCCTTGCTGTATAGTTATATGTGGCTAGACCATCTCAACACTAAATATGTATAGGAGTCGCATAAAGATTGTGTTGGACTATAACCCAATCAATAATCTATATGAAAGGACATTCCTATGTCGTTACTAAATATTATTCAAGATAAGCAAAACGTTTCCAAAGTGCATAGCTCGGAGTACATACGTACAGAAAATGCATCTGATGGAGACACAAAGCCAGAAGAGTCTACTAAGCCTGAACAACCAAAGGCTGAATAGATAACATTTGGACCAGGCCCAGGCCTGGTCCTTGGTTTAAGGAGTGTGGTATGTCAAAAGATAAGGGTCGCAAGGAAACCAAGAAGACTAAGAAGCCAAAGGAATAATTATGTCTGTCACCAAGAAAAGGATTAATTTTTTTGATTCCGAGGAAGGAATCGAGATTGAACGCCTTCTACAACTAATGGTGGAAGACGATGCTTATAATACCGATCCAAGCTACACAGCCAATGCCACACTTTATCCTGATAACTTAATGCCGTTTATTAATAAGCACATGAACTTTTTATCTAGTCACCCAAACACAGATCCTTGGCACTATATATCCAACCTCAGGTTAATGACTCGTATCAGCAGCTACAGCGCAAGATAACAAATCCGATCAGGCTGTTATTTAAAGGCTTCGCTTTTTAATTTATTTAGGTTCGGAATAAATAAATGTCTACCAGATTTTATTAGGCTCTTCTTCTTAAGCTGAGACATGCTAAGAGAAACAGTTTCCCTAGTAGTGCTTAAAACATCGGCCAAATCTTGTTGAATAATAGGTAAGTTTATTCTCACCCCACCATTTCTAGGCTCACCAAATTCCGTACCGTAAAAAGCAATCTGATGGGCAACTCTTTGGTAGGTTGTCTGTAAACTAATGTTTTCAAGGCGTTGAATGTTGGAGTAAAGTCGGCGGCCGGCTTCCGATAATAAGTCACGGTAGAGCCCTGGGTCGGCTTTTACGCACTCTTTAAGTTGCTGTACATCTAGTAAAAACATCTGAGCCCTTGTCATCGTCTGGTAATAGTAAGTTTCAGGGCCCACGTATAAATCTTGATTAAATATCGCCTTAAAGGCCATACTCAGAGGGAATATATCTTCAGGACCATAAATAATTTGTACCCTTAGGTTGCCATCGTTTAGTATCAAGTACTTCTTGGCGTAGCCACTGGTTATGAGACATAGATTGTTCAATGTGTCGGTTGATTGAATTACCTCGCCTTTGGATAAGTCTATCTTTCTTCCCTTTTCTTGCATAATAGACATCAATCGTTGGGTATGGGAAGAAGCACTCATAACTTCATGGAAACATAATTAGACCAGTCAAGCAAACATTAGTATTTACAGTTTTATGATTTAGTTATATACATGCTATCGTAGTGGCATGTCAGAACAGTTGCAGGGCCCAGAAGGTGTAGTGGCCCGTCAGTACGATCTTCAATATGCAACTAGAACCAATATAAGGCTTGGTGTAATGGACAGTGTTGTTGCTGATGGGAGACAAATTCGCCAGGAGCTAGTCGACTGCATTGATTTATCAAGCCTATCGGATGATTCAGTCGTAGTAGATGTGGGATGCGCCGATGGTGCGGTTTTGAAGGATCTTCGTGAACGGCGCGGCTACAACGGAGTCACTACTGGGTTAGATATTGATATTTCATCCCTTGTTTTACCCAAAGGCCTCAAAAGAGAGGGAATCGTAGGCCCGAGTTTCTTTGTCGTAGGAGACATGTCGAGTTTGCCATTTCCGGATCGTTCCGCGGATGCAGTTATAAGTTCATTTGCTTTTCATCACGCTAGCGACCCAGCAGTAGCCGTAGAGGAAGCGTCCCGGGTTTTAAAAGATGGTGGGCAGCTAGTAGTGACGGCTAATAGTTTGGTACAAAAGGATAGGTTGAGACAGGTTCTGGACGACTGCGCAGAACTTTTAGGCATTGAGCCGCCTAGAAAATTTGCCGAGTTGTTTAACACCGAAACCGCCCCAAAGATCTTGTCTCAAAGGTTTCGCATAGAGGAAATCAAGACTCAAATAACTGAAATGATTTTCACGGATACTGATGATGATTTCGATATGTTCATACAAAACTTGATGACTTATTTCCCTGAGTTTAGCCCGGCTATCGTTTCGACAGAAGACAGAAACAGGATCACCGAAGAGATAGCCCGCAGAGCCTACTACGAAGGAATCAGGACCCGTGGTTACTTCACTGATAACATCGACAGAGAGATCTACGTCTGCCGTAAGCTACCAGAACCTTTAGACTAGACTGTTTTATCGAAAAGCTGAATGTCTGGCACCAAAGTTGCTAGAAAATTCTACTCGATTAATCTTATTCGTCAGCTCCTTCCACCTTTTCTCTCTTAGCTTCCTAGCTCTCCTCATCCATCTCATATTAGCTCGCAAATAATCGGCATAAGTTTCCTGGGTCTCTGTATGTATTGGTGTTTTTATATAACCTTGCATATAGCCTCCCATCGCTTTAGCACTTTTATTCTAAGTCACCCTCAATAAGTATTCTGTGGGAAAACTAACAATTCATTCCTGCGCGAGAGATGATCCTGAAGTATGTAATATTTCTAATATACAGGCTGGGTCTATGCTCATAGAATGCTAAGTACTAACTAAGGAGGAAAATGATGTTAATGACAATTGCCGTAGTCTTAGCCATATTATGGTTGCTTGGCTTAGTGGCCATACACATAAGTACCCCGGTGTTTCATATAATTCTGCTTGTAGCCTTAGTGATATTCATTTACGACCTGGTTACGAGAGGGCGGGCGGTCTAAATAGAAATTATGAACAAATATGGGCCAAAAGCGCAGCAAAAAGTTGAAAAAGCCATGCATGAGATGAAGAGAGGTGAGCTTAAATCGGGCAAGAGTGGAAAGAAAGTGACCAGCAGGAAGCAGGCCATTGCAATTGGGCTTTCAGAAGCTCGAAAAGCTAGGGCTAAGGCACCTGGGAAGTGAATCGGCGAGAGAATTAACTATTATAGTGCCTGCTGCCGATCGTGACCAAGCGAGCTATTGCAAATATTACAAGTCCCCAAACCAGAAGGGCAATAAAGGACTCGTACTCAAACCTACTGACACCATATCGCATTTGGTAGTTGAACAGCCCGAAAAACGGCGCCACAAACGGGTGACTGACGTTATATATCAAGCTGGCGAAAGCATTGCTTTTATTGGCTCCCAGCAACGATAGCAAAATCCTCAGGGCTATAAAAGCTAGAATAATTCCACCAACGAAGTAGATAACTCGTTCTAGAACTGTGGTCGTATATTCGGTTTTAGGGCTTGGTCCTGTTTCTTCCTCGTACGAATTATCGTCTGTTATGCGTTCCCTAGTTTCTCGTATAGTTTGATTCATAGCTTTAACCTCCTATCCACCACGATAATAATATCGATGCTGAGATTTATCTGTTAGATTTCATACTCAACAGTTTCTTTTAGATAACTACTTTTCTAAAGGGTATTATCTGCGCAGTGTTAGGAATAAATCCTTGAAGCCAGCTTTATAGCTAATTTTGGATTGTTTTAGGGCTTTAAGCCAGAAAACGATGCCGACTATCCAGCCTATAACTATTAGAGCCAGCAGACCTTGTAGCCAAGTTGTATTACTGTAAGTATTTGAGACAGCGATCCGCCAATTGTATAGGGAACTGTTACTTGCCAACATAACGCTTAGAAAAGCATATACATCCCTGGACTGCCAGGTTAAGAGTAGTACATAAGCACAGCTCACGCCCCACCACCAGGTGGCCCAAACTCCTACCTTCCAGAGCAGTGACCCTGATTTGGCCTTACCCGTTTTTCTTTTTGCCATAAGTTTAATTATAAACCTCTGTCAAATATCTAATTAGTAACCGTGAAGTCGCCTTTTACTGTTTCATCTAGATGATCATGGAAAAGATAATTACCTGCTTGGTTGAGCTTGACGCTAAACCCTTGGTCTTTTTTCAAGAATTCTTCTGTGACATTATCATAAGTTTGGTGATCATCATGCTCGCCAAAAGCTACTTCACGCAGGCGATCATCAAGATTAATAATCGTTAGATTGTCACATAGTTTAGCGTCGGTATGCACTGGATTAACCTGGGAATTCTCAATTGTAACCTTATGGGTTTGTCCGGGACTGTTGCAGTCAACAACCTGGGTTGATTCAACACGGTGGCTATTTAGATAGTTATTAGCTAAATGGTAGCTTTCTAGGCCAACAAGGACTGCTGCTGCCACGGAACTAACAATTATTAAAGTTGGCTTTAGTTTTATCATTGTCTTATCAACTACTGGTCTTGGGTGGGTTAGTATTTTTGGGAGTTTGATTTTGGGTATTAGAACTCACTCGGATATTTAAGCATAAACGTTGTGATTAGCGGCATACTTCTATCTTCTGTGGCTGGCTGGTAACTCGCCTACTTGTTACAATGTAGCCGTGAAAGCCACTGAATCAACTTCACATGCTCCCGTGCGCGTACTGCCCTTGCTGCTGACTATCGGTGGCATTATTGGGTTTTTGGCCGCCTTTGTGCTGACGGTTGAGAAAATTGAACTACTAAAAAATCCTAACTACATACCAACTTGCAACATAAGCCCATTGATAAGTTGCGGTTCGGTAATGAAAACTTGGCAGGCAAGTGCTTTTGGTTTTGCTAATTCCCTACTTGGCATAGCCGGTTTTGCTGTAGTTTCTACCATTGGCATGGCAATGCTAGCCGGTGCAAAGTTTAAGCGCTGGTTTTGGCGTGGGTTAGAAATTGGAGCTTTGTTTGGAGTTGGCTTTATTCATTGGTTGATGTTTCAGAGTATCTACCAGATAGGTGCACTCTGTCCATATTGTATGGTGGTGTGGTCGGTAACCATTCCAATTTTCTGGTACGTCACACTTTATAATTTACAAGAAGGGCATTTGCCTACTCCGACCAAACTACGTCCTGTAGTTAATTTCGTACAAAGACATCACGCCGACATTTTAATTGTTTGGTACCTTATAATCATTGGTCTGATTCTTAACCATTTTTGGTATTACTGGAGTAGCTTAGTCTAGTTCTGCTGTCGGTGAAAGAAAAAGTTCAGCCAAGCTTGAAGGTTGTTTTGGTGTCCAGTCGACTCACTGTCCGAAGTTGTTGATGCGTCAAATTCCGAATCCGTTAATTTAGGTGCGTAAGCCAAAGCAACACTCTTAGGAACTAAGATCAGGCTCTCTCCCGGGGAACCTTTAGTAAATTGTTGTCGGGCAGTTAGCTCCAAGTAGGTATTAGTGTTGAAGTACTGTGTTTGAAGTTGCAAGTTTGAGTTTTCTAATTCACTAACCTGATTTTGCTGATCAAGACGACTAATTTGTTTCTGAAGCTTGTAATTAGTTTCGATAACATTAGCCCCACTCCAAGTCGTCAGTAAAACAATAATACCGAAGGCCACAAAGCCCAGGAAGCGTATATCCCGGAAGTTTTGCCAGTGCTGATTGTTTATTATTTTTTTTATTTTATCTAACATTGACGGACATATTATACACCAGATGTTATACTTTCATCTGTTACGGGGCAGTAGCTCATCGGTCAGAGCAGGCGGCTCATAACCGCTTGGTAGATGGTTCGATTCCATCCTGCCCCACCATGTTACATATCTAATAAGTAGAGTAAGGATTGGTTTTTAGTTTATAACAAACTTAGCCCGCAGGATGGTAATAGGCAGTTAGGTAAGTTGAGTAGCCATCACTATCGGTCGAAGTGCCAGTGCCGTAAGAAGCATATTGCGATTTAGAAGCTTTTTTATAATTTGCACACAATTCATAATAGTAGATAGTAGACGAGTAGGTTGAATTGGTAGTTGTATATGTAGGGGTAACAGTGGTCACGCTTGCTTGTTTGGTGTTTGGAGTATACTTCACCAGATTAGCATCAACAGCCTTCTTAGCATCTCCTGCTAAATTGATAGAGCTTAAGCTATCAGGCAGCTTTTTGTTTTGAGAAGCGTAAGTATCGACATCTAGCTTAATACTTGATAGGTTTTGTTCTATAAGCTTATCGTCTTTGGTAGTTCTCTCATTGGCCACTGGTCCGACTATGCCAAGTATTGAGATTAAACCAACCACTACTGCCATGAAAATGATGAAGAATCGTCTGACCCAGGGGAAGCGTGGCGGGTTCAACGTTCTTAGCAATACTGCGGCATACAAAATGGATACGATCATGAAAGTGTAAAGAGAAACTTGATTGCTATCGGTAGCAGAACTACTAGTAAATAGTGTCACTAGGGATAGGACTATTCCAATAACCGCCCCGATACCAAACAGAGCAAATAACACAGCGTGGATAACCAGAACCACAGAAGCCGCTCCGGTCTTCTTTTGCGGCTCATGCTTAGAGTAAAGTACATCACAAACAATGGAGATTGGTAGTAATACTAGTACTGAAGCAATGGCGTAAGGTGCGACCCCCCCTGTTTCGCTACTAGCTATGAAGTTGGCCAATACAGCACCGGTTAGTAACGCCATAGCTAGTACTGTCCAGCCCCAGAAAGCATAAGTTAGCCATTGGAGCACAATAACGTTTGGAGAAATGTGACCGGTAACCTGTGATTGATTTGGCTGAGAAGGTTGTGGCGCAAATGTTCCAGATGATGGTTGATAATGTTCCGGGCTCGGCGGCGAATAAGGGGGGTTTTGTGGCTGAGGAGGATCTTGTTGAGGTGACGGTTGACTCACGTTATTAGCCGGAAATAGTGGTTGATTTGATGGATTCGGTTCTGTTGGTTCCATCGATTTTCCTTTTTTGTTAGTTACTTGGTTTATCTAATAACTCAGTGTAGCAAATTGTGAGTTTTATTCACAACTAAACGACGTGTCCATATTTTGTTTGCACTTGCAAAAGCAGGGTACTATTTTGCTTCATTGCTAGCGGAACGAGCGTCTTCTAGGGCGACTCTTGCGGCAGCAACACCTTGGCGCCCAACTTCACGTGTAACGTCATCAAGCTTCCACTCTGGACCTTCTGCAACATCTATCAACGTTAATTGTCGGGTGGCCCTTCGCGCGTGATCAACACTCTCTTCAAGGTCAGCCCTTGTTATAGGGACGTGTCCTTGATCGGCTGCAGCATCAGAAGGGGGCTTGTTTGGATCAAATTTCTTCTCATCTTCTGCTGCCCTTTTATAGGCTAGACGAGTTTGATTGTCAGCTCTTTGAACGGCTTCGGAGTCCGAAGCGTGTTCCGGTTCGGGCAGAGGTACACCCGCTTTGGCAGCGGCTAGCTCAGCTTGAGCTCTAACTACGCCATCAAGCTGGCTCGCAGTTTCTATAATTGCGCCGGTTTCTGGGTCAAGAAGTGGAAATCTTGGCATAAACAGACTATAACATACTTATGCTTATATTGCAATCCACTGAAGTTATCTGTTTACAGGTGTAGAATAAATATATGTCTGAAAGATATGGAGTATATGAATTAAAACCAGTCGAAGCTGAGCTTTTGGGGGGCATTAGTGAAGTCACCACAATCATAGATGAATATGGAAACGGCGCGGTAATAAATAAACCTGAAAACGGTATAGCGGCCGGCGATCGAATCAGAACCATATATAATTTCCGTTTCGATGAAGAGAAACCGGCCGGTCCTGATAATCCCAGATATATACACTGGCTAACCGATGACTATAATGCCGCTCAATCAGTTAGAATAGCCGAAGCTAAGCGCCAAGATGAAGCTGGAAGAATGCAAGCGGCTAGTGGTGTAACTACTATTGTCACCTCATATCTACCCCGGTTTGCAGAAATGAGTGCTACCCATAAACAACACTACATAGAGGCTCTTGAGAGGCTGGCTAGCGATGATGAGCGAGCTATCAATCCTCACAAACGTAGAGCGGTTGATCAAGCCGAAGGTAGCAGCCGCCTTCTAACTAGTACCGGCAGTAATGTGCCGACCATAGTGGACCGAAAATTAACTAATGCGCTTGATGAATTTGATGAGAGAGCCCGAGAACTAGATCAGCAAGCAGCAAACAACCGTGAGAGGAGTGATCGCCTGCAGCAGGAAACGCGATTGGATTTAGATGCCAGATTACGTCTCAAACTTTACGGAGAAATGACTCTTTCTGTCGCTGAGCATCCTGAGGATTTCTTATATGTTGCCAGTCGCCGGAGGACAAAACCGGGAGTCTTAACCGTTAACAATGCTTGGTATCACCGCGAGGATGAAGATTCTTGGCAGCGGATGATTGTAGCCCAGGAAGGATTTGAGGAAATATATGGTTTGCTGATGAAGCCGATGAGCCAGCTTGCTGCCGCGAGGCAACGTGATATGCGGCAGGATCCAGACAAGTTTGTTGGTCTCTACGGTGACAGGCTCGCAGCCTTAATGAGTGTTATTGATTTGGCAAATATAGGTGGTGACTACACTACATTATCGGAGAGATTGCAGGAGTTAGTTTTTGACACGGATGAACTATTATTTAGTGAAAATTTCGGCCAGACACTAAAAACGGCCAGATTATATCGTTTTCTGCTTCGATACAGAATACTGCCTGGCGAAGAAGTCCCGGTTCAGTGGTATGGTGGCCTGCCCGGTATCAGGTCCGGAAGAGACCCGGTCAGATTTTCAGCAGAAGTTGAAGACGATACCTACTACGGACTACCTCAGTAATATTATTCCCAACGGAAGACGCGGAAAGCAATCACGTAGATGATAACCATCCATCCGAAGATAAGAGCTAGTTGCGGCATGATTTGAGTTAGATGTTTGCCTTCAGTGGCAATTAATCTAATGCCGTCAATAATTGGCGTCAGGGGCAAGAAAGCGGATACTTTTTGCAGCCACTCGGGCATCAAAAAGCGCGGGAAAAAGGTACCAGACAAGAACATCATTGGAAAGACTACGATGTTTGCTAACGGTGCCGCTTGGTTTTGGTCCTTGGCCCAACCTCCGATAGCCATACCAATTCCAAAGATTGTCACAATGCTGATTATCAGGAAGAAGATTAATTCTAGAGGATTTCCGGCTAGTTTTAGATCAAAAAAGATGATAGCGACTAAGAACATTAGGGCCAGACTCATGAGCCCAATAACTGACTGAGACATGACGTTAGCCACAAAGTATTGCCAAACCCTTAGCGGCGTAGTGTGTAAACGGCGCAAAATTCCCTGTTTTTTGAGCTCTGGGAAAACGTTGACTGGGCCAAATATGCCTAGACCAATAATGCTAAACCCGAGCAAACCAGCAAAGGTGTAGTCGAACTGCCTAAGGCTTTTGGTGTTGAGCTGTTCAGATGTCACCGTAAATGGGGTGTCGGCTTTTACGAATGTTTTATTGATGTCTGTAAATACGCTACCAAGTACCGATTCAAGAGTTGTGGCGGCACTCTGGCTGTTCTGAGTGTAGTAAATCTTAGCCTCCCCGGATGGGTATTGTCCATTTTTAACCACTCCAAAATCGGGTGGTAAAACGACAGTGGCATCAAGCTGGCCACGGCTCATTTTTTCTTTGGCCGCATCTAAAGAAGTAGCTTCTTTATCGATCTTGAAGGCTTCATTTTGCTCCAATTGACTGACAAATTTAGTAGTGAATTCATTGTTGGCCTGGTTTACTAGAGCCAGCTTAAATGAAACTCCGTTGTTTTTACCGAAAATGCCACCAAAAACAAACAAGAAAATAAGAGGGAAGAGGAAGATAAAGAAAATGGCTGTTTTATCACGAAAGGCCCGGCGTATGCCGATTTTACCGAAGGTAGCTACTGGTAGGAAAGTCTTTTTCATAATTAGTCCCTGAGCTCCTTACCGGTCAGCTCAATAAAGACATCTTCTAGATTAGCCTGCTCAACGTGCTGAGCTTTCTTAAAGCCTTTCTTAAGCAGTAATTTGACTAAGTTCTTAGGAGTATCCAGGGCGATAATCTTACCGTTGTCCATGATAGCTACTCGGTCACAAAGTAGTTCGGCTTCTTCCATATAATGAGTGGTAATAAGTACGGTTACGCCTTTATCGCGAGTTTCACGGATCAGATCCCAAAGATTACGTCTGGCCTGGGGATCAAGTCCAGTTGTTGGCTCGTCCATAAAGAAGACTTTGGGTTGGTGAACTAAAGAGGCAACAATGCTGAATCGTTGTTTCTGGCCACCAGATAGTTGTTCGACATAACTTCCTGCCTTATCGGTTAAGCCCACCTCTTCCAGCAGTTTTTTGGCGTTGACGCGTGCTCCGTAAGCTGAAGCTAGCTGCTCCAACTGTTCGGTCAGTTTAACCTTATCCATAAAAGCCGGGCTTTGCGGCTGTACGCCAATGATGTACTTAATAGCCTGGTGGTCTTTGGAAACGTCCAGACCATCGACAATGATTTTGCCACCGTCAATTTCCCTGAGCGTTTCAATCATTTCTAGCGTAGTGGTTTTGCCAGCGCCGTTTGGGCCTAAAATACCAAAAATTTCACCTTTTTTGATCTCAAAACTTATGCCATCAACAGCCTTCTTCTTACCGTATTTTTTGGTAAGATTTTGGACTTCAACTATGTTCTCAACCATACTCCCCTACTCTATCACAAAATAGCTTAACGTGTTAAGTAATGTTACGAAAATGCGTTTGGGCAAAAATAGAAACTTACCCTTTTGTTTAATAGAAAACCGGCCAGGTGGTCCCCGGCCGGCTGTTCTTCGTTTTGATTTGGATTATTTGCGCTTGACGGTCAAGAAACCGTTTCGTGGGTTCTCGTTGACTTCCATACCTGATGGAAGCTCAGAAGCCTCTGGGCGCTGGTCCTTGCTGAAGTAGTAAATAGTCTGTTGCTTGCCACCGCGAAGTGTAACCATCTTGGAGTTTAGGTAGTATGTTACTCCCTTTGAGTTTGTGTGCTTGTAAGCCATAGTGTTAGCTCTCCCTCTCGTTAGTGTTAGTACCCCTTACCATACTCTGCTCGGTTTTTACTTGTCAACCCCTATAAGAATTTCCACAGCGTGTAACAGAGGTAAAAAGTGGCCTTTACAGATTAAAACACAACAGCCAAGAAGTTAACTTTAGGCAATCTCAGGAGCCAGACGATAACAAATAAGTATTGCGCGGCAAAGCGCTTATGCAGTACACTAGCTCGGTAGAATCAAAGTGAAAAGGTGAATCAATATATGGAATGGTTGAACCGCAGCGCTACTCCAGCGCAGCCCGCAAACACACAATCAACTAACCACGCTGCTGCCAGCCACGGGCGCAGGGGGCGACCGGGAAAGAGTTGGCTGCGAATTGTCAGCGTCGTATTACTCTTTTGTATTACCGTGCTAATAGTGGCGCTAGTTTGGTCCATAGTACTTACTAAACCAACCCCTGAGAATGACTTTGTTAATACTAGTGAGCTACAAGCAGTGTTCCTAAACGGTGGCCAAGTCTATTTTGGCAACATAACTGACTTAAACGGTAGTTATCTTAGAATGAACAATATCTACTATCTTCAGGTCAACCAACAAGTACAGCCAAATACCAGTAAAAACTCCAACCAGCAGATTAATTTGGTCAAGTTAGGGTGTGAGCTTCATGGACCAGAAGACGAAATGGTCATTAATCGTGACCAAGTAATGTTCTGGGAAAACCTGAAGAAGGACGGTCAAGTGACCAAAGCTGTCATCAAGTACCATCAGCAGAATCCTAACGGTCAGAAGTGTGACCAACCAGCCAGTTAAAGATAGAATTTGCTCTAAAGTTAGTTAGCTCAGTTTCTGGACTTCACTTGGTGGCGTAACCAAAGTTCCAAGATAAATTGGACGATGAATAGTAGCCCAAAAAAGCCGGCTAGTACTAGAAACCACCCGGCAACATCCGCTGACCAGAGTGGACTGGCAAAGTCGAATTTGTATAGATCATCAGGGATAACCTGTTCTTTGACGCCATGGGTTGTAACGTATTGTTGAACACAAGGTACCCGGTTATGGCCTGAGAAATCGACAGAGTTTCTTTGCTCACAGTAGTGTTGGGCATCGTTATAAATCTGGCTGTTGGCCGAGGAGACACGGTCCTTCTCAGCCTTTACAAGACGGTCGTAGCGGTATTTAAGCTGGATAGGTGGATATATGCCCCCTTCGGTAGCTAAATCGGTATTCATGTGGCTGTAGGTGTATAAGCGAAGCTTATTAAGTGCAGTCTCAACCTCTCCGTTGGCCTTATCGGTTGCTAGGACTTGATCTCGCAGATGAAGCGCCGTTAGGTTATTTTGCCTAAGAGCAAAAACGGCGATGACAAACGAGATTATCGCCAGAATTAAGAAATACCATAAGCTCACCTTTCGAAGCTGAACCCAAAGGTGATGAAGTTTACGCTTATTCATTGTCTAAGATTATACGGGGTTTTTGACTTTTTCAGGCGAGACTTTAGACTACTAGATATGCATATCTTCTTCTCTGGGGTTGGCGGTACGGCCATTGGACCATTAGCTTTAATCGCCAAACAGGCTGGCTACACGATTTCTGGTTCTGATAAGCAAGAGTCGCAGTACCTAGAGTATTTAAGAAAGCACGGCATAAAAGATATCCATGTCGGTCAAGAATATGACCAGATTGCTGTTGTTCACGATAAGTCTCCGATCGACTGGTACGTTTATTCTTCGGCGGTAGCTATTGAGCAACCCGATGCTCCAGAAATACGGTTTTGCCAAGATAAACAGATCAGGACCAGTAAACGCGACGAGTTTATTAATCACCTAATAGACGAGAAAAACTTAAAACTAGTCGCTGTTGCCGGAACTCATGGTAAAACTACCACTACAGCCATGCTGGTATGGCTATTTAAGCAACTTAGTCTGCCTATCACCTATTCTGTAGGAGCTAAAATCCCATTTGGTGAAATGGGTGAATTTAGTCCTGGTAGTGAGTATTTTGTCCTCGAGGCCGACGAGTTTGACCGAAATTTCTTAGCTTTTCATCCTGCCTTAAGTATTATTACTGGCGTCGACTGGGATCATCACGAAATATTTCCTACTCGTGAGGATTACCAACAGGCCTTCAAGCAATTTGTAGAGCAATCAGACCGTCAAATTGTCTGGCAAGAAGATGCCAAGAAGCTTGACCTGGCCGATTCGCCAACTTTCATCGAACTTAACAAACACGACAACGTATTAAAGCAACTTGGTCTAGTAGGAGAGGTTAATCGCCAGAATGCCTGGCAGGTTATAAGTGCCCTGCACGAGCTAACTCGTAAGCCGTTGGAAGAATTGGTGCCAATCATGAATCGCTTCCCCGGTCTCAGTCGTCGTTTTGAGAAACTAGCTGACAATTTGTATAGTGACTACGCTCACACCACCTTAAAAATCCGAGGCTGTTTGCAAACTGCCTTTGAGATTTCACCGAACGTAGTGGTAGTTTATGAGCCTCTGACTAACCGGCGGCAACATTTTATCAAGGACGATTACAAAGACCTGTTTGCAGGGGTAAAAAAACTATATTGGGTGCCTAGCTATCTCGCTCGCGAGGATCCAGAACAAGCCGTGCTAAGTCCAGTTGAGTTGATCGACTCAATGGGTAATAAAGAAGTGGCTGAGCCTGCAACGCTAGACGATAAATTAAAACAGCATATAAACAAACATCGCCAGAATGGTGATCTGGTGGTCTGTATCTCTGGTGGTGGCGGTAGCAGCTTAGACGAATGGGCCCGCCAGAATTTTATTAAGGCCTAAGAGGTCTATCTCAAGAACGCGAAAACGGCTAGCGAAGCCAGGGCGATAGCCACGATCACAGCTAAAACAATAACTCCCTTTGATGAAGATTTGGGAGGTATGGGCTGCTGGGGCATTGGAGTATTCGGAGCATCACTAATAGTTGATGTAGCTGCTGGTGATTCGGTGGTTGCAGCTGGTAAAGGCTCACTGGGTAAATCAGTAGCTGGAGTAGTTACGTCACTTGATGGAGCTTGGATTGGAACTGTTCCAGAACCGTATCCGCTGGTAACCGGCGCCTGACTGGTCACCGAGGATTCGGGCGAAGGTTCAGATGAGGGGGGTGCAACTACACCAACCGACGGGGTGGGCTCTGGAGAAACTACGGCTGGAGCCGAAATCGGATCAGAAGATACTGAAATTTCTTCGACTGGAGGTGATAATGGTGGAGTTGAAAAGCCATCCACGGGTAGACTGGAGGGGGCGGGATTAGTTGGCTCGGTTACTGGCACATCAGCCGGAGAAGCTGGAGTAACCACGTCTGGGGCGGCAGCCTCATCCGGGGTTGACTGAACAGGGTTAGCTTGATTGTCATCATCCATTGTTGTTACCTCCTTGGTTTACTCGACGCACGTAGCCTCGGCTTAGAATTACCAGTAAATTGTATTAATAAGCTATAGCCCAGCTAACGAGTTCTTGTTTACTTAGTAGTCCTGTTTATACTATTCCCATTTTAGCACAAGCGTTTAGGGGTTAGTTTTAGGGACAATTAACGACTTTCGTGACTGGCAATCCAAGTCATAACTACACCTGTTATTACCATATAAGGTATGTAGAGCAGTATGGTGTTAAGCCATGAGCGATTTTGGTGGTGAATAACAATAAAAACTATTACCAAGAAACTAAGCATTGGTATGTATGTTAACCAGCCTTGCCAACTATTTGGCAAATAACTCCAGCGTACCCGAATAAACCAAGCCTTATTTCGTTTTTTATTCTTTTTACTCATAAGCAGTATTGTCCAAAATATTCCGTCTAAATGCAATAAATTTAAGATGCGACTAGGTCTAGCTAAAAGTTAACAAGCTAAGGGTTATGAGCCCGACTAAGAGTACGAAATAAAAAAACCATCTAAGCGCTGGGTGACGTCGTACTTTTTTACCTTCGGACTGATCATCTTCTGTCGCAGGCGGCAATAAGGGAGCGGTTGCATCCAACAGTTGGTCGCCTTCCGCTACCATAATCTCATCTACGGCTTTGTCGGTAGCCGTATCGTCAATTACTGGATTTTTAGAGGATTTTGCTTGTTTATCGAGGTTCACTCTTACATTAACTTCTTCGGATAGGCTTGCTTCACCAATCGGCATAATTACCTTTCGCTCTCTGGCAATTGTCGATTTCTTGGTTGGTTTTTTGACCGTTTCAGTACTTGGTAATTCTGGTGCTGATGGTGGTTGCTCGGTCTTGGTGTCCAGTTCTATTTCTGGGATAGGGTCTAAGTCTTTGATAGAAACACTCTTGGGCGGAGTCGATGGTTCTGGCTTATCAGGTAAATTAGGGTCGAGCATTTGCCTGACCTTCTCCTCGATACTTTCACTGCGTGGGTTTAAATCCTCTTTGCGCTCTTTTTTAGCCATAATGCTTATCCTTGTCAGAGTTTAACAAATACACCGGTAGTTAGCCAGTTGAGGATGAGCTCATATAGCCAAGATTGTTAGATTCCGCCGTAGCCACCACCGTAGCCGTAAAACTTGGCGGATGGTTTGTGGTAATCGGTTATTTTGAGAATTTGACCTTTGTCACCAGCCCCAGCGACAGGCAGAATATAAAGCTCACTGTCATCCTTGGAAACTAGTAGATAGTTATCGGTGTACCAACCGTAAGTTTTGTACTCACTGAGGTCGGCTATTTCTTTGGCACCACCTGCATTAGCGTCGCCCACGAACAAAGCATTTTTACCGTCACGCTCTTCGTACCAGAAAGTTTTTTGGAGATTTGGCGAAGCTAAATAAACTGTGTCAGCGGCATAGTAGTCTTCGCTAGTCACACTAGAATCATTAGTCAGGCTACCGTTTTCGTAGACATAGTATGTAGTGGCATCGGTACTAATGCTGAAATATACTTTGTCGGGTTTGGCCAAAACACTACTGATGTACCCCCCAGTAGTAGGAAAATCTTTGACTAGCTGACGACCAGCACCACTGGGATGAGCGGTGTAAATTCCCATACGCTCGCCGGCCAGTTTATCCTCTGAACCATACCAATACTTGGAATAGACTATTTCATCCGACAGTAGATTTATGTCACTAAATTGTTCAGTAGCACTGTCAGAACTAGTGCCTTTGGCGTCTGTCTGGTCAACAACCGTTAGCTGACTGGTGTCAGCATTATAGCTTTTGAGAGCTTGTCTATTTGGTTGCCATTCCTTTACTGATTGACGGTCAACTTTGTAGATAAAATTGTGATCCGACCAACCCACTAGTGTTATCACGGCGTCACCGCCGTCCATCTCAGTTGTCTTGTCGTTGCTAGTATCAACTAGGTAAAGGTGGCCATAAGTACCTGCTCGTCTTGAAAGAAATGCTAAGTATTTCCAGTCTCTACTGGCTAACAATATAGTATTGGTGTCCTCTTCCTTGCCTGTACCGGCCCAAACGACTTTTTGATTTTGGCCATCAAGATCGGACTTCATTAGATTGATTTTCCCGGTCCGCTTAGACAAGAAATAAATCTTGCCGGCTGGTGCTAGAGTAAAACTGTTTTCTTTTACGGCCTTTTCGTCAACAGTAATACTAACTTTACTAGTATTGTAGCCAGACAGTGAAATATCAGCTTGAACTGTATCGGCGTCGGCTGCTAGTACCATAGTAGCTAGACCTTTATCATCCGTTTGAACCTGGGTATTGCTGGTTTTAACTATGGCTCCAGCTAGATCAGCCCCAGTAATCTTGTTAGTTACATGGATAGGTATCTGGCGGCCAGTGGCTTCTATCTTGACCTGCGGAGGACTGACGTCCTTTTTCCAGCCAACAGAGATCGATTGACTGGCGTCCTTATAGTAGGTCTTGGTGGCCGTAACTTCAGCAGGACCTATTTTCACAGAGCTAAATGCTGCAATGCCGTCACTATCGGAAATAACAGTCTGGCCGTGGATCGTAACATTAACACCACTAACTGGTGCGTTTGTGCGGTTGTCCAATACCTGTATGTCGACATCATGCTTAACGAATAATCCTAAAATGGCATAGCGAGTTGTAGGAATAATCATCAGGAGTGTCAGAATAGCTAAGACCGTCAAAGGAATACTAACTTTTTTCTTAGTCTTATAGTTAGCCCAAAAACGTTTTAGAAAGTTCGGCTTTTTGGCTGGTTGTTCAGGTTTTGTGTCTGTGGGCTCAGGTCCGTTGTCTGGTTTCGGTGTTTCTACTTCGGTCGTTTCGCCTGTTTGTATTTCGGGCGGCTGGTCTTCGTCTGCCACTTTATCATTCCTTTTTTATGCTTAAGCTAAACTATAATCTTTAAACCAAAGTTTGCCAATTACAATCTCACCCAAGGGCTTTGCTTTAGTTAATGGATAGTGATTTCAGGATGTTTTTTAGAGGTCCGGATAGACTGGAGTTTTTCCAGCTATCGAGCGAGATACTAAGCGGCATTGTTGGCTCGGCACAAGCGCTATCACTACACTGAACAAAAGTGATGCTGGTAATCGGGTCAATTTTGGATATATCAACTTTAGGAATGGCTTGGTCTAATTTGTAGCCAAAATCCCCTGTTATATACAGACCGTCGAGAGTGGCCGCTTCTGAACCAGCATATCTAAGATAGCTCAGATAAGTCTTGTCTCGCTGTGTGGGTCCTGGGCTTGTGTAAGATATTTTCTCTGAGGCAATGGCCGCGGTGGCATTTCCAGCGTCAAACTCAGCTAGTTTTTGGTTATGATCCCTGAGCATGAAGATGACTTGCCCAGTAACTATTTCGCCGGTGCTATCTGTCAAACTTAAAGGAGGAGATACGGCTGTTAATACGCCGCTAAGAGCTTTATCGGTGACCGTCCAGTCACTTGGATAACTAAAGGTTAGTTGGAACTGTGAGGAATCATATTTTTTGGTTTCGGTACTAATGTTGGTTGTTGTGGTGTTAGTTTGAGTACTAGATGGCGCAAGGTCAGTAGTTGGGATTGATTCGGGCTTGGGCCGTTTGAGTAAAAATATACCGGCCACGATTAGCAACAGGAGCACTAGTGTAATGAAAATGATTGGTTTGCGGCGAGATTTTTTAGCCGGTGTTATAGTCTTGGCGTATTCGGCAGCCGCTTTATTGGCCGAAACCTGATCAATTTCAGGCTCTGGTTCTTCATTTTTTTCTGGTTCTGGTCCGGAAGCACTATTCTTGTCCATAATTGAGATTATACGCCTATGACTTGGGTGTTTTTTCTAAGAAAATATATCCGTTCTCGATACTCTCTGGCCACTCGGGCCAATGACGCATCTTTACGCCTAGATCTGGTTTACGCACAAAACCCCAACTCTCGTACATCGCTATAGTTTTGTCATTTGTCTCAGCTACCTCAACTCGAACTGGTAATGGCTTTTGGCAAAACTCCATAGCCTTTTGCCATAGTGTCTTACCTATACCTTGACCTTGAAGATTAGTCTCGACGTAAAAACAACGTGGCTCATAATGGTCCTCAAACTCTGTCACGCTTATTGTGCCTACTAATTGGCCGTTTATTCGAGCAAGATAAGCCCGTTGGTGTTCATTGTTATCTAAAATGTCTCTGAAGTAGCTTAAAGTATCCTCCGTTTTAAAAATCTCTGGCGAAAACTGCTCAGCAGTTAACCCATATTTTTCGTTAGGATAGACTGCTTGGTAAATCGGTTGACAAAAGGCTGCTACCTCATCAGCGTTCTCCGGTTTTGCTTCGTCAATGATCACTTCGCCTGTAAGAGTTTCGTTGGACATGTGACTAGAATTGTAACAAGCAATTTATACTAGAGTCCATGGAAGAAGTTATGCAAAAGGCCGCCGATCATTTGGCAAAGAATGATCCGGTGCTAGCGACAGTCGTAAAACAGGCTGGTCTTTGCACCATTAAACCGCACAAAGATTATTACTGGGAACTAGTAGATAGCATTATCAGCCAACAGCTCAGTATTAAGGCCGCTAAAACGATTGAAACTCGCTTCTTGGCACTTTTTCCAGGTTCGCTGCCTAGCCCTGATCAGATCCTAATAACGCCTCACAAAACTTTGCGTTCAGCTGGTATGAGCAATGCTAAGGCCAGTTATGTACGCGCCCTGGCTCAGCACATTGTTGATGGAAAGTTAGAATTGGAAAAATTTGATAACCTCACTAACGAAGAAATCATCGCTGAGCTGACTGCTGTTAAAGGTATTGGGGAATGGACGGCGCATATGTTTTTGATGTTTGCTATGGCCCGTCTGGATGTTTTAGCCGTTGGTGATCTGGGTATACGTTCAGGAATCCAAAAATTGTACGGTATAAAAATTCTGCCGGACGGTGAAAAAATTAGGTCTATTGCCAAAAAATATAAGTGGCATCCTTACGAAACCGTCGCCTGTTGGTACATTTGGCACGCCAAGGATAATTGACAAAAATGACAACATGACCGATAGTTTAGATAAGTTAATAAACATTAGAATTAATGGCTAAAAACAAGAAGTTCAAAAAAGTTCGCAAGTTGTCATTCAGTAAGCGTCGCAAAGTTATAGCCATTATATTTGTGGTGTTATTCGCCTTGCCTGCCGCTTATCTGTTATTCCGGGCATTTGCTAGTTCCCTAGATCCACCTTTGTATTACCTCAGAAGTAACGTAGTTAAACCAGTAAATACTGGTATTAACACTAAATGTCCTAGGTCGGCTACATCTACTATCTTCGGACCAATCGCGGATAATTGTGTGGAGATACCCTCAAGTGGCAAGGGTCGTGTGGGTACATATAGTCCTGTAACAAAGGAGTTTGCCCCTAAAACTTCTGCAATATCCACTGCTGGATTGCTCCACTACAAAAATTTGACCTGTAGTAACATTGATAATGCTTTCACAGGCTATGGACCTCTAACAGTCAGCGGTCAAACTCTGTACTACGGTAACGTTTTCCTGTGGTACGGGGCTTGGTTAATCAAGCCAGCGACCTATAACCCATCAAATAAAGTTTGTACCGTTAGCGGGGACTGGCACCGAATAACCATCTGGAGCGGTAACATTGATGGGTCTTCTTATCCAGTTACTGGAGTAAACCGTTATGGATTATCAATTTCCGGCCTAGATTTCTTTAAGTCTAGCGATAGTGATTTTAATAAAGCCATGGACGGCGTTCAAGCTGCTCACTCCAAGTGGGTTCGAGCCTATATAAGCTGGAGAGTGATGCAGCCAACTAAAGGAGGCGCCATTGACTGGACCAATGCTGACCGACTGGTTGACGGTGCCGAATCACGTGATTTATACCTGCTAGTCAATATTATGCCGAATTGGACCCCCGATTGGGCAAATGGCGGTAAAGGTAATAACTATCCGGCTACCAACCCCAGTGATTTTGGTGCCTTTGTGAAGGAAGTCGTCAAGCACTTCAAAGAACGGGGTAATACGGTTAAACATTGGGAGATTGGTAACGAGCCTAATTTCTATTCCAAGTGGCTACCGACTCCTAGTGCTGCTAGTTATGTAGCCCAGCTCAAGGCCGCTTACGGGGCAATCAAAACAGTCGACGGTGGCAGTCAGGTTATTGCTGCTCCAACCGCAGAAGCTGGCGGTCTAGCTATTTCGCCTGTGACCTTTGTAACCCAGATGTATGCAGCTGGTGCAATTGATTATTTCGATGCCCTGGCCTTCCATCCTTATAATTTCCCCAGCCTAGCGCCTAACGGTCAAGGTTGGCAGGAGATGCTTACGATTCGTAACATTATGGTTAGCAACAACGATGCCGATAAGAAAATATGGGCCACTGAGTATGGTCAAGGTACTTGCTGCGAGACTCAAGCAGCGCAGGCCGCCGCGCTTAAAGCTGCTTATAGCACCTTTTCTAGCTACTCATGGGCTGGACCACTATTCTGGTTTACGTATAGCGACAACAACAGCTCTGGTGGATATAACTTTGGCCTTGTAGATACCAACTACGCGCACAAAGCTTCGTGGGATGCCTTTTCGGCGGGTGCCTCAGGTAAGTAATCACAGATTGGAAACTCTTCCCGGAGTTGACAAGTATAGATTTAGGCGTAGTCTAAAAAACGTGACTATTCAAACTAACTTTCCAGCCGTCAAGCTAGCTATTATCGTGGCCCAAAGGGGAGAGTTCGGTTTGTAGCCAAATAAATTAAATCAAAGACAAACGAACCTCCCCGCAAGAAGGGGAGGTTTTTCTTTGTCAGAAAGGATATAAAATGACAGTTATAGGTGAGGTTCAGCAAGGCGACCAACTAGCATCATGTGATGTTTCAAGCCAAGTTTCGGGAGCAGTGTTACATTTTGCTTCTGAGTCTGGCTCAGACACAGTAGGATCGGGCTCGTTACCGGAAACCGGTTATGGTGGTGACGATCATGAACTCATCACGGTAGACAGATGGGCAATTCAAGGTCCTCATCAGGGTTGGCTTGGTTTTGATCATAAAACTGGCGAGCCGAAAAGCCGTAGGTAAGTAAAGCTGTT
Source organism: uncultured Candidatus Saccharibacteria bacterium (assembly GCA_964636215.1). Lineage (GTDB taxonomy): Bacteria > Patescibacteriota > Saccharimonadia > Saccharimonadales > CAZJQT01 > CAZWRJ01. Next base: position 65,758 of record CAZWRJ010000002.1, on the reverse strand, counting down.
TACTCTTCTACGGGGACAGGCGGTTGATGTCGCGCGGGAATAGTATGGCTTCTTTGATATTAGCCAGACCGACGACTTTTTGAGTTAGTCGGTCTATGCCGAACCCGCAACCGCCGTGCGGCGGCAGGCCGTGCTTAAACGCCAGTAGAAAATGAGAGAAACCAGGGTGATTTATGTCAACCCCGGCCGCTTTCATTTGTTCGGCTAGATTTTCGTGACGATGCTCACGTTGAGGTACGGTAGCCAATTCGACACCACGGAATAGTAAGTCGGCCGCTTCAGCATGCTCGCCGTTATCAGCTTTCTTGTGATAAAACTTCATCTTAGAAACTACCGGCATACCTGTTACATACAATGCTTCACAACCATCATGGGTCTTGGTGTATTCGCAGATCCATTTTTCTTCCTCTGGCGTCAGATCGAGTTCGTTTGTGGTATCAGTGCCTGTTTCTCTAGTAAATAACTCATGAATTTGGGGCATGCTGTAGCGGGGAAGTTCCGGCTTAAGCACTAAATCGGGCGCACCTAAAGTTTTTAATTCATCTCCGTGTTCTTGATAAACCCGCGAAACGACTTCGTACACCATATCCTGGACCATTTTCAGTACGTCTTCGTGTCCTTTGATAAATCCCATCTCGATATCAAGCATAGTAACTTCCGATACGTGGCGTGTGGTAGCTGATAACTCAGCCCGGAAAGCTGGAGCAATTTCAAAGACTCGCTCGAAGACGCCTACCATAATTTGCTTGTAAAGTTGCGGGCTCTGAGCCAGAGTGGCCTCTTGGCCAAAATAATCAAGTTTGAACACTTCGGCGCCACCTTCGGCTGCACCGGCCACCAACTTAGGGGTGTTGATCTCTACAAAATCATTCTTATATAGAAATTCGCGGATGTAGCGAGTTAGTTCACTACGAATTTTGAAAATTGTTGTTTCCTTAAGATTACGTAGTCCAACAACACGATTATCAAACAGGGTGTCTAGATTGTCTGACTTGTGGCTGAGCGGCTTATCAATTTCGATTGGTGATTCGTCAGTGACTGGTACTATAATCTCTATTTTTGGATCGTGCAGTTCCGCACCGCCAGGGGCCCTGGGCTCTTCTTTAACTTGCCCGCTAATTCTAAGTACAGCACCTATTTGCTGACCGCGTAGTTTTTCAACCTCGTCCTTGTCTTGGACAACAATCTGAATAAGGCCACTGCGGTCACGCAAATTAATAAAAGTTAGCCCACCGAGCAGACGTTTTTTATGTAGCCAACCTTCTACTGTAACTTCATTACCAACGTGACTTTTTAGGTCACGAGCTAAGACTCGATCCATGGGGCCTATTCTAACACCTCTGGCTCATCGGCTGTAGGCTTTTCTTCCTCAGCCGATGTATGTTCTTGGTGTTCTTGCTTAGCGGCGCGACCAGCAACTGCCCGCAGGTCTTCGTATTGATCAAACTCATCAATGATTGGTTTACCCAAAATAGCTTCCAGGATATCTTCACTAGTGATGATACCGACATATTCTTCAAAACTATTAACCACCACAAATAAATGGTGATGGGTTTTTAAGAAAGCTTGCAAAGCATCGTGCAGCGATTGATCTTCGTGTAAATAATAAACCGTTGGCCTCATTAAGGATCGTACCGTGCCACCGTGTTTCGACCGTACCAAATCATGTAAATAAAGGGTGCCGACGATGTTGTCTTTGTTTTTTTCGTAAACCGGGAAACGGGAGTGACCGGAGGCGTGAAGCTCGTCCATAATAACTGGACCTAGGCTGTCATCGGCTGAAGTTTGCTTGACTGCCCGCCTAGGAGTCATTCGTGAACCAATCGTCAGATCGCCAAAAGACAGAGCGTGTTTGGCGATCTCTAGCTCAGTTTTTTCTATACGATTATCCGGCTGAACTTGTTGTTGTTCGATTAGTTCTAAAAGATCAGCCCGCTCATATAGTCCACTGTGAACGTGCAAGGGGCGGTGACTACGTATAAAACCAACTATTCTATCAATGATTGGGTTAATGTAGGCTAGGAGTTTCTCCAGTAGTGGTGCAGCCCAAGCTGCCAATTTCTCCCCCCATTTGCTAATACGAGATGATGGTAGCCATACAAACCCGGCCCAGACTAGGACAACGGAGGCGACTAAAGCCAGCCAGGTAGGTGTTGTTAAGCTGACTAGAACAAAAAAGCCGGCACTAGTCAGCCCAATCAGGAACCACAGTACTGCCCTAAGGCTATGGCCATAGGCTACGGCTTTTAAAAGTCCGGCAGCCAATTCGTCACCACCTCTGGCCCGACGTTTTAATTCTTTTAAAGGAACCGTAGCGTAGGTTCGCTGCAAACTAACAGCTAAAAGAGTTAGCATAGCCAAAAGGACTGTAAATGCTGTTTGCATACACTTATGTTACTATATCTAGACTAAAGGGGTATTACTGTTGAGTAATCGATTTTTTGTTATTTTACTGACAATAATTGTACTGTTTTTTGGAATCTTCTTCGTCACCAAGAATAAAGATGGTAGTTCTGGTTCAAACGGAGGTGTGCAGCCAACCAATCATGTCATAGGCAAGGGACAAAAACAGATTACTTTAGTGGAGTACGGTGACTACCAGTGTCCGTTTTGTGGTCAGTATTACCCAATCCTAAAGCAGGTCCAACAGAAGTATGACAAAGAAATTTTCTTCCAGTTTCGTAACTTTCCCCTGACCCAAGTTCACCACAACGCTTTTGTGGGCGCCCGGGCCGCGGAGGCCGCCGACAAGCAAGGCAAGTTCTGGCCAATGCATGATCTGCTTTACGAAAATCAACAAGCTTGGAGCGCTGCCAGTGATCCAAATAGTTTCTTTATCAGCTACGCTAATCAACTAGGCCTTGATGTAGAGAAATTTAAAACGGATATGGCCAGTAGTGAGGTTAACGACGTTATTAATGCAGATATTGAGGCCGGCCAAAAATTGAGCGTCAACTCAACGCCAACCTTCTTCTTAAACGACCAGAAACTCGACCCCAGCCCCCAAAGTGTTCAAGAATTTAGTAAGCTCATAGACGCGGCAATTGCTGCTCAAAAAAGTTAAAACAAAAGCCGGACTCTTGGCCCGGCCGTCTATAAAACCCTAGGTCTATACTAAAAACCTAGTAGGTCAGAAATTGTTGCCACTTAGGCCGACGAATTTTAACTTCCACGCGGGATACCCTCCGCTTATTTATTATTTTTATTTTGACCAACATTGGTCATCCCCCCTAATTAACAGAACCCTCACACGGTCCTATTGTTTTTAGTTAGAACTTTTTGTCTTCTAGCGTGCAGATACAGCTACACATCGAAGTACTACAATTCTCACATAGCCTTAAGCGTTGTGTCAAGCACTTTTCACTAGGAGTCTACCAGATTTGTGCTTATAATGAGATTAAGCATAAACAATAACACTAGTGTAGTGGGCTAATGAAAAAACGAAAATCAACAGTTGAACGTGTGACCGAAGCACCGGCCATTGCTTTGGATCGGGCCTGGGACTCTACCAACCGGTTTCGCAAACATGTTCCAAGTAAAAAAGTCCTGAAAAAAACCAAAGAATATTGGCAAACTTTGGGACCGGGACTTACCACAGGCGCATCCGATGACGACCCTTCGGGAATAGCTACTTACTCCCAAGCCGGTGCCCAGTTTGGTTTTAGGTTACTGTGGATGTCGATAATCACCTTCCCGTTGATGTCGGTAGTACAGGAGATGTGTGCCCGGATTGGCTTAGTTACTGGACGGGGACTGGCTGGTAATATCCGATTACATTTCTCTAGGCCGGTCCTACTAGCCTGTGCCTGGTTACTATTCATGGCTAATGCTTTTAACATCGGTGCTGACTTGGGTGCTATGGCAAAGGCGACTCAATTACTTCGACCCAGTCTGGATTTTGGGTTTCTGGTTATAGTCTTCACTGTTTTTAGTTTGGTCGTACAGATTTTTTCAAACTACGCCAAGTATGCTAAGTATTTAAAGTGGTTAGCACTAGTGTTGTTTGCTTACGTTTTTTCGGCTTTATTGGCTCACATTAACTGGAATGCGGTACTTCATCAGGCTATAGTCCCACATCTATCCTTTGATAAAGAGGAGATATTGCTAGTCTGCGCTATTTTAGGTACCACAATCTCGCCCTACCTATTCTTCTGGCAAACTTCCCAAGAAGTAGAGGATGAAATTGTAGAAGGCAAAGTGTCGTTGCAGTCCCGACGCGGTTCTGACCGCGCGAGTATCTGGAAAATGCGAATTGATGTTTGGTCGGGTATGCTGCTATCTAACGTAGTTATGTTCTTTATCATTGCCGCTGGAGCTGCTGTACTGCACGCCAATGGGGTAACAAAAATCGTTTCGGCTGATCAAGCCGCACAGGCTTTAAGACCGTTTGCTGGAAATACTACATACTTGCTGTTCGCCATCGGTATTATTGGGACAGGTATGTTAGCCATCCCAGTTCTGGCTGGAGCTAGTTCCTATGCATTGTCAGAAGCATTTCGTTGGAAAGAAGGTCTCAACCGACCGCTCAAACAAGCCTATGCTTTTTATGGTGTGATTATTATCTCTATGTTAGTTGGTCTCAGTATCAATTTTATCGGTCTTGATCCCATTAAAGCCTTGATCTATGCCGCTGTAGCAAATGGTTTAGTAGCGCCGGTTATTTTGGCTCTGATAGTGTTAATTGCTGGTAATCGTAAAATTATGGGCCGGTGGGTTAGTGGACCAATCTCTAAATTACTCGGCTGGGGAGTTGTCGGTTTAATGACAGTGGCCGGCGTAGCGGCTATATACGCTATTGTTTTAGCATAAGCTGTTAGAATAAGTGTTAGTTATGCAAGCGTCAATTTTTGGCGAGCTTAGTCTGATCATTGTCATTGCGGCGGTTATGTCGCTGATTATGCGCCTAATTCGCCAGCCACTGATAATAGGTCATATTCTAACTGGCATTATTGTTGGACCTAGTGTGCTGCATTTTGTAAGTTCAACTAACACTATCGAGGTGTTTTCCAGTATTGGCATTGCCCTATTACTATTTATTATTGGTTTAGGATTAAATCTTAAAGTTATTCGTGAGGTTGGAAAAGTAGCGACCGTGGTGGGTGTCTTGCAGGTAGCTTTTACTTTTCTGATTGGCTACGTGGCCAGTACCTTTATGGGACTATCCCAAACTGAAGCTATATTTTTAGCCGTCGCTTGGTCATTTAGCAGCACGATTATCATTCTAAAACTACTTAACGATAAGAAAGAACAAGCACGTCTTTACGGCAAGATTGCTACTGGGCTACTTCTAGTACAGGACATCTTAGCGACCACTGCTTTAGTTTTTGTAACAGCCCATAGTCAAAATAACGGCTTTGCATTTGATAATTTAGTCGGTCTACTAATCAAAGGTTGGCTTTTGGGTGGTAGTCTCCTACTTATCGGTACTTTTGTATTGCCCAAATTCCATAAGTTGCTGGGTGGCAGCCAAGAGTTCTTGTTTTTGTTTGCCCTAGCTTGGGGATTTGGCGCGGCAGCCCTATTTGAGCAAGCTGGCTTTAGTTTGGAAATTGGCGCTTTAATTGCAGGAGTATCTTTGGCCGGCCTGCCCTATGCGCAGGAGATTAGTTCCAGACTCAAACCTTTGAGAGATTTTTTCATTATTGTATTCTTCATTTCACTGGGTACTCGACTAGTTTTTGATAGCCCGGCTTTAGCATTGCCAGTTATCTTGATCAGTTCTTTCGTAGTAATAATCTTGAAACCTTTGATTGTCATGATTTTAATGGGGCTCTTGGGCTATACCAAGCGTACTAGCTTTAAGACTGCTATGACCATGGGTCAGGTCAGTGAGTTCTCACTTATTTTTGTGATTTTGGGTTATCGCTCCGGCCTGGTGTCTAACGACCTAGTGGCTATAGTCACCATGGTAGCTCTAGTATCGATAGCCGTGTCGACCTATCTGATTATTTATTCAGACAAGTTGTTCATCAAGTTTGAGGAGCACCTGAGCTTGTTTGAACGGCGTAAAGTCCATATTGAACATGAGGCCCATAATCGCTATGACTTGGTGTTACTGGGCTACCTGAAGGGTGGCCATGAGTTTTTGAAACTTTTTCACGACCTAGATAAGCCTTATGTTGTTATAGATTACGACCCAGATGTTGCCGATATTTTAGAGCGCCAAAAAGCTAACTTTATTTACGGCGACGTTACTGATATTGAATTGCTTGAGGAGGTTGGTATTGAACATGCTAAATTAGTAGTTTCGACAGTAACCGATCACGAAGCTAATACCTTTATCGTTAAGCTCATGGAAAGCACCAACCCAAGGGCAGTGGTAATTTGTCATGCCGAGGATGCTATTCAAGCCGGTGAGCTCTATGAGCTGGGAGCTAGTTACGTAATGGTGCCTCACTACATTGGCAGCGAACAAATTAGTGATTTCGTAAGACGCAGCGGATTGAAGAAGAGTGTTTTTAAAAAGTACCGCGAAAAACATTTAAAATATCTACAACATCACTTGGGAGCGATGGCGGTTGATGCATAAAGCCGATGAGCTTTTATGTATTTCAAAACTGGTTCTGGTAGTTCTGTGATTTTTCGGTGGTGCTTTAGCTCTAGTCTCAGCTGTTCTGAGTCTATGATTGGCTGGGCAGCATCAATTAATTGGCAATCAAAAGAAAACTGATAATCGTTTAGTAGTTTTATTTGTTTGAGTAAATCGGCCTTTTGGTTTTTCCTAGCAACAATTATTAGTGAAAGTACTTTGTCAAAACTTTTGAGCTTTGGCCAATCGCCTAAGTGTTCTATAAGGTACGGAAAACTTTCCTGGTCGATGACAAGTACTAGCTGGCAACCTTTGAATCTAGCAACCAAAACGGGTAGGGTTTCACGAAATGTCAGGCGTGCACGGTTGGTCTTAACTAAACCTAGATGGGGTTCAGTACTTATAGCTAGGCGAACCATTTCATTGCGATGTTTAAGCGCTCTGACGCCCTGTTTTCTTTTAGGCCTTGGCTCAACTAAGAGGAAGACTTTTTTGGTCCCAAGGCTTAAAACTTTTCTAGCCAACGCCAAGTGACCATTATGAATCGGGTCAAAGACACCGATAAAAATCGCTACCCTCTCAGGCATCAGCCGGCATACCTTCGCAGCAATTACGGCTACGCCTCATGAGACAAACCTACGGTTTTTCTCATCGCGCGGGGATTGGAATGAATCCAAGTCTCCGGCTGCTCTTTTCCTAAACTATTCATTTTGGGGCATACCTTCGCAGCATTTTGTCGGCAAATGACAGGCTGGACACATAAAGTGCCCATGGACTGGCTCAATTGGATAATGGCCGCAGTTATCGCAGAAGAATTCCGGCGATCGCTCTTTGACCAGCTCTTGATAGATTTCGTCGGTTTGATCCATGATGGTTTCTTTTTCCCTTGCTTGGCTTCATTTTATCATCACAAATAACACTTTCGTGACAGACCCGGCATTCATCAATCAACTTGTTGCGTGGTCGCCGATTAGTATGGCCCTTGCGGCAAGTAAAAGTCAGAGGACCAAATTTATCCATGTCCAAACCATTACTCCCAAAAACCGCATCAAATACGTTACTTGGGTCAGCGTTGAGCAAGGCATCTTCGCCACGAATTGCTCCTCCGCAGCCAAATAATACCTCTCCCTGTCGGCTAAGTTCTTGGTAGGCGTGCCGAATTTCTTGCTCAATATGGGCGAAGTCCGGATATAAATCTTGGATAGGTTGTCCCTGCTGGTGTCCTGGTGTAGTTTTATCGATTCGTTGCTTGATAGCCGCCCAGACACTGTAGGTTAGACGTCTCTTATCCCGTTCTAGATCATAACGGGAAGTAAATAGACGCAAGGCAGCCAGATTTTTTATTTGTTCCTTGTAGTAATCAATTAGGTCAAGGTGCCTATGTATTACTTCCCAGGCATTTTCTTCGGCAATTTTCTGGTTCCATAGACGGCCAGCACGGTAGTTAGCGCCATTTTTCAGACCAAGCACCTTGTCGTAAGCTTCAAGCATTTGAGTGATATTGCCACCAGCATCTAGTGCCGCAACAAAGGCTTCTTTGTCACTATTATCAACCGATTGGGTCTTTAAGACGATTTCGCCAGTTGTCAGTTTTTCGGCGTGATACAAGAAACCCATTCGCCGAGCCACTTGAAAGCCTTGTTCGCCTATAAAGTCTGGCCCAAACTTAGCAAGTTCCTCATCAGGAAATGGTGAACACCAGCTATATAACTCACCTGGCTGCAAGTTATTTAGGGTTTGGCCAATCATCCAATCAGTTGCTGCTCGGTCAGCCAAAAACCGTTTACGTGGATCAAGCCTTGCGTCTGCTTCGGCTATCTCCAGGCCACGGGTCAAGGTAACTTGATAGGGAATCCATTGGCCATGGTCAAAGTGTTGTAGTGACCCGTTTGACTCGTGCAGTATGAAGGTAGTAGGCAGAGGCCTATTTAGTCCTTCGGCGATAAGGGTCAACTCCTCATCGCTAACCCTCTGATCGGTTTCTGGTAAGATATAACCAAAATTTTCTAGGTCATAAGCATAGAGATCTACACTGGCCAATTGGTCAAACGATCTGGATCTTTCAGCTAAATGTGGTGGCTGCTCGGCCCGGGGAAACATAAAAATACCCTCTGCTCATCGAGTCAGGGGGTAGAAAGTCCGAAAACTTTGCTCTTGGCTCGAGAGGCTTTACCCGTGTCTGGCTTTACAGTTGCGGCACAGCCCAGGAATTACGCCTGGTTTCCGGTTACTTTTTTAACTTACTAGTTAATCGTAGCATAAGCACACTATATGTTGTGTAGTAATTTTGTAACTTACACTAGAAGACAAGTATTAACAGTATAGCCAGCAAGGCTACGGCAATACGATAGTAGGCAAAGATCGCCAAGCTGTGTTTAGCTAAATACCTCAGCATGAACCTAATGGCAAATAAACCAGTTATAAAAGCGGTGATCATTCCCACGATAAATACTCCGGATTGTTGTGAAAATTGAGCTTCAGCACTACTACTTGCAAACACTTTTAGTATCGCACCAGCGGTGATCGGTATACCGAGTAAGAACGAAAAGCGAGTGGCAGATACTCTGTCTAAACCCGCAAATAAACCTATTGTTATAGTACTGCCAGAACGCGATATGCCGGGTACGACAGCTGCAGCCTGAGCCAGGCCCATGGCCAGGGCCTGCGAAGTTTTAGTATCTTCAAGATTGGTATGACGACTGCGTTTTTGGTAAACACGCTCTGCCCAGAGCATGATTAGGGCCGCCAAAATCAGGTTGATGCTTACTAATTTTACCGAACGAAAGGTCGATTCCGCGGCACTTTCCAGCAAACCTCCGCTTATAACCGCCGGTATGGTAGCTAAAACTAGCAGCCAAGCCAGTTTTTTTAATTCATTTTTTCCGAAAAGTCCCAGTACTAACCTCCAGATATCTTTATAAAAATATAGAATCAATGCTAACAAAGTACCTAGATGCAAAGCTACGTCAAAAGCTAGCCCAGTATCGTTTAGGCCAAGTGCGTTGTGTACTAGCACCAAGTGCCCAGAACTAGAGACTGGTATAAATTCGGTTATCCCCTGTACCAATCCTAAAATTAAAGCTTGAATAAGAGTCATAGTTATTGTTGATTGATATCTCGTTTATTGAAAATTACACCAGCGATAAGTAGTAGGGCCACCAGAATAGATATCATAATAATTACGTTCCGAGCGTCTAAGCCATATTCTGTGATTGATGGCTTATTGTAGTAGTGAAAAGGCGACAACTTTTCGACAGTTTCTACACTTTTTACGTTCGGCGCAAAAGAAGTTAATAAATAGCTTCCGAAAGCTACTAGCCCAGTTATACTGCCGGCCACCCCACGCTTGCCTGTAATAGCCCCTAGCGCAAAGCCTAGGGAGCCGAAAACGCCAGTGAGCAACCAGACACCTATCACTGATTCGATCAGCGGCATAATGCCTATATGCTCATGAATTAAAGCCACGCCAATGATTACTCCAATAAAAGACGCCGAGCAAATCAGCAAGCTAATAAGTAAACCGGCAGTTAGCTTTTGGACAAATACCTTCAAACGCGACACCGGCTGGGCTAGTAAGGTCTGCAAAGTCCCCTGATTCTCATCACCCGCTAGCAGCCCAGTAAATAAGATAATACCCATGATTTGAGCCAGCAAAGGAATGCGCAAAGCAAAGACCTGTTGCGATACGTATCCCGGTACTGTCTTAAGGCTGGCTATGTCACCTACAACATTTTGGATTGCTTTCGGTAGGTCTTTTAGAGCATCGTCAAAGCCGCCTTGAGAAAAGGAATGATAGAACCCCATCATAAGCAAAGAAATACCTATAACACCCAGGCTCCAAAACAAGATTGTCCAACGTTTTTCGTACATCGTTTTAGTGAAAATAGATTTAAACATGTCGATCCTGTTGGTAATACTGCAAGAATACGGTTTCTAGATCTGGTTCAGATATGGTCAAGTCTTTAACCTTGTGCCGTCCTAAAATAGCTAGCAAAGGGTTAACATCACCACTTAGTACCAGTGATATAACCGAAGTGTGCTTGAACTCAACTTTAACGTTTGGCAAGTTTTCTAGGACGCTCAGTAATTTTTTATCGTTGCTATTTACCCGGACATATTTGGTGGAAACATCTAGTAATTCCTCAAGTGTCTTAACGTCAATTAGTCTGCCTTCTCTAATAAAACCAATCTGGTCACACAACAATTGGACCTCACCTAGACTATGAGAAGAAATAAAAACCGTTCGACCATGCTTGCGGTAGTCAAGAATTATTTTATTAAACTCGGCTTGTATTAGGGGGTCTAACCCACTGGTTGGCTCATCAAAAATTAACAGTTCTGGTTCGTGCATAAGTGCTGATATCAATCCCAGTTTCTGTTGGTTACCACGCGATAAGGTAGCAAACTTTCTAGTTAAATCACAGTCCAAGCGCTCAGCTAAATCTTTGACTAGTTTTTTAGAAAATTGGCCACGTAAGTTAGCAAAATACTCCAATTGTTGCCAGCCAGTTAGATCTTTATCCAGTGCAAAATCGCCAGCTAAAAACCCCAGTCGTTGACGGATTTCAACGCTAGCTTTAACGCTGTCCATCCCAAAAATCTTCACGGTACCTTTAGTTGGCCGAATTAGATCGACTAGCATACTTATAGTGGTTGTTTTGCCTGCTCCATTAGGTCCCAAGAAACCAAATACGGTCCCCGGCATGATATTTAGACTAAGGTCGAGAACACCGCGACTATTACCATACATCTTAGTAACATTGTTTAGCTGAATGACCGGTTTCACCGTTTTATTGTACATGTTTTTTGAGCTCACTCAGACGAGGTATGAAGCTTTGAGCCGCCCCGTCCAGGCCCAGAACTTTGAGAGCACCAATCAGAACATAAAGCCGATCAAGTTTATCGGTAGCAATAGACGGTTGACCCTCGGCCTCTTTAAAAAAGTATTCTACTTTTTTAACCAACCATTTTTCCTCACTTTCCGACACGGCATTAGTTCTAAGCGGTTCAGTCTGATCGTCAGTAACTACTTCCAAAGACCGTGCCGAATGATCACGTTTCCTTATATGACCACGCTTAATTAAGCTATTTACGTGCAGCGCCACGGTGGCTACCGAATTGTATGATAGGCCTTGCATGATTTCACGGTAGCTAGGACTGTAGCCGTGTTCAGTTATAAAGGTTTCTATATATGTAAGTAGTTCTCGTTGTTTTTTGGTAGGTCGTATTTGTTCAGCCATGACGTTTACGCTTTGTTGGCAGTATAGCACCAGATAACACTACGCCAGCTAGTCCCCACCAGAGTAACCCCAAGGTATCATCAGCCCAGGCATGTGATACCAAATTAATTACTGTAAGCCCGATCAAACTTGCCAGCAGCACTAAAGCACGTTCGTCTTTACGGTTTTGCCAAAGCAACTTTGCAACCATTGCGTAAATGGCTATGAATAGACCAAGGCCTAGCCATCCCAGTTCCTGACCAACTTGCAGGAAGTAATTTTCGGCAATTCGCGGCGGATGATCGTTCCTGGTACTAGCTGGTCCAGCAGTTCCTGGACCTTGGCCAAGCGGGTGCTTTAGCACGTCTTCACCAGCAAGGCGTAAGGCTTGAAACCTAGTGGAATTGGAGCTATTGGCTGATCGTGAGCTGGTGTCAGTATGGAAAAATACATTGTCGAAGGCACTAGAGCTGCTTAGAGCAGCGGTAGCAAAACCAATCACACCAACTAGAATAATTCCGCTTATGACGATTTGTTTTAGGTAGGCTTTTAGAAAAACCCGGTGCTTATATCCTAAATAAAAGCCAGCCGAGATTAATAGTCCTAGGTAAGCTGCCCTGGAATAGCTGAAAAATAACACCACCAGACCTGCTACTAGAATTAAATACCTCGTCAGTTTTCGTCTGGTTTTTAGGGCCAACAGTCCGGTAATTATTAATACCAAATAGGCACCTAATGGGTTAGCGCCTCGCATAGTAGATTGAATCCGGCGGTAACCTAATTTTTGGTCAACGGTTTGGAAAGCGGGTATGGTAGTTGGACCGTAGCCAAAATGTCTAAGAAAATCCCTTGGCAGAGCCAGCTGAAAAAGCCCGAAAGTAATAACAAGTATTCCGGGTATTATAAGTAGTCGCCACCAACTTTTGTCCATTAACTTGGACCTTATACCAATAACTAATGTGATCATGAAAAAGCCCAAGAAACGCAAGTCAACAAATAACCCGTATATCAAAGCTGGCGGATTTACCCTGCTGGTCCAAAGTGCCCAAACACCCAGGATAAGACAAAGGCTAAGATAAGCCACGATTAATTTTGGCAAGTTTGACGACTTAAACCATTGATTAAACTTCGGTGTTTGAAGAGCGATGAATAGGGTAGTTATGAATAAAACAAAGAGAATTATCTCTTTCCATATCCTCCAAACGTCCAAATGACCCGTGTTACTACCCAGCCAAGTAACTAATAAGGCCTGGAACGGCAATAGGTAGATTACAACCATTGAGACAATTGCACCGTAATGGGCCAGTCGATCGAGACGCTTAGTACTGCTCATAAGTGTTACAATCTAGTATAGCGCTTCGCTACACGTCTATATGAAATCAAATGCCTCACTGCTTTATAACCTTTTCCTAGTTATCGGCGATTTTTTGGCCTTAGTTTTAGCTTTCGTCGGCGCCTATATCTTGCGGGTTACTTTCGGTTTAGGCCTAGAAACATCAGCAATCACCGCTCAGGTTCACGCTATTACCTATCTAAAGATATTTGTATTGTTAGTACCGTTTTGGATTGTCATTTTTGCCATGCTCGGTCTTTACGACAATTCCATCTATGAGAAGCGTTTTGCTGAAGCCGGTAGGCTGTTGGTTGGATCCTTTATTGGCCTACTGTTCGTGTTGGCCTGGGCCTTTGTATCTAACAAGGCTATATTCCCGGGGAAATTAATTCCCTTTTATGGTTTTGGTCTGGCTTTCCTGTTCTTACTGCTTTTTCGTAATTTGGCTAGATTGATACGCAGTATTCTATTTCGTTTCGATATTGGGCTAACCCATTTATTGATCGTTGGTAATACTAAGCTGACCGAGGAGCTAGTAACTTCATTAATCAATAGCCGGCTGTCAGGTTATAAAATTGTCGGGTTAGTCAGTAGCAAATCTGAGGCTTATAAACACTTCCCCAGGCTAAAAGTTTTTAATAACTTCCAGTCAGCAGTTGCTAAATTGGGTAGTGAAGATATTCATAGCATTGTCCAGACCGAGCTTTATGCCGATTCCATCCGGAACAATGAGATCTTAGAATTTGCCCAACAACACCATATTGCTTTTCGTTTTATTCCGAGTAACACCGAGCTATTTGTAGGCAATATTACGGTTGAACTATTTCGCCAGTCCCTGCCAGTTATCGCCGTTCACCAGACCGCCTTGGTGGGCTGGGGCCGGATTGTCAAACGCTTATTTGACCTGGTCACAGGGCTGTTTTTGTTCATAGTTCTATTACCCCTATTTGGCTTAATAGTCATTCTTCAATTATTTAGCGGAGGGGATATCTTCTTCCGCCAAAAGCGCTTGACGCGGTTTAATCAAACCTTTCGAGTCTACAAGTTCCGAACCGTTAGGCCCACCTATAACGGACTAAGCCCAGAGAAAGCCTTTGAGAAAATGAGACGGCCAGAGCTGATTAGCGAGTACCGCGATCATGGCGACCAACTGTCGCATGACCCACGCTATGGTCGGCTAGGTAATTTTCTACGTAAAACTAGTCTGGATGAGCTGCCACAGTTGATCAACGTTATACGTGGCGACCTTAGCCTAGTTGGCCCTAGGGCTTTGGTACCACAAGAACTTGACGTCTATGAGAAACGTCACGCTATCTTAAGCGTCAAGTCAGGGCTAACCGGCTTGGCCCAGGTTTCTGGGCGGGGTAGTATTAGTTTTGATGAACGACGCAAACTGGATATGTTCTACGTGCAGAACTGGAGTTTTTGGCTTGATATCGTGATATTGATAAAAACCATTAGGGTGGTCATAACCGGTGAAGGTGCTCGGTGAGAGATTTGTCCAAGCTCAAGGTAGCCATTGTTCATGATTGGCTGGTCGGGGGTGGTGCTGAGGCAGTTGTTTTGGAACTCCACCACATATTTCCAGAGGCCCCTATTTATACTTCTTACTGCACGGATGAGTGGCGCAAGAAACTAAATAACAAAGTAGTCACTGGCTACTTACAACATTGGCCGTTTTCGGTTTTGCGTAAGTTTATACCCCCTCTTCGTTTAATGTGGTTTAAGCATTTGGACTTGTCAGAATTTGATCTGGTAATTAGCAGTGCCGGTAACGGCGAGGCCAAGAGTGTACGAGTCCCAAAAGGAGTTAAACACATATGTTATTGCCACTCACCTGTACATTTTTATTGGCGGCATTATGATGAATACTTAAAAAACCCTGGTTTTGGTTTTTTTAATCCATTGGCTAGATTTGGCTTACGTCTTCTGGTGGGGCCACTTAGGAAAGCTGACTATAAGGCCGCTCAAAATGTTGATCAGTTCATCGCTAACTCTACTCACACCCAAGCTGACATCAAAAAATATTATGGGCGTGATTCGGTTGTGATCCATCCACCAGTTGACGTGGAGAGATTCAGTAAGACAAAGCCAAGGGCTCGACATGGGTTTGTGACAGCTGGTCGACAGGTTCCTTACAAGCGAATTGACGTTATTGTTGAGGCTTGCACCAAGCTCGGTTTGCCGCTTAAGGTCATAGGCCGTGGTCCAGAACACAAGAAACTGGTTCGGCTTGCAGGCCCAACTGTAACTTTCTTGGATAACGTATCTGACGAGGAGATGCCGGAATATTTCGCAGGGGCAGAGGCTTTTTTATATGCAGCCCATGAGGATTTTGGCATAACACCTGTTGAAGCCATGGCCACCGGCACACCTGTTATTGCTTACAAAGGGGGAGGTAGTTTAGACTATGTTGTCAAAGATAAAACCGGCGTATTTTTTGAAGATCAAAACGTAGCTAGTCTAGTAAAGGTTTTCCCGAATTTTAAGAGTTCTATTTTTGACTCGCATCTAGTCGCTGGTCACTCAGAACAGTTTTCAGTTATTCATTTCTCAGAGTTATTTATTGGTATTCTAGGCAAGGAAAGTTTTTTTACGGAGGATAAGTGAAAGGACTAGTGCTAGCTGGTGGTAGTGGTTCACGATTGTATCCGATCACTAAAGGCATATCCAAGCAGTTAGTGCCTATCTATGACAAACCAATGATTTATTATCCGCTTAGCACCTTAATATCAGCCGGGATAAGTGATATTCTGATAATTACTACTCCAGACGACCAACAACAATTTAAACGTTTACTGGGCGACGGCTCTGAACTAGGTATAAAGTTAAGTTACGCCACACAACCCTCGCCTGATGGTTTGGCTCAAGCCTTCATCATTGGCGAAGAGTTTATTGGCGAAGACAAAGTAGCACTGATTCTTGGTGACAACATTTTTTATGGCAGGCAAATGGATCAACAGCTACGTGAATACATTGATGTTGACGGTGCCGTAGGTTTCGCGGCACAGGTGTCTGACCCAAAGCGTTATGGGGTTTATGAATTTGACCGAAACATGAATGTGTTATCTATACTGGAAAAGCCTGAGCAACCTAAATCGAATTATGCAAATGCTGGGCTTTATTTCTGCGACAACGAGGTAGTTGAGATTGCTAAAAACGTAAAGCCTAGTGAGCGTGGCGAAGTTGAAATTACGTCCATACTTGACGCATATCTGAAAAAGGGCAAGCTTAGAGTCTGCCTCTTGGACCGTGGGACGGCTTGGCTGGATACTGGTACATTCACTAGCATGAATCAAGCAGCCCAGTTTGTGCAGGTTATTGAGGAGCGTCAAGCTATTAAAATTGGCTGTATTGAGGAAGCGGCGTTTAGGATGGGCTTTATTGACAAGAAGCAACTTAAAAAACTAGCAGAACCACTGGAAAAGTCCGGTTACGGACAATATTTATTAAGTTTGCTGGGGGAAGAAAACGATTAAAACTACTATAACCATTATTGGCACTGGTTACGTTGGGTTAACTACGGCTGTTTTACTAGCCGAATCTGGGTTCAGGGTCTTTGCGTTAGATGTCGATAAAAAAAGACTAGCTGCTATAAAATCTGGCAAATCATTTTTTTATGAGGAAGGTATTGACCCTCTCATCAAACATTCTCTGAAAACTAAGTGCCTTATTCCTACCAGTTCATATGGCGAAAGTATTCCGGGTAGCCAATTTGTTTTCTCCTGCGTAGGTACTCCCGACAACCCAGATGGGAGTTCTAATCTTAGTTATGTATTTTCGGCAGCCAAAGAGGCAGCAAAATATATGAAGTCGGGTACTGTATTCGTACAAAAAAGCACAGTCCCGGTTGGCACTGGTGCGAAAATTGAAAAACAAAACAAAAAATTTAACTATGTTTCAAACCCAGAGTTTTTAAGGGAAGGTACCGCCATCATTGATTCCCTATGGCCGGACCGCGTGGTAGTAGGTGGTCAGGATACGCAATCTTCAGACAGAGTAATGGCCCTTTATAAAACTATTGAAAAACATCGAGAAGAAATTGTTTCTAGGACAAATTTGGTCGGTTTAGACGTAGTGACTAACTACACTTCAACCAATTTAAGTAGTGCGGAATTAATTAAAGTTACTGCCAACGCCTTTTTGGCACTAAAGATATCTTTTGCAAATTCCATTGCCAAACTAGCTGATAATACCGGGGCCGATGTAAAAGAAGTTATGGACGCTGTTGGAGCTGATCATCGGATTGGCCGTGCATTCTTGAACGCTGGTCGTGGTTATGGCGGAGGCTGTTTCCCCAAAGATGTTACCGGTCTAATAAGTAGTGCTAGTGAATACGGGGTAGATTTGACAATTATGACAGCCGTCTCGGAACTTAATGAAACTATGCCCGGTTATATAGCTAATAAAGTTCAATCAAAGCTGGGTGGCTTACGGGGAAAGAAGCTAGCGGTTTTGGGACTGGCTTTCAAGCCTGGCACCAGTGATGCCCGCAAATCGCCAGGTGTAAAATTGGCAAACATTTTGGCGCATAGTGGGGCAAGAGTTTCGGTTTACGATCCGCAGGCAAATGGTGAGGCGAAAGAAGATTTAAGACGTGATGTAATTGTCTGTGACTCAATGGAGACAGCCATTAAACAAGCGGATGCTGTTTGTATAACTACTGATTGGCCAGAGTTTATTAACTACGACTTAGGTAAACTGGCTAAGCTGATGTCTGGAGATTTATTCGTCGACGCCATGAACTCTTTCACACCAGAGGATATTGCAGTACATGATTTAATTTACGTTGGGGTAGGTCGCTACTAGTTAATGGCAGTTTGCCAATCAATTGTATTTTTTGTGGCTACCACAAAATAAGGGTTCTTAATACTAATTTTTGGATCATACACAAGTTCATTACCACCTAGGTCCTGGACAGTGCCGCCTGCCGCTCTGACAACTGCGTCAGCCGCAGCCGTGTCCCATAGGTACGTTGGAGCAAGGCGAGGATAGAGCATAGCTCTGCCTTCAGCAACAAGGCACAGCTTCATTGATGAACCCATTTTTATTTCTTGATGTTTACCGATTTTTTTGAGTAGTTTGGTAGTTGTTTCGTCTTTATGTGAACGGCTAACAACAACTATAGGTATTTTGTCTTGAAATAAGGCAGATAGTTTTTCAGCCCCTTTTGATGATTGCTTGTATGCCCCTTCGCCAACTGTACCTACGTAGAGTTCACTAATAGCTGGCGCATAAACAACCCCCATTGCGGGTTTGCCGTTCTTGATTAGACCAATATTTACCGTGAACTCACCATTTTTATCAATAAACTCCCTGGTACCATCTAGCGGATCTACCAACCAAAATTCATCTCCTACATCGGCATTACTCTCGCCCTCTTCAGATATAACAGGCAGATTGGATATCTTTTTCAGCTCATCTGATATAAATTTATCGGCGGCTTTATCGGCTCTAGTAACTGGGAAATTGCCAGCTTTTATCTGTATATCAAAGTCATCGGAATTATATACAGACATAATTATATCTCCCGCCCCCCGAGCAATATGGCAAATAGCTTCAGCAAGATCGTCCATTAACTTCCCGCCGCTGGTTCATTCAAATGTTTTGCCATTAGCACCTCTGATAACCTATTGAATGTACCACAGGCCTAGTCGACCAACTAGTCGCAGTAATTTTACACGGCAATATCACGAGCTGTAAAAAGTCGTTTTAATTTTTTACTCCGTGTGACCATAAACATCAGGAATAAAAGGCTGAACATTACTGCTCTATCAATGACTGCCACTTGTAGTATTTGCTCGTTCGATACACCAATTGTAGTACTAACAAACAAAAGCAGACCTTCCCTGATTCCAATAGCCCCAGGAGTAATACTAATTAATAGTGAGATTGCTACGACCGCAGTATAAAGCCCTAATTGAGCAATACCAATGTGTGCTCCTATGGCTCGGAATTCTATGAACGATATAAAATAACTAGCAAGGTAGCTGAGTATTGATAAGAAGAAAAGTCTGACAAGTAATTTTTTATCATGCACAATTCTATGCCAACCATATTCAATATCGTACATGACCGAGACTATCTTTTTCCCTAACCTTTTTTCTTCAACTTTTTTGAGTTTGTCTCGTCTAGGTAATTTTAAAGCCATAGAAAGTATCATGACGATTAGCCATATTAGAAAGAACAAAACTAAACCTTTGGTCTGACTTGTCTTTGGTAACAGTGTTAACGATGTCAGGGCTGCTACGCAATTTATGATAAAAAGTATTAAGTAATATCCAAGTAGTGTCGATGTGAAGTGACTGTACGCAAGATTGTGAACCTTCTTAAGATAAACTGCACGGATACTAGCCCCTCCTAGAAGCGGGCCAAAGAAATTACCTATTGCGGACAAAATGCCCACGTAAATACCCTCGCCAGTGGTTAGTTTTCGTGTAAATGATTCAGCTGTCCACTTAATAAACAGGCCATTACTTGTGAAAACTAGCATTCTGCCGAGTGCTATTAAGATCAAAAAGATGATTGAAACGTTTCTTAGACCACTAAAAACATCCGGATTCTTTATTACGTAGGCGATGAATATTGCTAGGAAGCCAAAAGTAATTAATTTAGATAGATTTTTTTTCATAAATTGTGCGGTCTGATTATGACATAGCGCCGACTACTAAGACCAGAGTATTATTTGTGTACTATAAAAACTTCAATGTATTTAATTCATCAGTTAAACTTACATATACATGTTAAAGAACCCTTCTAGCCGTGCACCTATATTATTACGTTTAATTACACCTAGGCTTCGGCCGAACAAGAACCACTCAACATTACTAAAGGGTGTTCGGGTTGTCTTTATATTATCTTCTGGCAGAACCGGCACTAAATTTTTTGCAGATTATTTCGGTAAATTTAAAAACACAGTTGCACTTCACGAACCAAAGCCTTCACGAATTCTTCGTATGTGGTCGATGGCTTATTTAGACGGTAAGGTTAGCAACGATTATATGGAGGCTGTATTGTGGCAAAAAAGAGAAAAATTAATATCGGACATTAAGACCGGTACATATATTGAATCAAATCCATATTTGTTAGGTTTCGCCCCAGTTCTTGATAAAGTTTTTAATCAACCCCTGGTAATCCAAATAGTTAGGGACCCGAGAGAGTACATACGTTCGTCATTAAATCATGGTAATGCGTTTGGTATAAAACTACTTTTTAATAAGTATGTCCCCTTTTGGTTACCTAATGTGGGTAAGATCTTAGGTTTAAAAAAATCTTTATCTACAAAAATGAAAGCAGCTGGCTATTGGAAAATAGCTAACGCGGAATTAATTAGTTCTGGCAGTAAACTAAAACACTATCGTAGAATTCGATTTGAAGATTTATTTGATGAAACTCAGAGTGAGCTTAGCAAAATTGTTAAAATAATTGGGATAGAACAAAAATTAGTAAAGGGTGATCAAAAACACACAGCAGTTAATAAGTCTAGATTTAGTAGTGTGCCTGGATGGCAAAAATGGGATAGCATAGAATGTAATGAAATTGACAAAATTTGTAATCCCCTTATGAACACTCTTGGCTACGGTAATGAAAAAGAATGGCAAGAAAAATTAAATCACTAAGTTCTAAAAGGTGATGAAATAACCCTTGCGCAAAACGGATTTAAACTAGTGTTTCTTTTATCAACCTCTGGAGTTTTTTACATATAATTTGATTTGAAAACCTAGCTTCAAATAATTGCCTACCCCTATTACCGATATTCTGTAATTTTTCTCTGTGACTGTCAGCCCATAATATGGCATCTGATAAGGCCTTAGATGAGTTCTGCTTAATGACTATTGCATTATATTTATCTTGAAACCCCGCGGCTTCATTTATTGAACCTATGACGGTTGGCTTACCCATGGATATGAATTGGAAGGCTTTGCCAGTGATTACTTTTTTTGCTTGTGACGTACCTCCGAATGGTCCAGCCAGGCAAATATCTGCCTTATTTATGTACTCAGGTAAATACTTATAGTCAACCCAAGGCTTGTACAATAAATTTTGTATATGATGTTTAGAAATAAATGTGCTTATTTGTTCTGGTACTTTTTTGTTATCCTTCCCACCTATAATTACAAATTTAATGGATGTATGTGCAAGAGATTTAATTGTTTTTAGAATAATATTCACCCCATGTAGAGGTAACATCGTACCGTAGAAAAAAACCGACAATTCTTTGTCTATTGACCTTGACTCTGGTTCAGATCTAAACGTTTCTTCGTCAGTACCAACGTAAATTGTGAAGTATTTTTCCCTGGGAATACCGTGAAGGGAACTTGAAAAATCCGCATTCAAATTTGTGTCAGTGATGATCCTGGTACTAGTCTGCAGGCACAATCTACTATAAAACTTTACGGTTTTTGCAATAAAAGAATCTTGGGGAAATTTTTTATGCTCTAGTACAACCCAATCATATATGTTTATAAACTCATCAAATATAAGGGGTTTGCCTAGAGTGATAAGGCGTACTGGTAAAAATATGTCGTGTCCTCTAAAGCCCAGAATATAAACCTGTGGTCTAACTGTTAGCCTCACCCAAATAAGCTTAGTAATTGTTTCTATATACCTAATTGGTCCTATGTGTGTATTAGTTACTTTTGTAATTTCTAGATCTTTTGCTAAACCAAGTGCACTTAGAAGTACTCTGGACCTTATGTATTTTGGATCCTTGTAACAGATTACATAACAAACTTTAATCTTTTTTGTTTGTATCTTTTTTTGCATAATAGGCTTTTTTGGTAATTTCAAGTATTTTCTCTTGATTATTTAAACTCCGGTCTAGCATGTCGGCTACTAAACCAATCGCCCAAATAAAAAGACTCATGGTAAAAAGGTATAAGCCTGTTAAACCAAAAGCTTTATATGGACTGAAAGCACCCGTGTTCAACCAGTGCATACCTGTAAACCCTATCAATAGTGTGCCTGGTAGAAAAAACAAAAACCCTAATATCCCAAAGAATCTAAGCGGAGCATAGTCACGGTATGCCCGGAGTATATTAATCGCACTACCAAGCACGAATTTACTAAAGCCTTTTACTACCCTGGATTTTCGGCCAGCAAAGTAAGTAACTTTTACGGGTACTGATTGAATCCTAAGTTTTTTCATGGCTAAAACCTGAAATGACTCTTGGGTATAGGTATATTCACTATTTATATTCAGGGCTATTAAGGCGTTTCTGTTATAGGCCCTAAAACCACAGGTGACATCGGCAAAATTTTGTTTGCTTAGGCGTCCTACAATGAACGTTCCTAATCTATTGCCCAGGTATTTTCCCAGTGGCATATTTTCAGGTCGTCGCGCACTTCCAGTCTCAGGATTAGTAAAACGATCAGCAGCCACAAAATCTGCTTCATCATCAACAATTGGCTTAATGAATTTAGGTATATCAGCAGGATTAAACTGCATATCACCGTCAATATTAACTAACACATCTGCATTATTATTAAGAGCTAGGTCTAGGGCTTCTCTGAAGCGGAAAGCCAATTTTTTATTTACACCGTCTGCTATAACTTGTGCGCCATGATTTCTGGCTACTTGCGGAGTATCGTCAACACTCCCGTCATCAATTACCCACTTTTCTATTCGAGTTATGCCTGGTATGTTTTTCGGTATGCCATCCAGCACCTTACCGATGGTTTCTGACTCATCTTTGCAGATTGAAATCACTAAAAGTTTCATGATTTTCCCTGTTAATTGTTATTATTGTATCAGTCTACTTACCATAATGGAGTAATGTTGAGAAATATAGTCGTAGTTGGACTTGGATATGTTGGGTTGCCGTTGGCTTTACTCGCAGATCGAAAAGGCTATTCGGTTACAGGCTTAGACATAAGTAAGGAGAGGGTGTCGTTATTAAAATCGAGTAAATCGCCGATTACGGATGTGGACGACAAAGAACTTTCTAATTCATCAGTTAAATTCTCTACAAATCCAAGCGTAATTAAGCAAGCCGATGCCGTTATTGTTTGCGTTCCTACGCCAGTCACTAAAAATAAAGAGCCAGACCTCAGACCAATTAGAGGCGCTTTTGAGGCTATATCTCCCTTTCTGCAATCCAAAACCCTTGTAGTATTGGAATCCACTGTAAACCCTGGGGTATGCGACGAGATAGTGGTCCCTCTGATTGAAAGCATAACAAAGCACAAGATTGGTAAAGATATTTATTTGGCATATTGTCCTGAGAGGATAAATCCGGGTGATACTAAATGGAATGTGAGTAATATTAGCCGAGTTATAGGTGCAAATACCAAAACAGAACTAACAATTGCCAAGGAATTATACGAATCGTTGATTGATGCTGAGATAAAACCAATGGCAAGTCTTAAGGAGGCTGAGGCAGTTAAAGTAGTTGAGAACTCTTTTCGAGACATAAACATTGCTTTTGTAAACGAACTGGCAATGAGTTTTCATAAACTTGGAATAAATATAGAAAATGTGATCGATGGTGCTTCTACTAAACCGTTTTCTTTTATGGCACATCATCCAGGTTGTGGAGTTGGAGGGCACTGTATACCTGTGGATCCTTATTATCTAATCGAATATGCCAGCAGTTATGGCTTCAACCATGAGTTCCTACGTCTTGCCCGCAAAATTAATGATGGTATGCCAGCATATACTGTGGATCTTCTGGAAGAGGCGCTTAATGAAATAGCCAAGTCATTAAAAGGTACTAAAGTCACTCTGCTCGGGCTGTCGTTTAAAGCCAACGTTGGAGATGATCGAGAAAGTCCTTCGTATGACATTTTGAATATTCTAAAGCAACGTGGTGTAAAAATTACCACCTATGATCCTTATTTATTTAGTGGCACTAATTCTGCTAAAACTTTACAAGCGGCTTTGATAGAAGCTGATGCAATAATTATAGCTACTGCTCATAAAGAATTTGCTGAAAGCCTAACGCTAAAATCTTTAAAACAATCCGAAGTAAAAGTAGTAATTGATGGCCGTAATTTACTGAGGGAGATTAAACAATCGCTTATAGACAATTCCATCGTGTACAGAGGAATAGGATTGTAAATAAATATATGCAAGAAATGAAGCAAGTTAGTAGTAAGGCACCAAAAAAAACTTCTAAGGTAGATAATATGTTTAGCAAGGTGCTTTTGTTTGTATCTTCAAAAGCCTTTTTAGTTTTTTGTTATACGTGGTTTGTCATACAAGCCTTATTCTTTGCTATTACAACTCGCTTTGGCGTACCACCGGACGAGACGTATCATTTCAATCTAATACAACTATTCACCAAAAATGGGTGGCTGCCATTTATACATAACCAGAACGGTTACTACTCTCTGGGTGAGGTTACACGGTCCCCGTTTTTCTTGTACCACTATTTTTTAAGTTTGCCTAATCACCTGTTTATCCATTTAAATTCTTTGCTATTGCTCAGAGTAACGAATATATGCCTAAGCTTAGTATCAATATTTTTGGTATACAAAATTGCTAAGTATTTAAAATTTTCTAATTTTGTAACCAATCTCAGTATATTTATTTTGGTAAATACGCTCATGTTTTCGTTCATAAGTGGATCGGTAAGTTACGACAATTTGTTCATTGCTTTGTCTATGGCCGGCGTTTTACTGACCTTAAGGTTGATGAGCAATTTAAACGTAAAAGATAGTCTTTATTTCGTGTCGATTATACTGGCCGGCAGCTTGGTAAAGGTTAATTTCTTAGTAGTTGCCGCGACGCTCATAATTATCTTGCTCGTATCGGTTTATTTAAAGTACAGAAAGCTAGGCCTATTAGTCAACAAACTTAGAAAAAGCTACGTCGCCTCAGAACGTTTTGCATACATAGCTACAACTATTTTTATCTTACTTCTGTCAGGTTTATTTGTCCAAAAGTATATAGGTAATATTGTAAAATACAGATCCCCGAGTCCTGCTTGTGATCGTGTTCTAACGATTGATCAATGCCGTGAAAGCGCTTTATTTAGACGTAGTGAAACCCTGAATAATTCTGCTAGACCAGCGCCAACCAAAAATATCTTGGAGTACTCTGGAGACTGGGCTGTACTGATGGGCAAACGAATATATGGTGTTTTTGCACACGAGGTTATGCTTCCGTTTTCGTCGCTACTTATTGCTATACAACTAATTTTTGTAGTAGGGTTTTTGTCTCTAGTCAGAAATATAAGCAGAAAAGATAAAAATATAATCTTGCTCCTGCTTATGTCACTAGCTTATATAGTTATTTTGATAATCAAAAATAACGGAGTTTATAATCGTTATGGTTCGTTCGACTTTGCCGTCCAGGGCAGATACGCATTTTTCTCACTTCCATTACTCTACCTGGTCTTTTCTTTCTACATCTATAAGATTAAATTCTATAGGAAAGTTTTCTTACCAATCTTTACGATGTTTGTAATTTTAGTTTTCTTCTTGTCGAGTCTACCATCGTACCTATTACTGACAGGGCCTCGATGGTTTAATGGAAACTCGAATCATATACGCAATGACGTGATTAAAGACATAAAGACTGTTTTCTAGGTCTGGTATTTTTTAGTCGATAAGCCGAATAGGGCACATGCAAAGGCTAAGCAGCCGGCGGCAAAGGCCAATACTATAGATGCCGTTATCACGGCGGGCACGTGATTGTTGCCAGCTGCGGTGAAAATACCTCCTAGGAACTTGTTTATTAAACCGTTTTTAAAAAAAGTGGAGATAGGGCTAGCAAACGCTTGTATGGAAGTAGCCCCCATAGCTATAGCTGCTATAGCAGCAAAGGCTCCCCTAGCCCATCTAATCTGATTGAGACCATAAGATAGAAAGAGCCCGAATGGCAAAAGCGCAGGTAGCATATATCTGAAATTTATAGAACCGGTTCCGTCTGCATGTTGGAGCTGAGTGCAAAAAATCCCAAGAGCCCCTAGTAGCATGATGCAAACTGACAAAAATAGCTTTTTGTTTTTTATGAACTCCTTATAAGAATTCACTTTTATGCTTAATATCCCGGCTAAAGAAAAGCTAGTTATGGCAATCGAAATTGCGGCAGACCTAAAGTAATTCACATAAAACAATCCCCAAAGATCAGAACTAGTAATAACATCTTTGAATGACCTTACCACTCTTCCAGACCCGTGTTTTGAAAATGGAACAGCGCTAAACCAATTACCACTTATTTTATAATCACGTATATAGTAGTACCAAGCTGAGGCAGCCAAGGCAGCTATAACAACTAACGCAGGAGGTATGAGAAGTTTTGTAATATCTTTGTAACTTTTTATTTTTTTACTGCGCAGCAAATAGGAAACAAAAACGGCAAAGCCATTAGTAAGCAGGAAAACTATGAATGATACCTTGGTTAACATCCCGGCGGCCGAAATAAGTGTAATAAGTATTAAGTTTTTTCGGGTTGGCCCCAATACTATCAATTTATAACTATATATTACCGATAATGTACTCATTAACACTAAAAGAACGTCATTGGCGTAATCTACATTTAGTCTTGTGAATCTGAAAATTAAAACACTAAGGGCTGGCACCGTGACAGCATGAAGCCATTTTCGTGAGCCACCAAATAGCCATCCACCCCAGCTAAGGGCGACAATACATAGTACACCCAGAAAAATGTTAATCGCCCGGCCGACACCGATAGCTAGGGTCCAGTTACCACTATTAAGCAATGGGCCAACAAATGGAGCATGTATAGCATAAAACAGGGGTGGGCTTTTAGATGCTGCTTGTGGTTTATATTTGCCGGCAGCTTGTACAAAAGGCGGATACTGTATGCCGTCGCTCCTTTTAGGTAATTGACCATTGTACAGACGCCAAACATAATCCACATGTTGCGTGGTGTCGCCCCTCACTAACCAAGGGGCATTCACAGATATGGTTCCGGCAACACCGATGTACATAAAAATTACCCCTAGTAGTCCTACCAGAAATAATCGAGGAACTTTGTGTGAAGATAATTCAACATAGCCACCGAGGTACTCATTAACTCTGCGAAAAGAATTGTCGTTTGTTTTACCCTTAAAAGCCATTTGCTATATTTAATATTAACATTTAATTTAGCAACGTGCCTACCTCTGTAGATTTATAAAAACTCTTATGCTAAAATATATTGCGTGCCTAAAAACAAATATAGTTCTACAAAAGCTCGTAAGCGACCCCTGGTCAATAAACGTATATACATAGTTTCGGCTTTATTAGTTGCTTTGGCACTGCTTGTAGTTCTAGAGCTCACTGATCATATAAACTTATTTGGGTTACGAAAAAACCCCAACCCTATTCAAACAACAGCCGGGCAACAAACAAAGGGAGAGATCTCACATACAAAAAACTCAGGAACTGATATAAACTCTAATGAAGAGTCAAACGATAACACCAAACTTACCAATAACGAATCGGGAAATGCCAGCAACTTGGTTGCACCTTATGGAAATTTTGTAAGTAACCATCACCCTAATCTTGATGGCCAACCCTATTCAAACATCATTCAATCAGCGTGCGTTACAACCTCCGGAGCCAGCTGTATGATCAGCTTTACCAAAGACAGTGTAACTAAATCACTGCCAGCAGAAACCACGGATAGAGAAGGCGCAGCATACTGGAGCTGGACGCTTAAACAGTTGGGGCTTACGCAAGGCGATTGGACCATTAAAGCTACGGCCACTCTAGCGGATCAAACCAAATCCACTACGGATGTATTAAACTTAAGTGTAGGACCATGAAGAAATTAGTACTGCTACTGGTCGTAGGATTTTTATCAATATCGGGCGCACTATCGATGGCGGTGCCTGTGTATGCTGAATTTGATAAGAATATGTTGATGAGCGACTCCGTTTTTAGCTCTAGTGACTCCATGAATGCCAGCCAGGTAGACGCTTTTTTGAATAGTTACCCATCAAGTTGCATTAGTACCAACAACCATTTTGAAGCCATTCAGCCTACTGGCTATTCACCATCTGATGGTTATAAGTATGGCAGTTACGTCAGTGCCGGCAATGTAATCTACAGTGCTGCACAAGCCTATGACCTTAACCCTAGAATACTGATAGTAACACTGCAGAAAGAACAAACCCTGGTTACCGGCGGTGCTGGTTGTAGCGTACTGAGATATACGGGAGCCATGGGGTATGGCTGTCCAGACGGCGGAACCACTCATAATTACAGTGGGCTTAAGCTTTATAAGAAAAATGGAACGGTAGTAACATCAGTCAGTGGTACTTGTGTGAATAGTAGCTCGAAAGCTGGATTTTCTCAGCAGGTAATACACGCAGCTTGGTTATTAAAATTTGGGGAACAAAGATCTTTGGGAAATATTAATTGGGCCATAATCAAAGGTGATTGGGATAATTCAGATGATCCGGAATCTTGTTATAGTGGTCCCATGACTGTGGGTACCTGGCAGGTATGTCCGAGCGGACCCACCACTTTTTATGATGGCTATACCACAATAGACAGTTCGTCCACGCGCATGGGTAGCGGTGCCACGGCGGCGCTATATTGGTACACTCCTCATTTTCATGGAAACGAAGTTTTCGTAGATACCTACGAGGAGTGGTTTGGATCAACCCACTACACAGGACCAGACGTTGCTATAGCCGGAGACTGGAATGGTGACGGAACAACCGACATTGGTATTAAGAGGGGTAATCAGTTCTTACTGGACACAGATGACGACGGGGTGGCCGATATATCTTTCCTGTATGGTAACGATAATGATGTGGCTTTGGTTGGTGACTGGGATGGCAACGGCATTGACACCATAGCTCTGAAGAGAGGTAGTACCTACTACATAAATAACTCGTTAGCGTCGGGATCGGACTTTAGCTTTATTTATGGAAACCCTGCTACGCCTGCTATAGCCGGAGACTGGGATGGTGACGGAATGGATACTATATCCCTGAGAATGGGTAGTACCTACTACATAAATAACTCGTTAGCGTCGGGATCGGACTTTAAATTTACTTATGGTACGCCAGGTACACAAACTGTGGCCGGAGACTGGAATCATGATGGGGTTGACACTATTTCAGCCAAGATAGGAAATTACTACTACATAAATAACTCGTTAGCGTCGGGATCGGACTTTAAATTTACTTATGGATTGTCCAGCGATAAACCCCTTTCTGGAGACTGGAATAACGACAATACTGATACCGTATCGGTTAATAGAGGTAAGGTTTTCTATATAAATAACTCGTTAGCGTCGGGATCGGACGCAAAAATTGTCTTTGTTAACTAGAGTCTAGGATTTTGTAACGACTATAGATGGTAGTAAAGTGTTGGTGTGCCAGATAATACAAACCAAAAGCCACCAAGAAACACTGTAAACAATTTTATTTATATGCTGAAACGCGGTGACCTTGGTGAGATATTAATAGTTACTCGACGCAGGATTATTAATTTACTCAGGTTCGTTCGACGAATGTTGTTAAAGGTTTGGAGATTGATTTACGACTTCCCTCTCTTCTTAGAGTGGCGCCAAAAACTAATGCTTGGGAAAATAATGAATAGGGTTTTTGGGTACAGTGAAGAGCCCACTGATCCTGATGTTTTGCAAGTTGGCTTAGTTGTCCGACATAGCTTAACTCACCCTAGTAGTTCAGCTTTTATTCGATTGATAGCTCCCCTAACCACTGAACCACTGAAGAACAAACTACACGTAAATCTACTGCCAGAAAATACCGTTGAGGTCGATCCGTCCATCAAGGTTTTTATTGTACAGCGAACAGCTTATGACGATTTGAACACAGCTCAATTATTTGTTGAAAATCTTAATAAGGCTAAGGCAATGTTAGTTTTGGATAGTGATGACGCCTTTTCCGTAATTAACAAGTCTCACCCAGAGCACAATGAGCATTCTGAACGAGATGAAGCATTACAATTTCTAGTATCGAAGGCTAATCAAACTTGGTTATCAACAAATAGACTCAAGGAATCTGTAAGCCAGACCACTGAAGCTTTGGTTATTAACAATGGCTTAGATAAGAGATTATGGTCTGGCACTAAACTGCGCCGGCCCAAAATTAATGACAAGCTTCTTAGACTGGTTTATATGGGCACGGGTACACACGATCAAGATTTGTCCATGATAATGCCAGAGTTAGACAAATTAGCTGAGAAGTATCCTGACTGTTTTGTTTTGACGATTGTGGGAGTAGCTAGTGTGTTGCCTGAACGACCATGGCTTCAACGTTGGCATGTCAGACGTGGCCTAACTATTTATCCAAAATTTGTCAGAAGTTTTTTAAAGAAAGGTCCGTTCGATATTGGTTTATCACCGTTAGTCGATAATGATTTTAATAGAGCCAAATCAGATATTAAATGTCTTGACTATCTAGCTGCTGGAATTTTGCCGATGGTTTCAGACACCGAAGCCTACAAAAACCCGGAACTTGATACTTTTGTTATAAAACCAACGAAAGAATCTGATGGTTGGTATAAAGCCCTGGAGAAGGTTATATCTGACCTCCCGGCTTTTAGGACCAATGCCTTACAAACAATTCAAAGTGGTCAGAAATATGTCTGGGAAAAGCGGTCATCGGAAACTGCTGGCCAACTAATGTATGATCAATTAATAAGGTTTTTGAATCGAAACTCTTAGTGTCTTAGTAGCTTTTTTAGTAAACGCTTACTGAAACTTAATTTTCCCGATGTTTTAACACCCGAGCGTTCGATTACTTCGTTTTCGGCAGCTACAGCCTTGGTCATATAGTCCTGTACTGATTGACGATAATCTGGGTAGCGTTCCCAGATAATTTTGTTGTTCTTCTCAAGTAACTTGGTTTTAGTCTCCATACTAAAACTTCTAGCTTCCATATGGAAAACAAATGCTCTGTTACAAATCAAACTCTTGTAACCTTGCTTTAGAATACGTTGGCAAAAATCAACTTCCTCCCCGTAGCCTTTCCCAAAAATCGGGTCAAATAAGCCATACTTTTTTACCAGTGATCGGCAGATTAACATACAGAACCCATGTGCTGTTGGCACCTCATTAGAACGAGGTAATTTGTCTTTAATTTTCTGAAAAATTTTATATGACTCGTTGGGGTCTATACCTTTTTGACTCGCCATAGACAAAGGCACCGTTGTAATAGTTGCGTTGTTGCTTCTTGGAGATACTGCCCCACCGTCATCTGATTCATAAAGTGCAGCCGACATTTCTTCCAAAAAATCTTCTGTTACTTTGGTGTCGCTATTAAGAAGTAGGATATCGTTTTTGGTTTTATCCAGCTCAAGCACGGCTCGATTACAGGTGCCCACAAAACCAAGATTTTTGTTATTTCGATAATATGAAAAGTTTTTAAAGCCCTTGATGCTATCCTTGATTCCCTTTTCCATTTGTTCAACCTCGGGACCACAGTCATTCACCAACATGACCTTGTGTTTTGCAGCAACATGCTGCTTGAGGGAGTCAATGCAGTCTTTTAGAGAGGTCCAGTCGCCGTATACGGGGACAACTATTGTGACCAAATGGGTGTCGCGGCTCATTTACCAGTAACCTTTGCTTTTAGGCTTCGAGCCTTAAAGTAGACAGTTTTGCCATGTCTTCGTAGTTTTCTGCGGAGTTTAGTTTTGAGCGAATCATCCACACTTGCTGGTGGTTTGGATGATCTAGAATATGATGCCCAGTGATTCAAATAGTTAATGGGTTTGGTTGTGGGAGCATAATGATCTAGAGCCTTGAGTATTCTGGAGTAGGCTACGTCGGTGTTGTATTCACCCCTCATCATGGTTTCGGCTTGGAGCTTTGAGGCTATACCATGTTTGACTATAAGCTCGGGTTTATCAGCGTAGTGTTTTATAGCGTCAGCTAGGCTATTGATGTCTTCGGCTTTGAATAGATAGCCATTTACACCGTTCTTGACCATTTCTGGTGTAGCTCCTGAGTTAGCACCAACCACCGGTTTTCCAATAGCTAAGTATTCGAATGTCACTCGTCCAAAGGCTTCCATGCGTGAAGGCATAATGCCAACGTCAGCCATTGAAACATAAGGCAGTAAATTAGTCTGATAACCTAGTAGGTGTACTCTGTCTTCAATAGCAAATAGTTTAATGGCATTATCCAGTTGCTGGCTAAACTCAGTGTCACCTGACTTTCCGATCAAACAAAGCTCAATATTTGAACCTTGTTTTACCAGCTGGCCTACGGCTCTGACGGCCTCCAGCTGTCCTTTAGATCTAGCTAAGTTACCAGCCAAGACTAGCTTCAGGGATTCTTCAATTTTGAATGGGTTAGGTACTTTCTCACTAGCACTGGCCTGTAGTTCGCCTATATCAAACGGTGCATAGATAGCAGATACCTTTTTTGGATTCATATAGTTACTTAGATGTTCTGCCAGGGTTTCTGAGTTAGCTAGAACAAGAGCTGACAAATTCCCGACGTCTTCAAGGGTCTTTTTTCTTCCGATTTCGTATACCCGGCCGTGATCAAGATCGCCGTATTCCCTCACAAACCATATGTGTGGTACTTTTTGATTATAGGCTGCTAGTGCTGCCCATGGGCAGACTACTGAATTAGTCATAATCACATCGGGTTTTGTTCTCTTGATTATTTTTTCTATGTCCGTAACTGCCTTGGTATTTTGTTGCCAGTTTCTATAGATATCTTCTGGATGGGTTGGTGGGTTACCATCGGACCAGAAGGTATAGCGTAGAGGATAATATTTCCAACCTCTATTTTTAAGTTCACCGGCGAGCGACTTAATTGGCTCTCGTAAAATAAATTGAGGTTTAATATCGTACTGTTCTGCCCATTTATCAAAAATTTCTAGCATAGAACGCTCGGCCCCGCCCAAAAGTTCCGAGATGTGGGACAAAATTAATATTTTTGGACGAATGGCGCTCATGTAACAAGTTTAATGCAGTATCATGTTAAACGAACTACTATTTCAAATCTACTGTAGACCGGGTGATCAAACTTAACTTGGCGCTTAGGCCCCAACTCCTTACTGTATAAATGTGTATCGTAAGGTGAGTCTATTGGAATAATATGAGTTTCAGAACTATCAAGCATAGGCAGTTTTGCCTCAATTGTGAAATCATTAAGTCCCAGTTTTTTAAACATTGCTTTTAGTTCACTTAATGTCAAAGGGCAATTATGATCATAGCCATCCGTCCAATCAATTTTTAGACCAAGTTTTTTCAAATAACCTATATCTTCAAATGAAGGATGGTGAATAAAAAAGAATTCCCTGGCCCATTCCTTGCAGTTTCTCAAGACCTCAAACGCGGTTTCTTTGGTAGGCATATGCTCTAGAAAATCCATCATAGAAATATACCGAAAACTATTTTTAGGGAAATCTAGTTTCAGCACATCTGCACATATAGCGTCATATCCGTTAGCTGTCGCTTCTTTGATCCATTCAGGCTTCATATCAACTCCTAGCCCATGTCCTCCGTATTTCCTATGGCTCCAGCTAATAGAGCTACCTTTTTTACAACCTAGATCCAAAAAGTCATATTTAACCTGCTTCTTTTTTAGCCAACCATGCTTGAGTAGTGAACTCGTCACGAATAAACCTAGCCAGTCTCTATTTCTATTTTTGGATGGGTCAAACTCTTAGTATGTGACAGGACGCCCGATACTGTGAACTCCTGGGCCTTTTCCTGTCTTAATAGAATTTTTGGAATCTCTTCTGTGTGTTCGGCAATACCAAGGTTAATTGTGTAGACACCGTTATTTAGAATATTTTCTACTTTATATCTTATTGTCGTAGTTTTATTTTTCTTAAGATCTATGGTGCCTATTCTCGCATAATTATCCGTTGAGAAAATCATTACACGATCATGGTTTTTGATATTGATGCCGATATTGATGCCTTCCATATCTACTTTGCTGTGAAGCTTAACCTCAATGACAAAATCCTTATCGGCATCTATATTCCTAGTTGCTTTTCCTCTTTGAAAAGTTTTAATGCTGCTGACGCTGAATACATGGCCTTCGCTATCGTAAGCCAAGGGTTTTTTAGAACTATTCTCAACCCTTTCTTGCCGAAGCCGTTCGGCTTCTTCACGGAGAAACATGTCTTCGTACATTTCAGCTACTGTGGAACTAGGACCTATGTGTTTAATATCCCCTTTTTCGATTAGTATTGCGCGATCACAGAACTGTTCTACTGCCGCCATATTATGAGAGACTAAAATTATGGTTCTTTTCTCACGTTTTAGTGAAGAAAAATAATCAAAACATTTTTGTTGAAATGCAGAATCACCGACGGCCAACACCTCATCTAGTAATAGGACGTCAGCTTGTGCTCTTATGGCAATCGAAAAAGCCAATCGCACCTGCATGCCGGATGAGTAATTCTTAAGTTTTTGATCCATAAATTGTTCAAGTTCAGCGAAATCAACTATTTCATCGTACATGGCAAGCACTTCTTTTCTATTCAGCCCAAGTAGTGCACCATTCAAAAATACATTTTCTCGACCAGTTAGTTCGGGATTAAAACCGACCCCAAGTTCGATAAAGGGTACGAGCTTGCCCTTGATCTGGATTTGTCCCTGTTCCGGATAATAAATTCCTGCCAGTAATTTCAACAGTGTGCTTTTGCCGCTGCCGTTTCGACCTACAATGCCAAAAAACTCACCTTTTTTTATCTCAAACGAAATATCTCTAAGAACATTTAGGTTTTCATATCCCTGACGCCTAAACAAATTTACAAAAAGACTTTTAACTGATGTGCGTTTCTCGTGAGGTAAACGAAAATTTTTACTTAAGTTTTCTACTTTAACGACTATGTCATGATCCATAATATGACTCGACTAAATGTTCTCCGCGAACGATTTCGATTGTTTTTTAAAGTAAAAAACACCTCCAACGATGAGCAATAAGCTAACTACGTAAGGTAAAAAAGAATACCACCCATGTTTAAACACAGAATGAGTTGTGATAGTAGATTTAGTTACAAAAACATATCGAGCATCTTGGATCGCCACGGCCACAGGATTCAGCAACATAATTTTCTGAAATGTGAGACTGCTTATTTTTGATAACGGATATAGTATTGGAGTTAGGAAAAATCCTGCCTGTATGAATACTTCCCAGATATAACTAATGTCACGGTACTTTACGTACCAGCACGAAAGAAACAATGAAACTGCTAACCCAAAAATATAAATCTGGAGAAGCATAAGTGGTAGTAGTAGTGCAGCGAACCCAAGAGGTAGTTTGTTAATCATAGCAAGTACAAACAAGATAATTGAGTTCAATGCAAGATTGATGAGCGCAGATAGGCTGGTAGAGGCCACAATAATCCATCTTGGTATGCTCACCTTTCTAATCAAATCGCCCCGCATAACAATTGATTGAAGACTTTGATTGGTTAACTCCTTAAAGAAGTTCCAAGAAACAATACCTAGAAGTAAGTAAACAGCATAGTGGGGGAAGTTATCTCCCACGTGCAAAAAATTAACATATACAAAATATAAGATTATAAAAAGTAGCAAAGGGCTTAGTAGTGACCATACATAACCTAGAACTGAGCCTTGGTATCTAAGCTTAAAATCGGTTCTGACTAGTTCGGAAACTAGGGCTCGGTTCGATTTTGAAAAAATTTGTTTCATCTAGCTTAGATATTATAGGGTTAAATGACGTAGAATTAAACCAATGTTCTTGTATTTACCGATCAGAAAACCCGAGAAATATGTTGAGCGCGCCGATATCGCAATAGCTCAGAAAGATTGGCTACGGGCCATCAGGAACCTGCGCCTAGTGATTAAAAGACTTGGTCCTAGGACCCCTAAAAGCGTTTTTTTAAAGTTAGCTCGTTCTTACAAGAATATGCACCAATACGAGAAAGCAGAAGCTGTTTTACAAAAAGGGTTAAAACTTCATCCGAATTACGTATCTCTTTCTATTGAACAAGCCGAAATAGATATGGATACTGAGGATTGGACTTCTGCCATAAAAAAATGGAAGTATGTAAAAAAAGAGCTTGGTGGAAGTGTTCCGGTCTCGGTTTATATAAGACTTTGTAGGGCCCTTCGCCACGGTAAAAAGTTTAGCGAAGCTCAGACCATAGCTAAGGAAGCTTTAAGAGATTACCCTAAGGATACTCCCCTTTTAACTGAGCTGGCTGAGTCTATAACGGCGAAGAAAGACTGGAAGAATGCACTAGTTGCTTGGAAAGCTGTTTTGGATACATCAGTTGAATCTGAGAACGGTGCTAAGCTTTATGCCAGATTGCAAATGAGTGTTATAAAAAGGCTAATAAACATAAAGGTCTACAAAAAACTAGTTAGTGATTATATTTTTGACAAGAAGAAAAATAAACCAAAGATTGCTATCGTAACGTCGTTCACAGAAGGATACGATACCCTAAAGCCACACGAGGTGTTGGATAGTCGTTTTAATTACGTTGTTTATACAGACTCGCAATGTAATGATATGGGCTTTTATGATATACGCCCGTTACCCCAACTTGAAATAGACAATGCTCGTCTTTCCCGTTACGCCAAAATGCATCCTCATGTTTTATTTAAAGGTTATGATCTTGTGGTTTGGATAGATTCAAACCTAATGATTGTGGGAGATATCTATCCGATTCTAGATAAGTTTATGCGCTCGGGTAAAGCCATTGGTGCAAGTATCCATCCTTTAAGAAAAACTATTTACGAAGAATTCAAGGCTTGCGTAGAAGCTAAGAAAGAAGATTTTAGTACAATGAAGCGTCAGGTGGATTTTTATAAACAACAGGGTTACGTTGATAATAAATTAGGCGAGTGTAATTTCTTAGCCTTTAACCTTCGTGACAAAGAAAAGGAAGTAAACAAGGCCATGGAAACTTGGTGGAATCAAATTCTAAAATTTAGCAGGAGAGATCAGCTTAGTTTTCCTTATTCGTTATCAAAATATAATCTGGATTGGTATCCCCTTACCAAACCACCAACCGGTATTAGAAATCATCCCGCTTTCATTCTTACAGCACATAAATATGATTACACAATACTAAAAGAGTTTAATAAGCTGTTGGCCGTCCAATGAGTAGATCCAGTATACATTCATATGATAAGTCAGGTTTAGCCAGACATATGATAGTTATTGTTCGTAGTATTGGTGAAAGGACTGACTCTGCTTGTATAAAGTTACTCGAAACCGAAATTGGTAATGACAATGTTTTTGTCGTTAACGAAAATCCTTTTAGTGTTGCTCTCAGGAAATCATATGAGATAGGTATGCGCGAGGGGAGGAAATGGACTGCTGTAATAGATGCCGATATCTTATTACGTAGTGGTGCATTACAAGAGCTCCTCACGAGAGCCGAGAGTTTCCCCGGTTCAGTTTTCACGATACAATCTGAGATGTTAGATAAATTTTTTGGCGGTACGCGTGTAGGTGGCATAAAGCTTTATCGTACAAAATTACTCCCAAAAGCGATTCGATTTATACCTGATGTTAATGTTCGTCCTGAAACATATGTGATCAGACAAATGCATGCTATAGGTTACTATGTAGACATAACAGATATTGTTTGCGGCTTACATGATTTTGAACAGTATTATTCTGACATTTTCCGAAAGGGCTTCACGCATGGCATTAAGCATGGTTCGTTAGCACATATTCTTGTACCTTACTGGCAAAGGAGCAACAGAGAGGATAGGGATTTTGCGGTTTTGTTAGCTGGATTTTTAGTAGGCCAAAAGCATGCCGAGAAGCTTCTTTTGGACAAAAACGAAGCTACTCAAGAATTTTTGAAATTCTTGAAGTTATCAAAACTTAAAGAAAAATCGAAAATTAAAAAAGAGATTGATTTAGCATATGTTGATAAACTAATACGTAATTTTGTACCGCCCGAAGAGTATTACTTAGTTAAGTCCGAGATTGACAGTTGGGGGAGACCTTATGTTCCCAAAAACCCTTTTAAACGGATATTCGTTACGACGGTTAAAGGTAGGCTTTCTTTGGGGTCTACTAGGAGCCACTGATCATGTGTGGGATTTTTGGTCATATCAAACCTATAGAGAATATAAATCATTCAAGACAAGCCCTAAATAAATTAAAACACAGGGGACCTGATCAGTGGGGTGATTGGAATAATGAAGCTGTGTATCTTGGCCATAGAAGACTAAGTATCATGGACACTTCCGACAAAGGAAGACAACCAATGGCTCAACATGATATCGTTCTGACTGTTAACGGCGAGATTTACAACTTTAAA
The DNA here is from genome assembly GCA_964636215.1 of uncultured Candidatus Saccharibacteria bacterium. GTDB lineage: Bacteria > Patescibacteriota > Saccharimonadia > Saccharimonadales > CAZJQT01 > CAZWRJ01. The sequence continues at coordinate 27,526 of CAZWRJ010000002.1, read as the reverse complement.
AAGTTAAAGTATCAACTTGAAAAAAAATATACTTTTACAAGTGGTTCCGACTCTGAAGTTTTAATCTATGGGTACCTAGAGTGGGGTATTGAAAAATTACTAACGCGTATTGAAGGTATGTTCTCTTTTGTTCTTTACGACATTAAGAAAAACAAATTGTATTTGGCGAGAGACAGGGTTGGCATAAAGCCCATGTATTATTCTTTAGTTAACAATCAGTTAGCCTGGGCTTCAGAGTTAAAAGCGATCACTGAGTTTTATAAGGATGAGGTTTTGGAAGTTGACTACACCGCTGTTTATGATTATCTGACTTACCGCTATATACCAACCCCAAAATCACTCTACAAGGAAATACGTAAACTTACTCCCGCTCATTATTTAGAATACGACTTATTAACCAAAGAGGTTTCTGAAGAGAAATATTGGGAATTGGTGATTAAAGAAAAGTCAATTTCGTTGGGGGATGCCGCAAAAAAAGTCAGGTATCTAGTGGATAAGGCGGTTGAGGAACAATTAATGAGTGATGTTCCTGTGGGCTTTTTTTTAAGCGGAGGTATGGATTCAAGCACCATAGTGGCATCAGCCAGTAAATTTATAGATCAAATAAATACATACTCCATAGGTTTCGATATAAAAGAACATGATGAAACTCATTTTGCTAAAATTGTTGCTGATAAATTTAAAACAAAACACACCAACAAAAAAATTTCAGTCGGTGAAGTTAAAAAAATATTTAATAGACTTAGGGGTTGGTATGACGAACCTTTTGCTGATACCTCAGCTTTCCCTGTTTACACAGTTTCAAAGCTGGCAAAAACTAACTCTACAGTGGTATTAACTGGTGATGGTGGCGACGAAGTTTTTGGTGGATACAATTGGTATAAACAATTTGAAGACGGAGTTGAAAAATATGTAAAGGATAATTTACCAAAAATAAAACGTACAGCAATCAGGTTGTTTGCCAAGGATAAGTTATTGGATTTAGAGTTTGGATACTATACAAAACTTATGGCGGGGCTAACAAAAGAGGAAAAGAAAGAATATAAAACTTCCTTAAAAATACCTGATTCGTATGATGATTATTGGTACTTCAGAAAGTTTTATAGAAAAGATTTACCCCTCTTTACTCGGCTACAGTTCATGGATTTCCATACCTACCTTCATGACGATATTTTAACTAAGGTTGATAGAGCAAGTATGGCAGTTGCTCTTGAGTGCCGAGTGCCTTTACTGTCAACTGAACTGATTGAGTTTGTTTTCTCAGTTCCAGAAAAAATTAGGTATCACGGTAAAGAACTTAAGGGGTTGATGAAATATGCATTTATAAAAAGACTTCCAAAAGAAATAATAAGTAGGGACAAGAAGGGGTTTAGTATACCTACTGGTAGATGGCAGCCAAAACTCATGAAGGAAAAGACATCAGTACCTGAGTTTATCCTTGAAGATCTCTATTCTGATATCATGCAAACATGAAAGCGACAGTCATAATACCTAACTGGAATGGCGTTGACTCAATTGGCAAGGCTATAGACTCTTTGTTAGCCCAAACTATAAAAGCCGAGCTTATTGTCGTGGATAATGGGTCTATTGATGAATCGGTAGATTATATTGAAAAAAATTATCCGGGCGTTACGCTGCTGAAGAATCAGAAAAATTTGGGATTTGCTGGTGGAGTGAACGTTGGAATTAAATTTGCTATTGATAACGGTGCTGAATATGTGGCTTTGTTTAATAATGACGCCGTTGCCGACAAAGATTGGTTGAAGCACTTAAAAGAAGTCTTGGATGAAGACGAAAGGTGTGGAATTGTAACTTGTAAGTTGTTAAATTCTACTGGTAGTGAGTTCGATAGCACTGGCGAGGGGTACAGTATTTGGGGTCTGCCTTTCCCAAGAGGAAGAGATGATCCTGTTAGTAATAAGTATGATCAAGATACCAACATTTTTGCGGCCTCCGGTGGCGCAAGTCTTTACAGGGTAAAGATGCTTAGGAAAATTGATCTGTTTGACGAGAATTTCTTCGCCTATTACGAAGATGTGGATATCAGTTTTCGAGCTCAATTAGCTGGTTGGAAAGTTAGATATGCTCCTAAAGCCATCGGTTATCATCAAATCGGCGCCACCAGCAGCAAGATTAAAGGCTTCACGACCTACCAAACCCTGAAAAACCTGCCTTTACTGTTTTGGAAAAATGTACCGATTAAATTAATGCCTCGTGTAATGCCTAGGCTGGCTCTCGCCGATACACTATTCTTTTTTAAAGCTGTCACCCGCGGCCAAGGTTGGCCTGCACTAAAAGGGGTTTTGGTGGCCTTGGTGCTAATGCCCAAAAAACTATTCGAACGGCGAAAAATCCAAGCCGCTCGCCAAGTCAGCGTAGACTATATTTGGAAGATGATGACACACGACTTACCACCTAATGCACATGCCCTCAGGAAGTTTCGAAATAAATGGTGGAAACTAAGGGGTAAACATGTCTAAGATTATTATAGATGCCCGGGAGCTAAGGACCAGTACTGGACGCTATGTGGAGAGATTGCTTCATTATCTCCAACAAATCGACCACATCAATAGTTATAACGTCCTGATAAAGCCCAAAGATTTTGAGAGCTGGGCGCCAACCAACAAGAAATTCAAGAAAATTGAATGTCCTTATAAAGAGTTTTCTTTCACAGAGCAAATTGGTTTTTTGAAGCAGATCAAAAAACTACAACCGGACTTGGTGCACTTTCCGATGGTTCAACAACCAATTTTTTACCACGGCAAAGTAGTGACCACCATGCAAGACCTGACAACAGTGCGCTTCCGTAACCCCACCAAAAATTGGTTGATTTTTACCATCAAGCGTTGGGTGTATGTTTGGTTAAATAAACGAGCTGCTCATAAGTCTGTTGCCCTAATAACCCCCACTGAGTTTGTTAAAGAAGATGTCGCTCGGTTTACGGGCGTAAACAGCCGTAAAATTACTGTAACTCTGGAAGCCGCTGACAAAATAATTGATGGTACCGAGCCTGTTGAAGGCTTGGGAAACAGTCAATACATCATGTATGTTGGCCGGTGGATGCCCCACAAGAACCTGGACAGACTCTGTGAGGCCTTCGCACTACTAAAACAAACTTATCCGGATCTTAAACTAATCCTAGTCGGCAAAAAAGATGCTCTTTCTAGGCGTATGGAGAAAAAGACTAAGAATCTGACCCCAGACATCGTCTTTACCGGTTTTGTCAGCGAAGGACAGCTTAAGTGGCTATACCAACACACGGCCGCTTATGTCTTCCCTAGCTTGAGCGAAGGCTTCGGTCTGCCAGGGCTGGAAGCTATGATGCATGGAGCGCCAGTAGTCAGTAGTAACGCTACTTGCCTACCAGAAGTTCATGGTGACGCCGCTGAGTATTTTGATCCGCTAGATATTGAAGATATGGCCGCGGCTATACGAAGAGTTATTAGTAACGACAAGCGCCGCAAAAACTTGATTAGTGCTGGTAAAAAACAAGTTGCTAAATTTTCCTGGCGACGTATGGCCGAACAAACTTTGGCGGTTTATCAAGAAGTTTTAGAGGGCCCTAAGCAGCCGGTTTGAGCACTACATGACGATCCGGACCTTCGCCTTCCGACTCAGTAACTAGGCCAGCTTCGCTGGCTGCTTTATGAACCGTTCGACGATCAACAGCACTCATTGGCTCCAGGTGCATCGGTTCGCCGCTGTCTTTGACAGCCTTGACCCATTCTTGGGCTTTTTCAGCTAGTCGACCTGCTCGGGCCTTCTTGTAGTCGGCAATGTCGATATTAACCCGGTTGAAGCCGTAGTTAGCACTCTTCAGGGCATTACTAGTCAGAAACTGTAGGGCCCTAACCGTATCACCATGGCTACCGATTAAAAAGCCGTTCATATGAGTACTCGGTACATTAAGTTCAATCACTTCATGATCTTCAGTAGTGGCGTATACGTCGGTATTAAGCCCAAAAAAAGACAGAATATCCTCTAGATACTTCTTGGCAAACTGAATCGCCTCTTCGATTGAATCGTTAACCGGCTGCTCTTCACTGGTCATAATTATTTTCTCCGCTTACGCTTTTTAGCGGATTTTTTGCTGGTTTTAGTTTTTTTAGTTTGAGATTTTTCAACAACTTCCCCTTCGATAATCGGGCCGCTCGCTTTATCAGCCAAGGCCTCGAGCTCAGTTTCATCACGTCCTAGAATACGTGCTTGCTGAATGTAGGCCACTACTCCGCTAGACAGCCAGTAGAGTGACAGAGCCGCCGGCAGGCTGATGGTGAAGAATATGATAAAGGCCGGCAACATGTAGCGCGTGCCCCGCCCTACGGCAGCATTGACTTCAGATTGGTCGGCTTTTTTGCCTGAACTAGCCTCGCGCAAAATAGCCCTTAGCCCGCGTGATTCTTTAGCCTGCGGCATTAGTTGCTTGCCTTGAAAATACTGGGCTACGGCACTACCAAGCACTAGAATCAAAGCCGGGAAGTAAAAACCGCCGCCAGGATTCAAGGCACTGCGAGTAAGATCAATAAAACCAAGCAAAGTAGCGTCAAACTGCTTAATATCCTCCGCTAAGGTCTTTAACCAACCAATGTTATGCATCCAGTCGTAGGAGTAGGTAATTATGGCGTGAGGATCAGCCACTACCCGTCTTAGGCCGGAATATAGACCAATCAAGATGATTAGCTGAACAATTAAAGTGCCAATTGACCCAAAAGGACTAATGCCACGCTCTTTATAAAGCTCCATGAGCATCATCGACTCTTGTTGTTTGTTGCCTTTGGTAGCTGCTTTGATACGTTTTAGTTCAGGCTGAAGCTGGCGCATGGCTTTAGCTTGATGAAGCTGTTTTTTGACCAGTGGCCACATTAGAAGCCGAACCACAACGGTAAATAGGATAATACTCAGTCCAAAATTATGGCCTGGGAGAAAGCTATAAATTAACACCCATAGGTTAAAAATGGGCTTAACAACAAGTACTTCAAACACCGAGGCAACGGGCATATTTCCTCTCTTTCTCCTCTATGTTAGCACGAGACGGACTAATCATTAGGCCCTGTGGTCGGCTTTTTGCCTTTGATAATGTCAGCTTGTTTTAGTTGAGCCTTGATCATCTGTTCAAGTTTAGGCGATGATAGCTCAAGCAGCTGTTCGTGAAAAACTGTTATGACCATATCATAGGCTTCAACGATAGGCGGGTTTAGTTGACGAATAACTTCGTAAATTCGCCGACGCATACGGTTACGACTAACCGCTGATTTATTAACTTTTTTACTAACCACTACCGCCAAACGATAGGCATTACGCTTAGGGTTAAAAACGTATTTAAGCGACAGAATTGGACCACGTACGGTAGTCCCACGCTGATAGACGTAGCGCAGCGAAGCTCGACCGTGGAAGCGATTCGTTCTGGCAATCATAGAAATTCTCAGCCAAAAATTAAGCGCTTAGGCGTGTACGGCTTTTTTGGCGGCGCTGTCTTAGCACGCGGCGGCCAGCCCGTGAGGTCATACGCTTCATGAAACCGTGCTCTTTGGCACGTTGGCGTTTCTTGGGTTGATAGGTTCGTTTAGGCATAGTCTTTTGTTATAGCCAGTGTAGCACGGCCTAAGTAGGTGGCCTAAGCTACGTTATTTTGACAATATTTACCCACTAATTATAGCAAGTTTTCCACTTTATAATAAGAATTATCCACAGATTAACAGATGGTCTTTATTAATGTGCATAAGCAATGCTCTGTTTGGATGAATTTTTAAAGAAACACGGGAGCAATTTGCAAACTTGTGGAAAACTCTGTGTTGGTGACGTATAGTTACTACTTAGTAAGGGAGCTGGGGATGCAAAACGACCTATGGCAAGCAGTCTTGGGTGAAATTGAGTTATCGATTTCACATGCTAGTTTTGTGACTTGGTTTAAAAAGACTCAGCTACTCAGACAAAAAGATGATTTATTAGTGGTTGGCGTACCGAACGTTTTCATCAAACAGCAATTAGAAAGTAAGTACAACGACTTAGTTATCCAAGTACTCAGTAAAAATGGTGTGGAGCCGGCCAGGGTGGAATATAAGATACATTCAGGTGCTGCTAGCTCCAAAGCCGAAACCGAAGAGCCAATTATTCTCACTAATAGTCCGAGTACCCGCCAAGCCCCCGTCAACACCCTGACCCACAGCTACCGTCAGGGATTAAACGAACGATACACCTTCGATAATTTTGTGGTGGGAGCCGGTAATGAGTTAGCCTACGCCGCTTGCCAGGCTATAGCCAAGTCACCAGGCAATAAATATAATCCGATGTTCGTTTATGGCGGTGTTGGCATAGGCAAAACTCACTTGGTTCAAGCGGTAGGTAACGCTATTTTAGCCAAAAACCCCAATGCTGTAGTGGTTTACGCCTCAACCGAACAGTTCGTCCAGGAATTTGTCGACGCTCTTAGGTTTAAGAAAACCACCGATTTTGCTAAACACTACCGTAGTGCCGACGTTTTGATCGTAGACGATATGCAGTTCATTGCTGGTAAAGAAAAAATGCAAGAAGAATTTTTCCATACTTTCAACGCTCTTCATCAAGCTAATAGGCAAATTATTATCAGCAGCGACAAGCCTCCTAAGGACATTCCAACCCTGGAAGAACGCTTGCGTTCCAGGTTTGCTTGGGGTATGACCATTGATATGCAAAACCCTGATTTCGAAACTCGTTGCGCTATCATTAAAACCAAAGCCCAAGCCCACGAAATTAATCTAGTTTCTCCGGTAGTCGAGTATCTTTCTAACTTAATTCAGACCAACATCAGGGAGCTTGAAGGCGCTCTTAACCAACTACTGGCTTTTTGTGAGATGCGCGGTCTAACGCCGGATCTACAGATTACTATTAGTCTGCTCGGTAATCAGAAAAACCGACCTAAACATGTTAGTGCCCGTCAAATCATCGAGCGTACCGCCAAACACTTTCGAGTGCCAATGGAGGATATTATGGGGCCTAAGCGCGACAAAGACATCGTGGTACCTAGACAGATAGCCATGTACATACTCAGAAGTGAGCTTCATCTTAGTTTTCCTAAAATAGCCAGGGAACTGGGCCGCAAAGACCATACCACAGCTATTCATTCGGTTGAAAAAATAGAGAAAGAGTCGTCTTTTGACCCCGAAATAAAAAACGCTATCACTGAAATCAAGGAGCGTTTGTATGCCTAGATACCTGGGGAAAGCTATGTTATATCCTACGTATAATGTGTGGGAAACTAGCCAGTCTTATACACAGTCGTTTTGTTATGGTTTTGGGTTGAGTATAAAAGACGGTTTTATACAAGGGCAAGTCACAGCTTTAACCCAATCCTTAACACAGTTTTTTGGCGAGTTTTTAAGATTGTCTATAGTAGTTTTACCCACTTTCCACAGGACTAATAACAAATTCTATAAAGAAAGGAGTTTATTAATATGAAGCTGCAAGTAACCCAGGAAAATCTCCACAAAGCCCTTACTAGTGTTTCACGAGTGGCTAACAGCCGAGGCACCTTACCTATTTTGTCCAACGTACTTCTAAAAACAATCGGAAACCGGCTTAGTATTGCTGCTACCAACCTAGATATCGCCATAACCCACTTCATTGGATCAAAGGTTAATGACGAAGGAGCTATTACCGTCCCGGCTCGGTTGATGCAGGATTTCATAGCCAGTTTGCCTAGTGGTACTATCACGCTTGAACTTGAAGAAACCAAGCTTCGTATTACCACCGATAAATACGAATCGGTTATAAACGGCACCACAGCTGAAGACTACCCGGTGATGCCAGCCATTGGCTCCGGCGGAAAGTGGCAAATACCAACCAGTGTTCTTAAGCACAGTCTTCAACAAGTCATAATGGCGGCTTCAACTGATGAAGCCCGACCAGTACTAACGGGTGTTTATTTACACACCCAAGATAAAAAGGTTTATCTAGTGACCACTGATAGTTACCGGTTGGCCGAGAAAAGTTTGACTTTGAAAACTGACGAAGTCGATTTATTAATTCCAGCTAGTGCCCTCCAAGATCTACTGAGAGTTCTAACCGACGACGAAGGCGAGGTGCAAGTTACCCATGACGACCAACAAGTCCTGTTTAAAGTTGATGACGTAGAACTAGTTGCCAGGCTTATTGAGGGTAAATATCCCGATTATCGAAAACTAATCCCTAGCAGTTTTGCCCAGACGGCAGTTCTAAAACGCCAAGAGTTCATCAATATCACTAAAGTTTCTAGTTTGTTTGCCCGCGAGAGCGCCGGCAGTGTGACCATCAATTTAGACGAAACCAAAAAACAGGTCAGCATTCGTTCAATTGCTTCACAACTCGGTGAAAATGTTGCCACGGCTGAGGCCGACGTTTCTGGTAACGGCACCATCACCCTCAATTCTCGCTATATCTTAGACGCCCTAGCAGTTATGCCGGGTGAGGAAGTAAAAATTGGTTTCAACAACAAACTAGAACCCTGTGTTTTGACTTCCCCCTCGCACTCAGACTATCTGCACGTCATCATGCCACTGAGAAGTTAGCTACAATAACTACATGATTACCAGCCTGCGACTGCAGAACTTCCGGTCGTATAAAGACAGTTCATTTGAATTTGGCGAAGGGGTTAACATTATAGTTGGGCCCAATGCCAGCGGTAAAACCAACCTACTAGAAGGCCTGCTGGTGGTGTGTGGTGGCAAATCTTATCGTGGGCGCGACCAAGAACTTATTAAACATAAGTCAAAGTGGTTGAGGCTGGATGGGCAGGCACCCCACGGGCCTAGAATAGTTATTTGGCGCCATGAGGACGACAGCGTGCTTAAAGAATACCGTGTCGGTGGTGACCGCTACAAAAGACTGCCAACTAGGCGTCGGTTGCCGGTGGTGGTGTTTGAGCCCAATCATTTGCAACTACTAACTCAATCACCAGAGCTGCGACGTCAATTTATCGATAATATACTGGAGCAAACTGACGTAAATTTTGGTCAAAAACGTCGTCAGTATAAACGAGCCTTAATACAGCGTAATAGTCTGTTAAAGCAAGCTGCTCCTGACGATCAGTTATTTGTTTGGAATTTACGACTCAGTGAACTGGGTAGTGCTATAGTAATAGCCCGTCAAAAGTTTATAAATGACAACCTGGAACTACTTAATAAATTGTATCGCAAGCTATCTAACCAACGTCACGTCACTGCACTACGCTACGATAGTCGACTAAATGGCGAACAAACCACTAGCCAGCTATTGAAAGCCCTAGAGGCTCGTGTTTCTACCGACAGGTTGCTTGGTTTTACTTCGATTGGCCCTCACCGTGACGATATTGTTCCCTACTTAAATAACCACGCTTTAACCGAAGCCGCTTCACGCGGCGAGACTCGAACAATGCTACTAGCCTTGAAGCTACTGGAAATCAAAAGTCTAGAACAGGCCCTAAATACTAAGCCGATACTGCTACTAGACGATGTTTTTAGTGAACTCGATGGAGCCCGGCGTCGGGCACTGACCAAACACTTACAAGATCATCAAACTTTTATCACAACTACTGACGCTGACATTGTAATTAAGCATTTTCTCAACAACTGCACTGTTCTACCGATGAAAAAAGGTAACAAATAGCCAACCCTACTCACCCGGGCTAGGGTTGCCGTCGACTACTCCCGAGTTATAAACGACTCTACCTTGGTCATTAAGCACATAAAGTTGAACAACCGTCAGATTAAAATAATCCATTTTCATATTGCGAATCGTACCCCGGTCGAACTGAACGTTAAATAGAAGTGTGCGCTTGCTGCCATTAGGCTTAATGGTCAGATTACTAACATCTAAGCTGAACTCGCTGATATTCTGTTTGGTTTTCTGTGAATACTGATAAAGTGCTGTTTTAAGAGCCTTGAGTTGGTACTGAGATATTCCAATATCCAGTAATTTGTCGAAGCCTGGATATATAGGCTGATTCGGTACCGTACCATAAGCCTCCGGTGCCTTGCCTGGCGGGTTAGAGATTGTTTCGCCAGAGCGGGAGTCGTAATATTGACCACCGGAAGTATTGGTGGTGTTTGACTTACGTTGTCCAAGTAACCATAGCCCAAAACCTAAAACCACAAACAAGGCTACCGTGATAATAATTATCCGGCGTCGGGCAGTAGATTGCTGGTTTAGGGGATCATTGGCTGATGGCATAAACACTCCCGCTGTGCATTTGGCTAACTAATTGAGCTGGATCCCAATCTTGGGTGTTGGTATCAGTGTGAGCAGAATCACCCACCTTAAATTTACCATCGGCGGTTACGCCACGAATTACAATATAGTGTCCACCAGCCGTAAACGGCAAACTACCACTGCCCGAGCCAATAACCAGTCCACCATTTGCAAGCGTATCGACGATCTTAGATACATCAGCTCCAATAAATGTAGCCTTGAGTCCCCAATGTTCAGCTAGTACTTTGGCGATTAACCAGCTACTACCTACTCCGGGCTCATAGAGGTTTTGAGAAGTGGCGTAATCGGCCGTAACATCGGGCGTCACCGTGGAACCGGTCAAGGCCGTGATAATCATAGCCATGGCTGTAGGGCCACAACCAGACTCACCAATTGTGCTGGATCCGAATTTATCATTCTTCCAACTAGGGTCGTACTGACTGTAGATGGTGAAACCATCAATATACTTAGTGTCTTGGCCGTTGCCAGCAGGCGTGCAACTAGCACTGGCGAGTGATCCATTCCCACCACCAGCACCACCACCGTACGTATCCAAAACGGCCTGAGCCAACTTTAATCGATCGCTTAGATTGGGAGTTTTGGGAGCTTCGAACTTAATAAGTACGATATTTGTAGCATCACTTAAGGTGGTCGAAGCTAGTAGCGGTGTAAGCACTGAGTTCTTGTAGCTGGTAGTTAGTTCTCCCCATAGAAAATCTAGCTGAAAACCGAGATCGTCTACAGCCACACCTTTAGCTGCCGCTGCAGCTTCCAAGGCATCGCGTCGACCGGCTGTCCACTGAGCAATACCATATCCGCCTCTGCCACTAATTGGAGTATGTTCTTGCTGAGAAGGGTTAACTCCCGACTCCCACATTAGGTTGCCGAGTATGCCCGCTGATTGGGTTGAAGACAAGCCTTTGGTAACGAAATAATTAAAAGCTTTTTCGACATTGTCAGAGCCGATTAAGCTGACGCTGCTACTAGAGGCGGAACAGGCTCCGCCATTGGGGTCGTACCAAGGAGTTTTAGAAATAACCGACTGCAGATCGTTGCTATCGAAATCCTGAGCCAAAACTCTAGAGCTAATTCCCAGGCTGGAGGTTGAAGCTAATAGTAATACCACAAACAATCGAGCGATTTTTTGTAGGCGTTCGCGCAAGTATTTCATTCTAATGTCCATCCACCGACCAATGCCACGGCTCACTAGCCAAATTAAACAAATGATAAGTACCGGCATTGACATTTAGCCATTGCCAACAAGCTGAAGAGTGAGTCGTGCAGTTGTTGAAGTCAATCGCCAGACCCATTTGGTGGTTGGAGTAACCAGGTCGAGCGGTCGGCGGATGGCAAGCGCTGGATGGTAATGACGGGCTACTACAACCATGAGCATCTCTCAGAGCTTGTTGCTGGGCCATAGTTCGAAACCCACTGCCGGCCAGTGGTATGCCAGCAGCGTGAGCAGCATTTAATAAGTTGTCTACATTAACAGCGATCTGGGCATTGACAATGATACCTTGAACATTGCACAAGCGAATTTTATACAATTTGCCATCCTGATAACCATCTCCGACCCCAGTATCACTGCCAGCGTTGCAAGTTAGATTAGAAGTGTCACCGGCTACGATGTTGGTAGTACCTGGGGTAGAGCCAGTCGGAGCTACGTTCAAGTCCTCACTAGAGCGGTCGGCGGCGTAACTTTCGGCCATGTAGGCTCGCCACTTTAAGGCAGCGTCAGTAGTTAAGTATGATGCAGTACATTTATCTGGCTTATCTATCTGTAGTTCATAACCATAACAATCATCATACGCCTTGTTCAAGGAGTCCAGTCTTGGTTCGACATAATTGGCTAAGTTTTCCCAGGCATAAGACGAATCATTACTAATCTTCTGAAGCTCTTCATTAGTCCAGCCCCACTCCTCTACCCCATTAAAACCTTGCTCTGCCAGTACTGACGACCCGGCTGCATAGGCAGCTTGCTTGGGCATAAAAAGATTACCAAAAACGTGAGCTGTCTGCTGGAAAATAGACAGCACTAAACTAGGCAACGAAGCCAAATTACGCTGAAAACTGGCCACCCCATCACTCAGACCGCCCGGCATGATGGCCGACATTCTCCCAACTAGTGAAAAAGGATTATCAACGGCAAAATACCGCTGTTTCCAGGAGCCTTGATCGAATTTATTATGCAAATCTGCTAGTGCCAAAGCTTGACTCTTTACGGTATCATCGGCTGACATCGGGGCTCCGTAAGTAATTTGTCTGGTGCCAGTTTGCTGAAGATAGTCAGTAGTGACATGGCCTTCGTTATATAGAGATGGACCCGAAGCAAGCCCCGAAAAATCACTTCCAGCATAGTTTTTTATGGTGTTTTCAATCAATTTACCTAAAACCTCACCCACGCCAACGGTCCCAGCTAGTTTCAAACTACTCTCTAGGCCAATTTTGACAGCTTGTCCGAGCTCTTGAGCTCCGGAGACAGCGCTAGCAATCTCAGCTACAGCAATAGCACCTTGAGTAGCTGGGTTTAATAGCACATTACAGGCAGTGTTGATGATCTTGTCTCGCCCAGCATGCACTAAGCCACCAAAACCAGGAATACCCGATAGGGCGTCGACAACAGGCCCCCCAGTCATTAGGTTTAAAACACCATTAACTGGATCAATAACGTTTTTGAACAATGAACCAGGTGACCGGATATCGGGAATATCCTGAAGCTGCTTTTTATCGAAATCGGTGACAGTCTGCCCAGTATCCTCTTTATACAATACTGCTGCGTCAGCTCCATCCCAGCGAGAGGCATCAGCCCCAACAGCCTCAGCGGAAGTGTCAGCATGCATGACTTGGCTGCCGGTTGTCTGAATATCATGACCTTCTCTAGCGGCTTGAATTTGTCGCTGTCGATCAGCCGTGGCAAAAGAGTTGGACAGGTCATGAACAATACAAGCAGTAGTAGACAGAAAAACACCAAACGAAACATCGCTTAAGGTCTCTGCTCTCTTAGCAAAGGAACTACGCAATTCACCCGGAGTTGGGGCCGGTTCACCGGCTTCAGCGGCAGCTATCTCAGCGTCGTGGAGTTCAGACGCCGCTTCATCAACCTCACTATTGCCTGATTTGACTGTTCCGCTCTCGCTTTGTATTTCTTTGTTGGTCTCCTGCACTTCTAATTTGCGGGCTTCGTCCGGGGTTTTCCCAACGAACTCCCGGGCTTTATTGAGCCACTTCCACATCCTGATGCCAGCGGCTTGCCTGAGGCCATCAAAAACACTACCCCGAAAAGCTCGCCCTTCTAAAGCCAATCGATCAGCTAGACCACTACGCACCGAGTTGACGAACTCAGCCCTCACTCCTAGTCTTGCTCTAAAATCAGTTACGGGTATAGCATCAAACGAGTCATAACCAAATTTAGTGGCTATATCGTCCAGATTGACCTTCTGACCGTTAATCTCTACTCCCTTAAAGTTACTCTGGGTTTTAAGTCCGCCCCATTTTGAATCACCTTCAAAGTCAAATTTTAGGGTTCCCTCTCGGCCCAGCGTGGCCAATTGTTTCTCGGGGTTAATTCTCCTAAGTTTGTCGAGCAGCCCACGTTCGTCAAGGTGAAAGGTTCCGGTACTGGCGTCGGTCAGTGTAGCGGCATCAAAGATGGCTTGAGAGAACTGGCGGTCCATATACATGTTGAAGCGAGCAAAACCTACCGAACGAAGTACTGTAGCATAGTGAACTGACTTGAATGAACCAACAAAAGCCATCATCAGCACGACGATGGTTATTATCGCCAACCCGCCGCTGCCGAATAGAGCAATCGCTACCTTGCGTTTACGTTTTGAGCTTCTAGTATAGGCGGCGCCGGAGCCTTTGTAGAAGCCTCTGGCAGCCGGAGTACTGGCATCATCTTCACTAGAGGTACCTAAACCTTCCTGCTCAGAAGCTGCCGCCTCGTCTGGTGCGGTTTCGTCTCCTTGTTGTTCTTTGTTTTCGAGCTCGTCGTCACTCACTCGCTACCCTCATCAATAAACTCAATTATACTCCAGGCGTTAGACGGTTTTGTAAATCAATAGTGCCCTGCGGCTGGCTGAATTCGCCTTGTTGGCTATTGGCCTGAACTTGTTCTGGGTTGGTCGTTATAAGACCGGTTTCGGTTGGGCTGGCGGTTACTTGAATGTGGACGTGATTTTGGCCAGCAAAGAACAAACCTTGGCCAACCGGGAATTGGCTCAGGCGCTTGCGCTCCTCGCTAGTTAGCTTAAAGACATCGGCTAGAACATCAACGGCTGAAGGTGATTGTTTAAGCAAAATCTGCATACTGGCGTTGGCAACGATAGCTCGTCCCATCCTGGAACCCATAAAATCCTCTACGTCTTGAGTAATAGTAGTAATTCCCAGGTTATATTTACGGGCCCTTTTAGCCAAGCTAAACATAAAGTTGGCCGAGTCTTCGTATTTCATAAGTTGCCACGCCTCATCGACCACTAACATTCGACGCTTTTGATCACTCTTGGTCTTGTTCCAGATGAAGTTAAGCACAATATACATAGCTACTGGGCGTAGCTCATCCTCAAGGTCGCGGATATTAAACACTACCATCGGATTGTTGATATCGATATTACTCTGCTGGCTAAAAATGCCAGCAAAGGTGCCACTAGTATACTTGCGTAGCCGCTGAGCCAGTTGCGGTCCGCTACCACCCATATGAAGCAATGTGTCGTATAAATCATTAATGGTAGGCGGCTGAGAATTATGCGTCAAAGGATCGTTAGTAATACCGGCCTTGGCGTAAGTCTCAATTAGGGCCGCGTCCAGGTCGGCCTCTTCTACTGGCGTCAATGCTGGCATCATGGCTGTTTGGCCCCCGATTAATTGAGCCTGAGCCCCTCCCATCATTAAGCGGAGTAGACCATGAAGAGTAATCAGGTTACTACGCAAGGCATTATCAGCCTCCTCGGCGTCCACCACCTTAGGCAGTTCAAAGGGATTGATTCGTACATTCGAGTTTAAGCTCAGTCGCACGTAAGCACCGCCAACGGCTTCACACATCCTTTGGTACTCGTTCTCTGGATCGATAATAAAGATTTCGGTGCCAAACATCATACTACGCAAGGCTTCGAGTTTAACGGTAAAACTTTTACCGGCACCGGATTTAGCAAAGACCACCGAATTGCCGTTTTCTAGACTGAAACGATCGAAAATGACCAAGCCGGAGTTATGCATATTTATGCCATACAGGATGCCATTGTCTTGGGTAAGATCAGCACTAGTAAACGGAAAAGTGGTCGAAAGGGCTCCGGTGCTAAAATTGCGTCTGATCTGCAGCTGGTCGGTGAACTGTGGAATGGTGCTGCTCATTCCCTGTTCCTGTTGGCTGGTAGCAGCCTTGGAATAAATCAACTGTTGCCCTAGCACTGACTCCACCTTGTGAGTGACAAACTCTAACTCGTCCATAGACGAACCATAAACCGTAAAGTAAATACCCAGACGGAAGAAACGCTCCTCGCCGACCTGCAGTTTATCGCGCATTTCCTCAGCATCAACAATAGCTGATTGTTTACCGGGGTCGCGAACCCGTCCCTTTTCGGCATCGATTTGCAGGCCTGCTTCTAGCTGCGAAACTTTTTTACGTAGGTTTTCCAGCACTACCTGACTTTCTACAGGGTAAATAAACATCGATAGGTCAATAACTTCATCCAAATTAACTAAACTAGACATCCACCCAGTAAAAATTTGCCTTGGGTAACCATAAATGTAATACGTCCTGGCCATACGCGTACCAATCTGGAAATGAGTTGGGAAAAACTCCAGTGAGCTCGGAGCAATGAAATCCCGAAGAGCTGTAACGCCTTTTTGGAAGGCCATCTGCACTTCTTGTTGTTCGCGGACGCGCTGCTGCTCGGCTATGGTCACCGGATCGGACATTGGTCTATTCCTACCAAGAGCCATTAACTTAACTCCTTCTCTAGGTTAGGCTGGGGCGCTGTGCCTTCGCCTTTTTGGACCACAGGGGTAGCGAGATCATCAAAATTCTTGAGTTGTTGCCGAGTGGCCGTATCTGGGTTATAGGTGTCGTAGTAAAGCTCTATCAGTTCCTGAGTATCTAGCGGTAATCCTTGAACACCGCACTGCTGCAGGGCACTGAGGACTGACTGGACGCGGTTTCGCAGTTCGTCCTTGGCCTTTACTAAATCACCCTCGTTGATTACCACCCGCTGTTGTTTACTGTTGAACATATTAGCTAATCCGGTGAAGAAGTTTTTGCTTTGAGTAATGGCTTTGGTGATATCTTGAACTGGGAAAAAGGGGATGGTCACGTAAAAGCGCTTGTCCATGATGTTGGTCTGCGACGATAAGTTAGCTACAAACTCGATGTAATCTTCCATCAAAAGAGCTAGCAACATATTGTCGTGCTCGGACCTGATTTTATCGAGGCGTTCTATGTAAGGTCGAAGATCAACCTTCTCGGAACGGATAAAAATCTGCACTGGGAAATACAGGGAATTCAAAAATCCCTGGTAGCTAAACTCTACAGCTTCGCGTTCCTGGGGACTCATCAGATCAAAATTGATCGATTTTACCATAACTACCGAACGGAAACTGCCATCGTTCATAATCACAATACCGTCGCGAACTTCGGCAATCTGCAAAGCATTTTGGGTGCTATTAGGGTTAACCTTTGGCTGCAGGGTATTAGCTTGTGGCGCTACTTGTCCACCAACCACTGATTGCGGATAACCAATAGGGCTTACGGCGGGATTAACTTGTCCCGGAAGTGGAGCCGAAGGCGGAACGTTAGGAAAAGGTTCAAGGGGTACCGGGGGTGGTCCAGCTGAGTTATTAACTGGCGGCTGACCAAAAGGATCATAAGGCGGCTGCTGAGTAGCGTCGTTCCCTCCTCCTGTTACTGGCGGGAGCTGATCACTTCCTGGTAAGTTGTTATTTGGCTGCATGAATGGTATCCACCCTAAAAAGCGATTCCTATCCGGTTAACGTAACGGAATAACCACCTCGTCGTCCGGCGGAGTTTTATGTTTATTGGCCTCGCGCGCGATGGTGCTTATGTTGAGATCATCATTGCTGGCAAGCCTCAGTATATCAGGGTTAGCAGGGGTTGTCATAGCGTCTGAAGAGCTGGAAGTCTTAGGGCGCTTGGTCTTAGAATGATGCACTGGTTGCAACTTTTTCATGTGTTGGTAGCCCAGGTCGTCTCGACTTTTATCGTGATGTATTTTATGTAGCAAAGCTTGCTCGTCGTTCGTGGTTATAGTACCTGAAGATGGGGTAGGCATTTGCCAGTTGGTAATTGGAGCTGGACCGTCACCTTGGTTAGTGGAGCTGGGCTGGCCGTGAGCTTTGGCGACCATGGTTTGGTGATGCGTTTGTTCGGCTTGGCTAATCATGGCGTTTAGATGTTGGGCTGTCGGATTGTTGGTCTCATCCAATATATCGTCCGCAGCCTGGATATCATAACTCGGCACATCCTGAGGCAAGTTACTGACATTAACTAAGCGGTCCGATCCATCATCTTCATTAACTAGATAGGAAGGCTGACTGAACAAGTTAACATTAACGTTCTTAATCGCCCAACCTCGACTATCAAGGGTATTGGCTAGGGCTTTCAGTCGGCTTCTAACCTCAGTTTGTGATAACCCGTTGGTCAACTGATGCTCAGCTCTCTTTGGCACGGTTATAGTTACTAACTCTTCAATACCAGTCTGGTCCCATATCCTGCGTCTCGGTTTTAGGAAAAAGCGAATTTTAGCTAGTAGCCAGACTTCAGACGACTGATCGTGCCCGAAAGGTGCGGCCAGTAACCCAAAAAAGCCCATTATCGGCAAAAACGGTAGTACAAACAGCGGGTTTATAGATGATAATTTGAAGGCAATAAACCCAGAGACCACCACAATAGCAGCATAGACAAACTGTCTAAGGGTCAGCGGTCCTATCAGCTTGTCTTCGGCTTCAATATCCTGAATAACCTTATACGTCGCCATTACCCTTAAGTATAAGAGTTTTTACGTCTGTCGTCTAACCTTTCAGCAGTGTTTATCTACTAGCTCTCACAGGTTTTTTGTGCCTTGGAGCTGCAACTGCACTACCATCATCATCGTCGTCCGCTTCCTCTTCGGTAGGAATTCGAGCTCGACGAGCAAGGTACTCATCCCTGCTCATCCTAGAAGTTTGCTTAGGAGGATCTGGTCGTTCCATGAAATCATGAACTTCGTTAATAAGTTGGGTGCGCTGTGCCTCGGTCATGGTCCCCGCAGCTACGTGAGCATTCAGGTTATCACCATACTTACCCAAAATGTCCATATATGGACCTAACTTACCGTCTTTCCTAGCAGCTTTAGCCTCTATTAATCGTTGCATCGGGAAGTCAACCGGAGTGTCTCTATAACGCCGTTCATCTTCTCTAGTATTCTCATTAATCACTTCACGGAGCTTAGACCCCCCAAGTAGCTTCCAATGCCAACCGACATTAGCATGGAGCCTGGCGTTCATATCTTGGGATTTAGCAAACATCTTATCGGCTTCCTCGATTCTACCTCTAGCCCGTAAACTACGGGCGTAATCCACTAAACCATTCGCCGGTTCGCCACTAACCTGTTCTAGCCTACCCTTTATTAATTCTGAGTGAGCCGAGGAAATACCGCCAAACAGACGATCCTTTAACTCTTTAAACCGGGATGCGTGTCCGTGGAACGAACCTCTAGCTTTTTCGGATAACTCCCCACTCTTTACCTCACCAAGAATAGCAACTGCACCTAGAGTGTCTGAATAGCTATCAGCCAGTTCGTCAATCCCTGAAAAAGCCTTAACCTCGGGCTTATAAGCTTTTACATCTTCAAACTCGGTCCTAGACAAACCTGGGACAACAACTCTTACTGCTTCATCTGCTGCTGGCATAGGCTCTATTTCGTCTACACTACCAGCACCGTGATAAACCTCTGGCTCATTTGGCGTTCGATCGGGCATTTCGTCCGGACCCGGTATATTTGTTTCAATTGTCATAACACAACCTTAGCACATATATGCTAAAAAAGCAAGTCAATTAGATCGAGTAGATCTATATTGGCTACGTTCTTAATATTCCCATTCTTTGTAGCTCTGTAGCCGCACGCCCAAAACATCATAGTTGACTGAGTAGTAACCTTTTCTATCAACAACCACTGCCTCTGGGTGAATTCTTAAAATATCCTGTGCCATAACGCCAACGTACTCCTTGGTGTCCCAGAGATATTTAAAACGATATAATGGCACCCCGGCGCTGTCTGTGTAGAGATAGGAGATGTCTCGCTTGAAACGAACATCCGATGGCTGCACCTGGCCCTGATTTTGCGCATTACTGCTGTCACGGTCATACACCCTAGCTCGCCCTGTCAACTCAGCTCCTGATAGGCCTACGGTTGCCCCAAGCTGTTCGGCGACCGGCTGACCTGACCCGTGGTTAATGCCAACAAGATTAAGGGCGGCATTAATTGTGTTTTGGTTCTCCCCATTGGCGTTAGGCAACATGTTCTGCATTTCCAGCAATGCAGTGGCTGCCTCTTGTCTTTGGGCCTGAGTCGCATTAGCATTTCTATAGATTCCCGTCCAGTGGTTGGCAAATTGCTCCAAGGCTTTAGGTTTACCGCTAGCCAGCTGGTATAGACCACCACTTCGCCAGGCCTCTGCATCAGAAGAAGCATCCCATTGGCGTTCACCACGCCCAATAGCGGACAATGTAGCGTATCCTGGGGACCAGTCGTGTCTTCCGACTTTCTTAGCCTCAGAATTACCAAAACCAGCCAAAGCGTTGGCACTCGCCGCGTTTCCATGAGCAACCCGACGAATAGTTTCAGCGGCGTCACGACCGTTATCAAAGGCTGTAGCAGTTGAGAACATGGCGCGTGTGGCAGCCATTTGGAAGCTGCGATCCCCGAACTTATAACCTGCGGCTTGAGCGGCGCCTATATCCGCATCACTAACGCCTGCTGCTTTAGCCTCTTGCACGCTGTCGTAGGTAGCTGCCTTGAGAGCACCGTCGTTATTGGCAATAGATTGGAAGCCTGTAGTCTTCATTCTTTCCATAGCAGCGGTTTCTAGAGCCTGATGTACTGCTTGATTTCCTCGGGTGCCAAAACCGAAATTACCCCGCATACCGGTACCAAGGCCTACGGTTGTTCGATTGAAGCCGCGAGCTAGACCCCGACTACCTGGTATATAATCACGACCTTCAACTCTGCGCCCTTCTTTAATAGCTTGAACGTTTTGAGCTGTTTTATTGCCACGGTATTTGCTTAGTCGGTCGAAGACTCCTCGTCCGCGGTCATTAATAACTCCTCCAATATTAGCCAAAGCCCCGCCGGCCAGCCTAACAGTGGCCGGAATAGCAAAATACGGGCCAAAGTAGGCCACCATGGCGATTATCTGCGACAATAAATCTCCCCCACCGGCGGTATAGACTACGGCGGCAAAAGCGTGTCCAATGGCAATGAAACCCATAATGATAGGGAACATTAGTAGCGCTTTACTAAATGATTCCCACCACAGTTTCCAAGCCTTTTCGGTGCCTGGCAATATGTATGCCACGATGGCTATCGGCGCCAGGATAATTAGCATCAAAACTACCATCTCCCTAAGGGTTAAGATCACAAAGGCAATCAATACAGCTAGTAGGGCAGTAGCAGCGAAACTCAAAATGCCAATCAGGCCCAGCCCCAACAAGCCAACCCCTACCAGCAGGCCAGCGCCAGTTATAGCCGATGATTTCAATTGAAAGTTAGGTAGGGCCGAAAACGGAGTTTCGATAGCCACCTTAGTGGCATTACCAATGTCATTAGTCAGATCGACCATGAACTTCATGACGTACCAAGAAATGGAAATAAATATTACGGCTATCAGTAGACGCGGTAATACCTTTCGAACCGTATAGGCGTCAATAGGGCCAACAGATATGGCCTGAGATATTACCATAACTAGGGCTATGACCACCAATAGTGTCATGGCAATCGTACGAAAACCGCTCCAGGCTTTGTAAAAGGCATAAGCTGGGTCATTGGGATCGTTGATATTGCTTAGTAGTTGGCCGCTATCGATTGTTAAGCGATGAGTGATAGCATTGTCGAGCTGACCAACAGCGTCACGAGCGGCCGTGAAGATCGGGCAAACCAGCCAAGTCAGCGGATTAAATATGGAAACATCACAACTTATATCCTCTACGCTAGAACTCGAAGAAGCAGGCGGAGTATATGTAGTAGGGTCAGTGGCTGCGCTGGTGTTATTTACAGATTTAGCAACGTTAGCTAGAAAAAGCGTACTACCGAAACTAATACTGCGGCCGTTATTACTTTTAATTTCGTGACCAAATAGACAAGAAGCCTTATCTCCATTCCAACTTTTACTCCACCCGGTACCGTTGGGAATATATATGATGGCAGTAGCGTTGCTGGAATCAGTATTCAGGTCTGTGAGGTTAGATGTTCCGTCGTAATGGATCGATATAAAAGGGTAAAAGGCCCCAGATTGACTAGAACAAGCAGCCGTTGTCCATAACTGTGTCGACTGATCACTCTCCCCTACTTGGCTCAGAATTGTTTTTGCTTTGTCATCTGCCAGTCGTGTAAGAGGCAGACTTTGTCCGCCACTCGTAGTGTAGGTATAGATTTGGTCAGAAGTGTTCCAAAAGAGACTGGCATACCAGAGCTTTACGGCTGGCTCATTCCCCTTAGGACCCATCTGGGTACTCACATTGTAGTCTTCATCATCAAGGCCTGAAGGATAACCGGGACCAAGGTGCCCTTTGTATCCGCCTACTGCCGAACTTTCACCAAAGTAACAAGACCCCGTGGTTAGATGAGTGGGTACCATGTATATACTTCCGTACTTACTGCCATCTCCCGACTTGACAGTAAAACCACCATTACATGTACCGGCATCGTTCTTTTCCCAAGAAGAGCCATCTTCATTAATGGGCCAATAAACCTGAATACCGTCGTTTTTAAAACGATCATTAACGTCGCTAGCAAACATACCATCCAAAGAAGAGTGATAACGTACAGGTTTCCCGTCAGCATAATGAGAATTTGTATCGACCAAGTCTGAGGGCGATACAAAGACAAATCGCTTTAAGCTCGTTTGATTAGCATCAACCGTTTTGCCCTCTGTGTCGTTCCAGGTACTTGTACCTCCCCCACCGCCAACTCCCGAGTCTTTCGACCCAGAAATATTTATATAAAACATCCCGAAAGCGTCTGTATCTGGTGATGGCGAACACGTTATTACGGAGTACTTGGATTGTTTAGCAGGCAAAATCTTGTGGGCTTGAATAGTATTGAGTATGCCATTTTGAGAGATGGCTTTAGAGGCGTCTTGAATACTTGTTCCTCCGACTGGCACAAAACTATATATCCTATAAATACTTGATCTAAATGTGCACTCAGCGAAAGGACTTTGAACGCTGGAAACGCCAAAAACTTTATTACTCCAATCATTCAGATCAAGCTGGTAGTAAGCTGTACCTGCTGGCTGTTGATCAGTATAGGTAAAGGTTGGCTGATTTGGATGGGCGGGGTCGGGTACGGAGTACTGACCATGTAGGCCAGCGGTAACAATGACCTGACCACCGTCTGCACTATATTTAAATGTCCAATTTGATTCCCTTAATGCCGGTGGGCTGCTTACGCCACTAGGGGCACTGTGTGCCGAAACCCGGTCGAGAAGCGAACCGAACAAACCACTTACTCCGACTCCCAGGAACAATATGATTAGTACCCCAAGAGATATGCCTCGGTAAAGAGTTCTTTTACGCACAATAATCCTGATTTATTAGCATGGTTATCTGTCTTCGACTAAACAATACCGACATTATACAACGCCAAACACTTTATAAATATCAAAACGCTCATGTTTACCAATAGGTTGATGACGCTATTTAAGTATAATGTTAGCTATGTCCCCCAGCTTTACTGGTAGTACCACCACCAAACATAATCGCACCAGACGCTGGCTTGTTTGGACGGTAGTCGTTGGTTTGGTTTTGGCTTTGGTATTTATAGCATTTACGGTTTACAAGAGTATAAATAACACACCCCAAAAGGTATCTTCTGATTTTCTAAATGGCATAATTGCCAACAAGGCAGGTGATTCGTATTCTCTTACCAGTCCGAGTTTTCGCCTGTCTACCACAAGCGATGAATGGCAACGACAAGTATTAATTCTTTCCTCCACTTATAAGCAACCACTGACCTACGAAAAAGAAGCAAAAACACATGATAGTACAACTGGTGCAGAAATAATCCAGGACTTATATAAAGTTGGTGGTACGGATAATTCTTACAATATCGTTGTCAACTCTGTCTACAATCAAGATGGCAAAAAACGTTGGCAAGTTGCAAGCTACAGTTCGATTGTAGCCCAGTAATCTAAGAAACTTCTATCACACCCTTGTTTTTTGACAGGATTACGAGTACATTTTAGGTAAATGCTCCTCCAAAGCAACACAAAAAATGCTCCTAAAACCGGTCGGTTAATAATCGGACTGTTGATTTTTGCCTTGAGTTTAGTTTGGCTAGTTTCAATGTCTACGCAAGGAGCGTTAGCTGCCACAACTAGCTGCACAGTCTATACTTTTGGCGAAAAAGCTTCATCTACTTGTGATACATATAAAATAGGTAGCGATCACCCTTGTGATTATTTTGCTACAACGTCTGATGGAGGGCATCAGGACACGACCTGTTATAGCCCAACCTTTTATACCTGCCAGGTGCAATCGGGTGAGATTGATAATTGTCAGGTAAAATCTGGGGCAAAACTTCCACCGTGGTGCCCGAGCTCATTAGGCACTAGTAATCAGAGTCTTTGCCGGCTAATAGGCACAGAAAGCGTAGGCGGTGGTGGCGCCGGTTCGAGCTCAAGTACTACGCCAACTGGCACTACAGATTGCCCAAACCTGGCCGGAAGCACCGGCGTCAAGTGTATTGATCGTGCAACTGATGATAGCTGTGCCGGCACCACTTCGGAAAACCCCTGTGGACTGACCGAGAAATACATCAACCCACTTATCAACCTTTTAGCTGGGGCGGTTGGTATAGTCGTGGTGATCATGCTGATCATTGGTGGTATTGAATACTCAACTGCTGGTGGAGACCCGGCACGTGTGGCCTCCGCCAGAAAACGTATATTCAACGCTGTGTTTGCCCTAGTTGTATTCTTATTCTTGTTTGCGATACTTTCTTGGATAGTTCCAGGAGGCTTCATTCAATGATGTTATTTTGGCTATTTAGCCGCTTTGCTAGCACCCAAGCAGATTGTGATGCCGATAAGGCTAAATTATTACTGGGTATTTTGCCTAAATGGTACAAATATATGACTTATCAACCGGATAGTACCGGTCGTTGCTCAATTGTTTTAAACGATCTAAGGGGTCAGCCTCAACAGTTACTATTACTAGTCCTGGCTTTGGTAGAGATTCTACTGAGAGTAGCTGGCATCGTGGCGGTAGTTTTTGTTCTGGTAGGTGGCTTCCGTTATATAACCAGCCAGGGCGAGCCCGAAAATACCAAGGCAGCCCTCGGTACCATCATTAATGCTTTAATCGGCGTGGCCATTGCTATGCTAGCCACTGCAGCCGTTTCTTTCCTCGGTAATCGGCTGGGGGCTTAAAAAGATGTACTACCTGTTAACTAAACTAGCCAGTCTTGATCTTTCGCCACTACCTAAAGCTGGGCTTGATGGGACAACCTCATCACTGCAAACAATTCTTAGTTTATTTTTCGCTATTGCTGGGGCTGTAGCTGTGCTGATCATTACCCTGGCTGGTTTTAAATACGTTCTGTCACGTGGCGAATCTGATGCCGTGGCTAAGGCTAAGAACACCATTATCTATGCTGTTGTTGGTCTAGCGGTTTGTGTAGTTGCCGAGTTAGTTGTTCAATTTGTGATCAGGAGTACTTGAAAGTGAAAAGTCGCCTCTTCCGTTACATGAGCGTTTTAGTGGTTACCTTGACTGGTGGCCTTATGTTAGCTCTACCAGGTCGACTCCTGGCTGCTACCGACGTTTTTAACGGGGCTTGTTCACAACAAGGAGCAGACCAATCTACGGTATGTCAGTCTAGGACCGATCAAGATCCTATAACTGGCACTAGGGGCATTCTACTCAAAACTACCAACATTATCTTAGTTATCATTGGTATAACCGCGGTCATCATTATAATTATCGCCGGTATTCAATATGTACTATCGGCCGGCGAAGGAGCCAAAACGGCCCAGGCCAAGGACACTATTATTTACGCCGTTGTTGGACTAGTGGTTGCTATTCTAGCCAAGACCATCGTGGCCTTTTTCATTAATAAGATCACCTAAATAGGCAGTATAATAAACGGAATTATAGGAGAAATATGAAGCGATTAATCACTAATTTAAGCAGATTGCTAGCCGTAGTTGGGTTGCTTACCATTACATTGTTACCAGCTGCTACAGCTGTGGCAGCCGATCCTGCCGCTACCAGTTCCACCGACGCGGCCAAAAGCCAAATTTGCACCGGAGTTGGTCTAACTACTGACAATGGCGATTGTAGTGATACCGGTACGACCGTCGGCGATATCATCAGATTGGTCATTTCAATATTAAGCTTCATTGTCGGTGTGGCCGCTGTAATCATGGTCATTGTAGGCGGCTTCAGATACGTCACTTCGGCCGGCGAAGGAACCAAAACGGCCCAGGCTAAGGACACCATAATCTACGCCATTGTTGGTCTAATTGTTGCCCTTCTGGCTCAAGTACTTGTGCGATTTGTGCTTAGCAAAGCGGACGTAGCATTGCCGAATTGTCCACCTGGACAAACTCAGATGAGTGACGGTAGTGCTTGTAATTAGTCCTAACCTTGAAAAAGCCAAGCGGTTTGTGATATAAGTGAAGCAAGTATAAGAAAGGTTTTACAAAAATTATGATCAAAACTATCAAACGTCTGCTTACCACCATGTCGATCGGCTCTCTGTTAGCACTGCCTGTATTGGTGCCTGTGGCAGCTCACGCCGCCGATATCCAAAATGGTTTATGTAATGGCATTAACCTAGAAGCTGATCCAGGTAACGACTGTAATCCTCAGACCAATGGTCAAGCGGCAGTCGATACGGTTAACAATACCCTTACATTAGTCATCAACATCTTCTCCTTTATAGTTGGAGTGGTGTCGGTTATCATGATTATCGTCGGTGGTCTTAAGTACATTACCTCCGGTGGCGATAGTGCCAACGTTCAAGGAGCCAAGAACACCATAATCTACGCTATAGTCGGTCTAGTGGTGGTCGCCTTAGCACAGGTTATTGTGCGCTTTGTCCTGGCTAGAACTACGGCGGTATAAACTCTCAAGTAAATACAAAACGCTCCTTTAACTAGGAGCGTTTTTATTAGTGTCGAGATGTCTTAAACGACTTGGATCTTCTTGACCGAGTCTTGCTTGACCTTAGTGAAGGTAATAGTCAATACGCCGTCTTTTAATACGGCCTCAATTTCTTCTTCACGAACCGGCACAGGTAAGGCAATGCTGCGGCTGAATTCGCCCCAGTAACATTCCTGAACAAAATAGTTCTCTACATCCTCTTCGTTACCAGCGCTCAATGTACCGCGGATACTCAAGGTATTATCGGCAATACTGACATCCAAATCAGCCTTGTTAACACCGGCCACCCGGCCCTTAACCATCAACTTTTCCTTAGTCTCGTAAACATCCACAGCCAACTGGCCGGGAACGGCATCTTCTTCGTCCCACTCATCTGCAGCGTCCGTACCAGCGGCTGCAACTGGTGCATCATCTCCAGCTGGCTGAGCGCCTGTCGGTCCAAAATCTTCCTCACCCAAGAATGCTGCTGTTAGCTCGTCTTCCATCAATAGATCATCGTCACGATTTCTGCGTGCCATAGTCGTTACCCCCAAGCTTATAATGCTTCAAGTTGTTTGCAATTTTTGTTACTGATTAGTATAACTATGGTCTTCAAGGGGTGCAACCATATAGCCTTTATTTACAACACAATAATCACAACAGACTCCTTAGAGCTTGTGCTTATCTGCCGGAGTTGTTTTACAATCAAATTATGCCCATCCTCGAGAGTGTTTTATCAATTTTAGCATCACATGATTGTCTAGTTTGTGGCCGTGAAGGTCAATTAGTTTGTCGACAATGTTATTACCGGTGCGACCCTAGAAGTGGCAGCTCAAATCCTCAAGGCTGCTGGTGCTAAGTCGATTTGGGCCGTAGTCTTCGCCCAAATATACTAACCAGCTGCTATAATGGCCTCTGTTATGGAAGGGTCGCATAGTGGCCGAGTGCACCGGTCTTGAAAACCGGAGACCCGCAAGGGTCCGTGGGTTCGAA
>CAZWRJ010000001.1:0-105008 GCA_964636215.1 uncultured Candidatus Saccharibacteria bacterium | reverse complement strand
GGGCGAGTGGCGGAATTGGTATACGCGACGGACTTAAAATCCGTTGACCAAAAGTCTTGTGGGTTCAAGTCCCACCTCGCCCACCAACTACTTTTACCGATGATTTGTACCTTCGGAAGTGTTATAATAAGATCATCGTGTTAAGGAGGAGAAACCGCTCATGTTAATGATCGCATTGATAATTCTGGCAGTCTTAGTCATTGCAGCTATCGCCATATACAACGGACTTGTTAAATTGAATGTTCGGGTTGACGAAGCTTGGAGCGATATAACAGTACAGCTGAAAAGGCGCTACGATCTTATTCCAAATTTGGTCGAAACTGTAAAAGGCTATGCCAAGCATGAAAAAGAGGTGTTTGAAGAAGTAACCAAAGCTCGCGCCAACGCCTTAAACGCGCAGGGGGTAGCTGAAACAGCCAAAGCCGACAACGCCTTTAGTCAGACTATGAAAAGTCTGTTTGCGGTAGCCGAAAATTACCCTGACCTAAAAGCTAGTGATAACTTCAAACAACTGCAAGGTGAGCTAACTGATACAGAAGATAAAATCCAAGCTGCCAGGCGTTTTTACAATGGCAGTGCTAGAGATCTGAATATCAAGATCAAAACTTTTCCGACGAACATCTTCGCTGGTATGCTGGGCTTCAAGTCTCGAGAATTTTTTGAGGTTGGTGAGGCCGAACAAGCCAATGTTAATCAACCGGTTGGTGTCAAATTCTAAGGTGACAAACCGGCTTAGTATTGGTCAAGCAAAGGCAGACTCAGCGTGTATCAAGAGATAGCAGCCAATAAACGCAAGACTGTACTGATAATCGGCCTGTTTGTTTGCTTGGTTGTTGGTATGAGTTGGCTGTTTAGCCGTTTTATCGGCGAACCAGCCATAACTCCCTTTATTCTGATTGCCGGACTAGTCTACGCCCTCATTACCTATTTCAAAGGCGCTAGTATGGCCTTAGCTGTAAACAGGGCACAGGAAATAGAAAAAGCTGATAATCCCAGACTGTGGCGTCTAGTTGAGAACCTAGCTATCACCGACGGACTACCTATGCCTCAAGTTTTTATTATGGATGATCCAGCACTCAACGCCTTTGCCACTGGACGAGACCCGGCTCACGCGGTGGTTTGTGTCACATCTGGTTTATTGGATGCTATGGAGGATGACGAATTACAGGGTGTTTTGGCCCACGAACTAGGACACGTTAAAAACTACGATATCAGAGTATCTACTATGGTATTTGCTTTAGTTGCAATTGTTGGTCTGTTAGCTGACGCTATGCTGAGAATTAGTTGGTTTAGTAACGACCGTGATGAAGGAAACAATAATCAACTATTTTTCATTGTTGGCCTAGTGGCCGCCATATTGGCGCCAATCGTCGCGGTTCTAATTCAGCTAGCCGTGTCGAGACGTCGAGAGTTTCTAGCTGACGCCACTGGTGCTCTAACTACCCGATATCCCGAAGGACTAATAAGCGCTCTTAAGAAAATTGAAAAAAACGGCAGCACACTGCGTCATCAAAATACTTCCACAGCACACTTATTCTTCTCTAATCCTCTAAAGGGACACAGTCTTACGAATTTGTTTAGTACTCACCCACCAATAGAAGAACGAATTGTCCGTCTAGAGGAAATGGGCCGTCATGCCTAAGAAGAAAAGTTCACCAGCATCAAAAGTTACTAAGAGTAGCTCACGGCGGCTAAAACCCTCCAGATATAAATCACTGAGACTAAGCCCTAAGCTTCGACAAGCCAAACCAACACTTATTAGTGCACCCAAGCTATTTATGCGTAGTCTAAAACTACTGATGAAACATTGGCGATTATTTACGGGAATTATTTTAATTTATCTGGTATTAACCCTGCTACTTGTCAAAGGTCTTAAATTTGGTACTGATATAGGTGAAATTAAAACTACCATGCTATCGATATTCAGTGGCCAGACTGCTCAGCTAAGTGCTAGTTTTGCGGTATTTGGTATATTGCTAAATAGTGCTGCAGCTACTAGTGGGGGCGCCGCCGGTGCCTACCAGTCGATCCTGTTAGTAACAACTAGCCTGGCTATAATCTGGGCACTAAGACAGATATTAGCCAAACCCAAAACTAAACTTAAAGTACGGTCTGCTTTCTACAGAGGCATGTATCCGTTAGTACCGTTTTTGTTAGTACTTTTGGTGATTGGTCTACAACTAATTCCATTCCTGGTAGCAGGCTGGCTCTATGACGTAGTTATAAGTGGTGGATTGGCTAGTACAACGTTAGAAACAGTCCTGTGGCTAGTTTTGTGTGGCCTACTTGCTTTGTTTTCTTTCTACATGTTGACTTCGTCATTATTTGCTCTTTATATAGTGACACTGCCAGACCTTACCCCAATGAAAGCCCTGAGGTCAGCGCGTGATCTAGTACGATTTAGGCGTTGGTTACTAATGAGAAAAATAATCTTTCTACCGTTTGCCATGTTAGTAGTGGCGGTAGTAATAATGGTGCCTATCATAATGTTGTCACCTCTCGTAGCTAGTTGGTTGTTTTTTATCATATGTATATTTGTTCTGCCACTGAGCCACAGTTACATGTATAACTTATATAGAGAACTTTTATGACAGTAGATCAAGCCAAGAAGCGAATTTTAAAACTACGCCAGTTAATTGATGACTATCGCTACCACTATCATGTGCTGGATGAGTCAACTATGAGTGAAGCTGCGGCTGATAGTTTGAAACACGAACTTAGCGAATTAGAAAGCCAGTTCCCAGAGCTTGTCACGCCTAATTCACCGACCCAGAGAGTTGCAGGTGCTCCATTGCCAGGCTTCAAGACGATTACCCATCAAAACCGCATGCTCAGCTTAAACGATGTGTTTGGTGAAGCAGAACTTCAGGCTTGGATAATCCGGGTTACTAAATTATTGCCGAGAGTTGGGAAGCTGGAATATTTCATGGATCTTAAAATGGATGGCTTTGCCTGCACCCTGATTTATGAAAATGGAGTTTTAACTACAGCTGTAACTCGGGGTGATGGGTTCGTTGGCGAGGATGTTACAGCTAATGTACGAACTCTAGAGTCTGTACCCTTGAGCCTACATCCTGGTAAGGCATCCGATATTTTTCTACAGGGTCGCACAGAAGTACGTGGCGAAGTAGTTATGTATAAGAAAGACTTCGAAACCTTGAACAAAAGCCGGGCCAAACAAGGCTTGGCACTATTTGCCAATCCACGCAACACAGCAGCCGGAACAATACGACAACTTGACCCACGACTAGTAGCCAAACGGCCGCTGCATTTTAGAGCTTATGATCTGATTAGGGATGACGCTGAGGAATTACCAACAAATGAATTCGTTTACCATACTTTGGGTAAGTTGGGGTTTTTAGTAAACCGACAAGCAAAAACTGCTAACGATATAAAAGTTATGCTGAAGTTTGCTGGGGAGTGGGAAGAAAAACGAAAGACCCTACCGTTTAATACTGACGGACTGGTGATCAAAATCAATGATCGCCAGAACTACACCAAGCTTGGGGTAGTCGGCAAAGCTCCACGTGGCGCCGTGGCTTATAAATATCCAGCTGAACAATCCACCACCAAAGTTAAAGATATATTCGTGTCGATCGGCCGTACTGGCGCGGCAACACCTGTAGCTATGCTTGAACCGGTGGTGGTAGCAGGAAGCACGGTCCAGATGGCCACTCTCCATAATGAGAGTGAAGTAGCTCGCAAAGACATTAGAGTGGGCGACACGGTGATTATTCATAAAGCAGGCGACATCATTCCAGAAGTAGTCGAACCTCTAATCAAGCTAAGAACTGGTTCTGAGCATAAATTTGTAATGCCAAAAACCTGTCCAGAGTGCGGAACTAAACTTAGTAAAGTCAAGGCCGAGGATGCCGTTTGGCGTTGCCCAAACGAACAATGTCCGTCACGTGTCTTTAAACGTATCCAACACTATGCCAGCAAAGCAGCCCTAGACATCGAAGGATTGGGTGAAAAGAACGTCATATCACTACTAGACGGCGGTCTAATCAAAGAAGCACCAGATATTTACGGGCTTAGCAAAGAAGCTGTGCTTAAACTAGAACGTTTTGCCGAAGTCTCAGCAGCCAAGTTAGTAAACGCCATTCAATCCAAGAAAAATCCACCACTAGATCGTTTCCTGTACGGGCTGGGCATTAGGCAAGTTGGTTCCCAGACCGCAGTTGATCTAGCAAACCACTTTAGGAGTCTTGAAGCACTGGCTAAGGCCACTATTGATGAACTAAGTGCCGTAGAAGGCGTTGGTGAAATTGTGGCTGAATCAATTGTTGCTTGGTTTGAAAACCCCACCAACCAAAAGGTCTTAAAACAGTTTGTCGACCACGGAATAAAACCCCAATCAGTCAAGAAAGTTGGCGGACCACTCGAGGGAAAGAAATTTGTGATAACCGGTTCGCTAGAAAATATGGAAAGGGAAGTAGCTGCCGAAAAAATTCGCTCACTAGGCGGTACATTTCAAACTAGTGTCGGCAAGGATACTGATTACTTAGTCGTTGGAGCTAATGTTGGAGAAAGTAAACTCCAAAAAGCTCGCAAACTTGGTACCAAACAAATTGGCGAAAAAGAGCTCCTAGACCTACTTGACAAACAGAGTTAAAAGTTTATGCTTATAAAGTATTCGTGCGCTCGCGGCGCGTGAAACAAAAATTTAGAAAATAAAAGTGGGCACCGCCGCAACGGTGGGCGCGCATGAAGGAAAAAACCCGAATATTTTCGGGTTTTTTCCTTGGTGGAGACGATGGGAGTCAAACCCACGACCTCTTGCATGCCATGCAAGCGCTCTAATCAACTGAGCTACGTCCCCAAAACTCGGCGATTATACCATAATCTGGTGGAGTGTACCGGACTTGAACCGGTCACCTCGGCAATGCGAATGCCGCGCTCTACCAGATGAGCTAACACCCCAATTGACCCTTAGTATTATATAGAGACCTGATACAATAGAACAATGCTGAGGAAAATAGTCAAGAAACATCAATCCAAAGTTGTTAAACTATCATGGCTATTTGGAGCCGTTGTGCTGGTTGTGGCAGTCTTGGGATGGTGGCATTTTGTATATAACAGCCCCTCTTCAGTCTTTGATCGAATGCTGTCAAATATGTTATCGACTTCCAGTGTAACTAAAGAGTCAAGTCAAGTCGGTGGCGGCCAGGCAATTGAGCAAAACACGCAGATATTAACCAGTCCCTATCATCAAGCCAGGACTCTGAACACTTTGACTCAAACTGGCTTAACTAACAGCACGGTTACCACAGAAAGTATTGGTGGACCTAGCGGTGATTATGTTCGTTATGTCGATATTAAAACCAATCAACTTAATCCTAACGGTAAGCCTTTTGATTTTAGTCAGCTTCTTGGGGTTTGGAGTAAGACGCCTGGGTCCGATCAAAATACTGCCAGCCAGCTTTATAGTCAATTAATACTTGGTGTTGTGCCTATCGGCAACTTATCAGCTGAAAACCGAGATCATTTACTTAATGAAATAAAAACCAAAGGCGTTTACGATATTAATTATTCTACGGTCAAACAAAGTCGCCAAAATGGACGATTAATCTATACATATACGGTAAAGGTAAAACCTATGGCCTATGTCGCTATGCTTAAAGATTTTGCCAAGATGGTGGGATTAACACAGCTTGAACAAGTCGATCCATCCCTATATCAAAATAGTTCGCCATTTGAGGTTAACCTAGAGGTCGACGCCTGGTCGGGGCAACTAACCAGGGTTACTTATAGTGATAATGGTCGTACAGAAAATTATCAAGATTATGGGGCCCACGTTACCATCAGCCAGCCAGATGTTAGCATTGGCGTCAATGAACTGCAAAGCCGTTTGCAACAAGTACAGTAATACGGTCGCAAATCTACCAAGTCTTTAATCGAGCTTAAAAAAAACGTACAATACCAAGGTGTTTCAAGCTATTAAGAAGCGTCTGTTCTTCGTCGTTGCAACTTATTTTGCCTTTTGGGCCAAGTTAGTTCTTCGTCGTTGGCAACCACGCATAATGGTAATTACTGGCTCAAGCGGTAAGACTACCACCCTTCATTTGGTTGAAGCCCAACTAGGCGACAAAGCTAGTTATAGCCACCACGCTAATAGCTCATTTGGTATACCTTTTGATATTTTAGGCTTACACCAGGTGGAAGGCTCTAAACTACGCTGGTTATACCTGATAATTATTGCTCCATTCAAGATTTTTCGTAAAGTTCCAGCTCAAAAAATTTATATCGTCGAAGCTGACTGTGATCGGCCTCATGAAGGTGCCTTTTTGGCTAAACTATTGAAACCTGAGGTGACGCTTTGGGTAAGTTCTTATCACACACATAGTATGAATTTTGATAAGTTGGTGAGCAATGGCCAATTTGCCGATCATTCAGAAGCCATCGCCTACGAATTCGGTCACTTTGCTGCGGCCAGTTCTAAATTTGTGGCAGCCAATAAAGATGTTCCGGAAATTGTCACTCAGCTAAAACGAGTTAAATCTAAGGTCAAGCTAGTTAAGGTTAGCTTGGAAGATCTCACAGATTATCAAGTATCTAAAACAGCTACAACCTACCGTTTTAAATCCGGACAAGACGTTAAATTGCCAGGCTTTCACCCCAAAGAAATCGCCGTAAATCTAGAACTAACCCAAGCCTTAGTGGACTACCTAAAATTACCTTTAGATTCCGATTACCAAAAGTTTGAATTACCCCCGGGACGAGGCACAGTTCTTAAAGCTCAAAAAGACATTACCATAATTGACAGCACCTATAACACTGGGTTAAAGCCAACCCAAGCGGCTATTTCCATGTTGGATAAGTACCCCGGTGAGCACAAATGGTTGGTCCTTGGTGATATTTTGGAGCAAGGAAGTTTAGAGAAAGATGAACATGAAAAATTAGCTACCGTTATTTCTAAGTCCAAAGCCGAGCATGTTGTTTTGCTTGGACCGCGCACCAAAGCTTACACTCTGCCATTACTAAAAGAGAAAACAAAACTCGCAGTAGTTAGTTTCGAAAGCCCTAGGGACGTTTTAGACTACCTTCGTTACAACCTAAAAGGAGGAGAAATATTGTTATTTAAAGGAGGTCGTTTCCTGGAAGGTGTCATCGAACAATTGCTGGCTAATCCCGAAGATGCTAACAAGCTAGTTAGGCGTAGCAGGGAGTGGACAAAGCGTAGACAAAAATGGGGCCTGCCAAAATGACACAAATTTTTATAATTCATGGCTGGAGCTACAACTTGGATAAATGGCAGCCCATAATGCCCTTCTTGAAAGCTCAAAACCTAGAACCAATACTATTAAAAGTACCAGGTCTGACTACTCCGAGCGACAAAGTCTGGGACATAAAAGGTTACATAAAATGGCTGGACGGTGAGCTTAAGGGAGAGCCCAACCCAATAGTTATTGGTCACTCCAATGGAGGCCGCATAGCATTATCTTATGCTCAAGCCAATCCGGGTAGACTTAAGCAACTGATTTTAATAGATAGCGCTGGTCTGGCTGAGCATAGCTTAATCAAGAAGACCAAACTTGGTATTTTGTCTGGTCTTTCCAAAATCGGTAAGCCTTTGGCAAGAATACCGCTTTTGCGCAAGGTGTTCTACAAAGTTATAGGTGCTCAAGATTACTATCAAGCACCACCTAATATGCGTGAAACAATGCAAAACATGCTTTTTGCCGATAGTAAGCTTGATCTTACTCAAATAAACCTACCAACCACCTTAATATGGGGCCGTGAAGACAATATTACCCCTCTAAAAGACGGCAAAAAAATAGCCAAGTTACTGCCAAACTCTTCACTGAATATTATTGATAGGGCCAAACATGCACCCCAAGCTACTCAACCGGAAATGGTGGCGGAGCTTATCAAAAATGCTATAGAAACGAGTCCATGACTTTATTTAATTCTCTTGGTTCAAATTTTTCTTGGTCAGTCAGCTTAAAAGCCTTGTTTAAAGGTAACTCTGCTAAAACCCAAACTAATCTAACGGAAGCCCTTAATGCCGCATATCAAGGCCAAACAACACTAACTTATAAAGGTCGCCAGGCACTGCAACTTGCTTTTGAGTCGCTTAACCTGCCAACCAACTCGGTGGTAGCCATTAACGGGTTCACTTGTTACGTTGTTTATCAAGCCGTAGAACGTGCTGGTCTAAAACCACTTATGATAGACATCACGCAAGGCGACTTAAACTTTGGAGTGGCAGAACTGGAAAAAGCCTATAAGAAACAAGCCTTCCAGGTAGTGGTGGTTCAAAATACCCTCGGTGTACTTTGTGATATCGCGGGTATTGAGAAATTTGCACGGACCAACAACTTAGTCTTAATTGAAGATCTTGCACATAGTATCGGTAGTCACTATCCGGAAGGTCGTGAAGTTGGTATGGTTGGTGATCTAGTAATGCTATCTTTCAGTCAAGATAAAACACTAGATGCTGTGGCTGGTGGTGCGGTTATTGACCGCCGGCCTAACTCTAAAAATGTAGAAACAGCAAAATCCCCTGGACGACTGAAATTACGTTTTTACCCGATGATAACTCACCTAATTCGCTCATCATATCGCATCCAGATAGGCAGGTTACTACATAAGTTACTGCGATCTCTTGGCATGCTAGCTGCTCCAATGGACCAAACTTCTTCTACTCCCCAAAACACCTCTATGGCTGCTCTAGCTGACTATCGCTGGGAGTTACGAACAAGTGAATACAATCATCGTCAAAAAATAAGCCAAGTGTATAGTCAAAACCTACCAGACAAAATTTGTTTTCTAAATGGTGAAAGAGCCGTTCAGGTACGCTTCCCAGTCAAGGTTAAGCGTCCAGCCGAACTACTAGAGAAACTTAAAGAAGCTGGTTTTTACTTCGGTGATACTTGGTACGATGCTCCGCTTGGACCCAAAAAATATCTGACAAACACTAACTACCAACCTGGTGATTGTCCCGAAGCTGAATCCATCGTAAGTAGCATCGTTAATCTACCAACTCACCAGGAAACTAGCGAAGCAGATGCTAAGAAAATATGCGAGGTGATAAATAAATGGCTGGCCTAGAAGTAAAATTGGTCGACGATAAGGCGACTTGGGAAAAATTTATGTCGGCTCAACAAGAAGCCAACTTTTTGCAATCTTGGTACTGGGGGGAGTTTCATAGTGGCCTAGGGCATACGGTTTGCCGCCGCGGTTTTTATAACGATGGCAAACTAGTTGGTGTTATGTCGGCAGTCGTAGAACCAGCCCGCCGTGGCCGACACTTAGTGGTAGCCGGCGGTCCAATTCTAGACTGGTCTAGTAAGAAATTAGTTGCTGAGTGGGTCAAAGAACTAAGACGTCTAGGCCAAGAACATAAATGCGTTTTTGCCCGAGTCAGACCACAACTCTTGGACAATGAAAATTCTCAACGACTTTTTAAGAGCCTAGGATTTAAGCTTGCACCAATGCACGTAACGGCTGATTTAACCAGCCAACTTGATCTAAATAAGTCAGACGAAGAATTAAAACGAGCTATGCGTAAAGGCACTCGTTACGAGGTTAACAAGGCCCAAAAATTAGGGATAGAAGTCGAAGCTGTGGCTGATGACCGTTACCTAGATGAGTTTTATAATTTACAACTAGAAACGGCCAACCGTCAGGGTTTCGTGCCATTTGGCAAACGGTTCCTGGGCGAGCAATTTAGAGCATTTGCGGCTGCCGACAAAGTTTTAATGTATAGAGCCACCCACCAGAACGAGTTACTAGCCATGGCTTTCATCATCTTTTACGGACAAGAAGCGGCTTATCACTACGGAGCTAGCACTGATCTGGCACGTCAACTACCTGGGGCTTATGCTATTCAAATGGCGGCAATAAGTGAGGCCAGGCGTCGGGGGTGTAGCCGATATAACTTCTGGGGTGTCACGAAGCACGGTCAAACCAAACATCGTTTTTACGGCGTATCGGTATTTAAACGCGGTTTTGGTGGTGAGGATGTGGCTTACTTGCCAGCCCAAGATCTACCAATCGTTAAACTTAAATATCCTCTAACGTATACTTTTGAAACTATTCGCCGCAAACGCCGCCGCCTATAACTAATCAAAGTTATTTAATAAACTGTTTTCTAAATGACAAATTTTTAAAATATTGTCTTATAGTTTAATATTAACTGTATCTGGAGGGTTAATGACAAATATGGTTACCAGTAGA
Source organism: uncultured Candidatus Saccharibacteria bacterium (assembly GCA_964636215.1). Taxonomy (GTDB): domain Bacteria; phylum Patescibacteriota; class Saccharimonadia; order Saccharimonadales; family CAZJQT01; genus CAZWRJ01. The sequence continues at coordinate 94,826 of CAZWRJ010000001.1, read as the reverse complement.
GAAGCCGCCGCCCGCACCGCAGGTGTTAGAAGAACTCTCCAAAGAGATATGACTCCACGAAGCGAAGTGCTTAATCATATAGAGTCTTCAACACAGAAACGTCTTTTTAATCCATTGACCGATGTGTCAGCTACAGATCGCCTTGCTGACTTGCGGATATCCTGGGGCGAGCAACCCGTTACAGTCGCTTTAACTTCTGGCGTTTTTGATTTAATGCATTTAAATCATAGAGCCTACTTACTCAATACTAAACTTGCCGCTGTACCACATCATTACAACCGATACTATGCAGAAAGGAGTAAACAGACTTGGGACTCGCTCAGAAGCGATGAAAAAAAAGAATTCTCGCTTTATAGTTTAGCTACTCAGGAAGTTCGATTAATTGTTAGTGTCGATGGAAATGCTGCTGTAGCCGCACGTAAGGGTAACAAGCCAGAAAAAGGTGGTGTACCCAGACCAGTATACGATTGGGAGACTCGCGCACGCGACGTACTAAGTGCATCCATTGAAGTTGAGGACGAGAGTTTTGTATGCATAGCTGATGTAGTTACTCTGCACGATAACATGGAGCCAACACTACTCGGTAGTCCACACGCAGGCATTCTTGAGATCGGTAATTGGTTAAATCCAGACGTGTGGTCGGTTTACTTTGAATCACAGGATATTATCGATGCTGTTGAAGATACGCACGCAGAAATGTTTGCAGGTGTTGACGTTAGAGTATTGGACGGACACGATTTCTATTGTGATGAACAACTTGGAGGTCCATTCTCAACTACACTAATTACCCAAAGAATTGGTGGTGCGGCTCTAAGTAGTACCCAGGTACAGGCTTAGGAGTATATAAATGTCAGCAACACGCTCGCGTAAAGAAGAAAAAGTTTATAAAAAATATCAGGCTGAAAGCAATAAAGAATCTTGTCCCTTTTGTGCGATACGCAAAGGAGACAAACAATTCCTAGATGAAACTAAATCGTTCAAGTTAATCCGCAACATTTTTGCTTATTCTATATGGGACGGCCAGAGAGTAACTGATCATATAATGATCGTTCCCAAAAAACACACCGATAAATTAGAAGACCTAGACTCTAAAGAAGCCATAGAATTTTTGAAAATTATAGGCAAGTATGAGAAACGGGGTTATAACATGTACTCCCGAGCACCAAGCTCAAAGATAAAATCAGTTGTTCACCAACATTCGCACCTGATAAAAACACAAGGCGCACCTAAAAAATTTCTATTCCTACTTCGTAAACCCTACATAAGGATTGTATTTTAATAATCGTACCCATACTCTCCGTACTTGAGCATACATCTGTTAACCTCTATAATGACCGCTTAGACCATGAATCGTTATAACCCGAAAGACCTAGAGCCTAAATGGCAAAAAATTTGGGATGAGACCGGCGTTTATACCGCTGATCTCAGAAGTGATAAGCCCAAGTACATTGCTATGAGCATGTTCAACTACCCCAGTGGAGCCGGAATCCATATTGGGCATGCTATGAACTACACCATAAGTGATGTTAAGGCTCGCTTTAAGCGCCAACAAGGCTACGAAAGCTACCATCCAGTAGGTTGGGATGCCTTTGGCTTGCCAGCCGAGAATTATGCCATTAAAGCAGGTGTGTCACCACAAGAAAGCATGGCCACCATTATTCCTAGCTATCACAAACAATACAAAGCCATGGGTTGGAGTAATGATTGGGAAAAAGAGATCGCCACTCATTTGCCAGAATATTACAAATGGACACAGTGGATCTTCAGCCAAATGTATAAGCATGGCTTAGCGTATCAGGATTCAAGGATGCAATGGTGGTGCACTAAGTGCCAGACGGTGTTAGCTAATGAACAGGTGATTGACGGTAAGTGTTGGCGTCATGATGCTCCAGATGATCCAATTGTAGAAAAAAAAGAAGTTAAACAATGGTTCTTCAAAATTACCGACTATGCAGACGAGTTACTTGAAGCTATTGATGACTTAGATTGGAGTGAGAGCGTTAAGCTAGCTCAGAAAAATTGGATTGGCAAAAGCAAAGGGGCTGAGGTTGATTTTGAAATCGATGACAACCTAGGGAAAATTACTGTATTTACTACCAGGCCAGACACCTTATTTGGGGCCACGTTTATGGTTTTAGCACCAGAACATGAACTTGTCGGAACCATTACTACTAAAGAGCAAAAGAGCAAAATTGAAGCATACGTTAAGACGGCTCAGAAGAAAACCGAAGTGGAGCGTCAAGCTGAAAAAGCTAAAACTGGTGTATTCACAGGCGCTTATGCTATTAACCCAATTAATGGTGTCAAACTGCCGGTTTGGATAGCCGACTATGTACTGCTTGGTTACGGAACTGGCGCTGTTATGTCAGTGCCAGCTCATGACCAGCGCGATAACGAATTTGCTAAAAAGTTTAAACTACCAATTGTTAATGTAGTTGATCCGGTCGGCGTTCGTGAAGATGCCGAGGGCAAAAAGACCGACGTTAAAAAAGATAAGATCGTAGCTGTGGTGACCAATGACGAAGGACAGGTCCTAACCATTAACTGGGGGCCAAAGCTTGGCGGCAGATTGTTTATAGGCGGCACAGTTGAGGGCAAAGAATCACCAGAAAAAACAGCCGTGCGTGAAGTTACTGAAGAAACTGGCTACCACGACCTGGTGGTTGAGGAGGTTGGCCAGGAAACTTACCACTACAAATATTTTGCTTTCTCAAAGCAGGAAACCCATGAAACCGATGTCAAATTTATAAAATTACACCTTAAAAGTGATAAGCATCGTGAACAAAAACTGGACGACTCCGAGAAAGATAATTTTAAAGTTGAATGGGTTAGCCGAGAACTGGCCGAAAAAGAAGTCGTAGAACCATTGCATCGCTATGCACTAGATAAGTTTATTGCTGGCGAGTGTTTCCACGGTGAAGGTATCATGGTCAACTCTGGTAAATATGATGGTCTTGATTCAGCAATTGCCAGGGACAAAATTGTCTCCGACCTAGAAGACCATGGTCTCACCACAGAAAAAATAAACTACCGGATGCGGGATTGGAGTGTCAGTCGTCAACGCTATTGGGGTGCCCCAATTCCAATAATCCACTGCCCCAAGTGTGGACCTCAATTGGTGGCGGATGAAGATTTGCCCGTAATTTTACCGGAACTAGACGATTTTAAGCCTAGCGGAGATGGACGCAGCGCCCTAGCTAGGGCCAAGGACTGGCTAAAAGTTGACTGCCCTAAGTGTACAGGCCCAGCAGAACGCGAAACTGACACCCTCGATACTTATATTTGTAGTAGTTGGTATATGTATCGTTATTTTGACCCCCACAATCAGGAAGCGATCTTCGACAGTACCGTTGTCAAAAAGTGGGAGCCAGTTGATTTCTATAACGGGGCCGATCATGCCACCGCTCATCTGCTTTATGCTCGATTCATAGCCCGGTTCTTCAAAAAACTCGGACTAGTTAATGAACCGGAGCCGTTTAAACAATTTTTATTTAATGGCAAGGTGACCGCCAGTGATGGGCAAATGTTCTCCAAGAGCAAAGGCAACGGCGTCGATCCACTGGAAATTATTGAACAGGGTTATGGAGCTGATGCACTAAGAACCTATCTGATGTTTGCCGCTCCACTTGATCAATGGGTGCGTTGGGATCCACAAGGTGTGCCAGGGGCTTATCGTTTCTTAACCAGACTTTGGAATTTAGTAGGTGAATATGCCTCAGCTAAAAGCGTAGAACTAAGTGAAAACGAAGAAAAGAAACTTAAACAAACGATCAACAAAGCAGTAAAAAAAGTAACCGAAGATATTGAGGTCAATCATTACAATACCGCTATCGCAGCAGCTATGACCTGCGTGAACGAAATGTACAGACTAAAAACCAAGGCTTTCGGTAAACATGACACTTGGCAACAAGCTATGCAAAGTATTGTGGCATGTGTTGCGCCTTTTGCCCCGCATATCGCGGACGATTTGTGGCATCAACTGGGGCATAGTACCAGTGTACATATTGATACTTGGCCCAAAGTTGATACTAACTACCTGAACAGTGAAAACCTAACCATTGTGGTGCAGATTAACGGCAAACTACGTGCGACAATACAGACAGATGTAGATATTACTGAAAACGAAATAATTAAAGCTGCCAAAGCCGAACCTAAGATCAAAACCTTATTGCAAGACCAGACAATCAAGAAGACAATTTATGTTCCCGGCAAGTTACTTAACTTCGTAGTCTAGCCCTGTATATCTTGAGTTTTAGGTCATTCTAAGCTAATATAGGCCTAAGTTTTATCAATAAAGTACATAAGGAGGCTTGTTCTTAGCTATGGGTAAGCCCAAAAAACGGACCACCCCTCGTCGCACTGGTTCCAGACGTAGTCATCTGGTGCTTAAACTCGCCCGTCGCGTTAATGCTACCAGTCCTGTAAAAACCTTCACGACCCGTCGTGAAAGCGGCAAAAAGCTCGTCGCCAGCAAGTAATTATTGGGTGTAAACTGACAAACGTCAGGTTATACTATAACTATAAGCGGGATCTAATTTAACAATATGGCATCGAATCGTCACCTTGGTCGCATCATCGCTCTCCAGACCTTGTATGAACAAGAGTTTAGGCGCGATTGTGGTGATAGTACTTTCAGTTTGAATAAGGTACTGAAGCGTAATATCGATCGATATCGAGATACGGTTGATGATCGACAGTTCATCGAAGAATTGGTGCACGGTGTTAGTAAAGATCAGCAGGAACTAGATGATCGCTTGCAGCCAATCGCTCCAGAGTGGCCGATTAATCAAATCGCTAGAATGGACCGTATCATTCTACGGATTGGTGCCTTTGAGCTTATATCGAAGGTTGATGTGCCGCCTAAGGTGGTCATTAATGAAGCCGTTGAGCTGGCCAAGGCTTTTGGTGGAGATAACTCTAGTAAGTTTATTAACGGTGTACTAGGCACCCTTTTAAAACAACTGGGAACTCCAAGTAAAGCCGCCCCCAAGAAGTCAAAGCCCAAGGCTAAGAAATAAGAGAAATTGCCCATGAAACGACCCAAACCCATCAAGGGATTTAAAAAGTTTGTTCATCATCGTCGTCTAACGATCAAGGAAGTATTACGCGAACCAACGGCCGGTGGTGTCATTTTTCGTCGAGCACCAAAGGGAGATGTAGAAATTCTACTAATCCAGGATGCCAAAAACCGCTGGACAATCCCCAAGGGACACATCGAAGAAGGCGAAACTGCTAAGCAAACTGCTCAACGTGAAGTTCGTGAAGAAACAGGGCTGCAAGAAATGGCTGTTATAAGCTGGCTAGGCAAAATACATTTTCGCTATCGTCGGGCAACTAGCCTGGTGCTGATGACTACCGAAATTTTTCTGATAGAAGCTAAGGGCAATAGCAACACTATCAGGCCTGAGGATTGGATGAACGGTATCGCCTGGATGCCCTATTCTGAAGCTCTCAATAAAATCGAATATGATGACATCGGAAAACTAATATTAGTCGCCATGAAAAAAATCCGGAGCCTACCAAAATAATTATGCAAGACACTACACCTTACAAACAATTTGCCAGCGCAGTTCTAGGAGTTGATTTTAATGACATTGGACTTCTTGTAACGGCTTTCACTCATCGTTCATATGTTAATGAGCATCGTAAAACTGTTCATGAACACAACGAACGACTAGAATTTTTGGGCGATGCTGTGCTCGAGCTGATTTCTACCGAATATTTATTTGAGCAGTTTGATGAACCGGAAGGAGTGCTTACCAACTGGCGAAGTTCGCTGGTGAGAACTGAAAGCATTGGTGCTGCTGCCGGCCGCCTAGGTTTTGAGCCGTTGCTGCGGTTAAGTCGCGGTGAAAAACGGGGTACTGACCGGGCCCGTGAACAAATTTTGGCTAACTCTTATGAAGCAGTTGTCGGGGCACTTTATCTAGATCAAGGGTTTGAGGCTACCAAAACTTTTATTACTAGTAGTTTACTTGTTACTTTCAAAGACATCTTGGAAAACGGTTCGTGGATGGATCCCAAAAGCCGTTTACAGGAGCTAATTCAAAGTAAAGATGGCTTCACGCCAGTTTATAAAGTCATTAGTGAAAATGGCCCAGATCACGACAAAACATTTGCCGTTGGTGTTTACGTAAACGGAGTGCTAAAAGGCAAAGGGGTTGGCCCTAGTAAACAAGCCGGTCAAGTATCGGCCGCCGAGGTCGCCCTCAAGAAATACAAACCTTAGCCTTTATCTTGACAACAGGGGCGGTTATCTGTAGAATGACCATCTGTACATTAAGTTTTTAACAGGGAAGGAAATTGAATGTTAGTCATTCGCATGCAGCGTATCGGCCGCAAGGGTCACGCTCAATTCCGCGTCATCGTCCAAGATGCTCGCCGGACCCCTACAAGTGGAAATATCGTGGCCAGTATCGGTCACTTCGATCCACACACGAAACAAACTACTCTTGATAAACAAAAAGCCAGTTTTTATCTAGAACATGGTGCTCAGCCATCCGGCCGAGTTGCTCGTTTACTAAAGGCTGAAGGTGTTAAGTTGCCCAAATGGGTGGTAATTACTAAAGCTCCCAAAAGACCACCTCGTAACCCTGATAAATTTAGTAAGAACAGTGCTTCAGCTCCAGCGAAAACTGAAGATGAGCCAACCAATGAACCGGCCGAAACCAAAGACGATAATGAGGTTCCAGCAGAAACCGCTGAGGAAGCTACTCCGGCCGAAACTACCAACGAAGTGGCTGAAGCCGAAGCTACAGAACCAGAAACTTCTCCGGTTGAAGAAGCTCCAGCCGACGAAAAAGCTGACTAATAAGGTCTGCTATACTAGTAGATACTGACAAGTCTTAACCAGGGGAGGAAACCGTGAGCGCAAGTATTGACCAACAATTCATTGAATTCGTAGTTAAATCTTTAGTCAACCACCCAGATGCTGTAGAAGTAAAACGCACCATTGATGAGAAAGGTGTATTGCTTGAACTAACTGTCAACCCAGAAGATCTGGGTCGAGTTATTGGTAAGCGTGGAGCTACCGCGCAATCTCTCAGGACCTTACTACGAGCACTAGGTACCAAAAACGATGCCCGTTACAATCTGAAAATCGTTGACAATGGTGAAAGACCAGAACGGCCAGTACGTGATGAACAGTCACCCAGGACAGTATCCGATAGTCCCGTTAGTCAAACTACTGACGATCCTGATGATGCAGTGGCTGCCGTATCAGATGACGAGGGTTCAACCGCCCAAGAAGAAACTAAAACTGAAGAAGATGTAAAAACGGACATTGACGACACCTCAGACGTTATTAGCAAGACTCGTAAAGAGCTTGATGATCTGGACGATCTTGATATATAATTGTTTTAGTCGAAAGACGAACCTGTAAAATCAAAACCTTAAGCTCAACTGCGAGCCACTAAAATCGGTGGGAGCTTTATGTGATAAAAAGAAGGCCAGAAACGGGCCTCTTTTTATTTGGTATAATAATTACAATGAAAATTCAAATAATTAGTTTATTCCCTGAAGTATTTTCGCCTCTTTTGTCCAGTAGTATGCTCTGGAAAGCCCAAGACAAAGGCATAGTGGAATACTCTTTCATTAATCTGCGCGACTTTGGACTTGGCAAGCACAAAAGCGTGGATGACACCCCTTATGGTGGTGGTGACGGCATGCTACTTAGAGTCGAGCCTCTGGTGGCTGCTATAGAAAAAGCTAAAGCTCGTGACCCCGCTGCTTTAGTTATTTTACCTACGCCCAGAGGAAAAGCTTACAAACAGTCTTTGGCCAAGCAACTAGCTGTTTCCGAAAAAGGGCTAATCATTATCTGCCCACGCTATGAGGGCTACGACGAGAGAATAACCAAGTGGGTTGATCACCAATACTGCGTCGGTAATTATGTATTAACCGGTGGTGAAATACCGGCCATGGTGATTATCGACAGCGTAGTGAGACTATTACCCGGAGTGCTTGGTGGTGAAGCCTCAGCTGAAATTGAGTCATTTCAAGATGACGATAAAACCATCGAATTTCCACAGTACACCCGTCCAGAAAGTTTTAGAGGATTAGATGTGCCACCAGTACTGCTCAGCGGCCATCATAGTGAAATTGAGCGCTGGCGAAAAACCATTGGCCAATAGCTGCTACAATTAAGGGGTATTCAAGCAAGGAGGGGAAGTGAAACGATTTATTAAACCAGTTCTGGCACATTGCGACCTGCCATGTGGAGTTTATGATCCAGCACAAGCTAAAATTGAAGCCCAGAGCGTTTTGGCAATTCAGGAAAAATATGATGGACTGGATACCGATAATAAAACTCGGGCCTTGTTTATTAAAGAAGAGCGTGCTGAGCTAGTAAAACATCATCTCTGGGTTCTTTGGAGTGATTATTTTAAGCCTGAACACCTCGAAAAATATCCGGATCTGCATGATAAATTCTGGAAAGCCACCAAGCAGGCAAGCGAATGTAAGCACCACAGCGACCCGGCTGAGGGTAAGAAGTTGTTGGAGATGATAGATGAAATCGCCGAAATCTTCTGGGAAACCAAAAAAGATAAATAAATCACCAGACGGTAGCCCACGTATATCAAAACCTAAATTACCTAAGGTGAGTATGCCTATTATGGTGAGGCGCATAGTTGGTCATAGTATGCTGCCGGTTCTACCACCCGGTACCTTGGTTGTTGCTAGGAAATGGTTCTTTAAGCCTAGAGTCGGCCAAGTAGTCATCTTACTTCATGATAACAAAGAAAAAATTAAGCGAATTGATAAACTAGAAAAAAACCGTGTTTTTGTGTTGGGCGATCATCCCGAAGCTAGCACAGACAGCCGTCAATTCGGCTGGTTACCAGCCAGTTGTCTGGTGGCAAGTGTAATATGGCCCAAAGCCAAAAGAACTTCTATTTAACCTGATCTTTCAGCACAGATCAGACAATTCTCTTCATCATCTTCGACGGCCGCCCAGCGATGAGTTGCCAGTTTCCAGGGCTCATAGTCGTGATAAGCCACCAGATCAGCCAGCGATCTCAGTAGCCAACCTAGTCTTCCGTAAATGCGCACTCGTCCCCAAAGCACAGCCGCCCAATGTGGTCCAGCTGGCAAGACATATATAGGCCGTTTGGCCTTATACGTATTACAGTCTTTTTTGTCAGCCAATCTGACTAAATTAGTGGCAACAAAACCAGCATCGTAGAGGGCGGTTTGGGCAAGCCCACTGTATGGAGTATCAGCATTGTCGCCGATGACGTAAATACCTGGATCGCATTGCAAATACTGGTCGACCCTAACCTTACCGCTATGTGTCAACTGAAAGTCATTCTTAACAAAGAAAGGGTTATTAGTGACACCGGCTGTCCAGATTACAGTATGACTACGAATTGCTTTATCCCCTATCATCAAAGCATCGGCTGTTTGAGCCTGAACAGCCGTGTCAAGATAAAGCTTGACTCCAATGCGCCTTAATCGACGGGCAATTGATTTAGACATATCTTTTGGCATCTTGGGGACTAGGCGTGGTGCCGCTTCAACAAGATCAACGTGAACGGCTCTATTCGACAGCTGGTGTTGATGCATGATGTGCCTAACATAGGAAGGTAAGGCACCCGCCAACTCGATACCAGTAGGTCCGCCGCCAATTACCACATAATTAAGATCAGGCTTCTTTTCATCAATTAGCTGTTTATGTAAATGGTTCTTCAGGGCCTCGGCATCATCCGGTGTTTTAATACCATAAGACAACTTTTTTAGTCCGGAAATATTGAAATAATTAGTCTGTACGCCAAGCGCCAGTACTAAAGAATCATAACCAATTTCATGATTAACCTTGGTAATTATTAATTGTTTCTGGCGGTCAACCTTAACGGTCTTGTCTTGCAAAATTTGTACCGATTTACCTTCGAAGATCTCTTCCAGTGGGATACTAGAGATCATGCGCCGACCACCAGTAGCAGTGCGATACATAGTCGGATAATAGCGAAAATCAGTATGATCAGTAATAAGCGTTATATGAAAACGGCGGTCGCTGGCTAAGTCTAGAGCTACTTTGACGCCACCAAAACCACCACCGACAATAACCACCCGTTGTTTTGACATATGTTTATATTGCGCTCAGCCTAATTTTACGCTGTTATTATACCATAAGCAGTTTTGTGTTACAGTAAGCACTATGGACGAATTCAGAGGTACGCTCCGGGCGGCCGGCTTTGCTGGTGATATCGAAGACGACCCTGCGACCAAAGACGCTTACAGCCATGATGCCAGCATGTTCGAACTGGTTCCTCAGGTGGTGGTGTCGCCTAAATCAGTATCTGATGTTAAGTGTCTGGTTAATTATGTCAGGGAACGCAAACAATCTAATCACGATCTGTCCATTACCCCAAGAAGTGCTGGCACCGATATGACGGGGGGAGCAATTGGGCAGTCTATAGTCATGGATATGCATCGTCACTTAAATCAAATTAAATCGGTTTCAAGTTCGGCGGCTAACGTCCAACCAGGCGTTTTTTATCGTGATTTTGAAAAAGCTACCCTAAAACACTCAGCATTAATGCCGAGCTACCCTGCCTCCAGAGAACTTTGTACTGTAGGAGGCATGGTGGCTAATAACTCTGGCGGCGAAAAATCTTTGCAATTTGGCAAAACAGAAAAATTTGTGACCGAACTTAAGGTCATCCTGTCTGATGGCGAAGAGTACGTAGTTCGTCCTCTAACCCATACTGAACTTAAGAAAAAGATGGTTCAAAAGAATTTTGAAGGCCAATTATATAGGAGCGTCTTTGAAATTGTTGATAAGCACTATACTGAAATCAAAGCCGCAAAACCAAAAGTCAGCAAAGATTCCACAGCCTATCATTTGTGGAATATTTGGGACAGGGACAGTGGAATATTTGATATGACTCAGTTGTTTGTTGGTTCTCAAGGAACTCTAGGCATAGTAACTGATATTCACTTTCGCTTAGTGCCGATGCCTAAGCACTCTGGCACCCTAGTCGTTTTTCTAAGACACACAGACGATCTCGGTCAACTTATTAATACCGTTTTAGCCCAGCAGCCGGCCACTTTCGAAGGTTTTGACAACTATACCTTGATGCTCAGCTTCAAACTTTTTTACTATTTTCATCAGAACCTTGGGTGGGGCGGCACTTTAAAACTTGGTTTACAGCTTATTCCCGAAGCCCTCAAATTATTTAGGGGAATTCCCAAAATGGTTCTATTGATTGAGTTTAATGGCGATACGACGAGTGAGGTTGCCGACAAAGTGCATAATATGCACGGGCTGCTTAAATCTTTTGGTCACGAGGCCTTATTTGAAGAGGATGAAACTGAAGAAAAAGCCAAGAAATTCTGGATTATGCGTCGGGAAAGTTTTAACTTACTGCGTAAAAAAGTTCATGATAAGCACACCGCACCGTTTATTGATGATCTTGTCGTGCCACCCGAGCATCTGTCTGAGTTTCTGCCTAGGCTCCGCAAAATTGTAAATAAATACCACCTACTAGCCACAGTGGCTGGTCACATGGGTGATGGCAATTTCCATGTTATACCCTTGATGAAGATAGAAGACCCCAAAGAACGAGCTAAGTTGACGCCCTGTATGCGCGAAGTAAACGAGTTAGTACTTGGTTTCCATGGTTCCCTGAGCGGAGAACATAACGACGGCATGACCCGTGGCCCATGGCTAAATCAAATGTACTCTAAGTCGATGATGGGTCACTTCAGACGGGTCAAGGAATTATTTGATCCTCATAATATTTTCAACCCTCATAAAAAGACGGATGCAGATTGGGAATTCAGCGTCAAGCACATCCGCGAACATTTTTAGTAAACGTCGCTTAGTTTATGGCAGGAATGAATTGGCCGAAAGCATAATTGCTAGACCAAGTATAACGATTAGCGAAAAACCGAACATGCCTTTGGCCCACTTTGTATTATCTTCGGCGTTAAAACCGACCAAACCTTTATAAAACCAAGCCGTGCCTAGACTAACCATGACTAGTAGGTAGCTATAACCGGTGTAACCAAAGACTGTTAAAGATGCAGTAATGATCATGAAGGCAAATACATATAGAACAATCTGTAATTTTGTAGTCTTCACCCCTTTTACAACCGGCATCACAGGTAGCCCAGCGGCTTTGTAATCTTTCAGTCTATAGATGGCTATGGAGTAAAAATGAGCCATTTGCCAGCAAACTAAAATTAGAAAAATAATTACTGCTGCAAGATCAAGCTGATTAGTTACGGCGGTGTAACCGGCTACCGGTGGCAAGGCACCAGCAACGCTACCTACTAAAGTGCCATGCACAGAATGCCGTTTAGAATAACCATAAAACACCACGTAGGTTATAAAAGCTAGTACTCCTAGATAAACCGTCAGCCAATTTGTGGCCGATATCAATATCCCAAACCCCAAAATAAGTAATAGGCACGCATAGACTAAGGCATTTTTAGTCGGGACTAGACCACTTACCAGAGCCCGTTTCTGGGTGCGTTCCATTTTGGCGTCAATACCGCGGTCAATATAGTTGTTGAAAACACAAGCTGAGGCCATTATTAACGCTATTCCAACTAGGGTTGTGATCAAAAGTCCGAAATCAATCTGTCCTTTTGAAGCGAGCAGAAATCCAGCCAAGGCGTTAAGGCTATTACCGTATATTATTCCGGGTTTGGTTAGCTGGTAGTAGATTCTAAAGTGGTTTATGGCTGAAAACCTTCATCCTGAATTAGATAATTATTTACGTCCGTGGGTGAGTTGTGATCATGATGATAGCTAAGGTTTACCATAATCCAGAGTGATCCAAATACCAAAATAACTACGACTATGACTGCAAACCCCAGGGCTATTAATTTCCAGCGTGGCCGAGATTCTTCCCGGATGTGTAAGAAAAAAACTAACTGGACAAGCAATTGTAATAGCGCGAGTCCTGCTAACACGAATGTAATTGCCCAACCGTGAAAGTGACCACCTACGGCCAGTAAGTAGGCAACGAGGGTCAATATTAAGGCTAGTCCAAAGCCTAAGATGTAAGAGCTGGTTTTTGGAGTAGTCGGTAAATTACTCATGAAACCGCCCCCATCAAATAAACAATGGTGAATATGAAAATCCAGATAATATCCAAAAAGTGCCAGAATAAACCTAACATAGTCAAACGTCGAACCTGACCCCGACTCAAACCTTGCCGAGCCGTCTTGACTAACATCATAAACATCCATATCAGTCCACAGGCAATGTGCAGACCGTGCGTGCCCACCAATGTGAAGAAGGCTGACAGGAACCCACTACGTTGCCAGCTATTTCCTTCTAGCGCCAAATGTCGAAACTCAGTAAGTTCCAAAGTAAGAAAAGCCAGTCCAAGCAGGAAAGTTACAGTAAACCAAACTAGAACCTGGGTTTTATTACGGCGCCCAATGGACAACATGGCTAGTCCACAAGTAAAACTACTGGTCAATAGTAGAATTGTCTCAGTTAGAACAAACGGCAAGCTAAATAGGCTTTGTCCGGCTGGTCCTCCAAAAGTGCTATTTCTAAGTACTACGAAGGTGGCGAACAAACTAGCAAATAACACGCAGTCGGTCATTAGATAGACCCAAAAGCCAAAGATTCTGCGCTCGTCGGTGACTACTGTTTCTTGACTGCTCATGTTGGTTGTCTCCCACTAGCATTCAGACTTTCCAGGCGTTTCACCTCGTCCGCGCTTAATACATACTCGGTTCCGTCATCTGAGATGCGTAACAATAAACAAACCACAACGCCAAGTATCGAGACAGCGCCTAAAAGTTTAAGATTCCAAACGAGTGCAAAGCTGGCCAGGAAACCAAAAGCTGCAATGTATATTCCCATAGCGGTATTTTTCGGTAAGGTAATATCTTTAAATACGGTAGTTTTAGGCGGACTACCCGATTGTTTCATGGCCCAAAAGGCATCACGATCGTTAACTACTGGCAAAGTAGCAAAGTTGTAAAACGGTGGTGGTGAAGTGGTTGACCATTCCAGCGTTCGGCCGTTCCACGGATCACCAGTTTTATTTAAGTTGTCATTACGTTTTATGAGGCTAACTATAAGTTGTAATATCTGAAAACCAACCCCGACTGCCACTAAACCAACCCCGACTGCAGCTACTATAAATAGTTGTTGCCAACCCATCGAAGCATCATAGTGATCAAGACGTCTGGTGGCGCCCATCAGACCAAGTATGTATAAGGGGACGAAAGCCAAAAGAAAACCAAAAAACCAACACCAAAAAGCACATTTGCCCAGTTTCTCGTTAAGCCTAAAACCAAAAAACTTAGGAAACCAATAAGTAATACCGGCGAAATAACCAAAAACTACTCCACCGACGATCATAGTATGGAAATGAGCCACCAAGAACAAACTGTTATGAACCTGAAAATCAATGGCTGGAACAGCCATTAGAACACCAGCTACTCCACCAATAGTGAAGGTCACAATAAATCCCAGGAACCAGAGCATTGGAGAGGCAAAATGGATCCGACCACGGTACATGGTAAATAACCAGTTAAATACTTTAACTCCTGTTGGTACAGCTATTACCATAGTCATAATTCCAAAAAAGGCATTAACATTAGCCCCAGCTCCCATGGTGAAAAAGTGGTGCAGCCAGACCAAAAAAGATAAAGCCACAATTGCCCAAATAGCTACGACCATTGAGGTATAGCCAAATAATCTCTTCCTAGAAAAAGTTGCCACCACTTCTGAGAAAACACCGAATGCCGGTAATATCAATATATAAACCTCCGGATGTCCCCACGCCCAAATGAGATTTATATACATCATTGGATTTCCGCCAGAAGTGCTGGTAAAGAAGTGCATGCCAAATGATCTATCCAAAAACAGCATCGCTAAAGTGGCAGTCAATATCGGGAAGGCAAAAATGACTAAAGTCATACTACCCAGAACGCTCCAGCAGAACATCGGCATTTTCATAAGACTCATACCTCGAACTCGCATCTTAAGTATCGTCACTATAAAATTAATACCCGACAATAAACTACCAACTCCAGCAATCTGAACACTCCATAGCCAATAATTAACGCCAACTCCCGGGCTGTACTGTAGTTCGGACAGTGGTGGATAAGCCAGCCAACCTGTGGCTGCAAACTGGTGACCGACGACTAAGGACAAGTTAATTAATAGCGCTCCAGCAGCATACAGCCAAAAACTAGTTGAATTTAGGAAGGGAAAAGCCACGTCGCGTGATCCAATTTGCAGAGGTACCACTAGGTTAATCAAACCAAACATTAGACCCATGGCAACGAAGAAGATCATAATAGTACCGTGAGCCGTGAAGATTTGCTGGAAGTGGCTTGGGTCTAAGAAACCATGATTACTACCGGCTGATAAGGCCTGTTGACCGCGCATCATAAGCGCATCTGTTATCCCACGCAACATCATAATCACGGCCACTGCTATATACATGACGCCAATTTTTTTAGGATCAACTGATGTTAGCCATTCTCGCCACAGCCAACGCCACCTCTTGAAATAGGTTAATAATCCAGCGACCAATAAAAATCCACCAATTAAGCTAACCTGAGCACCAAGTATAAAGGGGTCAAAATTACCCAGCATCTAGTTAGTCTCCTGGTTAAAGGTTGATACCCGATCTGGTTCAGATAAGAAGCCCGATGGCTGACTAAACTTATTTACGATTCTGGGATACAAATTATCAGCTGTCGAGTAGTAAAATTGAGTCGGCAGCTCAACACCAGGCTTGGCCAGTGTGGAGTAAGCCTCATCACTCAAATAATTAGAAGATTGTTTAACGCCTGCTAACCAAGCTTCATAATCATTGCGACCAGTAGCCTTAGCGGTGAAGTTCATACTAGCGAATCCAGTTCCACTAATATTAGCTGAATGGCCTTGAAATTCGCCAATTTGGTTGGCAATTAGATTAAGCCTAGTCGACATCCCGCTCATAGCATATATTTGGCCGCCTAACCTCGGGATCCAGAAGGAATTCATAGGTGCGTCAGCAGTTATCTGAAAATTAATCGGCGTATTAACCGGAAATTCTAAAAAATTTACCGTAGCGATGTTTTCCTCCGGATATATAAATAACCACTTCCATTCCAGAGCCACAACTTGGATGGTCATAGGTTTATTAGAAGATACTAGTGACTTAAATGGGTCTAAGGTATGAGAGCTACGCCAGGTGACGGCCGACAATATCAAAATCAATATCAGCGGTACCGTCCACCAGATTGTCTCGAACGTCCGGCTGTGATCCCAGTCTGGTTGATATTTTGCTTTAGTGTTAGTCTCACGGTATCGCCATGCTATCACAAAGGTCATCACAAACACCGGAAGTACTACAATCAGACTGAGTAAAACGCCCAAAATTATTAGTTGTCGTTGCCGCCGAGCAATTTCTCCAGCTGGACTCAAGACTGCTACGATATCATTTTGAAGCAGTAAAAGCAGCATCACCAAAAAGCCCATGAAAATTAACGCCACTAAACCGATCTTGTCTTTGGTAGTCATTTTCTGGTATTGGCTAGTCAAAAACCGGTCAGCCCGCTTCAAGGTTTTTTTAATGAGTTTGAGCACTAGTTCACCCTCTCAGACAGAAACATTAGCTTTACTATAGCATTTATAGGGGACAGCTGTTACTGAAGTTATACCAAAATATTAATAGCCCGGGCAGCAACTATCGCTACCGTAGCTAAGGACACCAGGCCTTGGATGCTCATGAAGAATTTAGCACGATGGGTCAATGGCAAGGCATCTGTTGGACTAAATGCCGTTGCGTTAGTAATAGACACATATAAATAATCGAAGAAAGTAGGTTGCCAGTCGATCTCTTCGGTAACTTTTTCTGGTGTATTCATTTGCGGAAAAAGAAAATCAACCGGTGGACGATGAGTTCCGCGGCCACCAGGGCCCCCACCGTCCAGCTGCCAATAGAACAAACCGAACAATATTATGTTAGTTAAGAAAATTGATACCGCTGACACAATCAGCTGCCTACCGGTCAATTCAGTTTGTCCGCTAACTAGGGCATTGCAGACTAAGGCAAGCGAAGAAATATTGGTAAAGGCCACCAAAGCCGTCAACATTAGTCCACCAAGGCGTCTGGCTTCACTGGCTAGGTCGTGAACTACCGGAGCGGTTAATCTTAATCCAATCAACAACGAAAGTTCCAGAATGGCCAATAAATTCTTGGGCCCGATGGTTAAGCTGTCAGACAGCAATAATTGCAAACCAACTGCCAAAAAAACGGCTATTTCAATATGCCAAAGCGGTTCTTTTTTACGAGGTTCGTTCGTCATGGTATGCCTCAATTAATATCACAAGACCCAAACTACTAACTAGAACAATAAACCAACCCGCTAACATAACGGCGGTTAATTGACTTTCCTGACGTTCGGGCTCTTGCAAATTTCTGCCAGCCAGTACATAACCGATCTTACCTTGATTTGTATAACTCCGAATAACGGCGGCTATCCTAATGGAGTCAGTTGGTTGCCAGGTTACGCGGTTATCGTCGTGAGTTGCCGAATAGGCCAAAGAACCACTCGGCACTATCGGTAGTTGACCATCAAGAATGGCGTTACCAGCAACAGGCATGTAATGAGAATCATAAATTATCACAAATGGGCTTAGAGTTTTGGTGATATCGTAAACCGGTGGCGCTACAACTTTTGCAGGAGTAACCCCGCTCGTTAACTGGTCGACGGCATCTTGAGCCATAGCTACTTGAGGTTGATCAGCCTCGGCACGGATATGTTGTTGAAGAGCTAAGTAAACAAAACCCATTACTAGAGTGACCATCAATGCGATGGGCAACCAGCGTGATACGTGGTGACGCCTGACCCTCGGCAGTCGCTTCATATCACGATTATAGCATCCATTATCCTAAAAATAATGACCACTAATAAAGTCATAAGGTTATTGACAACTTATAACTTCAGTTTGATAATTAATTCATCCACCCAAGTAGGGTGTGAACGTTAAGGAGGTGGTCTTCGTGACCACAGGTGTGCAGGATGTGATCAAGGCCGAGCACAGCACGGCCCCGACCCAGTCCAAGTCCGCTCGCCAGTTGGCCATCGAGGCCATCATGGACGAGACGGGCTGCAACAAGGCACAGGCCAACGAGACGATGCTCTTCGTCGAGTCGCTTGTCGCGAAGGCCCGCAAGTGCAATTACGGCACCGTCTTCCCGACCGCCAAGCAGCTCGCGAGCGACGTCTACGACGTCTTCCACCAGGTGATCCCACACGGCATGACGTCGACACCGGGTTCGGCCCATGCACTCGTCGAGGACGCAGTACTCGACCGAACCAAGGACGAGCTCGGCCTCGACCACGACATGCGCCCCGGCGCCAGCCGGATGTTCTGCGGTGTCCAGGTCCGCATCAACGCGCCGTTGAACTGATCGACTCGATCAGCTGAAGTTCGCTGGTGTGGCGACTCCGACCCAATTGGGTCGCCACACCAGCACTTCGCTATCAGACCACCTCCTATAAAACTTTATTGGAATCTTAATATATTGATATACATTGGCTTGCTTAACTAAATTTACATAAGCATAATAGACAGGGATGAGTTCTCATAAAAAAGATGTGGGCGCTATTTGCCATGATAACGGAGTAGGGTTTAGGGTATGGGCACCATTTGCTAAGTCGGTCGCCGTTACGGGCACTTTCAACGACTGGTCTAAGACTGATATGCAAAGTGAAAACGATGGTTATTGGACAGTTGACTTTAAAGGAGCTGAAGCGGGCCAAGAATACAAATTTATAATAGATACCGGCAGCCAAGAGTTACACAAAAACGATCCAAGAGCTTTGCATGTAACATTAGCGGACGGCAATTCAGTAATTGTTGAGACGAATTTTAATTGGACTGATGATAAATTTATTGCAAGACCCCTAAATCAGCAGGTTGTATACGAAGTATATGTAGGTACATTCAATAGAGTTGACGCCTCGTCACCCGGAACCTTCACAACCCTAACGCAGAAGCTTGACTACCTGGTGAAGTTGGGAGTTACTACCATAGAACTTATGCCAATCACCGTAAGTTCAGAAGATGAAACCTGGGGACCTTACACCACAACCTATCTCTTTGCCATAGAAACCCTTTTTGGTAGCAGGCATGATTTTATGGAATTTGTAAACGCTGCACACAAAGTAGGAATCGGCGTGGTACTAGATGTTGTTTACAATCATCTTGGCCCTGGTGATCTAGATATGTGGCAATTTGATGGCTGGAGTGAAGACAATAAAGGCGGTATATATTTCTACAATGGCTGGCGTTCACATACTCCTTGGGGAGATACCAGACTTGACTATGGTCGTGATGAAGTACGGCAACTCATTCTTGATAATGTAAAAATGTGGATGCACGACTGTCATGTCGACGGCCTTAGATTAGATTCGACTGGCTTTATTCGCACCGTAAATGGACACAATAACGATCCTAGCGATGACATTCCGGAAGGATGGTCAATCCTGCAGCAAATTACAGAATTAGCCAAGAAGATTAACCCAGCAGCCTTCATGATTGCTGAGGATTTAGGTGGTAACGAATATATAACCAAAACTACCGGAGAAGGCGGTGCTGGTTTTTCGAGTCAATGGGAAGTGGGTTTGCCTCACGTATTTCGTGATACCCTTGACAGTACCGATGATGCCTATAGACAGCTAATGGAATTGTCTAATATACTTGGACGGCGTTACAACGGTGACGCATTTCAGCGAATAATATACAGCGACTCACATGACAGTGCATCCAATGGGGCTGCTCGTCTAAATGAGGAAATTGCTCCGGGTAACGCTACTAGCCTGTACGCTCGAAAACGTTCTCTTATTGCAGCAGCAATGGTGTTAACTGCACCTGGAATCCCGATGCTTTTCCAGGGTCAGGAATTTATGCAAGGCGGCAGTTTTAATGGCTGGAAAGCTTTGGAGTGGAATAAAGCTGATAAATTTGCTGGTATCGTAACAGCTCATGAACATTTGATAGCACTTCGTAAAAACCAATATGGCCACACTGCTGGATTAACCGGTCAATCGGTAGCTATTTTGCATCAAAACGATAACGACAAGGTGCTAGCCTACCACCGCTGGGAAAACGGCGGACCGGGTGATGATGTAGTGGTGGTTATTAATTTTGCCAACAAAGCTCAGCCAAACTATTCCTTAAAGTTCCCGAGAGACGGCGCTTGGGAGGTACGCTTTAACAGCGACTGGAAAGGTTATAGCCCTGACTTTAAAGATACACCAGCGTCAGATATTAATGTTAGCGACAATACTGCTACTTTGGCCCTGGCCCCTTATTCAGTACTAATTTTTTCCCAACAGACAGAATAATATAGGCAGATTCTACATGCTTATTAACAAAACTTCGATGGAAAATATAAACACCTTTTCCAATCGCTATCCACTAATTGGACCGACTATGTGGACTCTAAGTCTACAGTACTACTTAACTCAAATTATGGTAGCCCACGCTTGGCCAATACCCTACAGTGCACTACAAAACACCATCAGTGATCTTGGTAATACTGCCTGCGGTATGTATGCTGGCCGTTTTGTCTGTTCACCACTTCACGACTATATGAATGCCTCATTTATCGCACTTGGACTATTCATGATGGCTGGTTCGTTACTTATATATCAAGAATTTCGCGAGACTAAAGGTAGCCTAGTTGGCTTTAGTCTGATGGCACTGGCCGGATTCGGTACTATATTGGTTGGAGTATTCCCCGAAAACACAATCAGTTCTTTGCACGCTCTCGGTGCCTTTTTGCCATTTCTGTTTGGCAACATTGCTTTATTAATCCTTGGCCTGACACTAGATATACCACGTTGGTTACGTATTTATACTCTGGCTTCTGGTGTTGTGGCGCTCACTGGCTTTGTGCTGTTCAGCACACATAATTATCTTGGTCTAGGTATCGGTGGCATGGAAAGAATCACCGCCTACCCTCAAACCATGTGGCTAACTGTTTTTGGTTTATATATATCAAGAAACCACTTCCGGTTATCAAATAATACTTAGCACTCTAGAAGATTAAACTACAAACAGTCGTCCTTGAGAAGATTCAGGAAAAATTACACGTTTACCTCGCCGCTTCAAATCACCCTGAACGTAATATATCTTGCCGGGCACATTCCATACACACGTGCTTTCTACTGGGCATGACCTACAAGTGTGTTCATATTGATTTTGTTGAGAAACATCCTCTATTCTCACGGGTAATGGTATCAGTATAGTTTTTCGACCATTTCGATTCTTCCTACCTTCCGGCTCTAACGTAACATTGCCAGGTTGTTTGCCGCAAAGTGACTGTGAAAGTAACCAAATAGCATCGCACAGCCTAAGAGGATCAATACCATGTTTAAGGGCATAGGAATAGTAAAAATTACGAGTAAAATCCAAGACTTCATCACTAAGTAAATTATCGTCCGGATCGTAGCCAATAAAACGCAGAATTTCGTGGGCGATCGAAATACGCATTACGTGCATGTCTACTGGGAGAGGGAAGACAAACGGTTCAATTAATTCATCGTCCATCAGGTAATACAAAATCATGCTGGTCATCTTTTTTTGAAACCCAAAAAAGCCTCCACCTTTCTTGTCATTGGAAACACGAGTTAAGCATTCATCATAGTCGGTTACACCGTCAAAAATATTACGGGGGTCTCCTTGCCATTTATGCTGCATTCGCTTGGCATTCTCCACCCAAAATCGGCCAATTTGTATATGTTGATATCCTAAATGAAACGATTTAAGGAGATCTGCAACCATTAATGGGTCTTGCTCGGCGACCCTATCTGTATCAAATAAATCAGGGTGTGCATCGTAAACATTGGCTAATAATTTGAGTGAGTCTACGGATTTGGTTCCACCGCGCATGTAGTAACATGTCGACCATAAAAACATAGCGTGTTCTACGCCACCACGCGGCATGGTTTCAGGCATATGTCTAGGGTCGTGCGGTACTCTCACGGAATCAAGATTATAAGGAAAGTCGTCGTTATTAAAGGCACCGAGCAATCGTCCAAGTACTTCCTCGCCTTTTCCCCAATCGACTTCAACCCTTCTTGGAAGACCCTCGTCAGTCTCTTGGGTAATTCCAACTGTCTGGCCGACCTCTAACGACTCTGTCATTTACAGTATTAAATACCATGGCCTAGTAAATACCAAACAGTGAATAGTCATCTGCGAGAACTAAAAGATAGATTTTACTAGAGCCTAAACATGCCCCAAAACTAACCACCAATAGCTAAATACATAAATGCCACTTACTAAGAAAATACCTGGCACTAACCATCTCTTGTAAGTTTTTTTATCTAAACCAAGAGTGTAGACAGCAGTGGTTGATAACAATGCTCCTGGAAAGATTGGACAAATCAGAGCAAACAATTTAATGCCATGTCGGTCAATATAACCCCGGGCTTTAGCCACGTGTTTATTATCACCACCTTCATCCATAACCGTTACAACCTTGTTACCAATTCTGAATTTACGTACTCTATTCCTGAATTTATCATTAGTTAATCTCTCGGCAATAAAAATAACTGCCCATGCTGAAATTAACGACCCCAGACTATTACCAATCCAAACCACAACAGGCGAACTATTAACTCCAAAGCTCAGCGGTATAGAGGCTCCACCAAGAACAATACAAAGAAAAGCTATTCTAAATATGTCACGTAACACAAACTCCCATTATACGTGATTAAAAAATTACTCACTAACTACCTATAGTTCATAGGTGTTCGTTCAAGTACTACTTAGTAAAGTTCAGCGTCTTGGTAATTATTAAGTCAAAATTGTCCAAATTATCAGCCCTATAATCCCCAGACGGTGTCTGAATATAACTTGCTATATAGGTCCTGCCTTTAGCAAGGAAAAAATAACGAACAATAAGTGTACCAGCTGGAGCACCAAATTCAGCCACCTTCAACTTACCAGACTGCCTATTGCCAGTAACTCCGTCAACTACAACCTTTTTCTCGGTAATATTGGTATAGTTTGTGCCTAAGCTTTGTTCTGATGCAGTAGGTACCGATGGGGTAGAGATAATGACAATCTGTGAAATATGCTCAGAGTTACAAATTACTCGGGAAGACTTTGTAGGTCCCAGATAAAGCGCTAGGTCAGTCAGGCTCTCATCGCAGACGTCTTTGTACCATCCGGCTGGGTATTTCAGTGTGTATTTACCGACTTTATTTGTATAACTTTTCCAATCGGCAGTAGGGTCAACTGGTTGTTGGGCCTCCGTCGCCTGATTGGAGGAACTGTCTGAAGCATTGTTTGTGACCGTTTCAGCTGGCTTTTGTCTGCCTTGGTAAATTCGGTAGCCTACAACTCCAACACTGGCGAAGACCAATACTACCAAAATAATTATTTGGCTACCGAATCCGTACTGGTTTTTAAGAAATTTTTTCACTCGATTCATTGCGCAAAACGCTCAAGCTTAAATATAACACCGTACTACCTGGCGGTCCAACCTACTTGCTCTAACTACTGATTACCATCTGACGGTGGGTTTGTACTCTGGGCTTCTTCCAATTGCTTCTCCAGGTCGGCAATTTTTTGATTCTGTTTTTCGATTGTGGACTTTAGTGTAGCATTCTCCGTTTGCAAAGACTCAAGGGATTGTTGACCCTCTTGCACCTCGTTATTTACACCTTTTTTAGCCAGGTCCAATTGTTGTTGGAGAGAAGACACTTGCTGCTGTAAGTTAGCCTGAGCCTCATCTTCGGCATGACTCTTTCCGATGCTGTAACCAATGATGCCGCCAATTACCAAAATTACTAGTATCAACAGGATTTTAACCCACAGCGATTTACCTTTTTTGTTTTTCTTTGTTGTCTCAGTTGTTTGGTCAGCCATTCCATACTCCTCTATTTACGTATCGATTGATTCATTATACATCGTGAGGAATTTAACAAATTACTTGACGAGAGTAGAGGATAGAAGGTACTTATTTTTGGCGTTTTCTTTTGAGGTGATCAAGTTCTGCTTTACGCAGACGTAGTGATTTCGGGGTCACTTCAAGTAACTCATCTTCTTCTATAAAGTCTAGACATTCCTCTAAGCTTAAGATTGTCGCCGTAGTTAGCTGCACGGTGCCGTCGCTTGAAGAACTACGCATGTTAGTGAGATGTTTAGTCTTGCAAACATTTATTTCAAGATCCTCAGATCTTTTGTTAAGGCCGACAACTTGTCCTGCGTAAACTTTTTCTCCCGGACCGACAAAACACACTCCGCGACTTTCAGTCATTTCAAGCGCATAAGGAGTCGTCACGCCAGTTTCGTAAGCTACCAAGGCTCCATTTCGTAGTTTTCTTAAGGGCGGTCCAAGCGGCTGGTAGCCGCTAAGTAAGCTATTCATAATTGCTGTGCCTTTGGTATTGGTTGTAATAACATTTCTAAGGCCTAGTAAGCCGCGAGTTGGTAGTTCGTAGATTAATTTAATAACACCTTTAGTACTGGCAAATTGTTCCTTTAAAACTGCTCGTCTGGCACCAAGCCCCATCTGCACTGTACCAACATGCTCTTCGGGAACTTCAATCAGCAGTTCTTCGATCGGTTCAAGGGTAACGCCGTTTTCTTGCTTGGTAACAATCTGCGGTCTGCCAACTTCAAACTCAAGACCCTCTCGCCGTAAAGATTCAATCAAGACACTAAGATGTAGCTCACCGCGCCCACTTACTAAAAATCCAATGTTGTTTTCTTCGACTCTGAGCCCAACATTAGACTCTAGTTCTTTCGCCAGTCGTTCGCCGATTTGTCTTCCTGTTGAGAAAGCACTTTCGGTACCTTTGAAAGTACTAGTATTGGGCCCTAGGTACATTTTTAGAGTCGGCGCCTCTATTTCGATCACTGGCAATGCTTCTGGGTGTAAATCGTCGGCGATAGTTTCACCAATTTGAGCATCTGGTATACCAGTAATTTGAACTATTTCACCGGCCATACTTTCTTTTACCTCCGTTTTACCGACACCATTGCTCACTAAAATACTTTCGATTTTAGCTTTGGTCTTTGTACCATCTTTTTTGCAAAGAGTTACCTTGTCTGACACTTTCAATCGACCACGATTTACTCGCCCAATGGCATATTTCCCCTTGAAACTGTCCCAGGCAAGGGCTGAAACTAGCATCTGGAGTGGTTTGTCAATTTCGACATCCGGCGCCGGAATTTCTTTGACAATAGCATCAAAAATCACTGATAAATCGGTTTCTTCACTTATGTCGGCAGGCGGAGTGGTCCAGGCTTTGCCTTCGCGGCTAATGGTGTAATAAATTGGATAGTGAAGCTGGTTTTCGTGAACCGCCAATTCCAAGAAAAGATCCGCCAATTCATCTTCTACTTCTGCCAATCGAGCACCTTGTTTATCTATTTTGTTAATAATTACAATTGGCTTTAGTTCGTTGGCGAGTGCAATGCTAAGCACAAATTTTGTTTGCGGCATTGGCCCTTCTTGGGCATCAACAATCAATAAACAACCGTCGGCCATATTTATGGTTCGTTCGACCTCACCGCTAAAATCGGCATGTCCTGGGGTATCGATAATATTTATGCGATATCCATCGTGCTGAACAGCTGTGACTTTTGCAGTTATGGTTATGCCTCGTTCGCGTTCTTGATCGCCACTATCCATTATCAAGTCTTGGTTCATTTCAGCCTGATTGTCTCTGAAGGTGTTCGATTGCTTAAGCAGCCCATCAACAAGAGTCGTCTTGCCGTGGTCAACGTGAGCTATGATAGCGATATTACGAATTTTAGTGGTGTCTTGGTTCATAACTGTGTCTTACTGTTCAACAAATGTCAGGGCATATCCCAAACGGCCGGCTCGGCCTGTTCGTCCAATACGGTGCACGTAATCACTGTAGGAGTTAGGTGCTGAGTAGTTAACGACGTGGGTGATATCAGCAACGTCGAGACCACGGGCCGCTACGTCGGTAGCTACTAGAACATTAACCTGATTGCTCTTGAATCTTGTCAGCGCTCGCTTGCGCTGAGACTGCGATTTACCGCCGTGAATAGCATCAGCTTCAAAGCCCATAGTCTGAAGTTCCCTACAGAGGTGTTCAACACTTCGGTGAGTGTCATCAAAAACTAGAGTTTTGACAACCTCATTCTGGATCAATAGGTTGTGTAGCTTGTCAATTTTATCGCCCTTAGAAGTATATTTTACGATGTTCTGATCCACGTTTTCGCTAGTATCGCCGCTTTTAACAGTTATGTGAACCGGACTTACCGAGAATCCATCTATAATTGCCTTAACTCTTGCATCAAGTGTGGCTGAGAAGAAAAAGGACTGTTTTTTATCAGCCGTTTGGTCGAGAATTCGACGAATGTCATTAATGAAGCCCATGTCTAGCATGCGATCGACTTCATCAAGTACCACAATATTAAATCTGGCAAGATTAAGTGAACGTCGCTCCAGGTGATCTTTGATTCGACCCGGAGTACCAATAACAATGCGAGGATTGTCCCTCAAATCTCTAAGTTGTGGGCCCATAGCTACTCCGCCTATTAAGAGCGCACCCCGAAGACCACTACCCTTAGCTATACTGCGGCATTGTTCATCGATTTGTTCGGCTAATTCACGAGTTGGTGCCAGGATGAGTGCACGGGAATCGATTTTAGTCATAAGACTATGTAGTAACGGGATGGCAAAGGCAGCCGTTTTGCCTGTGCCGGTGTTGGCTATTCCAACAACATCTTGACCAAGCAGCCCAATGGGAATAGTTTGTTCCTGAATCTCAGTTGGTCTGGCAAAATCTTTGGCTAGCAGGTTTGTCTTTATCAGTGGATGAATTTCGAGACCAGCGAAAGTCAGGGTCGGTGTATATTCCGTTTCCATAGTTTGGTTTGCAGCTTTAATAAACCGAGATGGGTGAATATTTTCCTTTTTAATTCGGTTATTCCCCCGTCTGGGGGTTATTTGTTGGTGACGGCCATAACTATTAGGCCGCTGATTTCTGTAAGACATAAAAAATGAATCCTTGTGGTTAGTAATTATTTTGTCGATTGTTCGTAATGAAATCGAGTAAATATAAGAACTATCCCGGATTCATCAATACAATTAACATAATTCTAGCATATTTATTATAGTAACGCAAGCGTTAACGACTTGGCTGGGGAGGAGGGATTCGAACCCCCGATCCTGGGACCAGAACCCAGTGCCTTACCACTTGGCCACTCCCCATCATCTACCATGAGACAAACCTCCGGTTTTTCTCATTAGAGCCGGGTTGAAATGGATTCAACTCTCGGGCTGCTCTTTTCCCTAATAAGGACGTGGGCATTATAGCGAATAACACCTTAAAACACCAGTTAGATGTACGGCTCAAGTGAGATTAATCACACCTGCCCGGTGACAAGAAACACGGCAAAATTAAGTAGAATCTGGCAAACTAAAAGTGTAACTGGGAGGGAGTTATGAATAGCAATGCTACTTTTGTTAGAAAAAGAAGGGCTCACTTGCCTATGAAGTATCTCCTGAGACCTATTAATCTTATGGTTTGGCACAATAAACGCCCTATAACAGATGAATTAAAACAAATTGATCAAGCTTTCAACGAATACATCGAAATGCCAATCAAAAAAAGCTAGCAGTGCCTGCTAAAATATAAGTATGAATCTGTTAATGTTGAGTGGTAACAGCTTAGACAACCAAGCTTGGATCTATGATGCAGAGGCTAAGCTAAAAGGTTTGTTTGAAAAAACTTATATTCAGGACTATCAGCATTGGCACAGTGGAGGTGAGTGGATCAATCTGGAACACGAGCGGCCAATGTTAAGTGAGGCTGTTCAGAAGTTAGGTGGTGACTACGGTATTTTCGCTAAATCGATTGGTACCGTCTTGTGTGTCCAAGGACTTGAGCAAGCACTTATAAAACCGAAGTTCTTATTGTTTTTAGGTATTCCGCTGGGCTACATTCAGGGCCAATACAGCCAATTTGCCGAAGTACTGGCTCGCAGCGAATTACCAGTAACCGTCATTCATAATACTGATGACCCCGTTGGCACTAGTGCAGCTGTTAAAGACTACCTTAATCCTCATTTGACTAAACTTCGACAATACCGGTTCCTGGAAGTCCCCGGCAACACTCATGATTACCAAGACTACGGCTTACTCGAAGCAGAACTTAGACAACTGCAAAACAAACCATAAGTATTTACGCTGGCTCATCTAAAAGGTAAGATGAAGCCAAGATGGCTCAAGCTCACGCCAAGCACCGACCGGATAAACGATCTCTCTTTCAATTGATAATTTTAGGCGTGGCGCTTTATGTTTTTTTGCCACAGTTCAAACAATTCGGACTCAGATTAGTAGACATAGGCTATATACAAAAGTCATGGGTCGTTGTGGCGATTGTAGCCTTTGTGCTCAGTTTTTTTATGGCCACCGGCGTATATATGGCTTTGGTT
Organism: uncultured Candidatus Saccharibacteria bacterium; assembly: GCA_964636215.1. Taxonomy (GTDB): domain Bacteria; phylum Patescibacteriota; class Saccharimonadia; order Saccharimonadales; family CAZJQT01; genus CAZWRJ01. The sequence goes on along the minus strand of CAZWRJ010000001.1, from coordinate 66,415 downwards.
GGTCGAAAATTGCACTTAAGGCTAACACTGCAGGTGCAGGTAGCCTCGGCCTTTACTAACCGTTTACTACCGGCCGGAATCGGCGGCATGACCACCTCAGCTCGCTATCTTTATAAACGACATGTTAACCGTGGTGAAGCTGTCTTGATCGTTGGAGCTAACCAGCTTCTTGGTTTTGCTAGTTATGTGTTGTTAATCATGCTGATTTCTCTCAGAACAACTACAGATCGGAGTTTTGGCTATCGCCATTTAGCGTGGGAAACGGTAGTTGTTTTACTCGGGTTGGCCTTCGCACTGTTTTTAGTAATTCGCCTAGTTTCACCACGTCTTCGAAAACAGCTGGTGGCTTTTATCCACCAAGTAGTGCGTGGTATAGAACATCTGGCTAAACGGCCAATCGCCACCTTGATAGCCTTTGGTTATTCACTCGCAATAAGTTTTTGCTATGGACTATGTCTGTATGCCTGCGTCATTGCTGCTGGTGGTATTCTGGACTTCCCACGTACCATGCTAGTTTATTTGGGTGGTGCAGCTATCGGCTCCGTAGCACCAACTCCAGGCGGGCTGGGTGCAGTCGAAGCTGCATTACTAGCAGGTCTTAGGTCGTTTGGCGTAGAAGCTGGCCCAGCTCTGACGGCGGTGCTACTGTACAGACTTATTAGCTTCTGGCTACCAATGATTCCGGGTTATTTACTCTTCCGCAGGCTAGTTGCCCAACACAATCTTTAGCACGCTGGGACATCTCTAAAGCTGTTACAATAACAGCTGTTATGACGGTTGATGATCAACAATTTGAGCACCTAATAGGCGAGAGCATGGATGAGCTGCCTGAGCAGTACATAAGTGGCCTTAAAAATGTGGCCGTGACGTTTACTGACGAGCCAACTCCAGCCCAACACACGCAGCTCAAGCTGCGCTGCGATCAAACACTTTTTGGTCTTTACGAAGGTATCCCACGGACTCGTCGGGGTAGTAACTATAACCTTGTACTGCCAGATAAAATTACCATTTTTAAGGGACCAATGGAGAGAGCTAGTCACGACATGGTGTCACTCAAGAAAAACGTTAAACACACCCTTTGGCACGAAATTGCCCATCATTACGGGCTAGGGCATGATCGGATCCACGAGCTAGAACGCCGTCAGTTTAAGAATTAGCTCATGCTATGCTGAGACCATGGAGACCAAGCCTTCAACCAAAGAAATAACAGCTTTAAACGCCCTGGCGTGGTCTCTGAGTACGGTCGTTTTAGCTACTGCCTTTATTGGTTGGGGTCAAGCCCGGCACTGGCAGTTTGGTCATTTATCTAGCTACACACTGTTTCCATTATTCGGTTTGGTGGCCTTTAGCTTAATGTGGACTCACTACATAATTGCTGCCGCTAGACAGTATTTAAAACTAGACAGACAATCAACCCATCTGTATTTTGAGGTTACCAGTTTTATCGTGCTACTGGCGATCCTGATGCACCCCGGGCTCTTGGAGTGGCAATTGCTACGCGATGGCTTCGGCTTCCCGCCGGGTAGTGTTTTGAATAACTTTGTAGCTCCGGGGATGAGATGGGCAGCACTAATTGGCATGATTAGTTGGTTAATATTTTTGGCCTACGAATTTAGGCGAATTTTTGGTAATCGACCATGGTGGCCATATCTGCAATACGCCAGTGACCTAGCTATGATCGCTATTTTGATACATAGCTTGAGGCTCGGTAGCCAATTGCAGGTTGGTTGGTTGCGCAGTGTTTGGTATTTCTACGGCACCACCCTGCTGGCTTCTCTTAGTTATATATATTATGGTAAGTTCTTTGCCAAAAAACCACCGGCTGATGTGTGAGATAATAAAGCTAAGTAAGAAGAGGGAATAGAACTATGAAAAAAGTAGTCATTGCGGTGTTAGCTGGGGTAGTTGTAATTGGTGGAGTAGTTTTTGCCATGTCTAGAAATTCGGACAACTCAACTGCTACACCAACCAGTACCGATACGTCTAACCAAACCACCAGTGCGAGCACAACGCCAGCAGCAGCAAATGTCACGATTACCTATGACGGCAGTAACTTTAGCCCAAGCACAGCTACTGTGAAATCTGGCGGCACTGTAACTGTTAAAAACACTTCCTTATCCGTCATCCAATTTAATTCCGATCCACACCCGTCTCACGGTGACGACACTGAGCTCAATATAGGCACCATAAACCCCGGTAGCAGTCAAACCATCACAGTCACTACCGTCGGCACGCATGGTTATCACAACCACCTGGATCCTACCCAAACCGGTACCCTAGTAGTTGAGTAAATAACGAATACACGATTCATTTAAAGCATTTTATTGCCAAGAGGGTGTGACATAAAAAGTATGCCGACTAACACCAGATCCAACAGCTCGCTGATAAGCATCTATAGCTTTGCTTCAATTGCAACTCTAATCACTTTTTGTTTGGTTTTTTTCAAAAGTGGGCCAATGGCGCTGGTGACTGTCATGATTTTGGCCGTAGTGGAAGTTACCTTCAGCTTCGAAAACGCTGTCGTTAACAGTCAGGTCCTGGGCAATATGAACCGCTTTTGGCGGATAGCATTTCTGACAGTCGGAATTGCCATTGCTGTCTTTGGCGTTCGTCTGCTTCTGCCACTACTCCTAGTTTCACTGACTACCGATCTAAGCCTAAAGGGGGTACTAGACCAAGCCTTACACAACCCTGACGCCTACCGAGCCGCTCTCGATGAAGCTCGTCCTATAATTGCCGCTTTTGGCGGTGTGTTTTTGCTAATGGTTGGTCTGAGATTTTTTGGTGAGAAGCGTGACGTTCGCTGGTTAGATAGCGTAGAAGCGCCACTTGCCGAATTCAATCAACCATGGCGAATCACCCTCACCGGTGCCGGTCTAGCCATCTTGGTATTGCACTTCATCTTGGCTCCTGATCAAAGTCGTGTGACCTGGGCGGCCATAGCCGGCGCCCTAACCTTTGTGGCCATCAAGCTACTCGGCACGGCTCTAACTCGTCATCGACCTTCAGGTAAACAGGGACGTGGTTTTAGCCAGTTCATATATCTGGAAATACTCGATGCGTCGTTTAGTTTTGATAGTGTAATCGCAGCTTTTACTATTACCAAGGATGTGATTTTAATTACAGCCGGGCTAGGAATCGGTGCACTTTATGTTCGATCAATGACGATTCACTTATTGAACCGTGGAACATTGCAACGTTACCGCTACCTCGTACACGGTGCCCATTATGCCATTTTGGCACTGGCGGCAGTTTTGCTTGTAAGCGTTCGCTGGCACTTGCCGGAAATAGTAAGTGGGTTGCTAGGCGTGGTGTTTATTTTAGCGGCAGTTCAGAGTTCGCATAGGTATCAACCCTCAACTGCAGATTAAATTTATCAAAGCTTCCAGTTAACACCAATTTTGTGCGAAACATCACAGCCAAAATCTCTGCTTTGGAGTAGTCTAGAATTGGAAGTGTGAGGCTTCCCCTGACCCTAGGGAATACCCTGGGGTCCTATGTTTTGAAGCTGTCTAGACTTGCAATTTTTACGAACAACCCACTAGACTTATGACATGATTACTCACCCAGATCTGTGGCTGGTATTAATAATATCTCTAGCTGGAGATATTTTAGTGTTTTTATCCAGCACAGTACTACTTGCCCATAAGAAAACAGTTGCTCTGCTAGCCGCCTACGCAACACCATTTGCTGCTGGAGCATTGTTGTCCGCTGCATTCCTGGATTTTTTACACGACGGCGCAGAGCACTACGAAACCCTAACCGTCATGTTAGCTGCCCTCATTGGCATGCTATTTTTCTTCTTACTGGAAGGTTGGCTCCATTGGTTTCATCATCATAGCAAGGAACATTTTGAGGGTAGTCATGCTCACGATACAAAAGGCGAGCCAATTGTCGTACTAGTTACTACCGGTAACTGGTTGCATAACTTCATAGATGGGGCGGCGATCGCAGCCGCCTTCTTAATTAGTATCAGCGCTGGTTTAGTTACAACTGTAGCTGTGGCTTTTCATGAAATACCACGCGAGATGGCTGACTCTGGCTATCTATTACGCCGAGGGATGAGTCGCATGAAAGTTATCGGTGTGCACGGAGTAGCAATTTTAGCGACTGCCATCGGGACGATTGTGTTCTATCAGTCAGCTCGTGGTAACAGCACATTGCTCGCGTGGTTAATTGGTTCTACGGCAGGCTTCTTTATTTACGTTGCAGCTAGCGACATCATACCCAGCATAAATGAGTCGCGCGAAAAAAATAAACTGATTGATTGGCAAGTCGGGTTAGTACTACTAGGTGCTTTTTTGGTCGGCGCCGCTATCCTAGCCGCTCATCATTTTATCCCAGAGTAAATGTTACAATAACGGCATGCTTCTAGCCTTGGTGATAATTGGGGTAGTCAATGCAGCTTTACTGCTGTTTTTGTTGACGCGCCGTGACAAAGCCAACGATAATGGCAGTGCACTTCTACTAAAACAAGACCTGACCACCCTAAGTGATAATGTCACTAAACTCAAAGATGGCCTACAAAAAGAGCTTAGTGACCGTTTAGAAAGAAATAGCGCTCAGATGCTTAAACAATCAGCTGCAACCCAAGACGTTATTAAAAATATCACTGAAAAACTAACATCACTGGAGAAAACCAATCAACAAGTTGGTGATATTGCTGGCGAGCTAAAATCACTTCAAAACGTATTACAAAACCCTAAACAAAGGGGTGTTCTAGGTGAGTTTTACCTAAAACAGATTCTAGAAAATATGCTTCCACCAGGAACGTTTGAGCTTCAGTACCGGATGGGTGAAGGCTTAATAGTCGACGCCATAATAAGGCTTGACGACAAAATCCTACCAATTGACAGCAAATTTAGTCTAGAGAACTACAATCGTTTGGTGGAAGCTAAAGCCATTGATCGACCACAGTTAGAGCGAACGTTCAAGGAAGATCTGAAAAAACGTATTGATGAAACCGCAAAGTATATTCAGCCCAAGAGGGGGACGCTTGAACAAGCCCTAATGTTTATCCCGAGTGAAGCAATTTACTACGATTTACTGGCTAATAAGGTTGGAGAGGGAGGCGTCAATGGCCGCGATCTGATGCAGTATGCGGCAGTTGAAAAACGAGTCACGGTGGTAGGTCCCAGTACCCTGTCTGCCATGCTGCAAATTGTTTCACAAGGACTGAGTAGTCTAGAAATTCAGAAAGATACCGAAGTAATACGCAAAAACGTTGAGCAACTCGGTAAACACTTGCGGGGTTTTGATGGCTATATGCAAAAAGTCGGCAATAGTCTGGGTGCCACTGTGGGACATTTTAATAATGCCCACAAAGAACTAGGCAGGGTTGACAAGGATGTGGTCAAAATAGCCGGCGGCAACGCCGAAATTGAGCCGTTACTTATTGATCGTCCGACAGAAGACGAAAATTAGGATTTTAGTAGATCGATAGTTAGCGCGGCAGTCCAAGAAAAGCTATCAACACCCGCCGGGGAGCCATCCAATGGGCTAAAATACTCAAAATAGCCACTACGTTCCACCATCTCTAGTGTTGACTCCGTCAGAGCAGCAGCATGGTCCGGGAAGCCACAACGTTTAAGACCATCAATAATTAGCCAATTGGTATTAACCCACACTGGACCCTGCCAATATGCATGAGGCGCAAACCACGGCGAGTTAACTGGAACACTGGGTACGGCGTAATTGGTGCCAAACTCATGGACATTTTCTAGCAGGTGAATTAACTGCTTACCTCTCTCCTTGCTAATTATCCCTGCGTAAAAGGGCATTAGAGTAGCAATAGACGGTTCTTTGATAAGTTTGTGAGTCACAAAGTTACGTGAATAATACTGACCACTGTAAGGGTCCCATAGTTGCTCTAGGGCTAACTCGGTCTTCTTCATGCTTTTTGCTAATTCTTCGGGCAATTCTTGACCAAGCGTTTTAGCAATTTTCTTGAGATGTTGATTGGCCCGGATAAAAATACAGTTAAAAGTTAAATCTTCAATAGCAAATAACGAATGTGACAAAATACGGTCGATATTGTAGGCTTTGCGACGCAAACGGCGCTGACTGCTAAAAAGAGCTAAGGCTTCGATCGGATCAAGGCGTTCGGCTGCTGGAATCCGTTTGGTGTCACGCCGAAATAAATTAATAAACCAACCAAGATGCAGTTTTTTTAGAACGGTAATCCATAGTGCTAACTGGTGTTCGTGAAGTTCTTTCATCCACGGTGGCGTATTATCAAGACCAGTTTCCCAAGGATGAATCTGCAATACTAAACCTTCACCGTGAGGATCTCTCTCCCTGTAGAGCCACTGGTGATAGGCCAGCAGACTAGGATAAATTTCCTTGTACCAACTACGCCGTTCAGAGCCCTTAAGCCGCTCGCCAACTCGCACTACCGCCTCAGCCAGCATTGGCGGCTGGGTAACACCACTGGTGGCCACATTGTCAGGAGAATAGGCGTTAAGCCACGACCGCCAAATATCACGGTCTCTTCGATATTTAGGCAGATCGGCCAATATTAAGTTTGGCAACATGCCATTATGCCACTGACCTCGAAGTAAGCTAAGTAGCTCGGTTCTAGCTCGGTCAATATCTAAATGCCGTAGCCCAATAGCGATAAAACAACTGTCCCATAGCCACTGATGAGGGTAAAGCACGCTGGCCGGCACGGTATATATGCCTTGATCGTTAGCTTCAAGTACGGCTTTGGCTTTCTCTAAAAGATCAGCCTGGTCACTCATGACCATAGTATATCGTGCTCACGGTTGTTAGTGGAAGCTACAACAGAGTTGCAAGTTGTTCTACGGTGTCTGCGACAAGATCCTCAAGCGTTTTATGAACAGGGATGGCTAAATCTCTAGCTCGTTTCCGGTAATATTTTTCATTTCCTTTGTAACCCGGCTCTATACCCAGACTTATTCTTGTAGTAGGTCGATGTCTGTATCTCTCATTGAATATCATACCGAATTCAAATCTGGTAGTTTGTGCATATGCCCTATCTGGTGGATATTCTATATCCGGGTCTTGACGAGCCAACCAGAAAATACTTAAGCCAAGGTCCATAGCTCTAAATAAATGAACTGTTTCCCAGTCGACTTGTTTGTCATAATCAAAATCTTTGTCAATTTCTGTGCGTCTTGGAGATGCTATATGCCATCTTGGACCATCCGGTAAATCTGACCATAACCTTCCGGTCACATCTGTTTGCCATTCGGGCCCCCCTTTTATGGGCCCGGCTAAAAATATGACAGGATCAGTATCCGGAAATCCCTCTGTACTCGGTGGCCTATGTACTGTTACCTCAGTTGCCATAATCTAAGCCTAGCATATTTAACTTCACCGCAAAATTGAAGCTGCGAGATTCAATTTTCTGGTGAAAGACAGAGTGGAGGAGAGAGATGTAGTGGCTGGGATGGTGGGGTAAAGAAGCGTATGTAGTGGCATCGGTTAGACCGAGCCGCGCTTCACCTGGTCGAAACCAGTCCCCACCATCGATACCGCTTCACTAGTGGTAGACATGGGTTAGCCCCCAGAACACCCAAATCGCAAGGGCAACGAACAGCAGAATGACTACCACTCTCGTGACGATGCTGTGCTTTCCGGAGGCGCCTTCGCCGGAGACGTAATGTCCCCAGATGGCAAAGAAAATCGCCAATATCACCAAAACGACAATACCAACGTGATTCATCTCATCCTTTCCACTCTGTCGAAGAACGACTCCCGCAATTTGCGAAAATCAATACTATTTTATAATAAAAAGATCTTTAAGTCAATCTTCGTCGTATCTGTTATTATCTGATACAATAATTTCCACATGACTTATAAAATCGAGCAGATTGCTGACGTTTCAAACTTATTACTAAAACGTCTTAAAACCCTGAAAACCAAAGAGGATATATTAAAAGCTCCAGAACTTAAAACCTTACTAGCTGAAATCCCTAAGCTCAAACCTGAACAGCGAAGTGAATTCGGCAAAGAAGTCAACCTCCTAAAAAAAGAACTTGAACAAGTAGTAAAAACTCGTTCTGATGAGTCAGAAAAACTTGCCTCGATTGATATCACTGCCCCCTTTGACACTAATGTAGAACCGGATAAGCGTCCGAGACTAATGTCTAGCGACATCGGCAGCCAGCATCCATTGATGGCCGAAACTAAAGTTATCGCCGATATTTTCTACCGCATGGGTTTTAATATCGAAGAGTCCCGGCAGTTAGACGACGAATATCATATGTTTAGTAGCCTTAACTTCCCAGAAGGCCACCCCGCTCGCGACGACTACGATACTTTTATGACTGAAGAGAAAGATAAAACTGGACAGCCATTTATTGCACCGGCTCATACCAGTACCATGCAAAACCGCATGCTCAAAAAATATAAGACTAATCTAGAAAAAGGCCAACCAATTGCCGTTCTAATCCCCGACCGTGTCTTCCGTAATGAAGATCTCGACGCTCGTCACGAACATACCTTCTATCAACACGAAGGCATCTATGTAGACAAGGGCATGCACGTCGGTAACCTGATGGCCACCCTTAAAACTTTTCTGAGCGAATATTACCAAAAGGAAATCGACGTCAAGACTCAGCCATTCTATTTTCCGTTCACTGAACCTAGTTTTGAATTTGCTCTAAGCTGTCCATTTTGTGATAAAAAAGGCTGTAATGTCTGTTCCTACTCCGGCTGGATTGAACTACTAGGCTGTGGCATGATTCACCCTAACGTGCTAAAGATGGCCGGAATCGATCCGAACACCTACACCGGATTTGCTTGGGGCGGAGGAATCGACAGACTGGTGATGATGAAGTATAACATCGAAGACGTAAGGCACTTCGAATCGGGCAAACTCGACTTTCTGAGGCAATTTTCATGAAAATTAGCCTCAACTGGATTAGTCAATACACCGAGCTTAAACTGCCCACTGATGAATTATTGTCAAAAATTGGCGCCCAACTGGGAGCCATTGAAGAAATTGAGGAATGGAGCCCTAGATTCGACGGAATTGTGGTTGCTAAAGTTGTTTCCTGTAAAAAACACCCAAATGCCGACAAACTTCACGTCTGCCTTATTGACGACAATAAAGCCACCAAAGGTGTTAAACGAGACAAGAATGGCTATATAGAAGTAGTTTGTGGGGCACCGAATGTTAAAACTGGATTACTAGTTGCCTGGTTGCCACCAGGCACCACTGTGCCATCAACGCCTAGCAAGGATCCGCTAGTACTGGAGGCTAGGGAAATTCGAGGCATTGTCAGTAATGGCATGTTAGCTAGTGCTCATGAGCTTGGTATTAGTGATGATCACAGCGGAATCCTAGAAATCGATATTGCTGAAGTTGGCGCGCAGTTAGCTAAGCCCGGAGCCCCCTTTAAGAATTTGTATGGGCTTAACGACACTGTTATTGATATAGAGAACAAGATGTTCACCCATCGTCCAGATTGTTTCGGCATCTTGGGGGTTGCTAGGGAACTGGCCGGTATTCAAGGACTAGCTTTTAAAAGCCCTGATTGGTATTTAAAGTCAAGAAATAACAAATCGAGTAGTACCAAACTCAACCTAAAAGTCACTAATCCTGTGCCTAGTTTGGTACCAAGGTTCATGACCCAGATTGTCGAAGACATAGAGGTGGGCCCTAGCCCAATTTGGCTGGCTGCCCAATTAACGCGAGTCGGCATTCGTCCCATCAATAATATTGTTGACTGGTCTAATTACTATATGCACCTAACTGGTCAACCGACTCATGCCTTTGACTACGACAAGATCAAGAATTTGAGCACCAGTACACCAACGCTAATGCCTAGATTGGCCAAGAAAGGCGAAAAGCTTACCCTACTGGGAGGCAAAACTATTAATCTTGAGGCTGAAGATATTATTATTGCTACAGACAAACAAGTGGTGGGATTAGCCGGAGTTATGGGCGGCGCTGACTCCGAAGTGGACGACACCACCAAGAATATAATCATCGAATGTGCCACCTTTGATATGTACACCATCAGACGAACCAGCATGCATCACGGTCTATTTACTGATGCCGTAACTCGTTTTAACAAAGGCCAATCACCATTTCAAAACGACCGAGTTCTAGCCGATATTACTAATGCTATGACGAAAGTTGGAGGACGGCCAACTAAGCTTACAGATCTGAAGGGCCAAATTAAGACTCCGACAATGGTTAGGGTCAGTGCTGACTTTATTAGCCAAAGACTAGGTTTAGAGCTTAGCCCAGATGATATTCAAAAAATACTAGAAAACGTGGAATTCAAGGTTGAGCGGACTGATAATCGCCAGGAACTCAAAGTTAGTGCGCCTTTTTGGAGAACCGATATTGCCATTGCTGAAGACGTAGTTGAAGAAGTCGGTCGACTTTATGGTTATGATCAATTGCCACTGGTTTTACCAAAACGTGACTTATCGCCAGTTTCTAAAAACCAGCTACTTGTTTTGAAGTCGTCGATTCGTGAAATACTCAGTCGAGCGGGTGCCAACGAAGTCCTTACTTATAGTTTCGTACATGGAAATCTACTCGATAGAGTTGGACAGGATAAAACAAAGGCCTTTAAGTTGTCTAATGCCTCGAGCCCTGACCTGCAGTACTACCGGCTGAGCTTAACACCCAGCTTACTGGACAAAGTCCACCTTAATGTTAAGGCTGGGTACGATCAATTTGCTTTGTTTGAACTGGGTAAAACGCACATGAAAGGAGAATTTGATAAGCATGAACCAGCCATCCCCAGGGAGCAAAACGCTGTAGGTTTTGTGTTTGTAGCTGGCGACAAGGCTGCCCAAAATCTGCAAGGCGCTGCCTACTATCAAGCCAAAATCTATCTGGATCATCTACTGAAGCATTTTAAGGTCCAAACCTTAGTAGCGCTCGTGCCGTTTGATACTGGCGCATTATCTAAAAACTCCTGGATAAAGCAATTAACTATGCCTTACGAACCAGGTAGAAGTGCTCTGATGCGAGACCACAAGGGAACAGTTTGGGGAGTAATAGGTGAACTAAAAGCCTCTGTCCGGCACAATTTAAAATTGCCGGCCTACACTTCGGCTTTTGAAGTTGGACCCTTGCTCCTAGGCCAGGGAGCAAGTGAAAGCGCTTACTTAGAATTGCCGCGCTTCCCTAAAGTTGAACAGGACCTATCACTCAAGGTGTCAAATCGCTTAACTTACGCCGAGGTTTACAAATTTGTGCTTGAGAATCTTAATAAACTAAAGCCAGAGAGCACCCAAATGACCCTAACTCCCCTAGACATTTATCAGAAGAATGCCTCCGCTAAAAACATTACTCTAAGACTCCATATTGCCTCGTTCGAAACCACGCTTACCGATGAGGGTGTCAATAATTTATTAGATAAAGTAGCGAAATTAGCAAAGCAGGCCCTTGGTGCCGAACGATTATAATTCGCACCCTTAAAGAAACTCTTGAAATCAGTAGCTAAAAGGTATAGAATGATCTCGCTCTGAGGTCGAGTTTTGCTCCCTTATGGGCGTACTTTGACAGGTGTGATATTTATTTGGCAAGAGACAGTAACACGAGCCTAACCAACTAGGTTGGTGCTACTGTCTCTATAGATGGTGAATTTCTGAACGTTTGTGCGACGCCGTGTCGCTTAAGCCAGGTTCGTGGGGGTCTGTGCTGCAAACGTTCCATGGAGAGTCGGTTGCTTCTTCGGGACACAGCGCCTCCTCGGCGGTTGTCTTGTAAGGATTGGTCGCTCTCCATGTTCGCGTTAGCTCACCAGAGCTAACCAAGAAGTGAAGGTAACAAAAAAGCCGGCTAGGACTCCCGTCCGCCTGCCCAGTATGGACTTGTGTGTGCTGTCAGCACGCAGAGTCTGCCCACTACCCGTTGAAATTCGGGCTTACCTTCACTACCACCGCTGAGCTCGCATTCATTTGCTTGAGCTCCAATTGTTCCGGACCCTGTCTGGTCCTCCATCCCTCCAAACGCATCCGCCCACCAGCACCTCCAGGGTGCTGGCTGCAATCGGGGGGCCACAGGGTCCGGAACGCCATCGCGTAACAAAGAGGCAAGGGAGCCTGAGTGTGTCATTGGCCATCGCCAATTACCCCTCGCTCCCTCCCCTTAATCACACCTGTCCGTCTTCCAGAAACCGTAACGCTAGTTATAGTTTGTGCAGGACGTAACCCATCTAATCTGTTAGAGTATTTGAAGCCTGTGAAACATATTTATAAAATTCTCGCCTCTGCCCGCCAACTGTGGTCTTACTATATCTTGATCAGTATTCTGACCATTTTAAGCAGTATTACTATGCTCCTGTTACCCCTGTTTAGTGGTTGGGCGATAGATGAAATTCATAAAGGAACCTCGGCCAGTATTTCCTACGTGGTGGTGCTGGCGATACTGATTTTCGTTATGGATGTGGCCGGCAACTTTTTAAATAACATCAACGGCTACCTAGGTGATCAAATGGCTGCCAAATTACAACGCTTGCTTAGCAATCGCTACTACGAACACCTGCTAACCCTGCCGCAGCGATATTTTGACACTGAACTAAGCGGCAAAATTATCAACCGGCTAAACCGTTCCATCAATCAAATCACCAATTTCATGAACATGCTGAGTAACAATTTCCTGCAGTTTATTTTTAGCACTGTTTTTGCCTTGGTGATTGTAGCTTTTTACAGCTGGCCGGTAGCTTTAATGCTTTTCTCGCTGTATCCGGTATATATTTATCTAACTATCCGGACCAGCGACAAGTGGCAAAAATACCAAGCCGAAAAAAACACCAACATCGATATTGCTAGCGGCCGCTTTACCGAAGCTATTGGCCAAATCAAAGTGGTCAAAAGCTTCATTCAAGAAAAAAGGGAACTAAGCTTTTTTGATAAACACCTGACCAAAATGGTCAATATTAACAAGCCCCAGTCTCATTACTGGCACGAACGCGATGTGCGCCGGCGGTTGTTCCTGAATGTTGTCTTTCTAATGGTTTATCTTTATATATTTGTTACGGCTGCAAAGGGTTTACTGACGCCAGGCCAAGCGGTAGCCCTTATTCTCTATGCCCAGCAGATTAGAATTCCCATCTTTACCATTAGTTTTCTAGTCGATAATACCCAAAAGGCTATAGCCGATAGTCGTGACTACTTTGAGATCATGGCAATTGAGCCGCAGATCAGTGATCGTCCAGGCAGCCAAAAACTAGAGGTACCTAAAGGGGAAATTATTTTTGACCAAGTTAATTTCGGCTACGACGCCAAACAACCAGTTCTCAAGGAAATCAACCTGACTGTTCGACCAGATACCAAGATTGCTCTAGTTGGTGAAAGTGGTGAGGGTAAAACAACGCTGACAAATTTGCTACTTCGACTTTATGAACCAACCACTGGTCATATCTTGATAGATGACCAAGACATTAACTCAGTAACTCAGAGTTCACTGAGAGAAAATATCGGTATTGTCTTCCAGGATCCAGCTCTGTTTTCTGGTACTATCCGCGAGAACATCGGCTATGCCAATCCTAAAGCCAGCGACCAAGCGATCATCGCTGCAGCCAAAGCGGCTAATGCTGATGAGTTTATCGACAAGTTTGACAAGGGTTACGATACTGAAATTGGCGAGAGGGGCCTAAAGCTAAGCGGTGGTCAAAAACAACGTATCGCCATCGCTCGCGCCTTACTCAAAAACGCACCGATTTTAATTTTGGACGAAGCCACCAGTAGTTTGGATAGCCGCTCTGAAGCTATGGTTCAGGAAGCTCTAAGACACCTGATGCGCGGCCGGACAACTATCATTATCGCCCACCGTCTCAGCACCATTCAGCACGTTGATCAGATTATTACCCTCAAAGGTGGTCAAATAGATGAAGTCGGTAGTCCAGACGATCTGGCTAAAAGTGGCGGCATCTATGACCAGTTATTAAAGTTGCAGAAAGTTAAAGCTGGCGAACAAACTCGTGCCAAACTTAAGGCTTATGAAATTGCGGGATAGTTTATATTCAGATAAAATCGTTGCCAAACCAAGATGCTTCAAGCTATACTCGCGGCGTAAAGGGGAGATTTAAAAATGGCTAAAAAGTTGCAACGAGCCTTCGCCCTAGTGGCCGCCCTATTGTTTTTAGGTACCAGCGTGGCTGTTAGTATTGTGGTGGTTTGGCAAGCACATCAGCAAAGTCAAACCGATCAACAAAACCAAGATAATTCATCAAATACCGACCAAGTTGAAAAAATCGCCAACTTTACACCCGTTAGTAACGTTAGCAAACTAGTTATCACCGACACTAAAGTAGGTAGTGGCCAAGCAGTCAAGCCTGGGGACTCCATCACTGTTCTCTATACCGGGGCTTATGCTAGTGACGGGGTGATATTTGATAGTAGCGATAAGCACGGTGGTCAACCAATCCCACTCGACTTAAATAAGGTTATTGAGGGGTGGCAGAAAGGTATTCCTGGTATGAAAGTTGGCGGAACCCGTCGCCTACTTATCCCAGCTGCCCAAGCTTACGGATCTACGCCTCCACCCGGCATTCGGCCTAATGCTGACATGGTTTTTGACATTGAATTAGTGTCTATTCAGCAGTAAAATTAACCACAAGGGAAAATAACAGATATAAACTACGTCATAAACACAACATATGGGGGCTTGCCAAAAAGCTATAGCACCATATACAATGATGCTTAGACTTAAAAATTAACTAACAAATAAACGAAACGAGGGTATAAAAATGGTTAAGAAGATCACGGTTTTTACCACTGACACTTGCGCTTACTGTGTTATGGTCAAGCGCTGGCTGGGAGCTAAAGGCTATAACTACGAAGAAGTTAATCTTAACCAGGAACCAGCACGGCAACAGGAAGCTTTCGAAATTAGCGGCACTTTATCGGTGCCGGTCACAGTAGTGACTAAACAAGATGACAGTCGCGAAGTGGTGGTTGGTTATAATCTCGCAAAACTAGCACCAGCGATCGTCTAAGGTAGCTAAGTGGGCGCTGACAACGCTACAGACATAATAGATGTGGTGATGGTTGGAGCCGGTCCGGCAGCTCTCAGTGCGGCTATCTATACCTGCCGAGAGGACTTAAAGACAGTCTTATTTGAAAAAGGTGTTATAGGCGGCTTAGCGGCGGTGACTGACTGGGTAGACAACTACCCTGGTTTTGCTAAAGGCATAGCCGGGCTGGATCTAGCTGATGGACTTCGTGAACAAGCCGAACGATTTGGTGCTGATATTCGCTTAGGGGAAGTCACTGGACTAGAAAGTGGCGACAACCAAGTATTAGTACATACAACTGAAGGCGATATTACGGCCAGAACGGTACTTATTGCCACCGGTAGTGACTACAAGAAAATTGGTGTTCCCGGGGAACAGGAATACTACGCCCGTGGTGTTCATTACTGTGCGACCTGTGATGGTGCTTTTTACCGCGATAAACGTCTGGTAGTGGTTGGTGGCGGCAATTCGGCTGTTCAGGAAGCGCTGTTTTTAACTAAGTTTGCAAGCCACATTGATATGTTAGTCAGAAGCACCATTAAAGCTAGCGACATACTAATTAATGAATTAGAAAAACATAAAGACAAAATAACCGTTCACTTGGGCGTCACTACAGACGAAATCGTCGGACAAGACGGAAAGGTGATTAAAGTAGTTGGCTCTGACACTACCACCCAACAAAAAGTAGAGTTTCCGACTGACGGTGTGTTTGTATTTGTGGGGCTTAAGCCGAATACGGAATTTTTAAATGGAAGCGCGGTAGAACTTGATCCAATTGGTATGGTTAAAACAAACAACGAACTCGAAACTACCATGGCCAATGTTTTTGCTGCTGGAGATGTTCGTAGTGGTGCCACTATGCAAATAGCCAGTGCAAGTGGCGAAGGTGCCACAGCCGCCTTGTTGATTCGCAAACGGCTTGAGGATATCGAGCGCGCCGTAAAATAACTTTACATTCTGAAGTTTTTTTGGGATGCTAGATTTAAATTATGGAGCGGTTTACTCTTCCTTCAATGCATGAACTTTGTCTAAAGCATTCACGTGCTGATCGGGCACTTAGGACAATAGTTTCAACCCAGCTTGAAGCCCAGACTTTAACCATGATGGAGTGGCTAGCGCTAGGTGTGATTGCTGAAGCCGACAGAGGTGGCTTTAGCATGTCTCAAGTAGCTGATGCGCTTGACGTAACTCTTCCACAAGTAACCGCTTTAGTAACTAGCTTAGTAAAAATGAGGCTAGTAAAACAAAAAATATTATTCAGCGATCGACGTGGCCGACAAGTCCAAATTACCAGCCGGGGACGGAGATTACTAAGCAAGCTCGAAAGTCATATAAGTAAAGCTGTCAAAGTTTGGACTAAAGATGTCCCGCGAACCCAACTCCAAACATATATATTAACTGTCGACCATCTATCGCAAATAAGTAATTTATAATCTGAACTAAAAATATTAACTTAGTGGATAGCCTGGAAAAGAATCCAGAACCAATTGATCAGCTTTTAAGCCGGAAAGTTTTAGATCGGTTTCTAGTTTATCGACCATGGGCTCTGGACCTGAAATGTAGAGCAATTTGTTTTCTATTCCGTTGACTAAACCAACAATACGTTTGGCCGTTAGTCTCCCAGTTTCTCCATCCCAATTAGAAGTTGGTTCCGATAGAATCGGTGTAATATCGATACCGTAATTCTTAAACAAACCCCGGAAAATCAAGTCTTCGCTTCGTCGAACTGCGTAAATTAATTGAATGTTTCTATGTTCTTTGTTATCCGTTAGCCACTTGACCATGCTACGCATCGGCGTAATGCCAATACCTCCAGCCACAAATACTAGAGGTCGAGACGTATCTTTGGGCAGGACAAAATCTCCCATAGGTCCAGTTACTTTTAAAGTGGCTCCAGGTGATAAATTAAATAGGGTTTTTTTGAAACTACTACTTTTGGCTCCTGCGTATCTGGTAGTTATAGCTAGCAAATTTTCACTTGGCGACGAAGTAAGTGTGAACCACCGTTTCTGTCCGCGGTCGTCAGGCTTCTTGTGGGGCAGAGTGACTTCAATATATTGTCCGGCGGTATAGTCTAAGGGTTTGTCGGGTTTGAACCAAAACATAGTAATAGTCGGTGCCACTTTATCAAGTTTCTCCAAACGAAAGTTATACATGAGTTGTAGTATAACTCGACTGCTGGTATCAGCTCTTGGCCAAATAACGTTCTGGGTAGTCAGTACAGATACTTATGTCAGGATATAATCGGCTCAAAAAACGAGCATGAAATGGGCGGTTAACCGTAAATACATAAAGATCAAGACCAGCTCGCTTACAAAGCCAATACGTCAAGGGATTAAGTAACCAAAAATTCAGACCAATACCATCCAAGTGCTGTTTTTTGGCTAATTGAATAACTTCAAGTGGCCTGGTCCTTTCTAGTACGTAAAGCTGCAAATTGGGAGATAGCTTGTGTACTTTGGCTAACTCACTTGGCTTAAACGACACCACTTTTAGCCTGGCGTTTGGATATTTGGACAAAGTTTTAATTAACAACTTGGCGCAGCCGGATTCTTTTAATTCAATAAACAGATGTTTTTTACCAATTAAATCAAGCACTTCGTCTAAGGTGGGTACACCGGATCCGTTTAGTAGTGGGATCTTTTGTAACTGTGACAGCGTCAGGTGATTAATCTGGCGGCGATCATTAGCCACTCGTTTTAGATCAGCATCATGACAAACCACTAAATGATTGTCCTTGGTTCTTCTAATGTCAACTTCCAGAGCGTAGACGTCATAATCAATAGCCATTTGAAGACTGGCTAAAGTATTCTCTAATTCGCTGCCTGCAGCACCACGGTGACCTATAATTCTCATGTGGGCTTAGTGTACAATAAGGTGAGAAAAGGAGAAACTATGACCGATTTTAATCAAGTACTTACGCCTGGTGATATAGATAATGACCAAGTTAATACCGTCATTGAAATTCCTAAGTGGTCAACTCTTAAGATTGAGTGGAACCGTAAACTAGCGATTTTTGAACTGGACCGCGTAGAGCCTAGTATCTTTGCCAAACCTTGTAACTATGGTTTTATACCACAAACTCTCGACGAAGATGGCGACGAACTTGATACACTAGTCTTAACTAACGACCCAATCCCAACGGGAGTTTATTTAAAAGCTCAAGTACTAGGTGTGCTGAATTTCGAAGACGATAGTGAAATGGACCACAAAATCGTCTGCGTGCCGGTTGACGACCGTAACACCGGTGATGCCATCAAATCGCTTAATGATCTACATGCACAGTGGAAGCAGAAAATTGAACATCACTTTAACCACTACAAGGATTTGAAGAAGCCGGGTAGTACCAGAGTTTTAGGATGGGGCAACGTGACAGAAGCCAAAAAAATCATCAACGACTGCATAGAACGTTGGGACAAAGAAAACTAGCCATGTCCTCAGGTAGCGTTTTCAACCAAACGCACTGGTCGAAAAAATTACCAAGCTATCTTGCAGAAGAGTGGTCAATTCGGCCATCGCCTTTCGTCCAGGTGGTAGCTACCTACCTTAAGCCTAACTCAGTAATCCTGGAACTTGGTACTGGGGCTGGTCAAGATGGACTATGGCTAGCCAGCAAAGGACATACTGTAACTATGACGGACGGAACGACAGCAATCTTTGGAGATATCAAAAAACGTCAGTCCCAAGTCAAGAGTAATGATATTAAGCTTACAAGGCTTGATATAACTAAGTCATTTGC
Source organism: uncultured Candidatus Saccharibacteria bacterium (assembly GCA_964636215.1). Taxonomy (GTDB): domain Bacteria; phylum Patescibacteriota; class Saccharimonadia; order Saccharimonadales; family CAZJQT01; genus CAZWRJ01. The sequence goes on along the minus strand of CAZWRJ010000001.1, from coordinate 47,725 downwards.
TTTTGAAAATAATAGTTTTGACTGCGTGTATGCTCAATTGGTTTTACACTATTTTGATGACATAGTAATGAACCGGATTATTAGCGAAATTAGCAGGGTTTTAAAACCAAAAGGCATATTGGCTTGTATGATGAACTCGACCAAAGATTCTGAATATGATCCAGAAAAAGCTGACGATGACGGGCTAATTAATGTTGATGGCTTGGTTAAACGATTCTTCAGCGTGGAATCATTCCGACCGTTTGTGAAGAGATTTGAGCCACTATTATTTGATGACCAAGGTCGTACCCCGAAAGATGATGCCAAGAATATCAGCGGCATGATTCGATACATAGGCAAGAAATTATGAATTAAGCCAAGCTAAATATGTTAAATAACAAGAATACTAACCGGAAATCTGCAGCCAAGATCATAGTTGTTAATGAAGCCAATAAAATCCTGTTATTAACTAATTCCAAAACCCATGATTGGGCTGCGGGTAAACTTGATATTCCCGGTGGTATAATCGAAGCCCTTGAGAGTCCAACGGAGGCAGTGATACGTGAACTAAAAGAAGAAACTGGAATTGTTCTAAAGCAGAGAGATGTGAACCTAAGCTATAGCTCGACTACGTTCTACAACAATATAAGTTACATACTTTTTCTTTACTTAGCACGTCTTAACACGACCCCGGATGTTGTACTAAACTTTGAACACGATGCTTACAGTTGGCTGGATATTTCAGATGCATTGCAAAAATACCAACACCCAGCTTACTTAGCTGGTCTGCAATATCTTGTCGATCACAATCTGTTGTAATCACTGACACTTCTAGTTACAATACGATTAAATGCTAATGCTAAAGGTGGAATAAAATGAAAACTCGAGTGGCTATAAATGGCTTCGGACGGATTGGCCGAAATGCTTTTAAGATTGCTTTTGATAGAAGTGATTTGGAAATCGTAGCCATAAATGACTTGACCGATACTAAAACATTGGCCCACCTACTAAAGCATGATAGTAACTATGGGACTTACGAACATGAGGTTAGCTATGATGACACCAGTCTTATAGTTGATAAAAAACATGTCAAAGTGTTGGCCGAAAAGGACCCTGCCGCTCTAGCATGGAAAGCGCTGCATGTTGATGTGGTAATTGAATCCACCGGGTTCTTTGTTGATCCGTCTAAGGCCAAAGCTCACATTCAGGCAGGTGCCAAAAAGGTGGTAATTTCGGCCCCAGCCAAAGGTGAAGGTGCCACCACTATTGTACTAGGTGTTAATGAAGATGTACTAGATGCCTCCGGCGACATTATTAGTAATGCTAGTTGTACGACTAACTGCATAACCCCTGTAGCAGCAATTATTGAGAATAACTTTGGCGTCGAAAAGGCCATGATGACCACAGTACATAGTTATACAGCTAGCCAGCGTTTACAAGATGCTCCGGCGAAAGATTTACGTGAAGCTCGAAACGCTGCTGAAAACATTGTGCCAACTACTACCGGAGCTTCGATTGCTGCAGCTCAGGCTCTTCCGTCACTGCAGGGATTATTTGGTGGCCTATCAGTCAGAGTACCAACCCCAGTAGTATCTCTTAGTGACTTTGTGATTATCACCAAACGGAACGTGACCGTAGAAGAAGTCAACGAAGTTTTCAAGAAAGCTGCCGAAGAACCATATTATCAAGGAATCTTAGCCGTTACCGAAGAAGAACTGGTTAGTAGTGATTTCATAGGCAACAGTCATTCGGCTATTGTCGATCTAAAACTGACAGCTGTTGTAGATGGAAATATGTTGAAAGTTGTAGCTTGGTACGATAACGAATGGGGCTACAGTAACCGATTAGTAGAAGTCGTCGCGGATGTCGGGCGCTTACTTCACCACAAGCCCGAGCATAAACCTGAAGCCAAGCATCACCATAAGTAAAAATCCGGCTTGTGATAAAGTGTAGTCATGAAAATAGCGTTGACCACAGATCACGCCGGCTTTGAACAACTTAACAAGCTTAAATCGTTCTTAGCTGATAAAGGGCATGAATGTGTTGATTTTGGTCCTAAGCAACTCGACCCAGAGGACGATTACCCAGATTTGATTTTTCCGGCCGCCAAAGCCGTAGCTAGTGGTGATTGTCAAATCGGTATTATTATGGGTGGCAGCGGTCAAGGTGAAGCTATGGCGGCCAATCGACTAAAGGGCGTCCGGTGTGCAGTTTACTATGGCCCAGCAGAGGCCTATAGCGCAATTAATATAGAAGACCAACCAACAACTGATAACTTTGAGATTTTAAGACTTAGCCGTAGACATAACAATGCTAATGTACTAAGTTTGGCCGCCCGTTTCTTAAGTTCCGAGGAAATTGAACAAGCTGTGACTATATGGCTAGAAACCGCTTTTGAAGGCGGTCGTCATGATAGACGTGTACAAAAACTTGACCAACTAAGCTAATGGCCATCATCTGTCCGACAATTACAGCTTACGAGCTCCACGATTATAGAGCTCAGCTAGAACGCGTTATCCCGTTTGCTGAACGGATACATATAGATTTGATGGACGGCGATTTCGCACCAACTATCTCACCGCCACTTGATAAAATCTGGTTGCCAGAGGCTATAATTTCAGACGTTCATTTAATGTATCGTCGACCGAAACAGTTTTTGCCCCAACTTTTAACCCTAAAGCCTAACATGGTTATCATCCACGTTGAAGCAGAGTTAGAACACCATAAGTTCGCCGAGGAGTTGCATACTAATCATATTAAAGCCGGACTGGCTGTTTTACAGGACACCCCAATAGAGTCAATCTATGAAGTAGCTAAGGCATTTGATCACGTATTAATTTTTAGTGGTCACCTTGGCTATCATGGTGGCCAAGCTGATTTAACGGTTTTAGAGAAAGTCAAAAATCTCAGAGGCCAAAATACTGATATTGAAATTAGTTGGGACGGTGGTATAAATGCCGAAAATGCCCCTAAACTTATCGAGGTCGGTGTTGATGTTTTAAACGTTGGTAGTTTTATCCAAAAAGCCGAGAACCCCCAGCAACGCTACGAGCAGCTGACAAGATTGTAACTCCTAACTATCTTGCTATAATCCATAAGCAAGATGGCTAAAAAATTATCGTTGCAGGAGTTGGAGCTTAAAGCTGAGGCAATCCGCGCCGATATTATTAAAATGCTCGAAAAAGCCGGTAGTGGACATAGCGCTGGGCCTCTGGGCCTAGCCGATATTTTTACGGCACTTTATTTTGACATCTTGAGACACGATCCTAAAAAACCTGACTGGGATCAACGTGACATCTTACTGCTTAGTAATGGACATTGTGTGCCGGTGCAATATGCTGCTATGGCTCACTCTGGTTACTTTGACCGCAAAGAACTAATAACTCTCAGGCAATTTGGTTCACGTCTTCAGGGTCATCCAGAGCGAGAACGTTTACCTGGCCTGGAAAATACCAGTGGCCCACTAGGCTGTGGGCTTAGCCAGGCTAGCGGCATGGCATTGTCTATGCGGATGGATAAGCAAACTCACCGCTGGATTTACGTGGTAATGGGCGACGGTGAGCAGGATGAAGGCAATGTTTGGGAAGGAGCCATGCTGGCCAGCAAATATCGTCTCAATAACATCATTGCTATTACCGATCGCAATAACATTCAAATTGATGGCCCGACAGAAACGGTTATGCCCCTTGAAGACCTTCGAGCCAAGTGGGAAGCATTTGGTTGGCATGTTATAGAAATTGACGGTAATGATATAGAGGCAGTTATTGATGCCTGCGCCATGGCTAGAGCAATTGTTGAAAAACCAGTTATGATTATTGCGCATACTGTCCCTGGTAAAGGGGTAGATTTCATGGAATATGATTTTCACTGGCACGGAGCCCCGCCTAATCATGAACAAGCCATTAAAGCACTTCATGAGATTCGAACTCTCCAAGGCAAAATCAAGGGGGAGCATGAATGAGCGAAAATCATCTAGTTAAAAACATCTTAGCTAAAAACCTGGTAGTAGAGCCAATGAAAAAAGGTTACAGTCGGGGGCTGGTTGAAGCCGGTCACCAAAATGATAAAGTCGTAGCTCTATCTTCGGACGTTGCTGGTTCTACTGGTACTGATGCTTTCGCTAAAGAATTCCCGGATCGTTTTGTTCAAGTTGGGGTAGCCGAGCAAAACTTAGTCACTGTTGCCTCCGGCTTAGCGGCTATGGGCAAGTTACCTTATGCAGCTGCCTACGCAGCATTTAGTCCTGGGCGCAACTGGGAGCAGATCCGTACCACTATTGCTCTTAATAATCGACCAGTTAAGCTTATTAGCACTCACGTTGGTTTATCAGATGCTCCTGATGGGGCAACTCACCAAATGCTGGAAGACCTAGCCTTAATGCGCTCATTACCAAATATGATTGTAGTTGCGCCATGCGACAGCGTCCAAGCCGCCAAGGCTACTATAGCTCTGACAAGCTTCGATAAACCATCCTATATGCGCATTGCCCGAGACGACACAGCAATTATAACGACTGAAGATACGCCGTTTATACTGGGGAGAGCTTACGTCTATGCTCCTGGAACTGACATAACTTTGATAGCCACTGGCCGAATGACTTACCATGCCTTGGTAGCAGCCGAAAAGCTGTTCAAGGACGGTATCGATATGGAGGTGGTGCACTGCCCAACCGTCAAACCACTAGACGCTGTGACCATTCTTCGGAGCGTTCAAAAAACCCGTCGAGTTATTACTGTCGAGGAGGCTCAGATTAATGGTGGCCTAGGCGGTGCCGTGGCCGAACTGCTGGGAGAAGAATACCCCGTGCCAATGAAGCGTATTGGTATGCGTGACCACTTTGGTGAATCAGGTCATCCCGAAGAGCTATTTGAACATTTCGGCTTAACGGCTAAACATATAGCCCTAGCCGCTCATGAAATAATGCATAGAAAGTAAAAATGCCATTAACCTTAACTAAAATGAGACAAAACTGTAGTAAGGCCCGAGAGACTATGGCTAGAGCCCGGTCCGAACATTTTGCCCTCGGTGCTTTTAATATTGATAATCAAGAAACGTTGGTGGCCATTGCCAGAGCGGCCAAAGCCAAGAATGCGCCGGTAATGGTTGAACTAAGCCAGGGCGAAGCTGATGCTATTGGTGTTGATAATGTTCGCGACATGGTTGATAACTATATAACTGAGTATGGCATCGAAATGTATATTAATCTTGATCACAGCCCGTCAGTTGCTGCTTGCATAGCCGGCATAGAAGCCGGTTTTGAGTTTATTCATATTGACATCAGCCAGGCTAGACATGATGCCACGGTCGATGAAATTATTACTGAAACTAGGCAAATCGTGGAATATGCCCGGATGACTGGAGCCTCGGTAGAAAGTGAACCGCATTATTTCGGCGGTGGCTCAAATGTCTTCACTAAAAAGATCGACTATGAGGAAATTAAAAAGACCTTTAGTACGTCAGAAGGAGCTAAGTCGTTTGTAGAAGCGACAGGTATTGATACCTATGCCGCAGCTATCGGCAATTTGCACGGGCATTACCCGGTACCAAAAATTTTGCACCTTGATCTGCTTCAGCAAATCCGTGATTCCATCGGGTGCAATATTTCACTCCACGGCGGTAGCGGCACCCCCGGGCACTATTTTAAGGAAGCGGTACGTATTGGAGTTAGTAAGGTCAACATCAATACTGATATGCGTATAGCTTATCGTAAGACTCTCGAGAAAGTCTTGGAGGAAAACCCTACAGAATACGCCGTGGTCAAACTGATGGATAAAGTCGAAGAAGCCGTTCAAGCCGTGGTAGAAGAGAAAATTGACATGTTTAATGCAGCCGGCAAGGCTGTGGTAGACTAAACATAACTAGTATGAAAGGTGGGAATGAGCGGTAATCACCATTTGGACGTCCTGTCTATTGGCGATGTGGTAATCGACGCTTTTATTAAGCTATTTGATGATCGTGAACACATGTACGCTAATGAGCAGGGCAAGTGGTTAGCCATACCGTTTGGCCAAAAAGTACCCTTTGACTACGCTCAAGTCATAGAAGGAGTCGGTAATGCGGCTAATGCTGCTGTCAGTTTTGCTCGCCTTGGATTAGCGAGCGGTCTAGTCAGTAACGTAGGTAGCGATCAATACGGTCGAGATATAATAGCCGCCCTTCATAAAGGGGAGGTAGACACTAGATTTGTCCATATAAATCCCGGTAAAATCAGTAACTATCATTATGTTCTTTGGTATAGAGAAGAACGAACTATTTTAATTAAACATGAAGAATATGATTATCGTTGGCCACGCTTTAGAGAAACAGACATGCCTGAGTGGGTATACTTTAGCTCTATAAGCAAGAATTCACTTGACAGCTACCATGACCATATTGCTGACTGGTTAAATGATAACAAAGAGATAAAATTTGCTTTTCAACCGGGAACGTTTCAAATTGAAGCCGGTGCTGAGCGTTTAAAATCACTTTATGAGCGAGCCGATGTCCTATTGGTTAATAAAGAGGAAGCAGTACAGATATCGGGGGGGCACGGTGATGACTTGCATGATTTGATCAATCGCTTACATCATCTCGGATCTAAAATAGTCGTGATAACTGATGGACCGAGCGGTGCCTACGCCTCTGATGGCGATAACCGTTTTAAAATGCCACCCTATCCTGATCCAAGTCCTCCGTTTGAACGAACTGGGGCTGGGGACGCTTTTTCTAGCACCTTCGTAGCTGCACTAGTTAGGGGTAATACCATAGAAGGAGCCTTGCAGTGGGCACCGATTAATTCCATGAACGTTGTACAACACGTTGGGGCTCAGGAAGGATTACTCACCGAAAAAGGGCTAGACGAACTATTAAAAAAAGCACCTGATTGGTACAGGCCAGAACGATTTTAATACGCCGTTAGCTTTACCCTGATTTCCTCTGGTGCTATGCTTATGGTAATAAGAGTCTGCGAAGGGCCAAACGAAAAAAGTGTGTAAATTGATTGCGGAGCTGATGGGCAAGAGGGAACGAGTCGTTCGTGAGGCACTCGATAGATTGGAGTATGCCACTGGCCAGCCCAAAGTTGACCTAAGTCTAACCGGCGAGATCTACGGTCGCTTACATCTTAAAACACGTGAGCTTAGTCTCGATCCTCACGATACTACAGCTAAAGAACTCTACCAAGCTCTAATGAACCTGGTAAAATTACACGATAAATTTTTGGCCAAACGTCTGGGACTAGATCCTGATAATTGTGACCAAGAACATTTGGTCAGAATCGTTAATAGGTTGAAGCTTAATCGCCAGGTGTGGGTCCTAAAACCTATAGTGGCTCGTCGCATCCTTAAAACCTTACCGCCTAAACAACTGCTCAAACTTCTGCATTATCGCTCTATAGATTCACTGATTAAACGAGAACCGCCGGCGGCGCTATTAGCTGCGGCTAAGCGGTTAGAATCTGCACATTGGCAAGAACAGTTGAAACATATCTATAAAAAACTGACACCAGTTGATTTTGAAGTACGTGACATAACGGTTCGCTATCTTTCGCCGAAGAGGTGGGGTGCTGTTGGCAAATTAATAGCCGAAAAATTTCATACCAACGTACTTAGTTCAGTTGAACTTGGTGAAGTACAAGTTATGGAATTACCGAAGAATGAAACACCGGGCGTAACTCTTTTAATGATGCTCCTAATACTCCATGCCATGAATGATATTAGGCAACATAGCACTCTGTTTAAATTTCGTCAGGTGGAACCGGAATTTGGCCAACTACTGATAAATACGCTATTCGGCTCAGAAAGTAATAGTGTCCGCCTGGTTGGGCAAGATATCAAATGGCATGTTGTTCATCGTTACTATGGTAGTAGAGGATGCATAGACCACCCCGAAATTTTTGAGCCACACGTTCAGCCAGAGGATTTAGCTTACCGTAAGGCCGAAGCCGTGCTTTATCAGCTGGAACCAGCCCTGCATTTCTGGTATGACCTGGACTATGTAGGATTACCAAGCCCCGATGGCCCGGTCAGCTTTAACTTAATGGACAATGCTATCAACCTAGTAAATAGGTTGCCGTTTGGAAAACGAGTTAACTATCACTTACCACTTGCCCTGGAAAGTGAATTACATGGTCGTTACCTAGCCCAACGAAACCTAGAACAACAGTTGCTACTGAAACTTGACGAGCGTGTCCTAGCCCAACCAACAATTTTTGCTGAGCTGGAGTTAATACTGTGAACTATGCTCTATGTGTTTCCGGAGCAGCGTCCGGTAAAACTATTAAGACCGCTAGGCCTCTTGCCGAAGCCCTAGGACGAGCTATAGCTGAAGCCGGGCATATTCTAACTACTGGTGCGACTGTTGGCCTACCTTTTTTTGCTGCCCGAGCCGCTAAGGAAGCTGGTGGTATGAGTATTGGTTTTTCACCCGCCAGTAGTTTGCGAGAACATGTGGCTAAATATCGTTTGCCAATCGGTGTTTTTGACTTTATAAATTACACCGGCATGCACTATGTTGGTCGTGACGTCCATCTAGTGCAATCTAGTGATGCGGTTATCACGGTAGGCGGTCGTTTTGGCAGTTTGCACGAATTTACTACTGCCCTTGAGTCAAGAACACCTTGCGGTGTTTTGATTGGTAGTGGTGGTACTGCTGACATTATCCCGGAGTTACTAGAACGCCTAGAAGCCGTCAACCGTGATCTTGTAGTGCTTGATGATGACCCTGAGCGTTTGGTTAAACGGGTTATCAAAGTGCTTGATGAAGAGTATAAAGATGTTCACACCAAGGCATTAACGGCTCATTGGTTTATTGATTCTGACAAAGAGGCGCCACACCAACACATCGGTTAAGAGTGGCAATCAAGCAGCAAGCAAGATCCCATACCTTGCTACAATTAAATGATGACCGATTTTGAATTAAAAAGTGATTACCAACCCAAAGGTGATCAGCCGGCGGCTATTAAGGCCTTGACTGAGGGCCTTATGCAAAAGACCAAAGAACAAGTACTACTAGGCGTTACTGGTTCGGGTAAAACTTTTACCATGGCCAATGTCATTCAGAATATGCAAAAACCCACCCTAGTACTCAGCCATAACAAAACCTTGGCAGCTCAGCTTTATAGTGAATTTAAAGGCTTCTTTCCAAACAATGCTGTGCATTATTTCGTTAGCTACTTTGATTACTACCAACCGGAGGCCTATATACCACGGAGCGACACGTACATCGAAAAAGATAGCCAAATAAACGAAGAGATAGACCGATTGCGTCATGCTGCCACGGATGCTCTCCTAACCCGCGCGGACGTGATCATAGTAGCTAGTGTCAGCTGTATTTACGGTATTGGCTCGGTGGAAGACTATAGTGGTCTGTCGATCGATATCAAAGCAAAGAGTCGCCGGGTTCGAGATAAATTACTTAGACAATTAAATGATATTCAGTATCAGCGCAATGACATGGATTTTCATCGTGGTGTTTTCAGAGTCAGAGGTGATGTAGTTGATATTTTCCCAGCCGGTGAAGAGCTGGCTTACCGGCTGGAATTTTTTGGCGACGAGATTGACCGCATAACCCGAATTGACCCATTGACGGGCGAAATATTGGCAGAGCTCAAGGAACTCAGAATCTTTCCAAGTAGCCACTATGTAACTCCTCAACAAAAACTCAAAATTGCCCTAGGCCACATTCAAAACGAATTAAATCTCCGCTTGGCGGAATTTAACAAACAAGGCAAACTTCTCGAAGCCCAGCGGCTCAGCCAACGTACCAAATTCGATCTAGAAATGATGGAAGAAACTGGCTTCGTGAAAGGTATCGAGAACTATAGTCGTTATTTGACCAATCGTCAGCCCGGCGAGCAACCAGCCACCTTGCTAGATTACTTTCCGGACGATTTTCTGATGTTTGTTGACGAATCGCATATGACCATGCCGCAAATTAGGGGTATGTATAACGGTGATCGTGCTCGTAAAGAAGTTCTGGTTGAACATGGTTTTCGCTTGCCGAGTGCTTTAGATAACCGACCTCTGACTTTCACCGAATTTGAGAAACACGTTAACCAGCTAATTTACGTTAGCGCCACACCTGCTGATTATGAATTGTCGCGGAGTACTAAACCGATTCAGCAACTAATTCGTCCCACCGGGCTACTCGACCCAGAAATTAGTGTACGACCAATTGATGGTCAGATAGATGATCTTTTATCCGAAATTAAGAATACAGTCAGTAAACATCAAAGAGTTCTGGTCACCACGCTTACTAAACGTATGGCTGAAGACCTTACCGATTACCTTAAAGAGCTAGGCGTCAAAGTCACCTATTTACATAGTGATGTGGAGACCTTAGAACGTACTGATATTCTGCGGGATCTTAGGTTGGGGGTTTATGACGTAGTCGTTGGTATTAATCTGCTTAGAGAAGGTCTAGATCTACCAGAAGTGTCCCTAGTAGCCATACTTGATGCTGACAAAGAAGGTTTCCTAAGAAGCGAGCAGGCCCTGATACAGACGGTTGGCCGGGCCGCCAGACATCAAAATGGCCGAGTGCTAATGTATGCCGACAACGTCACCGGCAGTATGAAACGGGCAATGGATGAAACCAAACGACGGCGTGAACTACAAGCCGAGTATAACCAGAAGCATCACATAACACCTAAAGGTATTGCTAAAGCAGTCGAAAAGGGTCTCAGGCCAGATCTACCTGAAGAGGCTAAAAGAGCCAAACTGGATCTCAAGAAAATCCCTAAAGACGAATACGGTCATTTAATAAAAGACCTAACCTCGCAAATGGATTTAGCAGCTGCTAATTTGGAATTCGAAAAAGCCGCTGAACTTCGTGACATTATCGAAGATATAAAAGCCAAACTCTAGGCTGCTATCTTATCTAGTATTTGCCACTGGCTAAGGCTACCAGCAATGGCCCTCCCCGCACCTTGACCGTCGGCTGCCATTCCGTGACCTCTGCCAGCTACCCGTTTAATATGAAAATCACCATACCGTTGTTTAACAAGACTCAGAAGTCCAAACTGAGCCAGTGGATCGAGCTGCCCAGAAATACTGGTTCCACCACCATAATCTTTGCTTACTCTTAATATCTCTGACAAGGCCGTGCCGCCTGCCATTGAGATCAAATGGGCAGCCATAGGTAAGCTGTTACCACAAAGTTTCTCGGCTTGAGGTAATAAAGAGCGAATAGAGCTTGGCCCACGCCGAAAGGCCATCCACACAAGCTCACGCGGAATATCGAGTAACATTGACGGTGGAAACAGTGTCCCCATATATAACCAGGTTTTTCCTGGAGGAACCAAGGCTGATGCATAGCCAACTGGATAAGCATTCAGGTTATGGCCATGTCTGGCGTCGTGGTCAAGCATTTTCCAAACAATAATCGAGCCCATAGAAACACCTTCAGTAATCACAGGCCCATCTGAACACAAAGCCTCCAGAAGCTTAAGCCGACCTAGTGCCATTTCGTTAACCCCGTGATCGAAAGCATTCTCTATAGTTAATCGGTCACCGGTAGTACCCATGCCATCATTAGCTACACTTACAATTCTCAAAGATGGTAAATGAGTAGCTAAGCTATCATGTCGATTTTTGGCTGAGCCCAACTCAATTAGTTCACTAAAACCACCAAAATCAACAAGTGTAACGCCGCTATTCTCTTCTGGAAGTGGGCTGGTCTCCCTGACACCATAACCAAAGCCATCAATTTCGATTTTATACCATCTGTCAGGACGTCCGGTCTCAGAGTTATTATTTGCGACCAAAGTAATTGGACCAAGACCCGGCACCTTTTTTCGCAAGGGATTTATGGCTTCCGGCATATCCTCGAAATAAAAAACAGCCCCAAGATGGGGCTGTTCAGTGGCAGAATCTATCACGAGACCTTCTGTGTAAGTCGAGGCAGAGTCCACATATCCTGCTTGTTCCAGAGATGACATTTTGATCTCAGCACTAAAATTAAACTTACGTTTATCCTAGGCTCATATTGATGATTTGTAAAGTTTCTGGTTTCCACCTCTGCTATAATGGTTGTAAATGGCAAAACTTATGCGAGATGATGTCTTAAAGCTGGCTCGGCTCGCCCGATTACACCTCAGCGATGCTGAAATCGAACAGTTCACCAAAGAAATAAGCGATATCCTTAGGTACATTGAACAACTGCAGTCGGTAGATTTAAGTAATTATCCGCCAACTTATCAAGTTAGCGGTCTGACTAATGTAATGCGCCCAGACGAAGTCCACGACTATGGCCCCACTAGTGAAAAGCTGCTTGAAAATGCGCCGGCTACTGAGAACGGCCACATTAAGGTTAAAAGGATCTTAGAATGAGCCAGTGGGAGCCAATCGTATCCATAGCCTCTAAGGTCCAATCTGGTGAATTCAAAGCAACTGATTTAGTTGGAAAAGCCCTCAGATCAATTGAAGAACAGAAAAGCTACCAAGCGATTATCGTTACTACTCATGACCGTGCTCGTCAAAGAGCTAAGGAAATAGACGAAATGGCTAGTTCAAGTAAGGGGAGGCTGGCCGGCGTTCCTTTCGTAGCCAAGGACAACTTCCTGACTTTTGGTAGTGAAACCACCGCTGCTAGTAATATTTTAAAAGGTTTTGAAGCACCGTATCAGGCTTCAGCTATCGAAAGACTAGAAGCCGAAGGCGCTATCTGCGTGGCTAAGGCCAACCTTGATGCTTTCGCGCACGGAACTAGCACCGAAAATAGTGACTTTATGGTTACCAAAAATCCCCAGAATCCCGAATATGTACCTGGCGGTTCTTCGGGTGGCTCGGCTACGGCTGTAATGCTGGATATGGTGCCTTTTGCCTTAGGTACGGATACTGGTGGCTCAATACGCCAACCCGCCTCCTTCACCGGGGCTGTTGGCTATAAACCAACTTATGGTCTAGTTTCCAGAAGTGGTGTAGTTGCTATGGCTAGCAGTACGGACGTGATTGGACCACTGGCTCGAAGTGTTGAAGATGCGGCTTTGGTACTTGACGTTATGGCTGGTAAAGACGAACTTGATAGCACAACTATTGACCGGGATGATAGAAGCTACACGGAATTGGCGACCAGTCTTCAAGGCGTTAAGATCGGACTAGTAAAAGAATATATGGGGGAAGGTTTAGACTCTGGTGTCAGAGAGCAAGTTTTAAGTTGTGTTGAGAATCTGAAAAAACGTGGCGCCGATATTATTGAAGTTAACCTGCCTTCGTTACCGCTAGCTCTGGCTTGTTATTACACGGTTGTGCCAGCCGAGATTAGTAGTAACCTGTCGCGCTACGATGGACAGCATTACGGACACAGCTCGGACGAGGCCAAAACCTTGGATGAAAGTTATAACTGGTCGCGCAGCGAAGGCTTTGGTAATGAAGCCAAGAGAAGGATCATGATCGGCACGTATGTGCTGACTAGCGGCTACTACGATGCTTATTACAAAAAAGCTCAACAACTTAGAACCAAACTAATTGAAGAATTTAATAACATCTTTAAGTCGGTAGACTTTTTAATTGGCCCGGTATCGCCAACTACCGCCTTTAAACCAGGTGAAAATGTTGATGATCCTTTAAAAATGTATCTACAAGACATTTACTCGGTAGCCGCGAATTTGGTAGGGGTTCCAGCCATCAGCATTCCTGCTGGGCTTAGCCAAGGCTTGCCGGTGGGAGTTCAATTGATTGCTCCTCAGAAGAAAGACCGAGAACTACTTGGGTTGGCCAAATCTACTATGGAGGCAATACTTTGAACGCAACCACAGAGGCTATAATTGCTATTGGTGCTTTGCTTTTTATAGTTCTATTAACAAGCATCTTGCACATAAGGCCAAAACCGCTTAAGACCGATTATTTTGAAAAAAAATGGAATGAGCTGCAAAAACTTTGTGCAAATAGTGCTACTTGGCCCCTAGCTGTCATTAATGCAGACAAATTATTGGATAATGCTCTTAAGCGGCGACGTTTTAAGGGTAAAACTATGGGAGAAAGAATGGTATCAGCTCAACGTGCTTTGACTGATAACGATACTGCTTGGTTTGGTCACAAATTGCGTAATCGACTAGTACATGACTCAGATACTAAGATAAAACAAAACGACGTACAACGTGCCTTAATGGGTTTCCGACAAGCTCTGAGAGATCTAGGAGCTTTGCGCAAATGATAAATGCCGAAATAAGAGATAAATACCATGTGGCTATTGGTATTGAATGTCATGTACAACTAAAGACCAATACCAAACTATTCTCCGCGGTTGGCAACGATGCCAGGAGTGCTGCTCCCAACTCCTTGATAAGTCATATTGATCTAGGTATGCCTGGGGCATTGCCCGTTTTAAATCAAAAGGCAGTGGAGCTAGCTATGCGTATTGCTTTTGCTTTTAATACTGAACCACAAAAGTACAGCTATTTTGAACGAAAGCACTATTTCTACCCAGATCTTCCCAAAGGCTATCAAATTACCCAACTGAACTTTCCAATAATCGTTGGTGGCAGCGTCGTACTGGAAGGCAATGAAACCAGGTTAGTTAGGCTAAACCGCGTTCAATTAGAAGAAGATGCTGGCAAGAGTTCGCATCCAGCAGGTAAAGATTACAGCTTAGTGGATCTGAATCGGGCCGGAACACCGCTGCTGGAAATTGTTTCCGAACCTGACATCAGGAGCGCAGCTGAAGCCAAGGCGTATGCCCGCGAACTGTGGCTAATAGTGCGTTATAGTGATGTTTCAGATGGCGATCTATATCACGGCAATATGCGCTTCGATGTTAATGTAAGTATCAGTGAAGACAAAGATCAGCTTGGTCTTAGAACCGAAACTAAAAACCTAAACTCTTTTCGCAGTATAGAAAAAGCTGTAATTTACGAGATTGAACGGCAGATTGAACTTAAGGAAAAAGGTCAGAAAGTAGTTCAAGAAACCCGTGGGTGGGATGAAGCCAAACAGCGGACTTTCTCACAGCGCAGCAAGGAAGAGGCCCATGACTATCGTTATTTCCCGGAGCCCGACATCCCCCCAATCGATTTATCGACAGAAGATATTACCAAGGCCAAAGCTAGTTTACCTATAATGCCAGGGACTATCCGCAAAAACCTTGCAGGGCTTGGACTTGAACAATCTGCTATTGAAACGCTACTGGACGAAATGCCCGCTGGTAAATTAGTTACTGGACTCATTGAAGCGGAAACTGACCCAGAACACGTGAGGAAGATTGCTTATTGGTTTGTTGGTGACATTCAAGCAAAAATTAGCAATGGCGAATTTAATTGGGACGACCTAAAACTTAACCCAGACGATCTGGTCAGTCTGGCTGTAATGGTAGCAAAAGGTGAAATCAGTTCTACTGCTGCTAAAACTGTTTTAATTCAAATGTTCAAAAATGGTCAATCACCAAACGAAATTGCCAAAGAACAAAATCTGTTACAACTTTCAGATGAAACGGAACTGAAAACTATTGTGGAGAAAGTCATAGATGACAATCCTAAAGCAATAGCTGATTTTAGTAATGGCGAAGCCAAAGCTCTCGGTTTCTTGGTTGGTCAGGTAATGAAAGAGTCTGGAGGCCAAGCCAATCCTAGCTTAGTCCAGAATTTGATCAAGCAGCAGCTCGCAAAATAGATAAACCTACATAGCGACGGCATCAAATGTTATAATATCTGTACATGAGGGGCGCAGAAGAGATACTGGTTATTATATTATCAACTACTCTTGCTGTGTTTCTAACTCTAGGAATAATGGCTTTAATTAAAGTAAACCAAATTCTTGATCATCTAAAACGTATATCCGAAAAAGCCGAACGTCTAGCTACCACTGCCGAAAATATTGGTGAATTCTTTAAGTTTAGCGCCGGTCCAGCAGCAATCGGTAAGCTGCTCAGTAATATTAATGAAGCGGTATTTAAAAACCGCGGTAGTAAAAAGGCAGGTAAAAATGGTTAAGAGACGTAATCTGGCTATTGGTGGCATTCTGATTGCCGGGGCTAGTTACCTGGCAGGTATTTTGACTGCTCCTAAAAGCGGCAAAGAAACAAGACGAGATATTCAATTGGCAGCCTCGAAAGCCAAATCTAAGGCCGAACGTAAGCTAAAACATGCCTACAGTGAGCTAACAGATTTATTGCAGACAGCCTCAAAAACCGTCAAACAACTTGGGGCTAAGGCAGACAAAGAACTAAAAGCCGCTTTAGTCCGTGCCGAAGCTGTCAAGCAAAAAACTCGGGAGATCTTATCAGCTATCCATGAGGGAGAAGCCGAAGATTACGATTTAGACAAGGCTCTAAAAGACGTCAAATCAGCCATAAAACATATAAAAAATTATTCTACGAAGCCCAAAGCCAACAAAGCCCACTAGTGTTGTAATAAACAAGCACTCCTTGTCTAGCTATTTCAGCTACAATAATACTAGTACATAAGGAGTTAGAACTTTGCCCGATCCGATTATTACTAAAAGTCTGAAAACTCCAATAGCTGCAGATTTTGTACACTTACATAATCATACCCAGTACAGTTTATTAGATGGTTTGACTCAGATTGAACCCTTGATGGACCTGATTAGCCAACAAGGGATGAGTGCCATAGCTATGACGGATCATGGTACGCTCTCAGGCACCATTGATTTTTATAAGTCGGCTATAGGACACGAGCTAAATCCTATTATCGGCATTGAGTCTTATGTCGCAGCCCGGAGTCACACCGACAAGGACCCTGGTAAAGACAAAGCCCGCTTTCACCTGATCTTACTGGCCATGAATAATATTGGCTATCAAAACCTCATGAAGCTATCAACTATAGCTAACCTCGAAGGATTCTATTACTACCCCCGCATCGATCATGAGCTATTGAAAAAGTATAACGAGGGCCTGATCGTACTCAGCGCCTGCCTGAGTGGAGAAGTTGGCGAAGCTTTAAAAACTGATCGCTACGATGACGCTAAAGAAATTGCTAAGTGGTATAAATCAGTGTTCGGTGATCGTTATTATCTGGAAATTCAAGATCACGGTCATCCTGGGAACCCCCTGTACAACAAGGGACAAGAAGCGGTAAACAAACGAGTTCTTAAACTTAGCAAAGAACTTAATATTGAGGTGGTTTTGACTTGCGATGCTCATTATCTAAAGCATGAAGACCAGGAAGCCCACGAAATTTTACTTTGTGTAGGCACGGCTTCTTACTTAGCCGACGAAAAGCGCATGTCTCTAAAAGACTTCCCCTTGCATGTTACCTCAGCCGAAGAAATATTTAATCGTTGGGGCAAAACTCATCCCGAGGTGATTTTAAACACTAAAAAAGTTGCCGAACGGTGTCGGGTTACCATCGATCTTGGTAATATACTAATTCCAACTTTCCCCTTGCCTAACAACGAAACCGAAAGCCACTACCTTAAGCAGCTTGTTTATAAAGGGTTAGCGTGGCGTTATGGTGGGAAATCTGAGGACGAAGCTTCAAAACTAACAATAGCCGCTGCCAAAAAAAGTTTACCAAAAGAAGTAGCCGAAAGAGCTAACTATGAGCTATCTGTTATAGAGCAAATGAACTTCAATAGCTATTTCTTGATAATTCAGGATTTTATTAACTGGGGTAAAGACAAAGGTATCGTTTTTGGGCCCGGTCGAGGTAGCGCCGCTGGTTCAATAATCTCTTATGCTCTAAAAATCACCGAACTTGACCCACTAGGTTACGATCTGCTCTTTGAGCGCTTTTTAAATCCGGATAGGATCAGTATGCCGGATATAGATATAGATATACAAGACTCCAGACGTGACGAAGTTATCCAGTACTGTATTAATAAATACGGCGTTGACAGGGTAGCCAATATTGTAACCTTTGGACGAATGTTTGCCAGAAACGCTGTACGTGATGTGGCTCGTGTTCTGCAGGTGCCTTACATCGAAGCCGACCGTTTAGCTAAAATGATTCCACCACCAGTTCAAGGCCGACACATTCCACTAGCTACTTCTATCAAAAATGATCCTGAATTAGCCGCCGAGTATACCGAAAACCAAACAGCTAAAACAGTACTAGACCAGGCTATGAAGCTAGAAGGTACTATCAGAAGTCACGGCGTACACGCTGCTGGGGTGGTCATTGCACCAGATGAAATTGTCAAATTCTCGCCGCTAGAGATGGCTCAAAAGGGAGCTATTACCACTCAATACGCCATGGGCCCAATCGAAGAACTAGGGCTGCTAAAAATAGATTTCCTGGGACTTTCTAACCTGACTATTATCAAGAACAGTTTGCGAATTATAAAACGGGTTTACAAGAAAGATGTGCAAATTAGTGAAATTCCCTTAGATGACAAAAAAACTTTTGAACTTTTACAACGCGGTGACACCACTGGTGTTTTTCAGCTTGAATCCGCCGGGATGAAACGCTACTTGAAGCAACTAAAACCAACCGTTTTCGACGACATTGTAGCTATGGTAGCGCTTTATAGGCCAGGACCTATGCAATGGATAGACGATTTTATTGCCAGGAAACATGGGCTTAGGAAGATTGAATATATGCACCCGGCTATGGAATCAGCGCTTAAATCTACCCACGGCGTTATTGTCTATCAAGAACAAGTAATGCAGATTAGTAAAGAGATGTGTGGCTTTAGCGGCGGTCAAGCAGATACATTGCGTAAAGCAATCGGTAAAAAAATACCTGAAGTTATGAAGAAACTCAAAGACGACTTCATCGAAGGGGCCATAACAACTTCAGGTGCTGATCGTGGTCTAATGGAACAGTTTTGGAGACAGCTTGAGGACTTCGCTGCTTATTGTTTCAATAAATCTCACGCTGCTTGTTATGGTTTGATCGCTTACTGGACAGCTTATCTAAAAGCACACTATCCGGAAGCCTTTATGGCCGCTTTGATGACCAGCGATTTCGATAACATCGATCGTCTAGCGATAGAAATCAATGAATGTCGTCATATGGGGCTAGAAGTTTTACCACCGGATGTTAACCAGTCTTTTCTGGAGTTTGCGGTTGTACCAGGCAAGCAGCAAATCCGCTTCGGCCTCAGGGCTGTTAAGAATGTCGGTACTAACACCGTTGAAGAATTACTTCAAGTCAGAGACGAGCTCGGTGGCTTTGATTCGTTGGAAGGGCTATTGTCAGCTATCAATACCAGAATACTAAATCGTAAAGCCTTGGAGAGTCTTATTAAGTGTGGTGCTTTTGATGGATTTGGTGAGCGTGGAACTCTTTTTGAGAATATTGATGTCATGCTGGCCTTTGCCAACAAGAGTCAAAAATCAGCAGCTAGCGGACAAATTGATCTTTTTGGCAGCGACGAATCGAATAAACAATTTCAATCACGCCTTAACTTGCAATCTTCTAATGAGGAACATACTCTCCAAGAAATGCTGCAGTGGGAGAGGGAACTACTCGGGCTCTATCTAAGCAGCCATCCCCTCGAACAATATATCGGCACTCTTCAGTCAAAAACACAACAATTGAACACCATAACCAACGACCAAAATGGCCAAAAGGTAGTAGTCGGTGGTCATGTTATCAGCACTCGTGAAATAACCACCAAAAATGGCCAAAAAATGGCCTTCGTGCGTTTAGCTGACCAAATAGGTGAAATTGAAGTCATTGTGTTCCCCAGCCTATACCAGAAAGACATCGAAATTTGGCAACGAGATAGAGTAGTCATGATTAAAGGCGTAGTAGATACTGGGAACCGCCGAGGTGTTGGCGATGGTGAACTAAAAATAATAGCCGCCAGTGTTAATTTACTGGAGCCTGATAACAGTAGCAAGTCTGTGCTTGCAAAGAAGCGTCAAGCCAAAAAGACCTCCCCTCTTGTAGTAGACACCAGACGTGTTTATGTTCGCTTGGAATCGAGTGCCGATGAGGACAAACTATTGTCTCTTAAGCAAACCATTGATACTTACCCGGGGCAAACAGAAGTGGTGTTAGTAGTAGGTAAAGGCGATAAGCAAATTATTCGCTTACCTTCACGAATTGCTCCCGATAAAGGGGTAGAAAAACTAGTAGCCGTTCTCGGTGAAGAACACGTCAAAATTCAGTAATTTATCGAATATAACCAGTGGTTTGCATTAGATAACTACCCAGCAATATGATGGTTACTAAACAAATATCTACTAACGGATGTTTGAGTACAAACTTTTCGCTGTTTCTAAGTAAGTGACGTATACCAGCTAAATGCTTGGCCAACAATATACTTAGTGCTATACCAGTAGTAACGCCAATTAAGAAAAGTAACCAGGGCGCTTGGGTGTTTGTTAGAGAAGCAATGTTAGTAACCGGCTCAGAAACTGGTTCATTGACGATCGGCGAGTTGCTGGTTACGGCGGCCGATTTAGTGGATGTATGGTCGAGCGTTTTACTAGGAGTAGTTTTAATCGGTTGTGTCGAAGAATTAGTTTGAGGGGTTGGGGTTGGTGTATTGGCGTTACTATTGCTGGCAGCTAGAACCCGCGGTTCACCATACATTGCTACCACAATAGTCTCGGGGCCGCTTCCATTGAAATCACTACTGTTAGCAAACCCAAAACCGACTTCAGAATAGGCTTTATCCAGCAAATTTTCACGGTGCGAAGGGCTATTCATCCACCCATTAATGGTGCTGCTGCTGCTATCAAAGCCGTAAGCTAAATTTTCACCTGCTTTTAGATACTGATAACCCGCTTTTTGGATAAACGTCCACGGTTCCTTGCCGTCTGGGGTAGTATGTGACCAATAATCACGAGTCTTCATATCGTTAGCTTTGGCTTGAGCTGCTGAGGTTAAGCGGCTATTTAAACTCAAAGTGCTCACATGGTTAGATCGGCGCTCGTTATTAGTAGCTGACAACAAACCGCTGACACTCATCTCTGTGGCATAGGCGAGAACACCGTGCTTATACAGTGGCCGAGCAAGGTTAAAAGCCAAAGTCACAAGCATCAGTGCTAAAAGAGGCAGATATGGCCAGTAGTGGTGCTGCTCGTGTTTTAAAACCGGTTTTGGTTTAATGTGCCCAGCAAACCTGTGGGCCCTATTAGGCATAAGCTTATTTTACGTCATTTTATTTTAAGGGGCAAACCTCAGGTGGAATAATGCCATACTGGTTGCTTCAATGACGTTGAATGATTCCTTACTTCCATACATTGAAATGCTAACAACTTGATCGCAACTTGCCAACAACTCGCTGTCCATACCCTCAACTTCTCTGCCAATAATTAAAGCAATTTTAGCGGAAGGTTGGTATTTCATCAGCTCAACGGCCTCTTTAGCTTGCTCCAGTCCTACAATCTGGTAACCCATCTTTCTTAACTTGTGAATTACTTCAAGTGGCTTATCAGCTTGGAGCCAATTAACTGAGGCTTCGGCTCCAAGGGCGGTTTTATGAATTTGTTTACTGACTCTCTCTTTAATGTGTGGCAATCTCTTATCTTTTTTACCAAAAGTTGGATAAGGCGTGTAACCAGTTAGGTAGACACATGAGACCCCCAACCCCTCAGCAGTTCTAAGCAACGCACCAACGTTATGACAGCTTCTTATATCGTGAGCAATAACAACCAGTTGTCTCATATAACATCAAGCCTACACCAAACCACGCCGAAGCTATAAACGTTTCGATAATCATTGCCCCTTATGCTTAAATATACGCATGTCTCAAGATGCTCGTCGTGATGAAGAGTTGGCTACGCAGCGTCGTGCGCAAATTTTGCAACTTAGCTATATCGATACCTCCAGAGATAGTACCAAACCACTTTATCGCCAGCTACTCACCAATCAAGAACTTTATAGCCTAAAGGTTATCCCTATTTCGGCTGATGATCATCAGATCACTTTTGGTATAACCAATACCACATCACAGACTAACATGACTCAGTTAAAACAACGGTTTATGGATCAGCGCGTTAGTTTTGCACTAATTTCTGATAGTGGTTTTCGTGACTTTATGAAACTTTACGATCCTCCAAAGGAAGTAACCTACCACGATATCTCATTGTCCAATGCTGGTAGCGAGTCTCAGGTCGAAAAAGTCTCCACCACCCTTGAACAAGTTAACGCCAGCGACATGTTGGCTTATTTAGTAGAACAAGCGCATCGATTAGGGGCTTCGGATATTCACCTTGAACCCCAAACTGATCATGCTAATGTACGCTTTAGGATTGACGGCGTACTTCATCCAATTGCCAAAATAGGGCTCGATAAATACCGTGTTCTAATTGCCGCCATTGCTAGCGCCGGTAATGTCTCAACTTCGGCCAAGGAGGCTCAACAGGGCCACATAACTCAAACCGTGTCTATGGAAAATAAAACATCAGTGGAGGTCAATGTCCGTCTAGAAACAGTGTCCAGTATAAATGGTATGGAAGTAGTTATGCGGCTTTTTAATATGGACCAAAGTATGTATAGCTTAGATCGGCTAGGGCTTTCGGCTCAAGAACGTCAGGTCGTTGACGACATAATAAACAGACCAAGTGGCTTAGTGTTGGTAGTCGGTCCGACTGGTTCTGGCAAAACAACCACTCTTTATTCGATGCTTAATTCGCTAAGTAGCCCAGAACGAAAAATAATTACTATAGAGGATCCGGTCGAGTACCAATTAAGCGGCGTTACTCAGATATCGGTTAACTCTCAAGATGGTGAGGCCACGTTTGCCGACAAGTTAAGAGCGGTCTTGAGACTCGACCCAGACACCGTTATGGTTGGTGAAATTCGAGACAGCGATACGGCGCGGACGGCCCTCCAAGCAGCATTAACCGGACACTTAGTACTATCGACTTTCCACGCCAGCTCAGCCGCCGCTGCACTTAGCCGTCTAGCTGAAATTATTGGTCAAAATCCGTTATTCGTGTCTTCAATTCGACTAGTTATGGCTCAACGACTTGTCCGTAGACTGGACGATAATAGTAAACAAAGTTACAAACCAGACGAAGCGATGCTGCAGCGCATCAGACAGGTCATCGAAAGCTTGCCAGAAGGGATAGAGAGACCTGCATTGGACGATATAAATTTATACAAACCAAGCGTTTCACCAGAGAACCCTTACGGTTTCAAAGGACAACTGGCTCTTAGGGAACAATTCTTGATGGTTGGCCAGGTTGAAACACTGCTTAGTAGTAATGATAAACCGACTACTCAAGAAATAGAGGCAGCCGCTATTGCTAGTGGTATGCGAACCATGTTGCAAGACGGCATTCTAAAAGTGCTCGCTGGAGAAACGACACTGGAAGAAATATACCGTGTTATCGGCTAGGTGATTACGGCCGCTATGGCCGGCACTAGTTTAGGATCCAAAACACTTGGGATTATGTTGTCAGCTGACGGTTTTGTGACAAGACTGGCAATAACTTCGGCGGCTGCAATTTTGTGTCGATCGGTAATTTTACCTACACCATTGTCAAGGGCGCCTCTAAAGATACCCGGAAACGCCAAAGCGTTGTTAACTTGGTTGGCAAAGTCACTGCGTCCAGTGGCTACTACAGCTGCACCAGCTAGCTTGGCTTCAGTAGGCATAATTTCAGGTACGGGATTAGCCATTGCAAATATAATCGGATCTTTTGCCATGGTTTTGACCATTTTAGCAGTTAATAACCCAGCCCTAGATACGCCAATAAATATGTCAGCATCAGACATGGCATCTTCTAAACTACCACTCAATCCACTAGAGTTAGTAAATTCCAGAAGTGCACGTTTTTCTAAAGTCAGTCCTTCACGGTTGCGTCCGACTATGCCTTGACTATCAACGGCTAAGATGACTGGGCGAGCATAAAGATACAAAAGTTTCATAATGGCCGTTCCGGCGGCACCAGCGCCAGCTACCACGATCCGGCAATCACGTAAGTTCTTACCAACTACTTTCATGGCATTAATCAATCCAGCCAGCACCACTATAGCTGTACCGTGTTGGTCGTCATGCATCACAGGAATACTCAGCGCCGTTTTTATCTGATCTTCTATAGCAAAACACTGCGGGGCGGCAATATCTTCCAAATTAATACCGCCAAAACTAGGGGCAATGGCGAGTACGGCAGCTACGATTTCCTCAACACTATGAACATTTAGGACAATTGGTACGGCATCGATGCCGCCAAAATGCTTGAAAAGCATAGCCTTGCCTTCCATAACTGGCAAAGCTCCATATGGTCCAATGTTACCGAGTCCTAGGACCGCCGAACCGTCACTGATAACTGCCACAGAATTATTTAGCCAAGTATAATCGCGAGCTTCGGCTGGGTGTTCGGCCACGTAAGACGACACTGCCCCCACGCCTGGGGTATAGTAGATACTCAACTTATCCTTAGTATCTAATTTATCCTTTAGTTCTATTGCCAACTTACCCCTAAGCTCGCGATGTTTTTTTAAGGCCTCCTCTGCATAATCCATAACAGTACTATAACAGATACATGAGTCTTGCATAAAAGGTTAGGGTAGTGTAATATCTACAAGATTATGGAATCTGTTATCCAACAAATTGAGGCTGATTTTAAGAAACGCCAAGTAGTTGCTGTCCGATCTGGTGATACCGTTAAGGTGCATCAGAAAATTCGCGAAGGTAACAAAGAGCGTATTCAGGTTTTCCAAGGAACAGTCATTCGCACCGACAAGCGTGGCAGTCATCTAAGCCGCATAACCGTCAGGCGATTAGCTAGTGGTATTGGTGTAGAAAAGAGCTTCTTACTGCACAGCCCCTTAGTGGTTAAAGTAGAAGTTACTAAGCGCAGTAAAGTGCGACGTAACTACTTAAGCTATATGCGCCAGCGAACTGGCAAATCAGCCCGTATGACCGGAGCCGAGTTTGACCGCGAGGCTGTTAATGCTGTACATGACGAAGCCGCTGAAGAAGCTGAAAAGCTAGCAAAAGAAGAAGCTGCCAAAATTCACGAAACCGAAGCAGCTAAAAAAGCTGAACAAGAAGCCAAGGCTGAGGCCAAAGCTAAAGCAGCATTGGAAGCTCACGAAAAAACCGCCAAAGCCGAGTAAACAAGCAACAGACTTTTAAAATACCGCGAATGATTTTATTATTATTCAATGGGCTATGTTGGTATTGATGAAGTTGGTAGGGGTAGCTGGGCTGGTCCGCTCTTGGTGGTGGCTGCTCGCGCCAAAACAGCTTTACCATCAGGTCTAGCTGATTCTAAGAAACTGACCAAAAATCAAAGAGAATTGCTCGTAACTCCAATAATGAAAACTTGCGATCTGGGAGAAGGTTGGGTTCAGCCAGAGGAAATTGACCAAATTGGTCTGGCCGCAGCCATGCGCCTCGGTGTCAGTCGGGCCCTGATAGCCATTGGAGTAACGACCGATGAACCGATTATTATGGACGGACGAGTTAATTATTGTCCAAAGGAATTTACTAAGGTAAAAACAGTAATTGGTGCCGACGACAGCCAACCAATTGTCAGCGCGGCGAGTATTTATGCCAAGGTGATTCGTGATAAGCATATGACACGGCTGGCTCAAATCTACCCCAGCTACCACTTCGATAAACATGTTGGCTACGGCACCAAACTACATCTGGCCATGTTAAAGAAGTATGGTATCAGTCGATTGCACCGGCGGTCTTTTCAACCAGTTAAAGCACTAATCTAATGACAAATTATCAAACTGGTCACCTAGCGGAGAAAAAGGTGGCTGAATACTTGGTTGAAAATGGTTTTGAAATTATTGAACACAATTGGAAAACTCGCTGGTGCGAAATAGTTATAGTCGGCCGGAAAAATCAGACCCTCTATTTTATAGAAGTAAAATATTGTCGGTCTAATGACTACGGTGCCGGATTGGATTACATAACGTCAAAAAACTCAGACAAATGGAGTTTGCTGCGGAATTTTGGGTAAAACAGCACAATTACAAGGGCAGTTATCAACTGGCAGCTGTCGAATCCAGTGGCCCCAATTTCAAGGTAACTAATTTTATCAGTGAGCTACTAGCTTAGTTGTCGCTTTTAAAGAAAGCTTTGACTTCCCCTAGGACTTTGGACTTCCAGGCAGATTGCCACTCAATCATCTCCAGACCTTGGTTGTAGGAGCGCTCTAAGGCTGGTGACATATTAGGCATGAAAAATTTCTTGTAGTCGGCCAGAAATGATTCATCACTAAAGACCCTAGCAACGTATATCGGCATACGGTAAAAACTAAGATCGCTGCCAAGGTTGCTTTCTAACCACTGCCAATTATCTTTCAGCCATTGCCATGTTAGATGTTTGGCGTGACGGTTCAAAAAACTGTAGGCAATCCAGTAGGCCACGTCTTGCAGCCTAACCTCGTCAGATGTAATCATAGCCAGAGCTTTGTCAACAAGCTCTGGTTGCCTAAACCCAGTAATGGCGGCACACAGGATAGTGCGTTCCTCGCTAGACTGGGAATCATTATGAAGCTTCAATAGCTTATCAAAAGTCTTTTTATCACCAAGTCTGGCAGCTGTGCCAAAAACCGTTCCTCGAAGATCTGGGTCAATATCAGTCCCTCGCTTCAGTCTTTTACGAGATCCCACGGCCTGAAGGTCAGGGGCGATGTCCTCAGCATGTTTGACGCTGGCAAATAGTTCTTGACAACGTTCTACAACGGATGGCTCGTCAGCTCCGGCAGCCATACCTAAAATTATTGGCCTAAGCAAACGGTCAAAATGTGAATCCCTAGCCCTACGGTTCCAACCCAGTCGTTTTAGTTGTACGCTAACAAGCTTTCTTGTATAAGGCTTCATTGCTTCCCGCAAAGATTCATCATCCATCATCAGCCGTAAGCTGCCGAGTGAAGCTGAAATGGTATCCCACACCACATAATCATCTTCAGACCGGTAATGTTCAAGGAAGTGCAAGGCATCACTAGTGTCGCTATAGCCTGCCTTAGCAGACTCAAATAAATCACTCAAAATACCCAGTCTATCCAAAGGCTCAAAATGACCACGGTCGATCTGTTTCCCCAGGTTTTCCAATTGTGTGGCGTTATAGACCGTACGATAGAAACCGCTTTGTCCTGTGTTCAATTTTATAGCCTGGTCATCACTGTGTTTTAAAGATATCTGGTGCTTATTTAGACTTTCTGGTAGAACGCCGTTTTGGCCATGGACTAGTAGTGGCACAGGCCAGGTATTGTTTGGTTGTTTGGAGTGACGAGGGTTGGCAAAAAACCGTCGCTGTTTTAGGAGCAACCCGTCCTCGTTTAATTTGGATTCAATTACTGGGAAACCAGCCTGAGCTGTCCAGGCATGCATAAACTGTCTTACCGGCTTGCCAGATATGTCTTCCAAGCTCTTCCAAAGATCAACAGTATCAGTATTACTATAAGAGTGGGTAGCTAAATAATGTCTTAGTCCATCACGAAAGCTCTCGGGACCTAAATAATCATGTAGCATATGGATAACACTGGCACCCTTGCTATAACTAACTACGTCAAAGATGGTTCGAATTTCATCTGGGTGCTTGACGGCCACTTCAATAGGATGGGTGTGCTCAAGAGCGTCGAGTTTCAAAGCTTGTTGTTGCTCATCAACAATAAATTGAGTCCAGATTTGCCAATCAGGGAAAAGGTGATCAACTGCTAAATACTCCATCCAAGTGGCAAAACCCTCATTAAGCCACAGATCCGTCCACCAGCGCATAGTAACCAGATTGCCAAACCATTGATGGGTTAATTCGTGAGCTACTACTAAAGCCACGATTTGCTGGCTGGCTAGAGTAGTATGCTTTGGATCAACCACTAACCCCAAGTCACGAAAAGTAATAAGTCCCCAGTTTTCCATAGCCATACTGGAGAAATCCGGCAAAGCTACCAGATCACACTTAGCCAAGGGGTATTTGATATTGAAATATTCTTCATAGAAGTCTAAGCATTTAACGGCAGTTTGGAGGGCGAAATCGGTTAGTTCAACATTGGATTTTGTGGCGTAAGTTCTGACCACTACACCAGATTTTGTCTTAGATTCTTTGTATGACAAGTTTCCATAGACAAAGGCCAGTAGATAGGTTGACATTATCGGTGTTGTCTCAAAGGTGGTGGTTTGTTGGTTGCCTTTAAGAGTTTGTGATCTAACTGGTGTGTTGGCTAAAACGACTTCGCCTTTTGGACTAGTCAAGGTCAGATCAAAAGTTGCTTTAGCCTCTGGCTCATCGATGCAAGGGAAAACTTCTCTGGCATGGTGACTCTCGAACTGAGTGGCCACCAGCTCTTTATCTTTGCCATCCTCTTTGAAAAAACAAGGGTAAATCCCATTCATCTGCCTAGAAATATCGCCGGCAAACGTCAAGCGAACTTGGTATCTTCCAGGGTGAATTGGTACCTTGAAATGCAGTCTGACTTCGTCAAAATTTTTGTGAGAATTAATCCTATCGACCCTTAAGCTACGTTGCCCTTTTTTGCTATGATGGGTAACTTCTGCGGCAGTAATTTTGAGCCCATGTTGATGAAAAGTTAGTCTCTGAGATGGTCTGCCAACCTTTTGACCGGCAATAATAACACTACCTGTGAATTTTTTATGAGTTCGATCAGGCGCAAGATCCAATTGATAGTGTGCCGGCTTAAATTGTTCGTATAAACGTCTAACACTTTTACTCATCAATCTAATTTTAACCGATAAGGAGTAAAGATTTTGCCGTGTGATTGACAACGACTGCAAACCAAGATAAAATTATACTCAGTAAGCCGGCCAAACAGGTCGGCCTTTTTCATAAGTAAGGAGTAGTCAACGTGGACCTCGATATCAAACAATTAGCTCTGGCTGTAAAGACCATTGCCGAAGAGAAAAATTTACCCGAAGAGGTTGTTCAAGAAATTGTAGAACAAGCTTTGGCAGCCGCTTATAGACGCGATTACGGAGATCGTGAACAAGAAGTGCGTGTCACCATGAATATTAATAATGGCAACGTTGATGCTTATGTCAGCAAAGAAGTGGTAGAAACGGTCAACGATGAACACTTCGAGATCAACCTAAAGAACGCTCAAGCTCTGAAAAAAGGCTCTAAGCTCGGGGACTTTGTGGAAGTTCACGAAAAGATAGAAGCGTTTGGACGAGTGGCTGCCCAAACCGCCAAACAGGTTATTTTGCAGCGACTGCGTGAAGCCGAGCGTGAGATTATCATGGCTGAGTATGAAGATAAAATCGGTACGGTAGTTAATGGAATTGTTGGACGAGTAGAAGGTAATATAGTTCGAGTTGATTTAGGTAAGGCCCAAGGTATCATGCCTAGAAGCGAACAAATTCAAGGCGAGCGTTACTATCCAGGCCAACGCCTCAAAGTTTTCCTTAAAGATGTCGAACGAGGGTTCCGTGGCCCTCAGCTAGTTGTTTCTCGTGGCAACACCCAGTTTATTGAATGGTTATTCAAGGGCGAAGTCCCTGAAATGGAAAGTGGTGCAGTAGAAATTAAGGGAATCGCCCGCGAAGCCGGAGTTCGTAGCAAGATTGCCGTAGCTAGTAATGTCCCAGGCGTGGATCCAGTAGGCACTTTCGTTGGTGGTCACGGTACCCGTGTCAATGCTGTTATGGGTGAAGTTGGTGAACAAGAAAAAATTGACATCATTGTATGGGATGGAGATCCTACTAACTATATAACTAACGCCCTTAGTCCAACTAAAGTAGCTAAAGTAGAGCTAGACACAGTCCACAACAAAGCGCGGGTTATAGTACCTGAGGATCAACTCAGTATTGCTATCGGTAAAAGCGGTCAAAATGTTCGTTTAGCCAGTAAGCTAACTGGTTTTGAGCTTGATATTGCTGCCGAACAAGCCGCAACGGCACCCGCTCCCAAAGCAACTACAGCGGCTGCCAAAACCGTAGTGCCAAAGATCAAGAAAAAAGAGCAATTGGAAAGCTCCCTACTTGAAGCTATTGAAGAGCACGGTACAGAAGAAAAATAATTTCGTTTTCTCCCAGAAAAGCAGTAGACACATCTGTAATTAGCACTCTTGACTGTCGAGTGCTAATTGCTATAATGAAAGGGCGGTTATTTAAAATATCGCTAAGAGGGTGAGAAACATTTTATGATGCCAAATTCATTTGATAATCAAGATTTTTCTAATCATTTGACTGATAACGCCGTAGCTAGCCTAAAGCATGCTGATGCCATAGCTCGCAGTTTCGGCAGTGCCTATGTAGGTACTGAACACTTGTTACTGGGGGTGCTAGCTCAAGAAGGTAGCATGGGTGCCAAAATTTTGGGTGATGCCGGCGTAACGCTCGACAGAGCACGGCTGGTACTCAACCTAACACCCAAGACATTGGTTATTAATCTGGGAGCTAAAGGTCTCAGTGAAACGGCTAAACTAACCTTGAAAATGGCTGTTGATTTTGCCCAAGAATTTAGCCAAGAATTTACTGGCACCGAACATATTCTTTACAGCATTTTGAGTCAGAAAAATGCTAGAGCTACCAAGCTACTGCAAGACATGAACATCAATGTCGATATGCTAACCAACGAGCTGGAGAGATTTCTAAGTCGTCAGCAATACGAGGAACAAAGCGAAGCGGCCACCGAGCGCCATCGTCGTAGTAAAAAACAGCGAAAAACCGCATTAGACTTTTTTGGTACGGATCTAACTGATCTTGCTAGACACGGCAAACTCGACCCTGTGGTTGGCAGAGAACCACAAATTCGCCGAGTCATAACTATTCTGAATCGACGTACTAAAAATAACCCAGTGTTAATTGGTGAACCAGGCGTAGGTAAGACAGCTATCGTGGAAGGGTTAGCTCAGCGTATAGTAGTTGAGGATGTACCTGACAGCCTCCTAGATAAACGAATTGTAATGCTTGATTTGGCCGGTATGATCGCCGGCACAAAATATCGTGGTGAGTTCGAAGAACGCCTTAAGAAAGTTATGTCTGAACTTGACCAAGACGAACACTCCATACTATTTATTGACGAACTGCATTTGATTGTTGGAGCTGGAGCGGCCGAGGGCGCAATGGACGCGGGCAACATCTTAAAGCCAGCATTAGCTCGAGGTAAAATACAGGTCATCGGCGCCACCACTACGACTGAGTATACTAAGCACATTGAGAAGGACGCTGCTCTAGAAAGACGCTTCCAGCCGATCCAAGTACCGGAAACGACCTTACCTGAGACCATCGCTATCTTGAAAGGCCTAAGAAAACACTATGAAGAATTCCACGGCGTAAAAGTCAGTGACGAAGTTCTTGACGATACCGCCAATCTCGCCAAACGTTATATTAGTGACCGATTTATGCCCGATAAAGCCATTGATTTACTTGATGAAACTGCTGCTCATCTAAGAGTTGATAAGGGCAAGACCCCACCAGAAGTTCGAAAACTACAGAAAGAACTAAAGCTGGTTAATGGACGGATTGATGAGGCAGTCGACGCCGAAGATTATGAGAAAGCTGCTCGTTATAAACAAAGGGCTAGTCAAATTCATGAAGAACTAAAGAAACTTAAGGCTAAAGGTCGGGCGCTTAAGAAAATCACCATGAATAGTGAAGATGTGGCTGATGTTGTAGCCCGGATGACTGGCGTCCCAGTCAATAAAGTTATTCGTTCGGAAGCTAGGTACTTGCTGAACCTAGAGAAAAATCTGAGCAAGTATGTTATTGGCCAAACTGAAGCTGTTGACGCTGTTGCCAAAGCTGTGCGGCGTAATCGTTCGGGAGTTAGCGCCTCAGGTCGTCCTATTGGATCGTTTATTTTCCTGGGTCCAACCGGGGTTGGAAAGACAGAACTTGCCAGAGTCCTTGCCAGGGAGTTCTTTGGATCTGAAGACGCTCTCGTCAAAATTGATATGAGCGAGTTTGGCGAACATCATACTGTGGCACGCTTAGTAGGAGCACCGGCCGGTTACGTGGGTTACGATGAAGGTGGCCAGCTGACCGATAAAATTCGCCGCCAGCCCTATAGCTTAGTGCTATTTGATGAAATTGAAAAAGCCCACCCAGATGTTTTCCATATGCTCCTGCAAATCCTAGAAGACGGCGTACTGGCTGATGCTAAGGGTCGAAAAATCGACTTTTCTAACACCATCGTTATTATGACAAGTAACATTGGTGCCGAAGCCTTGCAGAAAGAAGCTAATCTTGGCTTTAGAGTCGAAGACAATGGTGACATGAGCGACCTAGATAGCTTGCACGCT
The DNA here is from genome assembly GCA_964636215.1 of uncultured Candidatus Saccharibacteria bacterium. Lineage (GTDB taxonomy): Bacteria > Patescibacteriota > Saccharimonadia > Saccharimonadales > CAZJQT01 > CAZWRJ01. The sequence goes on along the minus strand of CAZWRJ010000001.1, from coordinate 15,748 downwards.
GCCAATCGTGACAAGGTTCAAGATGCACTCAAAAAAATAATGCGCCCAGAGCTACTTAACCGTATAGATAAAGTCATTGTCTTTAGAGCTCTGACTAAGAAAAATGTATTAAAAATTCTCGATCTTCAGCTTTACGAGCTTGGCGAGAGGTTAATTAAACACGGCATTGGCCTAGAGGTTTCTCAAGCTGCCAAGGACTATTTACTTGAACATGGCTATGATGCTAAAAATGGCGTGAGGCCCATGCGAAGATTAATCCAAGACACCCTAGAGGATCATATTGCCCTGGAACTACTAAACGACAAATATCAAAAAGGTCACATCCTAAAGGTCAAGACCAAGGACCGCGAGTTGTCTTATGTCGTCGGGTCTGAATAATACCTCTCAGCTCCTGACTAGAAAAAAACCGACCAAAAACTCATTAAACCTCGCCTTTTTGTTAGTCATAGTTTTGATTGGGTTAGGGGTTTGGTGGCAACGCCAAGCAATTAGTGACTGGGGTCGACTGCTCGGCTATCATCCTGCTGCGGCTGTAGCTCAATTGGCTACCGAAACCACTATGAACGACTCGACTAGGCATCTTTTCTATGTCTATCATCCTTCTTTAGACGATAAAACCAGCTTTGCCGAGCATTGCCGGGCTGGTGAACAAACCATCGTACTGGGCTGCTACGTTTCAGGGCAAGGAATTTACATTGATAATATAGATGACCCGAGGCTAAATGGAGTTTTGGAAGTAACAGCGGCTCACGAATTGTTACATGCTGCCTATGACCGGTTGTCGTCCAAAGACAAAGACAATGTCAACCAACTAGTCAAACAAGCCTACGCTAATGTCACCGATAAGCGTTTGCATCAAACTATTGCCAATTATCAGAAACAAGGCGCCGACATAAACGATGAACTACATTCCATACTAGGTACTGAAGTTAGAAAGCTGCCCGAAGCCCTAGAAGCTTATTACAAACGTTATTTTAGCAACCGTCTGGCAATTGTCGCTTTTTCTGAGCACTATGAGCAGGCCTTTTCAGATCGCCAAACTACCGTAGCTAACTATGATAGACAGATAACACAGCTTAAACAACAAATAGAGGATCTGGAACGCTCTCTAAGCAGTCAAAAACAATCTTTAGATGCCAAACGAGCTCAGTTGAACCAATATTTAGCTGCCAAGAATTACAAAGCCTATAATGCCCAGGTACCGGGCTTTAACTCCGATGTGAACTCCTACAATGCCACAGTTGTAGAAATACGCGATCTAATCGACCAGTACAATGCTCTAGTCAAAAAACGGAACGCCATAGCAATCGAAGAAAATCAATTAATCCAAGCTATTGACAGTCGACCGACTACCTTGCAAAAGCAATAATCTGTTAGACTAAGTTCATGGTCAAACGGGAGTCCGCTCAGTATATTTGCAGTAGTTGTGGTGCAACTAGCTCCACCTGGAGTGGCCGTTGTTATTCGTGTGGTGAATGGAATACTTTGAACGAACAAATTCAAGTATCTACCAGCGGCATTAAGTCTTCTGGGCACCGTCTAGAGCCCCAATCCCTTAGTAAGGCTGTTGCTAATGATCAGCGAAGATTAACTACTAACATTGTCGATATCGATCAAGTGCTTGGTGGTGGTCTGGTGATCGGTAGCGTTAATCTATTGGCCGGGCAACCCGGGGTTGGCAAGAGTACCCTTTTACTCCAAGTAGCCGAAAGTCTAGCGGGCAAAAAGCCAGTGCTCTACGTTAGCGGGGAAGAATCTGCTCATCAAGTTGGGCTTAGAGCCAAACGGCTGGGACTAAAACAAGCCAATCTACAACTTGCCACTAGTAATAATACCGATGATGTGGCTCGTACTATCATGGAAGGAACCTATCAGGCTGTGATAGTAGACTCTATCCAAACACTTAGTTGCTCTGACATTGCTTCAGCAGCCGGTAGCCCTAGCCAGATAACAAATAGTACAGCTATGCTCAGTTTAGCTGCAAAGCAAAATGGCACAGCACTAATTTTAGTCGGGCATGTAACCAAGGAAGGTTCCATCGCCGGCCCAAAACTTTTAGAACACGTCGTCGATGTAGTATTACAGCTGGAAGGTGAAAGCTACGATGGCTTTAAGATTCTTCGAGCTACTAAGAATCGCTATGGCCCTACAAATGAAACAGCTATTTTTGAAATGGCCGAAAAGGGCCTTGTACCGGTCAGTAACCCTTCTGAAGCACTCCTAGCCGAGCGTCAGATAACGGATGGCTCAGTGGTTTTAGCCACTATGGAAGGTAGCAGACCACTTTTAGTTGAAGTGCAAGCTTTGGTTAATCGCACTAGCTACGGTTATCCCAAACGCGCAGTAAGTGGCATTGACTTGAACAGGGTTAATCTACTGGTAGCTATGCTGGAGCGGAGGACCAAACTGAATTTAAGCGACCAAGATATTTACGTGAATATAGTTGGTGGCATAAGGATCACCGAACCAGCAGCTGATCTGGCTATCATTATGGCTATTGCTTCAGCAGCCCGCGGTATGCAACTTAAGAAAAATGCTGCCATTTTCGGTGAAGTTGGATTGTCCGGCGAGCTACGCCATGTTCCTTATGTCGACAAGAGAATATTAGAGGCCAAAAAGTTAGGGCTGGCTGGAGCTATTGGTCCCATAATTAAAGGCAAGCAACCAACTGGCTATATTGGTGTACCCGATGTGCGTAGTGCTCTAAATACTTTTCTGGAAAAAGGCTAAGGCCCAGTAAGTTTAAACGTATTAGTATTAGTATGTTGACCAGTGGAAGATTCCACTGACCAAGTACAGTTTCGCGGATACAACCCTATATAGAGTGCATTATCATCAGGATTGTAGGAAGTGCCACTAATCCCGGTAGCTGAACCATTGACAGAACATTTCCAAAAAACATTATAAAGAACCCCTGGGCCTAGATCAGTCCATGTAAAGTTCACGTCTGATCTTTTAAGACTGTCTCCATCAGGCGTTAAAGCTACAAGAGAAACACTGCCGCCGGCAGTGGCGCTAATCTCGCCGCTATCGCTATTCTCATATAACACACTATCAACCACCGTAACCCCCAGCGTCTTAGTGCCTGAAAAATCTGGCACATAGTTTATGGAAACTTGACCATCGGAACTAACTGTTTTGGAACCAACCTCGCGTCCATCAACCGAGAATGTGACTTTGCCTGGGAACCTGCTACTGGATAGTGGATGAGTACCGTGACTAACGTGAGCACTAATTACGCATCCCGAATCTGGACAATCTATGCTTGAATCGTCTAATGAAACCGACGGCTTTTTATCGTCACAATGATGAACATCATCTTTCTGACTAGTGTTGGCCGTAGTAGCATCGACAAATATATCAACCGAAAAACCGCTAGTACTGGTTGTGCTGGATTCCTTTATTGCTCTAGGTGGAGTACATTCTGTTGCTAGTTTATTACTGACAATATCAATATTTTTGTTAGTGGTACTAGTTTTGGGTTTTTGATACCAAGAAGGGTAGAGATCAGTGCTAGCGCTCGGCACCACGGCACCAATACCTGGATTAACCCTCACTACGTAAGCCGGCAAAGTCTGAACTCCCGATGGTTTCTCCCAGTTTTTTGGAGTGGTATGAAGGGCATCGTGGGCTCCTTGCATCCAGGGACGCGTAATTGGTTCAGTCATATATTCCATGAACCCGCCGAGCGCCTGGTTTCTAGTATGGTAGCCTACCCAAGAAATTGCCGCATATTGGCTAGACCAGCTAGCCATAAGACCATCATAACCATTATTAGTCGTACCGGTTTTTACAGCGAACTTCCAACCATTGTAACTTTGGAATTTATAACTGCTAGGCAAGTAGCTAGCATTAGGGTCAGAAGCCATATTATTGACTATGTAAGCGCTGTCTGGACGAACGACTTGTTCGCCAGCCGGCGGGGTATATTCAAATAATTGCTTATCAGAAGAATTCAAAATCTTCAGAATGTAAGTTCTAGGTATGGCTTTACCTAGCCGTGCCAAAGTGGCTAAACCGTTGACATGGTCGTCTAGATGCAGGAAAGCACCGTCACCTATAGCCGAAGCCCCATAACACTGGGTAGTGGAAGCCTGCAATTTTTCACGGTCAGCGCTTGGTGATAGGTCAGCCCCATCCTTATAACAATTATAGCTAAGACGCCCAGCTGCTTTATCTTGGGTATTGGCCATCATAGCGCTAGCCATATCAATAACGTTTTGAGTGCCAGCAATCAGGTTGGCCTTAACGGCAGGAATGTTTCGGGAACCACCAAGCGCATAACGCAGTGTCATCGGTCCGGGATTTCTAAAGTCATAATCTTGCAGACAATTGCTATTGCCTTTAGGCGGGGGTAAGCCCTTTATGGTACAAGCATAGCCTGGTAGTGGCCCCTGGCTGTCGTAAAGCACTGAGCCGGCTCCGGCATTGGTAGATTTATCAATAAGTGCTGTGTAGTCATAAGGCTTAAAGCTTGAACCAGGCGCTATAAAGACATCATGAGCGTAATTGATTTTTCCATGGTCCGGATTGGTAAAGTCCACGCCACCCACCAGCGCTACCATTTCACCTGTCTTTACATCTTCGGCAGCAAATGCGGCTTCATCAGCTCCGTAAGCATTAAGAGTCGGGATGTCATTACGCACGGCATCTTCGGCCAACTTTTGCAATTTTAGATCAACAGTTGTTATGACCTTCCACCCACTTCTATTGGCACTATCGCTGTAGGTGGCTTCTAGCTCTTTCTGAGCAGCCAGTACAAAATAAGGTGCTTTAATACCGGCGTATTGAGTTGGTCTAGGCTTAATCTTGGCAATGGTGTTAACTTTTACGGCTGCATCTCTTTGCGCAGGAGTGATCATGTTTTGATCAACCATCAGATCTAAAATATAATGTTGACGATCGATAGTAGCTTGCTTGTCGAAATACTCACTATATTTGGAATAAAAACTTGGCGCTTTAGGGATAGCGGCTAACATGGCCGCTTCGTCAAGCGTCAAGTCTTTAGCCGACTTTTGGAAATAATCACGCGCGGCTGCTTCTACGCCGTTCTCGATACCGCCGTACGGTGCAGCATTTAAATAACCAGTTAAAATCTGTTGCTTGTTATATTCGCGCTCCAGCTCAACTGCTAGAATCAACTCTTTAACTTTACGGCTGATAGTCTGCTGCTTGCCAATTTCATCCTGAGTTAAACGGACTAGCTGTTGAGTTATGGTGGAACCACCCTGTGTCGTACCTCCATGACCAAAAGCGTTATTGAATGCTGCGCGAGTTATGCCTCGGACGTCAAAACCACCGTGATGAAAGAAATCTTTATCCTCAACAGCCACCGTAGCTTGCTTTATATAAGTGGAAATTTGATCATCTTGTACGGGTATACGTTTAATACCATTGACGTCTTCCCAGAGAAGGGTTTTGCCGGTGCGGTCGTAGTAACGCACGCTACCACCGATGTTATTGCCGGATATATCGGTAATATCAGGCAGATCTTTACGGAAATAAGCGAAAACTCCAACTGTCAGCAAGAAAAGTATTAGTGTTCCAATGCCGAACACCTTAAGAGCCATAATGGCTCCTTCACGGCTGAACCAATAGTGGTATAAGCGCTTAGGCTGCAAGCGATAAAAAAAGCGTTTAACTCGACTCTTGGGCATCCCAGCCAGGCGTTGTGCTCTCTGTTTGGCATAAGTGGCCCGCCTCGAACGAACCTTGTCGACAAGAGACCTGTTGATGCGTATAGCCTGGCCACTCTTGGTTATGAAGGTATTCTTACCCTTACGACCCAGGTTCCCACCTCGGCGTCCGGCGCCTGATTTAATAGACATTATGAAACTTTAATACTCATCTGTGACCACACCATTATAGCAAAAACTCTAGCAATGCCAGTCTACAGCTGGTCCAAAATTGTCTGACTACGCTATACTGATTTCCATGAGTGATGACATGGATAACATTTTTGGACGACGTGTGGCGAAGGTTTTACCAGGCGAAGCCAATTTAAAAGAGCTATTAAAGAAAAAAAGGATTCGCTTGTACCAAGGATTTGATCCCACGGCACCTAAGCTTCATCTCGGTCACGCCATTGGACTTAAGAAACTTATGGATTTTGCCCGGGCGGGGCACGAAACGATTTTTTTGTTCGGGACTGGCACCGTCTTAGCCGGTGACCCATCACTAAGAAACGAAGCTAGAACACTCATTACTCCAGAGCAGGTTGAAGAAAATATTAAAGATTGGAAACGCCAGGCTTCACTGGTGGTGGATTTTGATAAAGTTCATGTCAAAAAGAATGGTGACTGGTTAACCAAGCTCAGTCTTGAAGATATAATTAGAATAGGTTCAAACATTTCAGCCATTCAACTTTTTAAGCGAGAATCATTCACTCGTCGGTTAAGTCGAGGCGATACCGTCTGGTTCCATGAGACCATGTACCCCTTATTACAGGGCTACGACTCAGTAGTCATGGACGTTGATTTGGAAATAGGTGGTACTGATCAAGAATTCAACATGTTAATGGGCCGTGAACTTCAGGCCAAAATGAATCACCGCGAGAAATTTGTGCTAGAGACCCCAATGATTATGGGCACCGATGGCCAGCCAATGAGTAAGTCGACTGGTAACTGTATATGGTTGGATGACAGCCCGGAGGAAAAATTCGGTAAGTTAATGGCTCTGAATGATGAGCTTATTATCGATTATCTTCGTCACGCTTCAGATATGCCTTTAAATGAAGTTGGCGACTTTGCAAAAAAACTAGTCAGCGGTGCCAACCCCCGTGATATCAAACTTGTTATGGCCCACCAAATTGTCAAAGAATTACACGGCAGTGAAGCTGCCCAAAGAGCTGAAGATAGATGGGTGGCACAGTTCAGCAGGGGAGAACTACCTACAAATATGGCAGAATTCAACTTAGGCAAAGATACTATTGATACTATCGATTTACTTGTAATGTCTAAACTGGCTAGTAGTAAAACTGAAGCTCGCCGACTACTAGACGAAGGTGCAGTAAAAGTTAATGGTGATAAAGTCGCACAAGGTGAACTAATCCTCAAAAATCACGATGTTCTTCAGGCTGGCAAACGTCATTTCGTCAAAATCGTGCTTACGTAAGATATACTTAAAACCCGTATGGCAAAAGATAAACTAAGCGCTACACAGTACAACGACCCAAAACATAATTACCAACAGTATTGGCAAGGTCGCGACTACGAGCATATGGCAGAAGAAATGGCCATCAAACGTTTGTTAAAAAACCAGCATTTTAGGCACGCTGCAGACGTTGGTGGTGGTTTCGGGCGACTATGCATTTTACTAGAAAACTATGCCGACAAAGTGACTTTAGCTGAACCAAGTCAGCAACAACTTGATATAGCCAAGAATTTTCTGAAGGATCACCCCAACATCGAACGCTTGCTCACCCAAGCCGATGCCCTCAAATTTACTGACGGGTCGGTTGACTTACTGACAGTGATTCGAGTTATGCATCATCTACCTGATCCGACCACTGAATTTAAAGAATTCCATAGAGTATTGAGCGATGACGGTTATTTGCTACTAGAGGTTGCCAACTATGCTCACGCTCGGAATCGCATAAAACACGTGCTTAAAGCCCAAAAATTACCCAAAGAACCGGTTGATATAAGGTCTGAGTCCAACAAGAAGTCAGACGAAATAGCCTTCGTGAATCACAACCCCAAAACGGTGGTCAAGCAACTAGCCCACGCTGGATTTAAAGTTGAAAAAGTTCTATCTGTCTCCAATTTACGAAGTCCTGGACTCAAAAAAATAGTCCCTCGCAGTCTGATGTTATCGTTAGAAAAAGTTATGCAGCCCACTTTGGCCAAAGCCTACTTCGGACCCAGTATCTTCTTTTTAGTTAAAAAAGCTAAGTAACCAGCGTTATACTGCTTGTCATGAAGGTGAGCGGTAATTTAACTGCACTGAAAGGTGTGGGGCCCGAGCTTCTTAAGAAGTTTAAAATTCTGGGTATTGAAACAGTTGAACAACTAATTGACTATTATCCTAGACGCTACGACGACTACTCTCACGTCCAGTCTATTGGCCAAATTAAACCCGGTGTAGTTACTATAAAAGCCGTAATCAAGCAGGCTAGAGGCCGCTATGTCCGTCGTGGTCTACATATAACTGAAGCAGTGGCTAGCGACGAAACTAGCAGTGTTAGGCTGATTTGGTTCAACCAACCTTACCGGGCTGCAAGCCTAAAGCATAATCAACCATATTTCATTTCTGGAGAATTTGAACTTAGCCGCCAACACCTTAGTATTATGAACCCATCCGTTGAGCTAGTTAGCGATTTTCCGGTTAATACTGCCAGAATTGTACCCGTCTACCGTGAAACCAAGGGACTAAAGTCAAGTCAAATTCGTCGCCTACTAAAAGAACTTACGCCGTCAATTAGACGTAGCCCAGAATCCCTACCCAAGTGGTTGCTGGATGAACAAAACTTAATTAGCCGACACGAAGCCGTAGAATCTATACACTTTCCTGGTTCAGTAGATGACTTAAATAGAGCTAAACACCGCCTTGGTTTTGAGGAAGTTTTTGAACTTACTTTGGCTGCCCTGCTGAATAAACAAGAGCAGCTAGCTAATAAATCGCTAAAAATAGATTTTAATGAAACACTAGCTAAAAAGTTTGTGGCCAACCTCCCCTTTAAGTTAACTGATGCTCAAAGACGAACCATCTGGCAAATCTATAAAGATTTAGGTAAGCCTCGGCCAATGAACCGCTTAGTTGAGGGCGATGTTGGTTCTGGTAAGACGGTGGTAGCAGCTATGGTAGCCTTGATGGTCATGGAACAAGGTCTTCAAGTTGCATTCATGGCTCCTACTGAGCTGCTGGCCAGACAACACGCAGGTACTCTCTTCAAACTGCTGGAACCTATGGGTATGTCCGAACAGATTGGTTTGTTAGTGGGCAGTTTGAGTACTGCTCAAAAAACGTCCGCTCAGCGTCGCATTAAAAATGGCGACATACGTCTAGTAGTTGGAACACATGCTCTAATACAAACCAAAGTGGATATGCACGCTCTGGGATTGGTAGTCGTCGACGAACAACATCGTTTTGGAGTTGAAGAAAGGAAAAAGTTGCTAGCTAAAGCTGGTCACGCCCCACACCTACTGAGTATGACGGCCACGCCGATCCCGCGTAGCCTAGCGTTGACCCTTTATGGCGAATTGGACGTATCAATCATAGACAGTAAACCGGCTGGGCGTCTGGCTATTACTACAAGGCTTGTTACCCCGTCCGATCGTTTAAAGACTTATGACCTAGTCAAAAAAACTTTAAATACTGGCCGGCAGGCGTTTGTGGTTTGCCCACTAGTATCGGAATCGGACGTCATAAACGCTCGCTCAGCCGAGAAAGTATTCAATGATCTTAGCAAAGGACCCTTCAAAGACTATCGAGTCGGTTTGTTGCACGGGAAATTACCGGCTGAAGCCAAGGATCGAGTAATGCAGGCTTTTGCAGACCATAAGCTAGACATGTTAATTACTACCATAGTGATTGAAGTTGGCGTCGATGTGCCAAATGCTACGGTTATGGTTGTTGAAAATCCCGAGCGTTTTGGTCTGGCCCAAATACATCAACTTCGAGGTCGCATTGGCCGTAGCACCCACCAAAGTTATTGTTTTTTAATGCTCGATAGCGCCATGTCTCCTAGCCCTAGATTAAAAGCCCTGTCAGCTAATAATGATGGCTTCTCATTGGCCGAATTAGATCTTAGCCTGCGCGGTCCCGGAGCGATTTACGGCACAATGCAGCACGGCATCTTGGACTTAAAAGTAGCTAAATTAAGCGACATGAAACTAATTAGCGCCGCTCGTTCTGCGGCTCAAGAGTTTATCGACCAAGGCGAAGATCTGCTAAAATACAAGCGACTTTCCCGTCGCGTGACGAACCTCAGAGCTATTACGAGCTTAAACTAACACCTGGAACAATAAAATGTATGCTGGAACCACCCTTACTAAATTATCCGGTCGCGCCCTAGGCGCTCATCAGAAGATTGACCGAGTAGCCAGGCGTCATCTGTCCAAAATATTGCCAGATGACAACCTTTTCCCTAGTTTTCGTCGTATCCTACAATTTGAAGGTAGAAATGGGCCAGATGGTATTAAACGAAAAAGCCCCGCTCAAGACGAGCCCTGGCACTTCTATAGTCCATTTAATGATGACGATTCTAAAATTATTGAACTAATCGTCGATCATTATCAATTACTCGTGAAGCAACTGAAAGCTGGTAATAAGGAAAGAGCTGCTTTTGAGGCGGCTTGGTTAGCCCATGCGCTTGTAGACGGACTAACACCAGCCCATCATTATCCCTTTGAAGAAAAACTGGTTGAATTACGGGGTGGTCAAGGACTAGAGACACGCACCACAGTTCGTAAAAAAATGGTTATTCCAGGAGACACGCGCCGAGAGCAAGTTCAAAATAACTGGAAAATGTGGGGGACAAAGGGACTTATGATGACCCATTGGTGGTTTGAAATCGGAGTCGCCATGCTATTTAAACCCCTTAGTTTCGGCGATGCTGTACCAACTGAAGATGACCTAAGAGCTATAAGAGAGTTAGGCCCAACGGAGTACTTCAAAAGAATTGCCAGAGAGATAGCAGTGCTCGGTATGTACGACAAATACAGTAAAACCGGTTGGACACCAAAACTAGCTTACCAGGTTCGACATAAACTCGGCCCAGACATTGTCCGCACTGTCACCTTGGTTTGGTACAGCGCTCTACTTGATGCCGGACAAATAAAGCCATGAGGATAATTGCTGGAAGTTTGGGTGGACGAACATTCGATAGCCCTAAAAACCAACGTACTCATCCAATGGCGGAACGAGTTCGTGCTGGATTATTCAATAGCTTAGGGGATATCGAAGGGTTATCGGTACTAGATCCTTTTGCCGGCAGCGGTGCTCTGGCGTTAGAGGCGATTAGTCGTGGGGCTTCTGAAGTGGTTGCGATAGAAATTGATAAAAAAGCTTCCGATACCTTAGCGAAAAACCGTCAAAAATTAGATATTGACCCGGGGCGGTTGAAGAGCATTCGTGCTAATGTGAATAGTTGGTCAGATCAAAACCCACACCAGTTATTCCAATTACTACTAATCGATCCTCCGTATGACAAGATTGATACTAGTCTTATTAATAAACTTACTAATCATTTAAAACAGGGCGGACTTTTAGTTTTATCTTGGCCTGGGGGTCAAAGCCTACCGGATCTACAAGCGCTAGAGCTAGTGCGATCTAAAAGTTATGGCGATGCTCAACTGGGCTTTTACAGATTGTCTATTTAGTTTTCTTTGTTAGCTAGGGAGCGGATTTGAAAATAACGCATAGCCGGTGCAGCAGCGTACATGGTGCCCAAGTAGATGCTGATCAGTGCTCCAAATAAGGGTATAACCCTGGTCAAGCTAAGTAGTGCCGTGAAACCAATGATGCCCCAGATAGCCCAACTATGGTTCTTGGTCTCCTTGGCGCTTTGACTCATGGCCTCGTTAATGGGCAAATTCTGATCGATTAAGTAATACTGGCCCAGAAAATAACGTCTGATCACGATTAACCCCGGCACAATGAATAACAACAGTCCTACTACCACCAGAACCCCAATCACTATATTCATCAGTATCAGCCGCCAAAAGAACGGCACTCCTTCGTTGAAAGCCTGAACTACTGATACTTTACGGTTCTTGGCACTTTGTAAACTAAGATAAGGCACAATTGGCAAAGCTAAAAGTGAAATAACTCCTGCGATAGCTACTAAAACAGCCACACTAGGAATGGCCGTTAATTCGTGGAAAGACTTAGGGTCGTAGCCACCAATATAAAAGCCCAGGAAGGCGGTGTAGATACCTGGCAAGATAAGATAAACAGTAAAACTGACGATGTTAGACCTCACCAGCTTTTTACTAGGTCGGTATAGGGCAATCGCACCTGGCAGAACCCTTTTATTAGCTTTTTTTCGTTTTACCATGCCTATATCATTTCGTAGACGTCTTCAAGTGTCAACAACGGTGTGCAATCTGTCGATAAAATCCGTATAATAGCTCACGTTATTTACTCTGTGCCGAGGTGGCGAAATGGTAGACGCACTAGCTTTAGGAGCTAGCGGGGCAACCCATGGAGGTTCGAGTCCTCTCCTCGGCACCAAATAATAGGCTGGCGTTAATTGTATTTCGCCTACGTCAGAACTCAGGATATGCAAGCGTGTGCCAACGTCGGCTTTAATAATAAAGTGATGACTGACCAATTTTGACTGGTATACTCAATTACAAGGAACATTAGCGATATGGCACTTTCTACACAACCAGTAAAAGGAACTCGGGATTTTTACCCTGAAGACCAGCGTCTACAGAGGTATATTTTCAGCAAATGGCGTGAAGTCTGTGAGCGTTTTGGTTACGAAGAATATGATGCCCCAATTCTAGAACCAACTGATCTCTACCTTAATAAGGGCAACCAAGAGATTATCCAGGAACAAACCTACACCTTCACCGATAGAGGTGATCGCAGCGTTACACTTCGTACCGAAATGACCCCGAGTGTTAGTCGTCTGGTTGCTGCCCGACGCCAAGAGCTTGCTTACCCACTTAGGTGGTATTCAATGCCTCAATGCTGGCGCTATGAACGTACCCAGCGCGGGCGTGGCAGAGAGTTCTACCAGCTAAATGTTGATCTTTTCGGCGTGGAGGATCTAGCAGCTGACGTTGAAATTATTCGAATTGCCGATGCTATTATGAAGGCTTTTAGAGCTAAGAGTGACAGTTACACTATTAAGCTAAGCAGTCGCCAATTGATGGACTTTTTGCTGAAAGAGATACTTGGTCTTGATGATACACAGGCTGCCACTATCCGTAAATTGATTGATCATAAGGCTAAATTGGAAGAGGCTGATTTTGCCGGTCAACTAGAAGCTGTTTTTAGCCCTACTCAACGCGAACAGGGTGCCAGCCAGCGTTTACAGGATTTTTTGAATGTACTTAAACTTGATGATCTAGCACCAGAAATACAAAATTTGCCAGCTGTTCAGAGGTTACGACAATTACTGGAACAACTAACTGGAATGGGCATTGATAATGTTGTCTTTGACCCCAGCCTAATGCGTGGTTTTGAGTATTACACCGATATTTCTTTTGAAGTATTTGACAACGATCCAGAGAATAACCGCTCGATGTTTGGCGGTGGACGCTACGATGATCTTATGAGTTTATTTGGTGTAGAGACTGTGCCAAGTGTAGGCTTTGGGATGGGTGACATCACCCTAAGACAATTTCTGGAGAATCATCAACTGCTACCAAAGCTGCGAAATCAAACCGATATTTATATTGTTCGAGTAGGAGATGTGGATATCGAGAAAGTAGCCGGAGAGCTACGTCAAATGGGGGTTAATGTGGCAACCGATATTGGTTTAAGGCCAATCGACAAGCAGATTAAAACTGCAGATAAAAAGGGGATTAGCTACGTTTTATTCGTCGGCCAAAAAGAACTTGAAGACGAACAATATAACTTGAAAAATCTTGGTAGCGGCCAAGAAGAACGTCACAGTTTGCAGCGCATTGTTAGTATCGTCAAGGACTATCGCCGCTCGTGACGGCTACTAATCACGTATTAACGGGCGCCGTCGTTGTAGCCGCCCTTCCACACAACCCTTTGATTGCCTTATTAATTGCCTTTATTGCACACTTCGCATTGGATGCAATCCCGCACGATGGTGATCGGGCTAATGAAACACATGCACTCGAACGACTTAAATTTATCTTACCAATTGACGCGGGCATTGCCGGCTCAATATTGTTAGTCATCTTTTTTCTCAAACCCGAGCATTACCTCTTGATTATGTCTGGAGCGCTACTTTGCGCGAGCCCGGACTTACTGCAAATTCCACGCTATATAAGGTTTTTGAAAACTGATAATCCTAGACCTGATAAGAACTGGTTCTCTACGTTCCATAGTCGAATTCAGTGGGGTGAGCGACCCTGGGGTATGTTCGTTGAGGTTCCCTTTGCAGTTGCTATGACTATAGTACTGGCCAAACTCCTTAAATTCTGATAGAGTAAACCCCCATGCAAATCAAAGTTAGTTACCCGTCTAAAACGGAGGCTATCCTAAATGTTGTGGCCAGCGAGAGCGAGCTAGCAGCTATTAAAACCCATGTACTTAGCCACTTCCAGGGCAATGCTAAAGTGCCAGGTTTCCGAGCAGGAAAGGTGCCGGCTGCAGTTCTAGAAAAACATTTGGACCAAAATCATTTACAAACTGAGTTTATTCAAGAAGCCGTCGACCAACTTTACGATCAAGCCTTAAAAGCTCAAAAAATTCGTCCCATTGGACCCCCGGCCATCCAGATACTAAAATTTGTACCGTATAGTACCCTAGAATTTGAAGCTAAGACCGCTATTGTTGGTGAGATTAAACTAGCTGACTACAAACATATAAAAATGCCAAGCCGCGAACCCAAAGTATTGACTCAAGATGTTCAACAGATACTAGAGTCATTGCGTACTCGCTTAGCAAAGCATAGTGATGTTGATCGTCCAGCCCAAAATGGTGATCAGGTGTGGATTGATTTTAGTGGCGTAGATAGCGACGGCAAACCCATAAATGGAGCAGATGGTAAAGATTATCCACTTACGCTTGGCAGCAAAACCTTTATACCAGGATTTGAAGAGAATTTGTTCGGACTTGGAGCTAACGACCAAAAGACCTTTAACCTGACTTTCCCGAAAGATTACAGCGTAGCTGCACTAGCTAATAAAAAGGTTACTTTTACGGTCAATATAACCAAAGTTCAGTCGGTTGAATTACCTAAACTGGATGACGCCCTAGCGGCCCAAGCCGGTCCGTTTAAAACCTTGGCGGAGCTAAAGGTTGATATAAAGAAGCAACTTTTAATAGAACGACAAAATGAAGCCAAAAGAGCCCTAGAATCAGAACTTATCAAGAAAATAACTGACAAAAGCACAGTTGAAGCCCCCGAGCCACTGGTTAACGATACTATTGATCGATTGCTTCAAGAGCTACGTCAAAATCTGAATTACCGTGGCCAAACTTTCCCGGAATTTCTGAAAGCCGAGAGCACGACAGAAGAAAAATATAAAAATGAAGTTTTAAAACCACAAGCTGTGGAGCGAGTCAAAGCTAGCTTGGTGCTTGGGCAGATCGCTGAAGAAGAAAAAATTCAAATAACTGCCGAGGAGCTAGAGATACGAATGCAAATACTGAAAGACCAATATAAAGATCCCGAGATGCAATTAGAACTGGATAAGCCTGAAGCCCGTCAAGATATTGCCAGTCGCCTTATAACCGAAAAAACCCTCCAAAAACTCATTACATACGCTACTTGAGCCTAGCATTTTATATAAGCTTATTTCTATGACTGAGACCAATGTACAACAAAACGGTGAACAAGCTGGTCGTGCCGTGCTAGCAGGGCTAGTAGTCGGTGAGTTAGCAGTCGTCGGTGTGGCTGTAATAATCGATGTCAACACTGAGCACATAACAGCCCCACTGGTATTAGGAGAAGCTGGTGCCATAGTTGCACTAGGCTTGTTAGCTATCTCAATATACAACCACCTAACAAGAAACGATCAATAATTAGCACTCTTGACTTGTGAGTGCTAATTCAGCTAGACTTATAAGGTAGTAACGAAGGGTATTTATGAGTATTTTGATTCCAACTGTTATAGAAACCGAAGGCCGTATTGAGCGAGCCTATGACATCTAT